>JBBALI010000028.1:0-2557 GCA_040403095.1 Crocinitomicaceae bacterium
GTTGGGCAAAATTAAATGTGGTGTTTTTGTGTCGGCAAGTGCGTTGGCAAAACACCTCTTTTAATTTTGCGAAGCGTTGGCATTTTCGTCCTTCGTTTCTGTCGGTTTGTTGTCGAGTTGTCGGTCGTCCTACACTTGCTTGTAACTTATTTATACACGATAAAAATAGCACTTTTATTTCGCATGTACAACCCAAGTCGTATCGCTTGGCGCAACTGGAGTTTCGGGTTATTCAGCTTACAAATCGTCGAATGGACTTTTAATTTGCTGTATACTTTTGGTGCTGACATGTGTATATATCTCAGTTGTTTTACTGCTTTTATGTCCTAGTAGCTCTTGAATAAATCGCAAATCAGTGCCGCTTTCCATCAAATGTGTCGCATAACTGTGTCGCAACCAATGCAAAGTTACCGGTTTTTTAATGTTTGCAATAGTAACACTTTTTTTTAAAACCAACTCTAAACTTCGCTCAGAATATTGACTAAAAGGTAGTTGACCTTCAAATAACCATTTTTTGGGTTTATATTCTACATAATACGCTCTTAAAAGTAAAATCAACTTGTCAGAAATAGGTACTACCCTATCTTTTTTTCCTTTCGACTGATTTATAATCAACAAATTACGATCTGAATGAATATCTTTCAAACTCAGATTCAACAATTCACTTCTTCGCAGTCCGCAAGCATAAATCAAACTGAGCATGGCAACATGTTTCTTATTATTCGAGGATTGAAGAATCAATTTCACTTCCTCTTTACTCAAAACGTTTGGCAAGCGGTGCTCCCTTCGCGGGCGTTCAATGGCTTCAATGATCATTTTTTTACTTTCCACAACCCTGAAAAACAACTTAATCGCATTCACCACCTGATTTTGATAAGATGCAGAATAACCATATTTCAGAATGTAATCATTGTTGAAAAAAGTAATGTCACTGGCTTCCAAACTATCAATCGACCTTTCACTGAAAAATCTAAAAAAGATCTTTACAGCATCACTGTAGGTTCCAATCGTATTTTCAGCATATCTGATGGATTTCAAATATCCAACAAACTGTTCAATCGCCTTTGTTTGCGTTTCATTGAGTGGAGCTAAAATGGGTTTCGATTTCGTTCGCTCATTTTGAGTCGTTGAGCTCAAACTTTTTGCATTCAAGGCATTTATCATTTGAACTTTCTCTACAGCACTGTAGTCAATAAAAAACTTTCCTTTAAAACACTTGAAAAATTGATTCAAAAAATCCGAACTTCGAACAATATACAAACTGGAGAAAGTCTTGCTCCAAGCAAAAGTTTTGAAATTAGCACGCAAAGTTGTTACAATGGCATCATTCTTTTCAAACTGAATCAATATTATTTTTTGGTCTCGGTGAGTTGCACTCGTTAGTTTAATTCTTTCCATAAAGGTATTTTTCGGTTACCTAAATTTAATAGAAAAGAACAAATTAAACAACTATTTAGAAAAAATTTTTAGATTAAAATGTACTTAATTTTCGAAATCTTCCCCCTCCTTCCCACAGCTTCGCCCTTTCAGTCACAGTGGTTTTTGCAATAAAACGTGTAGCTGATAAGCGTTTGACTAGTTATTACCCCAAATGGTGAAATCCTTAAAACTGAAAATGATCGTTTTGAAAAATAATCTATTTTGGAGTACCATAAATTTATTGAAAAAATTGAATGGAACTTGGTTTCAAGTATTTTTTTTGAAATCATCGCGGAAAACATCAGTTTTCACAACAATCCCCACGCCCCGGCGGAGGTGGAAAGCCCACAGTGGTTGCAAACCGCGAGGACTTGAAGCCGCAGATGGACAAGGCGCCCAAAAATAAAGTCTACAAAATCCTTTTCGCCAAAGCGTGCATCAAATACACAAACGGTGTCAACAAAACCGCGATAATCAATTTCACGCTGTAACCGGAAATCCAAAACACGAGAATTTCTTGAAACGAATAAACTCCCGGCAACCAAAAACCGATGAAAAGGACGATAAATCCATCAATTAGCTGAGAAATAACAGTCGAACCAGTACTTCGCAGCCAAATCATGCGGCCTTTTGTCAATTTATTGAAAACGCCAAACAATTGTACATCCACCAACTGCGAAACCAAGAACGCCGTGATGCTTCCAATCATAATCGGTAAACTTCCGCCAAAAGCCTTGCGAAATTCGCTGTCACTCAGATAGGAATGGGAATCCGTCGGCACTTCCACCGCGATGTAGACCAACAAAAAGCAAAAGGCAATCAATCCAGCGGTGATGTAACTCAAACGTTTCACGGTTTCTTTCCCGAAATAATCGTTCATCACATCGGTCAACAAAAAAACGATCGGCCAAGGAATGATCCCCGCAATAATCGGCGACAAAGGTGTAGGAACCGACTTCGCAGAAATCAACTCCGCCACAATCGCGCTGGTAATAAAAATCCCAGCAAAAATGGTGAAGATGATTTGTTTTTTTGAATTGAGCATGGGCAAAGATATTAGATAGCAGTCAAGAGACCAAAGACATTAGACCAAAGACATTAGACATTAGACAAGAGACCAAAGATATTAGACGATAGA
>JBBALI010000028.1:2657-49933 GCA_040403095.1 Crocinitomicaceae bacterium
TCCAACACCGCCGCAGGCAGACGCGTAGCGAATCCAACAATCCAACAATCTAATAATCCAAATTAGTCTAATAGTTGCGTAGCAACGGTTCTAATGTCTACTGTCTAATAGCGAAGCGGGTCTTTTTTTACTTGACACAAATCTTCTCCGTCCAACTTCCAGCGGTGCTTTCAAATTTTAAGGTATAAATCCCAGCGTTTTTTAGTTCAAAAATTGAAGATTCAGCGTTGCTTACTTGCGTTAAAACAACCTTACCAAGCGCGTCAAATAAGATGATTTTTCCTTGCGAAACTGGCGAAATTACTGTCCACTTTCCTTCATTTGGATTGGGGAAAACCTGCAATTTAGCCATTCCAATTACTGGAGTTGTCGCAACACCAGAACCGTAAGTGAAACTGAATGGTTTGGTGCAAGAAAATGTTGAATCATTTGGATCTGTGATTACCAAATTGCCAGTAAAAATAGTATTTGCGGGCACTGAAGAAGCTGGTGCGAAAGTAACATTCCAATACAGCGCATTCGAAAAGCCATTGTTTCCATCGCCTGGCACACTCAAAAAAGAGAGCACTTGCAAAGTATCAGCCATTGTGATGTATGGATTGTATGTCAAAGTTGTTGTGAAAAATGGATAAATAATGGTATGCTGACTGCTATTATATACCTGAATTTCAATAGTATTTGCATCCAAAACAACATTTTCAATGTTTATTGAATCACAAACAGTTTGACAAAACACATTCAGTTGCGAAAATATCGACAGGATAAATCCTAAAATGATTGTTTTTTTCATAGATTTTTTTTTAGATGTTAGGATAATAAGATTTGATTCGCAGCTGCCTGCTGCGCTTTAGGATGTTAAGACGTTTTGATAATTGTCTGTTGGGGCGCAATGCATTGCGCCCCAACAGACAATTTAACGTTTTAAAGTTGCGTTGCAACAACTCTTAAAATCCTAATATCCTAACATCTTAATATCTACGAGCGAAGCGCGTCTATTTACCAATTCCTACCTTCATCCCAATTGTCGCAACGAAACGCGTGTAATTTTCATTTTGCTTTAACCAAGTTTCTTGCCATTCATTATTCACAAATTCTGAACTTGCTTGGTAAGTCGTAGAAGCATAACTTCCGATCCCAATGCCAAAATAGTAATCAAATGAGAAATTATTTGCAAGCCATTGCTGGTATCCGAAGTTGAAAGTGAAAATCGCCTCATTAGTAAAACCTTTGATACTTGGCAATGAACTGCTAGAATTCCCTTCTATTGATTCGTTGTATCTTCTGTATTTGAACTTAGGTGAAATATACAATTGATTTAAAGCTGGTCGACCGTCTAAAGGATAAAATTTAAGCGCTACAGAAGTAAAAACGCCCATTGCTGAATTTCTAGTCGTTTGGGATTGATCAATAAAAAATCTATTTCTTCCCAAATTTGAAACTGTGGGTCCTAATTCAATCTCCAAACTCATTGGATCATTCAACACGCGTTCATAAGAGAAATTAATTTCACCAATAGCCATTCGAATGGGATCAAATTTGAAAACATTCATATGTTCTACCATACGTCGAGGCATTCTGCTTTCTTTTGGACGACTTCTGTCAGAACTTCTATCAACAATAATTATTTGTTTGTCTTCTTGAGCAATCAATTGCAAACCTGAACAGCAAAAATAAATTAAAATGAGCTTTTTCATATCTATTACCTTTAAAACGATTAAACGTTGAACCTACAAAATTCGTTGTTAAATTAATCAATTAAAATTAAACCTGCGTCTGACTTTACATTATTCCCAACGTAAAAATCGACTCTTCCGAGCTGAACACCAGCCCAACCGACTTGGTTAACCAACGTGATATTTCCTCCTAAATTGTATTCCACCGTCGGTTTTTCCAAAAAAGTGTGTGTATGTCCGCCGATAATCAAATCAATTCCATCCGTTTTTTGCGCTAATTTCCTATCTGAAATCTTTTCCGAAGCATATTCATACCCCAAGTGCGACAAACAAATAATCAAATCAACTTTCGCCTCTTTGAGCTTTTTGATTGATTCTTGCGCCATTTCAATGGGATTTAAATACTTTGTTTCTTTGAAATGAATATCTGGCACCAATCCGCTTAATTCAACGCCGAGTCCAAACACTCCTATTTTCACGCCACTTTTTTCAAAAATGTGATGCGATTTGGTTTGTCCGTCTAAAATGGTATTCTTGAAATCGTAATTTGAACACAAAAACGGAAAATTCGCAAATTCCTTCGCCTTTAAGAAACCATCCATGCCGCCGTCAAAATCGTGGTTGCCCATTGTTGCTGCGTCATAGCCTAAATGCGACATTAATTTCATTTCCAACACACCGCCAAAACGATTGAAATAAGGCGTTCCTTGGAAAATATCTCCCGCATCTAAAAGCAAAACATTTTCCTCTTCCGATCTGATTTTTTGAATCAATTCATGTCGCCGAGAAACACCACCTTGATTGGCATACTTGGCATGATTCGCTGGAAAGGCATCAATGTTTGAATGCGTGTCGTTGGTATGTAAAATCGTAATTTTCGTTGTTTTCTTTAAATCTGGAGCAGCCAACAATTGAGGAGAAACCATCAAGCCACCAAAAGCCAAACTTGAACTTTGAATAAATTTTCTTCTATCCATGACTTAAAATTTGATGCGTGTTTCTGAAATATTCCCCAAAGATTTTCGATTTTTAAATCCTTCTAAAATGACATTTCTCAACAACAAATTTGGATTTTTCACCTCTAATTTTTCTTTAAAAAAATTCATATTATCGCCACCATTCATTAAATAGTCAGAAGTGATCACCCAAAAATCTTCTTGATTCCAAATCTTGTTTTCAGCTGTCAAAATAGAATCTTTCAAAATTTTAAATCCACTGATTGGTTCACCGCCCGATTTTTTGAGGTATTCTTTGATATCAACGATTGATTTTGCGGGCATTTTAACCAATAAAAATTGATTGTCAAAAGGCATCAATTTGAAAACATCGCCCAACAAAACATTTCCTTTACTAATCGGCGCGCGCAATCCACCTGTATTGATCAAACAAATTATATTTTCATTTGGCAGTATTTCTTTTCCTTTTTCAAGTAAAATATCTGATACCAAAAACCCCAAATTTCCATTCGGTCTTTGATTGATAAAATCAACTTCCGCTTGCGCAATGACCTGATTCATTTCTTTGTCCAACTCAATTTTGTAGGGTGAAACGATAGAATCAACGCTTCTTGAATTGGAATAATCCGCAGTCAAAGGAATGGATTTCCCATTCACAAAAGTTTGTTTACCAAAAGAGCAGGCCGATAGACCTGCTCCTAAGATGAAAATATAAAATTTAAATTTCATTATTCAATAATCAATGATTTTTGAACTTCTCCATAAGGTGTTTTTACTTTCACGATATAAGAACCAGCTCGCATAGTTTCGGTGTTGATATTTACAACAGAAAGATTAGAAACTGTATTAGATTTCACAGCTCTTCCTTGCATGTCAATAATATCGTAGCTCAAAATTGTAGTTGCATCCACATGCAAAAACAATTCCTTTTTCGCTGGATTTGGATACACAATAAAAGCATTCATCAACTGTTCTTCGATAGAAGCCAAACAACCATTTGTTTCATAAGTCATGTTAGAGAAATTTACATAACAAACAAATTCAGGATTGTCAACAAATGGATTTCTGTTATCTTGTAAAGAATCAATAAAGTCATTTCTAGAAATTTCCCAATTATTTGGTAAATCTTGCAAAGCCCATTGTTTCAATACATATTGGTCTTGTCCGTAAGGAATACTTCCACTAATGTAAGAAGGAAATTTCCAGTTGTTTCCACTTACTGAATTATAACAAACAGCTTCATACATCATTGCTCTGGCAGCATCACCTTTGTGCTCATCACGTGGCTCATAAACCATGTGTCCGTTTGCATCTAAACCAAACTTCGCACCTAAATAGGTAGATGAAACAGTAACAACTTTTCCTAAAGGATAATTGCTTCTTACGCCATTTGCATTATTTTGGTTTGTTGGGAATAAATGGTGATAATCATTGTATTCTGGCAATAAATCAGCTGGATTTGTTGGCATCCAGTTATGGCAATAAGTATGTTCTCTGCTATATCCTTGTGTTGTAAAATCAAAAGGTTCCGTATAAATTTTATTTTCCCCACTGTAAACACAAGTAATCACTCGTCTGTCATCAGTTGTATCACGAGCAGCAAACAAAGAAATCATTCGAGTTGAATAATTACTGTAATACTGCTCAGTATGTGGATTTATTAAATTATGTAAATCAGTCACAAAAGTTGCGCTTGTTGTATTGATTCCATTATAATAACCAGCAGGCATCATTGTTGCCGGAGTCGTAACATTTCCTGTCAAGGGATTTGCAGTCAAATAATTTCTGTAAACTCCGGGACCGTTGTATGCATAAACTGCGAAATAATAATCGGTAGATGCTACAATGTTATTTGGTCTAAAAGTGTTAACGTTTGCACTAAAAACAACTTGCGCGTCTCCAACAATATCTCCTCTTTTGTAAACCGCTCCATCAGCTGGAATTCCTGTGATAGCAGAACCTTTTTTACGCAAAATCAAATATCCATCAGGTGAAGTAGCAGGAGCTGTGAAAGAACCCGTAACTCTGAATGTTTTAACATCTGTAAAAGTTAAATTCGTTGGTTGAGCTGTTGGCTCAGTGGCGTAGTTCCCTCCAATACCCAACACGTTGATGATGTATGGATTTTCATCAGCATCATTACTCGCAATGTTAATCACCGCATTTCTATTTCCTGCAACAGAAGGAGTGAAATTGATAGTCAATGTTCCATTCGCCAAACCTGCAATAGCAGTTGGTGTTGAACCTACAGCAAAATCAGCTGCATTTGCTCCTGTAATTGTTACACCCGAAATGTTTAAGGGATTAGTAGTTCCCAAGTTTTCAATTGTAAAATTGATTGGAGACAGCGTAGAAACTGGCGATGCAGTAACAAAACTTCCACCATTTACAATCGTTGTCGTTCCTTGTTTCACATTGATTTCTTGCTCTGGTGTTGCAGCTCCAACTGCGATATTTACATCATCCAATCCAATATTTCCTGTTACTTTATTCGTGTAATTAAAACGAATGTAACGAGTCAAAGCATTTGGAACATCAGTAAAAAGTGTATAAGTTGCCGCAGGAGGTGCGGTATGCGTGTGCAAAGTTGTCCAGTTTGAACCATCAACAGATTCTTGAACTAAGAAAGTACCTCCGCTGAAGCTGTTTCCTGCCAAATAGTAAGTCAAATCTCCAGGATTACTTGCAAAGAAGACTGTCATCATATCACCAGTGCTATCAAATTTCTTAGCAGGAGGTGTATTTCCAGAAGCAGTGTAAAAAATACTTTCTGATTCAGTCCAACCCAAAGGCAAACCAGCAGTTGTAAAACTCCAAGAAGTTGGCAAAACCGCTTGTGCAAAACCTGAAAGGTTACAAGCGACAGCAAGGAGAATTGAATAAATGATTTTTTTCATAATTGTTTTTTTGTTTACTTATTTTTAAAATTGTAAAGCGATAGATAAGTTGTATCTAAATCCTCCACCGTACATTACTCCTGCAGAAGCAGCATCGAAACCAGGACCATAAGTACTGGACAATGTTGCATCAGCAATGAACTTACTATTTAACGCATTTTGCACCATAGCGTTGAATAAAAGCTCAGATTTTTTCATTTTATATTTATAACCCATGAATAAATTCAACATTCCGTAACCAGGAATTTTCCAAGATTCACGTCCTGCATTTTCACCTTTCAAGTTAAAAGGATTAAATTGAGCGTAATATCTATCAAAATACATATACTGCGCTTTCACGAAGAAATTTTTGAAAGGTTCATATCTCAAAGCACCACTATAACTAGATTGAGGCGCATCTCCAACGTGAACACCTTTTGCATCAAACGTCACATTCAATGAATCGTATTTAGGTAAAATAATTGTTTGAGAAGAATTCCATCTCCAATCACCATAAGAAAGCATTACTTCAGCAGATAATTTCTTAGAAATATTGTAAGCCAAATCCAACTCTGCACCATAGTGAATCGCATCCATTCCATTTACATTGATTCGAATCGTTGAAGTTGGATCCAACGGATCAGGAATTGCCAATCCATTTGGAAAAGGTTTGTTTTTCCAATTGGTTGCATAACCGTTCAAATTCAAACCGAAGAATTTAGAAGTGTAAGAATACCCTGCCTCTAAAGCCAAAATTCTTTCATTTTTGATTTCTTGGAAAAATTGGTTTTCATTGTTATTCACTACACTTGTAAACATTGGCGTTCTTGACAAATAACCTGCATTGACGAAAACAGTTGATTTTTCTGTCAAAATATAACTTGCACCCGCTTTAAAAGTTCCACCTGGAATCCATTTCCAATCAGTTGCATAATCTTTCACCCCTTCACTTTGTGCGTTGTAAGTTTGACCGTTGTATTGAATTACGTCATTCGCACCAATTCTCAAAGTCGTATCACCTACTTCTAATACTTTTTTCTGGAAATAATCTACACCTTTGTAACCATTGTAAACACCAGAAAGGTTGATGAAAGCTGTCCAACGAGTTCCAGTATATTCCGCCTGACCAAAAACACCTGCCCATTGTACAAAACCATCTCTATAATCTTCGTATGGTTTGTCAGTGTCTGCAATCTTATCGCCAACACGTTTCATTGTTGTCGTTGCATTTTGATTTGATGGATTTACGTAATAGTCTCCACCCAACAAATCTTTGATTTCTCTGTAATGTGTTCCTTTGTAATTTCTATAATCCAAACCTCCAGAAAAACTCCATTGTTCAGACATTTTGTAATTTACTTGTCCTAAATATCCCACCCAAAAGTGATTATTAACTGAAGCTGTCAACACTTGATTTGATTTCAATTCAGTCAAAGAATAATTAACATCAATGTTCGGTACAACTTGACCAAAAAAGGAAGTGTTTTGATTGTTGTAAATGATTTTATCCCAATCAATCGTTCCGTCTTCCGTTCTTACAGCAGCACCATAATTTGAAAGTTTGGTGCCTCCGCCTCTTCCGATAGAAGCATAAACTAAATTGGAAACTGATAATTTTTTATTCACTTGCCAAAAATCTTTCAATGTAATTTGAGGCTTGTTGTAATAATTCAATCTTTCACTTAAAATTCTTTGATTCCCGTCTTTAAAAGTGCCTTTGTTGTCATGATCCGTTACATAACCCCAATGTTCGTTGTATCTGATTCCTCTATTGTAAATTTGAGATTGATCAACCGGAACGCCATTCTCATTTGCATCCGTTGAATCCCAATATTGAATACGTTGATTGAATGATCTTTGTGCATGTCTTTGTGGCGCCATAAATGCACTCAATGACAATAAATGTGTTTTAATTTTCTTTTGAACTTTGGCATATAAGAAAGCTCCTTGTGTTGGTGTTCCGTAAACCCAACCGTCGCCTTGTTTGTATGAACCAGAAAGCGTTACACCAAAACCATTTTTCATCATTCCAGAATTGTATGAAATCGTTGATCTCATCAAATTTCCTGTACCATATTCTTGTTTGATAGTTGTTCCTTTTCTATTTCCAACGCCAGAAGTCATAATGTTAATTGTTCCTCCAATAGAAGGCATTGCCAATTTGGTAGCTCCCAAACCTCTTTGCACTTGAATATTGGAAGTGATTGCATCTAAACCAAACCAGTTTGACCAATAAACAGCTCCGTTTTCCATGTCGTTCACTGGCACACCATCAATCATGACACCCACGTTTCTTTGGTCGAAACCACGCACTGTAATTCTGGCATCACCATCTCCTCCACCCTGCTGTGTTGCATATACTCCGGGAGTTGCGTTCAACAACATGGGAATGTCTCTCGACCCCAATTCTTCTTGAATTTTCTTCGGACTAATTCTGGTCACTGGCACGGGTGTTCTTCTTCCGATAACAGCACCACTGATTACTTGCACTTCTTCCAACTCCAAAGTTTCACCCAAGGAAACCGGAAATCGAAGTTGCGGTGTATTTACCTTGATTTTTGTAATCAAAGTGTCGTCCATAATTACAGACATCGTATATTCACCAAAAGGAACATCTTTTAAAATCAAAACACCTTGATCATTCGTTGTTCCTTTAATTTTATCTGACAATTTGACTTTAGCAAAAGGTACAGAAGTTTTGGTAGCAAAATCTGAAACAACTATTATCACTTCACTCGTTTGAGAAAAGGAAAAAAATGGAATAAATAATATGATTAGAGCTAAGAAACGCATCATTTTAAATTTTTAACCAAAGAAAAAGGCCGGATTTTTCCGACCTTCTCTCTGATAATATTAATTATTTTACAATAACTCTTTTAGTAACAATACCATTTCCAGTTTCCACCTTGATGATATAAACGCCTGGTGCATCGCCAATATTGATTACAGCATTGTTAGCGTTTGCTTTCATTGTTTTTACAGTTTGTCCTAAACTGTTTACAACCACAATTTTCTCAATTCCTGCTGAAGCAACTACATTGAAAGTTCCATCAACTGAAGGATTTGGATAAACTGAGAACTGACTCATTTCAGGAAGTTTATTGATTGACAAAGGATTGCAATTACAATCATGCGTTCCTAAAGACATCCAGTTTCCGAATTCGATTGGGTTTCCAGCGTTACTTTTGATTGTATCTCCATTTACATCTAATAAGATAGTATTTGAAGGAATTGAATCGTATTCAGCCAAAGCATTGAATTCAGTAATTGCAACATTTGTTACACCTTTCAATACAGTTGATTTACGAATTAAAGAGTGATCTACAGTTACAATAACTCCTGCTCCTGTGTTATAAGGTGCAGTTGTAGACCAACCTGTATCAGGACCTGGATTTTCTCCAATTTTTCCAAAAATATCAATTGGAACTAAAGCTGGAGTGATAGCTGACAATTGTGTTGTTGCTGCACCAGTCAAAGTACCTTTAAACAATACGATTGCATCATTTCCGTTCCAGTAAAAAGAATTACTAGTGTTATAAACTGGAGCAAAGAAACCATCTGCTCGGACTTGTAAAGAATCCCAAATTGGTGCTTCTTGTCCTGTTCCAAGTGGATCTCTTTTATCTAACACAGCTACGAAAACATCATGAGCAGCTACTGTTCCTGACAATTGTACTGCATTAGCGACAGTCGCGGAGTTTGAACCGTTTGAATAACGAGCAATAATGTACTCACTCAAGTTGATTGGACTATTCGTTGGATTGTAAATTTCAATCGCTTTGTTGTTAGACCTTCCTTCAACATACTCAGAAATAAAAAGTTTCGAACAATCCTGAGCGAAAGTTGAACCTACAGTAAAAAGACTAACGAAAAGTAAAGCTTTTTTCATAACAGATATTTATTTAATTAAGGGAATACTTTGGAATTACTATGAATCTTTCGGATTTAAAAAACCCGAATTTAAATGAGTTAAAATAAGCATCTAAACTTCTCAACCTTTTGGTTATCAAGAATAGGAACATTTACTTCATAGTTTACATTGTTTTGTTTTCGAATGGTTTCAATCAATCTTTGCTGATGATATCAAGGGTAACACCCAAAAACTTGATACAAAGGTAAGACATTTTTTAATGCGACTGCGTTATGATAATATTAACAATGCTTAAAGGTTTTTGCACAATTTATGAAAAGTACTGCTAATAGTAGTATTTTTAACCTGTTCAAAACAAAAAATCATGCTTAAAAAAATCAATTTTCTTAGCTTCATTCTATTTGTAGCAATAACAAATTTTGTTCACAGCCAACCGATTGAGCAAATTAATAAAATCATCAAGCAACCTTTGACTGTTGAAAGTATTTGGAAAAATTATGAATTCTCTTCCAAAGGATTCCCTGGTTTCAACGGAATGAATGATGGTGAACATTTTACAAAAATGAATTTTGATCAAGGAAAATTTTCTATCACCAAACATGCTTTTCAAAATTACAAAGGAGAAGGAGAAGTTATGGTCTCTGAAAAAGACCTCTTATATAAAGGTGTTTCTATTCAAGTGGATGACTACTCATTCAACGCAGATGAAACCAAATTATTAATCACTACCAATGCAGAATCTGTTTACCGAAGAAGTTACATCGCTGACTTCTTTGTTTTAGATTTGAAAACGAAAAAATTAATGCCTTTAGATGAAAAAAGAACAGGTTCAACCTTGGCTGAATTTTCTCCTGACGGAACAAAAATCGCTTACATTCACAACAACAATATTTTTGTGAAAGACCTAGTTTCTGGAAAAACAAGTCAAATTACCTTGGATGGCCTTAAAAACAACATCATCAATGGCACCACTGATTGGGTTTATGAAGAAGAATTTGCATTAACGAAAGGTTTTGATTGGTCGCCAGACAGCAAATTTATTTCATTTCTAAAATTCAATGAAAGCAAAGTGCAAGAATTTCAGTTGGCTTATTATGGTAAGTTATACCCTGAAATTTACAAATACAAATATCCGAAAGCGGGAGAAGACAATTCTAAAGTGACAGCGCATGTTTTCAATTTGACTTCGAAAAAAACAATCATTTTAAATTTAGGTGAATATGAATACATTCCTCGCCTACAATGGTCAAATTCTGCCAATCAATTGGTTATCCAAACCTTAAATCGTCACCAAAACCATGTAAAATATCAATTGGCTGATTTTAGTGGGAAAAGTTTGGTTCAAAAAGTGATTTTTGAAGAAAAATCAGACACTTATGTAGACATTGATGACAACTTAATTATCCTGAAAGATGGAAAATCATTGCTTAGAACCAGCGAAGCTTCTGGATTTATGCACATTTACCAAGTGGGATTTGATGGCACTAACAAACAAATCACACAGGGAAATTGGGATGTCATTGAATTTTTAGGAATCAGCGACGACAATCAAACTATTTTTTACACGTCCGCTGAAAAAAGTCCGATTTACAAAGGCATTTACAAAATCAATTTGAATGGTACTAACAAAATGGCGCTAAGCAGCGAAACGGGTTATAACCGTGCAGAATTTAGCAAAGGAATGAAATACTTCGTCAAGTACAATTCAGATGCAAACACGCCCAACGTTATTTCCCTTTGCAATGCAAACGGTGAAGAACTTCAAATTTTAGAAAGCAATCAAAAATTAAAAGACAAAATGAATAATTACAATTTGTCGAAAAAGGAATTTATGACCATTGAAGGTGCTGCAGGAAAATTAAATGCTTGGATGATTAAACCAATGAATTTTGATCCTGCCAAAAAATATCCTGTTTATATTAATATATATGGCGGTCCGGGAAGCAATACGGTGACAGATGAATTTGATGGAAACGATTACATGTATCACCAACTGCTGGCACAACGAGGATACATTGTTTTCAGTGTTGACCCAAGAGGAACCATGTTTCAAGGAGCTGCATTTAAAAAATCAACTTATATGCAAATGGGTAAATTGGAATTGGAAGATTTTATTGCTGCTGCCAAAGAATTGGGTAAAATGACTTTTGTAGACAAAAATAGAATCGGAATCCAAGGTTGGAGTTACGGTGGATACATGACTTCCTTGGCCATGACCAAGGGAGCAGATTATTTCAAAATGGGAATCGC
The DNA here is from genome assembly GCA_040403095.1 of Crocinitomicaceae bacterium. Lineage (GTDB taxonomy): Bacteria > Bacteroidota > Bacteroidia > Flavobacteriales_D > Crocinitomicaceae > JAQVCM01. The sequence goes on from JBBALI010000028.1 coordinate 14,284, forward strand.
AGTAGCTCCAGTAACAAACTGGAGATTTTACGATAATATTTACACAGAAAGATTCATGCGCACACCGCAAGAAAACGCGACTGGATACGATGACAATTCGCCCATCAATTTCGCCAATAAGGTCAAAGGGAAATATTTCTTGATTCACGGTTCTGGTGACGACAATGTACATTATCAAAATTCAATGGAAATGATTACCGCATTGACAAACGCGAATATACAGTTTGATCTATTTATATATCCGAATAAAGACCACGGAATTTATGGCGGAAATACCAGAAATCATCTTTTCAACATGTTATTCAATTACACATTGGAGAATTTGTAAAAGTAGATTTCAAAGTTTATTTAAAAGAGGTATTTATTTTATAAGTACCTCTTTTTTTTGAGCAAAAAAATCGACCTTCTTGCCTAAAAAAGTGCTTTTAAACCAAAGTTTTGTGTGAAATTTGGTTTAAAATCAAAAATTAAGAAAAATTGTGCTTTTTTTTTAAAATTATGTAAGCAAATTTTGTTCAACATTACTTTTTGTTTAGTAATTTAGATGCCGTTATTAAAAAAATGACTCACACACATAAAATCCGTTAACAAAATGGGCGAAATTGCTAAATTAGAATTAGAGGGAAAAGTTTATGAATTCCCAGTTATCGAAGGAACCGAAAATGAAAAAGCGATTGATATTAGCAATCTGCGTTCAGCTACTGGTTACATTACATTAGACATTGGATACAAAAACACAGGTGCAACGCAAAGTTCGATTACTTTCCTTGACGGAGAAGAAGGAATTTTGAAATACAGAGGTTATCCAATTGAAGAATTAGCAGCCAAAGCAACTTTTATTGAAGTCGCTTATTTATTGATCTACGGAAACTTACCTACTCAAACTGAATTAGATAATTTTTCATCTGATATCACAAAACACACTTTGGTTCATGAAGACATGAAGCAATTTTTTGAAGCATATCCTGCGAAAGCGCATCCAATGGGTGTATTGTCTTCAATGGTTTGTTCTCTTTCTACTTTCTATCCTGAATCTTTAGATCCAAATAGAAGCCCTGAAGCAAAAAACTTGACTGTTTTGCGTTTGTTAGCTAAATTGCCAACTCTGGCTGCTTGGTCATACAAAAACTCTATGCGTCATCCTTTCATGTACCCTAAAAACGAGTTCGATTATTGCAAGAATTTCATGTACATGATGTTCTCAATGCCAACTGAAGAGTACAAAGTTGATCCAGTGGTTACAGACGCATTAAACACTTTATTGATTTTACATGCTGATCATGAGCAAAACTGTTCTACTTCTACAGTTAGAATCGTTGGTTCTTCACAAGCAAACTTATACGCATCTATTTCTGCAGGAATTTCTGCACTTTGGGGTCCACTTCACGGTGGAGCAAACCAAGCAGTTTTGGAAATGTTAGAACAAATCCACAATGATGGTGGTGATGTTGATAAATGGGTATTGAAAGCGAAAGACAAAAACGATCCTTTCCGTTTGATGGGATTCGGTCACAGAGTTTACAAAAACTTCGACCCTCGTGCTACAATCATCAAAAAATCTTGCGATGATGTATTGGAAAAATTGAATGTACAAGATCCGCTTTTAGCAATTGCTAAAAAATTGGAGCAAGTTGCTTTGGAAGACGAATATTTCAAATCTAGAAGTTTGTATCCAAATGTAGATTTCTACTCTGGAATCATCTACCGCGCTTTGGGAATTCCAACTGAAATGTTTACAGTAATGTTCGCATTAGGAAGACTTCCGGGATGGATTGCACAATGGAAAGAAATGACTGAAAACAACGAACCAATTGGTCGTCCTCGTCAAATCTACAACGGAGAAGTATTGAGAAAATACGTTCCGATTGCTGAAAGATAATTTCTAAAAATATACTTATTAAAGTCTTCTTAACGGAAGACTTTTTTTTTGAACTTACTTTTGAAACTGAAATCGATTTTTCTGATTCAACAACAAAATTGAGCCACAAAGACTTAGCTAGATTTAGATTTTCTAATATCTTTGTTTTAGATTACGCACACAAAATCTCGTTATCAAATGAAATTTATAAAAATCACATTAGTAGTTTCAATCATTTTCAACATTGCTGCTGTTGCATTCATGATGTCAGGAGGAGTCTGTTATGATGAGAAAAACAGTGTTTCTAAAAAATTAAAAGCCATTGTGCATCAACCAAAATCATATTATTTCATGGGAAGAGATTTACTTTTTGATATTTTACCGGCTGATTCGGAAGCAATTGTTTTTTTGGGAGACAGTCACACCGAGCATTTTTTACTTGAAGAATTGCTAGATGCCGAACATCTAAAAAATAGAGGTATAAGTGGAGATCGCGTCAAGAAAATGATTCCTCGATTGGGACCGATTGTAGCCATGAGACCAAAAAAAATCTTCATTCAAGGAGGAATTAATGATTTGGGTACTGGAGATTCAAAAGAAATCCTGATGGATCATTATTCAGAATTACTAGACGAAATTGCCTTGAAAACACCAAATTCTAAAATTTACTTGCAAAGTGTTTTTCCAACCGAGCTGAAAGATGGTTCAACATATTGCAACCCACAAGTAAATAAGGATTTAGTAGTAGTTAATGATTTTTTAGAAGCGGAAGCTAAAAAACGCGGATTTACTTACATTGAATTATACAAACCACTTGCATTAAATGGTCTTTTAAATCCTGATTACTCATTCGATGGCATTCATTTAACCGCTGAAGGATATTTACTTTGGACAAAAATTCTGAAGCCTTATTTGGAAGATTAATTTCATTTCTTCACCAATTTCAAAATGTGAAATCTGCAGGAAACTTTACTTTCAGCTTAAGTTCGTATCTTTGCACTCAATTTTATTATAGCATCACTTCATGAAGTACCAAGAATCTATTGAAAAACGAAGAACGTTTGGAATTATCGCGCACCCTGATGCAGGGAAAACGACATTGACTGAAAAGTTACTGCTTTTTGGTGGTGCGATTCAAACTGCTGGTGCGGTGAAAAATAATAAAATCAAAAAAGCCGCCACTTCGGATTTCATGGAAATCGAAAAACAAAGAGGAATCTCTGTTGCTACTTCTGTAATGGCTTTCGAATATGGCGGTAAACAAATAAACATTCTAGACACTCCTGGTCACAAGGATTTCGCGGAAGATACTTACCGAACATTGACTGCTGTTGACAGTGTAATTTTGGTTATCGACTGCGCAAATGGGGTTGAAACACAAACTGAAAAATTGATGGAAGTTTGTCGCATGAGAAAAACTCCCGTAATCATTTTCGTCAACAAAATGGACCGCGATGGTAAAGATGCTTTCACGCTTTTGGATGAATTGGAAGATAAATTAGACATTAAAGTACGTCCTTTAACTTGGCCTATTGGAATGGGAGATTATTTCAAAGGAGTTTACAATATTTACGACGAAAATCTGAATCTTTTTCAAGCAAATAAAACGAAAATCTCCAAAGAAATTGTTTCGATTTCAGATTTGAATGACCCAACGATTGATGAATTGATTGGCGAAAAACCTGCGGCAGAATTGCGCGAAGATATCGAAATGATTGATGGCGTTTACGATGCTTTTGACAAAGAAACGTACTTGTCAGGCGAAGTTGCACCTGTGTTTTTCGGTTCTGCTGTCAATAACTTTGGCATTCAAGAATTATTGGATACTTTCATTCGCATTTCACCTTCTCCGAGAGGACGCGATACGGATTTGAGAATGATTGAACCGAGTGATGATAAATTTTCAGGATTTGTATTTAAAATTCACGCGAATTTAGATCCAAAACACAGAGATAGAATTGCGTTCTTGCGCATCGTTTCTGGACGTTTTGAACGAAATACCTTTTACAACCATGTTCGTTTGAGTAAGAAATTCAAGTTTCCAAATCCAACGTCGTTCATGGCGCAAGACAAAAGTGTAATCGACGAAGCTTTCCCTGGTGATGTAATTGGTTTATACGACACAGGAAATTTCAAGATTGGCGATACGTTGAACGAAGGCGAGAAATTTACATTCAAAGGAATCCCAAGTTTCTCTCCAGAAATTTTCCAAGAATTAGAGAATTTAGATCCAATGAAATCAAAGCAATTGGAAAAAGGAATTCGCCAATTGACAGACGAAGGAGTTGCTCAAATGTTCGTACAGCAGCCTGGAAACAGAAAAATCGTTGGAACTGTTGGTCAGCTGCAATTTGAAGTCATTGCGCACCGTTTAGAGCATGAATATGGCGCTTCTTGCCGATTTGTTCCAAGAAATTATCACTTGGCTTGCTGGATTACAACGGAGAACGAAGAGCAATTGAAAAAATTCTTGAATGCCAAAACAGGAAACATGGCGAAAGACAAGGATGACAATTGGGTTTTCTTAGCTGAAACACCATTCCTATTGACAATGGCTGAGCAAGATTATCCAGATTTAACATTCCACAGAACGTCAGAGTTTAAGTTAGATTAATCTATTTTACAGATTATCAAAATCGGGCAATTCATTCAAAATTTGAATTTGATTGTTAGTTCGATCTATGAAATACAATGCATGTTCAATTCCATTGGTAATCCATAAATAATCGACATTTAAAGTTGCGTTGTAATGTGCAATTTGCTGTAAAGTATTTTGATTCAATTTTATTTCTGGTGCTTTGCATTCAACCAATAATTTGGCAGTTTGGTCTTTTCCAAAAATAACGACATCACAGCGACGATTTAATTGATGAATTTGAATTCCCAACTCTGAAGAAATGAGTCCCAAAGGAACATTTTTTTGATTGATCAAAAAATGAATTACATGCTGACGAACCCATTCTTCTGCCGTTAAAATCAGCGTTTTCTTTCGAACAATGCACCAAACAAACAGTTGTTCGTTTTTCTTACTGAGTTTTAAATTCGCTTGCGGTAAATTCAGTGGAACAATCATGCATTGAAACTAATAAATTCCTTTCACTTTCAAAAATTCCTCCAATGCTTCGATATCAGAATAAAGCACTTCACGCGCCTTGCTTCCTTGGAAAGGTCCAATGATTCCGTAACCTTCCAACTGATCAACAATTCGTCCAGCACGGTTGTAACCCAATTTCAATTTTCGCTGCAACAAACTCGCAGAACCTTGTTGGTGGGTTATCACAATTCGAGCAGCGTCTGCAAACATTGGGTCGATGTCATTCAAATCAATTTCTTTGTCTTCTCCAGCTCCTTCGCCAGAATACTCTGGAAGTATCAAGGCCTCTGGATATGCACGTTGGTTTCCAATAAATGCGCAAATTTCATCCACTTCAGGAGTATCTACAAATCCACATTGCAAACGAATCATTTCTGAACCAGTTGAAATCAACATATCTCCACGACCAATTAATTGATTGGCTCCGGAAGCATCCAATATTGTTCTTGAATCGATGGCAGATTGAACTCTAAATGCAATTCTCGCAGGGAAATTCGCTTTAATCATCCCTGTAATCACACTCACAGATGGTCTTTGCGTGGCAACAATTAAGTGAATTCCAATCGCACGGGCAAGTTGAGCAATACGTGCAATCGGGTGTTCAATTTCTTTCCCGGCAGTCATAATCAAATCCGCAAACTCATCAATAAGCACGACGATGTATGGCAAATATCTGTGGCCATTTTCAGGATTTAATCTGCGTGAAATGAATTTAGCATTGTATTCTTTTATTGTTCTAACTTCCGCTTGTTTGAGCAATTCATAGCGTGTATCCATTTCGATACAAAGCGAGTTCAATGTATTAACCACTTTCGATGTGTCAGTAATAATCGCGTCATCATCGCCAGGCAATTTTGCCAAGAAATGACGTTCAATTCTGCTATAAAGCGTTAACTCTACTTTCTTTGGATCAATCAATACAAATTTGACCTGCGAAGGGTGTTTTTTATACAAAATCGAAATCAAAATCGCATTCAAACCAACGGATTTTCCTTGCCCCGTAGAACCAGCAACCAACAAGTGAGGCATTTTGGTCAAATCGAAAGTATAAGTCTCGTTCGTAATTGTTTTTCCAATCACCACTGGTAATTCGTAGTCTGAATTTTGGAATTTTTCGGAAGCAATCAACGAACGCATGGATACCATTTCTGGATTACTGTTTGGTACTTCGATACCGATTGTTCCTTTCCCTGGAATTGGAGCAATGATTCGAATTCCAAGTGCTGATAAACTCAAAGCAATGTCATCTTCCAAGTTTTTGATTTTCGAAATACGAACACCTGGCGCAGGAATGATTTCATACAAAGTTACTGTCGGACCAACAGTCGCTTTGATTTTAGAAATATCAATTTTATAGTGAGAAAGTGTTTCAACAATTTTGTTCTTGTTGTCTTCCAACTCTTGTTTGTTTATATTTACAGAACCACCTCCCCAGTCTCTCAATAAATCAATCGAAGGAAGTAAATAGCCTGACAAATCTAATGTTGGATCGTAATCCCCATATTCCTTGCGCAATTTATCTTGTTCGTCTTCAGAAAGTATTTCTTCATTTTCAGGAGCAACAACGGTAAAATCATCAGAATCTAAAGGCTCAGAAAAAACACTTGTTGGCTCTGGAATGGTGATTTCAAAATCATCGTCAATAGGCGCAACGTTTTTTGGTGTTTCCGGCATCTTCATCGTGATTTCAAAATCACTGTCAACTTCTTCCTCTTCTTCGTCTTCATCGTCAAAAAGAACTGGTTCAAAAGGAGTATCAACAATAATCTGTTCTTCCTTGATTGGATTGATAATGTGAATATCAGCCATTGAATTTTCTGCTTTTGCTCTCACCGGCTCCAACACTTCATCTTCACTTTCGATGAAATTTTTGGACATATATTTGTTCCAAAGCGCTTTAAAATCAGGATTAAACAAGGCTACTAAAACGATGTAAAGTAAGACGAAAATAAATATAATCGAGCCAAATTTACCCAAAGTAAACATGAGCCAATTATTGATGTGATAACCAAATGAACCTCCTAAGTAATTAACTGTTCCAGCAAAATAACCAAAGAAAAGCGACGACCAAATCATCAAAACAATTGAATTGACAGCCGAGCGCCTAACTGGCAAAAGTTCAATCGCCAGCAACCATTTGAATCCGATGATAAAAAAGATGAATGAAAATGCAAAAGAAGAAATTCCGAACCACCTGTAAATAAATAAATGTGAGGTCCAAGCGCCCATTTTTCCTAACCAATTGGTGACAGGCTCTGTGTTTTCTTCAAAAAGAAAATCCAACAAAGATTTTTCAATTACACGGTCTTGATCAGCTTTCCAAGTGAAAAGATAGGACAAGCATGAAAGGAAAAAATAGCAAGCGAATAACAACAACAAAGTACCAATGATGGTTTTCGTTCGTTTTTTATCAAAGCGATTTGAAAGCGAAGCCAAGGGGTTTTTCTTTGGGTCAAGTGGAGCTTTTTTCTCCTTCACAGGCTTTTTCTCTACCTTCTTTTCAACCTTTTTTTCTTCTATTTCTTCTGCTTTTTCATCCTTTGGGATAAATACATTTCCTTGTGCCATTTCGAAAGACTATTTAACAAAGATAAGCACGAAATCAATCAACAGAATTTGCTTTTTAAACCAAGTTTAAACAATGAGGTGTTAATGTAGAAAAGTTTGCGTGTTTTGATCATTCAGAAAAGAGAAAATCAAACGGTTTATTCCTTAATTTCAGGTTGAAGTTGCATCATTTGATCTAAAAACTCGTCGAAACTGACTTTTTTGAAATCAGTTGGAATTCCAAAAAGATCTTTGTTGACTTCAGAAAATTCAATATTTTCAAGGGTATAATGCAACATTCCATCTTCCAATTGCAAGTAATAATCGACAGGCAAACCCTTTATTCCTTTCAGAACATCTAAATATTTGGGACTAATTTTCGGAAAATACCACATTTCTAAAGGTTTATCAAAGTTTGCTGCACTCACAAAAACTCTTTTGGCTTTAAGACCAGCGATTTCTTTAGAACCAAATTTCTTTTTGAAAGTGTATTTCGAAGGAATCGTATCTTTCGGCACATGTTGCTGAATCGCAAATTTGGTATCGTTGTAATTAATCAACAAATAATATTTTTGTAAAACTAAATGTTTGATCAAAACTTGTGGTCCCAATTGACCAGTTTCTGATTCCACGCGCACCAAAGTATCATTGGTGTAAATAACTGACTTAGAAATGGTATTTTGAATACTATCCACTGGGTTAATGAATTCAATTTTATAAATCAATCTTCCCTGAAAAGGTGCTTGTTTTTGTCCAATAACAGCAAACTGAATCAGTAAAATAAAAAGAAGTAATGCTTTTTTCATGGTGCTAAATTACAAGTTTTTACAAAACGGGCATTTTAAATTTCGTTACCATTTTTTTAATCCTTTTGGTGCGCAAGAGTCCTTTTACATCCATTTTACTTCGCTTTTGCGTTTCCTTTTCTCCTACAGAAATTGTACATTTGTATTCTACAATCGATTATATGCATAAGGAAATTAATTTCATTATAAATACCTCAGAAATAACAGCAGGCACAAGAGGCGCTTCATTGGGTCCATTGGCTATCATTACTGCTGCAAGAAAAGAAGCAAGTACCATTTTTGGAGACCATAAAGTAACTTTTTTAGAGGACAAAAATTATTTATTGGACCACCCGACCAATTTTAAATTTGCCAAAAGAATAGATGGCCTTTTAGAAGTTTACAACAATGTGAGCAACGCCGTTTGTGATTCTGTAAATAGCAATCTATTTCCATTTGTTTTGGCTGCCGATCATGGTTCTGCGGGTGGAACAATCGCAGGAATCAGAAAATCATTTCCTGACAAAAAATTGGGTGTAATTTGGATTGATGCGCACGGAGATTTGCATTCTCCTTACACAACGCCTTCTGGAAATATCCACGGAATGCCGCTTTCAACTGCCTTAAACGAAGACAATATTCCTTGTAAATCTAATGATGTGGATGCAGAAACCATTTCGATGTGGAATCAATTGAAAGATTTACACGGAATTACTCCGAAAATTAATCCAGAGAACCTTGTATTTATTGCAGTTCGAGACACAGAACACCAAGAAGATGCGTTGATGGAAAGATTGAACATTCAAAATTTCAAAGTGGAAGAAGTGAATGCGCTTGGTGCAAAAGAAACAGCGATTCAAACTTTAGCAAAATTGAGCGATTGCGATGTTATTTACATCTCCTTTGACGTTGATTCAATGGATCCAGACTTTACCTCTTATGGCACGGGAACGCCAGTGAAAAATGGATTGTTACCAGTACAAGTAAGTGAAATTTTCAGCACTTTGATTGAAAGTCAAAAAGTAGTGTGTATTGAATTTGTGGAAGTAAATCCATGTTTAGACGAAAAAATCAATACAATGGCTGAAACAGCATTTGCTTTGTTACAACCCATTGTAAATCAAATAAAATCTTAAAATAATTGCCAATAAAATCAAATGGAACAGCTTATAAAACAAATAATTATTGCCAATTCTGAAACACTTTTTGGTCAGCAAATCGAAGAAAAAACAATTCAATTTCAACAAACCAGAAAAGAGTTTGAAGGCGATTTAACTTTGGTAGTTTTTCCATTTGCTAAACTTTTAAAAACTTCTCCAGATCAAGCGGCGAATCAATTAGGCGCTTTTTTAAAGGAAAATTTGAGTGAAATTGCAGCTTTTAATGTCGTGCAAGGATTCTTAAATTTGTCGCTTTCTCCTGAATATTGGGTAAATCAGCTAGAAAACATCAATCAAAATCCGACTTTTGGTTTCCAGGAGCCGAATAGCAAGGCAACGAAAATGGTCGAATATTCTTCGCCAAATACAAACAAACCATTGCATTTAGGACATTTGCGAAATAACTTTTTAGGTTATTCAGTTGCAGAAATCTTGAAAGCAAACGGTCACAAAGTGGTGAAAACACAAGTGATCAACGACCGTGGAATTCACATTTGCAAAAGCATGTTGGCTTGGGAACGATTTTCACCCCTGAATGAAAAAGGAGAAAGAGAAAGTCCCGAAAACACAGGCTTAAAAGGCGACAAATTGGTGGGTAAATACTATGTGGAGTTTGATAAAAACTTCAATAAAGAAGCCAAGGAAATCATCGAAAAATGGAATTCTGGTGATTTTTCCAATTACAATGATGACATCAAAAATGAATACCTCAAATTTGAAGAAGCAAAAGTTGGTAAGGACGAAAAAGCCGTCGTTGCTTTAGACGATAAAATCAAAGATTTAGCCAAAAATCAAACAGGGATTTTGCGCGATGTGAAAGAAATGTTGGTGAAATGGGAGGCACGCGACCCGCAAACTTATCTTTTGTGGTCAACGATGAACAGTTGGGTTTATGACGGTTTCGATGTTACATATGAGAAAATGGGCGTTGATTTTGATAAATTATACTACGAATCAGAAACTTACATATTAGGAAAAGACCTAGTAATCGAAGGATTGCAAAAAGGAATTTTATTCAAAAAAGAAGACGGTTCAGTTTGGATAGATTTGACGGCTGACGGCTTAGATGAAAAATTATTGTTGCGCTCAGATGGAACTTCTGTTTATATGACCCAAGATTTAGGAACAGCCACTGATCGTTTTCGCGATTATTCAGATTTAGAAGGAATTGTTTACACTGTAGGAAATGAACAAGATTACCATTTCAAAGTATTGTTTTTGATTTTGAAAAAAATGGGTTATTCTTGGGCTGATAGCTGCTTCCATTTGTCATACGGAATGGTTGATTTGCCTTCAGGGAAAATGAAATCTCGCGAAGGAACTGTGGTTGATGCTGACGATTTGATCGATGAAGTGATTGGCAAAGCCAAGGAAATGACGCAAGAACGCGGACATTTGGAAGGAATGTCAGAAGATGAAAAAGAAGAACTTTTCAAATTAATTGGTTTAGGTGGATTGAAATATTACTTATTGAAAGTTGATCCTAAAAAACGCATGTTGTTCAATCCTGCAGAGTCAATTGAATTAAACGGAAATACTGGACCTTTCATTCAATATGCACACGCGCGAATTCAATCTTTACTTTCAAAAGCAGGACAAATTGGCGATTTTTCCAAGGCAACATTGGGAACAGAAGAAAAGGAAATCATCAAGGTATTGGCGCAATTTCCAGTCGTGATTGAAGAAGCAGGAAAAATGTATTCTCCAGCTCTGATTGCCAATTATACTTATGAATTGGTGAAAGCGTTTAATCACTTTTACCAAACAGTTCCAATCAATATTGAACCTGATTTGGCAGTGAAAAATTTAAGATTGATTGTTTGTCAAAATGTTGGATTGGTGATCAAAAACGCAATGAAGTTACTCGGAATAAATGTTCCAAATAGAATGTAATTCAAAATTAACATCTTGTAAAGCGGGTAAATTTTACTCGCTTTTTTTTGACTTGGATTTTAGGGAAGGATTATTTTATGCAAACTTCTTTGGTAAATTGGAATCAAATCGCATGATTTCTCCTGAAACTGGATGCTTGAAAGACAACACTTTCGCATGTAACCCCAAACGACCAATGTGATTCAATTTTGCTCCATACTTTTTGTCGCCCACAATTGGATGTTTGATGTCTTGCATGTGCACACGAATTTGATTTTTTCTGCCAGTTTCTAAATTGACTTTCAGTAATGTAGTGCCTTTTTTCCTGGACATAACCTCGTAGTGCGTAATCGCTTTTTGTCCATAGGTTTCATTTTGGCTTGAGTGCACAATCAACGCTTTACTTTCTTTCAAATAAGAAATAATGGTGTCTTTGTCTTTTCGAACTTCACCCTCAACTAACGCCACATAAGTGCGTTCGATGATATTGTCATTCCATGATTCTTGCAGCGTTTTTTTAACTTTCTCCGTTTTTGCAAAAACCAACAATCCAGAAGTATCGCGGTCTAATCTATGCACTATGAAAATTCTATTTTTTGGATTTCCTTTTTGAACATGTCTTGTCAACATGGCATATGCTGTCTTGGTGCGTTCTTTTTCAGAACCCATAGTAAGTAAACCAGCTTGTTTGTTTGCTACAATAATTGAAGCATCTTCAAAAAGTATATCGATTCCAACCAATGGTTTTTCAGCAACAATTTTCTCAGCCAAAATGGTCATAATTTGCCCCGTTTTTAGCGGCGCGTTAAATTGCGTTTCTACTTTCCCATCAACTGCAATTAGTTTTTCTTTCAATAAAAATTTGACATTATTTCTACTTTTTCCAGGCAAAGATTCCATGATGAAAACCATCAAAGTGGTTGCAGATTTGACTGTAAATTTCAAATCTTTCTTTTTTGCTGGTTTACCAGCTGTTCTTTTTTCTTTAAATTTCATCTAGAATCCTTGAGTTGGAGCGCAAAGATACGCTTTTTGTTTTAGACTTGGATTTTATTGTTTGGTTGGGGAAAGGAATAGCGCCAAGGGTTTTTATCCGTTAGAATCACTTAAGTAACAGTAAACACTAATAAAAATCTTACTTCAAAAAAGCATACATCAAGATATTCGCACCCATTTGAAGTGCCTGCAATCTTTTTTCAGTTGGATCATTGTGTACCGCTTGATCTTCCCATCCGTCACCTAAATCGGTTTCATAAGTGTACAAACAAACCAATCTTCCTTCTACAATAATTCCAAAAGCTTGCGAACGTTTGTCGTCGTGCTCATGAATTTTAGGCAATCCATTGAAATTGTATTTTTGATGAAACACAGGATGATTACTAGGCAACTCAACCAATTCTTGATTTGGGAAAACTTTTTTCAGTTCTACTCGGATGTATTCGTTCATTCCATAATTATCATCAATGTGCAAAAATCCGCCGCCTAGTAAATAAGTTCTTAGATTTTCAACTTCTACATTTGAAAAAACAACATTTCCATGACCTGTCATGTGTACAAAAGGATAATTGAAAATATCATTACTACCCGCTTCCACGTATGGAACATCTTTGCTGATGTTCGTTGATAGATTTTGATTGCAAAACGCGATCAAATTTGGCAATGAAGTTGGATTTGCGTAATAATCTCCGCCACCATTGTATTTCAAAACGGCCAATTGATAAGTTCCTTGACCGAACGACAAGACCACGAACATCAAACTAACGACAAACAGAATATTTTTATACATAGAAAAATAATTAATCAATTAACAAACATTGCATGCAAGCATAAAGTCCTGCAGTTTCGGTTCTTAACCTATTATTCCCTAAAGTTACAAAATCATATCCGGCTTTTTTAGCCAATTCGATTTCGTCTAAAGAAAAATCGCCTTCTGGACCAATTAAAATTGGATAATTATTTGGTTTAAAAACAGCATTCAACGTTTTCTTTTCATTTTCATAGCAATGAGCAAGCGCAGCCTTTGGATATTGGTTTACAAAATCTTTGAACGAAGTCAACAAATTCAATTTCGGTAAATAAGTGCGCTTTGATTGCTTCATGGCAGAGACTAAAATTTTCTCTAATCTGTCTTCTTTAATTTGTTTTCTTTCACTGTTTTTACAAAGTAAAAGTGTAACTTCATCAATGCCCAATTCCGTTGTTTTCTCTAAAAACCATTCAATTCGATCCATATTTTTGGTCGGTGCAATGGCTATATGAATAGTTTTCGATTCTTTTTCCTCAAATTCATATTTCAAAATAGAAACAGCACAACGCTTAGGATTCGAATCCTCAATTTCAGCCAAATAAGTACCTCCTACTCCATCCATTAAAGTTATCAAATCGCCATTTTTGAGTCGCAGAACACGACAAGCATGTTTTGATTCTTCCTCTGAAAGAGTTACTTGTTTCGAATCAGCTGTTATTGTCGGAATATAAAAAAGATTCATTTCAATGCATTATTTTGTAAATCAACTCTTTCATCAAATCTGCTTTAGAAAATGAATCATTATTTAATCCCTTGGATTTCAAATCGTATTCATGTAAATAGGAAATATTTCTTGAAATCATTTTTGGAGGATAGATTTTACTTGCGTTGACCAATTCTTTTACCGCAAAAGGATGAATTTTTAATAATTGGATCAATCCCTCGGTAGATTTATTGTTTGAAAAATGGATACGCATTAATTTAAAAAAGAAGTTGAATATACTTGGTATCACTACAACTAGTTCTCCCGCTTTCGGATTGTGTTGAAAATAATTAACTATAGTAAATGCTTTATTAACATCACGAACCGCAATGGCATTTGTCAATTCATAAACATTATAATCTTTCGAAATCCCTATGTTTTCCTCAACATGAACCTCATTTATGGTTGTACCTTTTTGAAGCAACAACGCCAATTTATCTAACTCATTGATGATTTTGCTCAAGTCATTCCCTAAATAATCTGCCAACAAACTGGTTGCCTTGGGTGTAATTGAAAAATCTGTGGTTTTAAGGTAATTGTTTATCCAATCAACCAACTGATAATCTTTGAGTTTATCAGAGCCAAAAGCCAATCCATTTTTGGAAATATCTTTGAATATTTTTTTTCTTGAATCAAATTTTTTGCCTTTGTACATAATTACCAAAACGGTTGTTGGTTCTGGTTTTGCACAATAATTTTCAAGCATTTCAAATTCTTTAAGGTCTTGCGCCTCTCTAATCACAACCAATCGCCTTTCCGCCATCATTGGATATCCCTTTGCTTCAGAAATAATTGACAAAACTTCAGAATCAATTCCATAAAAAACCATTTGATTGAAGTCTCTCTCATGGTCTTCTAAGGCATTTGAAATAATTGATTTTGAAATCAAATCAATGTAATAAGGCTCTTCACCATGTAAAAGGTAAATCGGCTTAAATTGCTTATTCTTGATGTCCTGAATTATCGATTTATGATCCATAATTCAAAGGTAATAAACTAGAAAAAGATAGACCTGTTTTTTAAAGAAAACTTTTCAATTTGAATTTTGAATCGCGTTTTTCAAAGCCAAATCAATTATTTAATAAATAACCGAATTTTATTTGGCACAATTTCTGATATTTGTACTGAAAATAAAAACAAAATGAAATTTCTATTAATTGCATTCAGCATTCTTACATTGACAGTTTCTGCGCAAGATTCTAAATCTCAAGCGATTTTGGATAAATTGTCTGTCAAAATGAAAGGTTTAAAATCTTTCTACATCGAATTTAGCGCAAGTGTCAAAAACTCAGCAGGTGCCAACGAGAGTGAAATCGGAAAAGGTTGGGTGAAAGGTGATAAATTTTGTGCCTCATATGGTGACAATACCATTATTTCAAACGGTTTGAAAACTTGGACCATCGTAAAGGAAGAAAAATCTGTTTATGAATCTGACGCAAGTGGCGGAGATGAGCAGTCAATCAACCCTAAAAAATTAATGACCATTTGGGAAAAAGACTTTAAAAACGCTTTCGAAAAAGAAGAAACGCTAGGAGGCGAGTCTGTTTCAGTAATCAAATTGGTTCCTAAAAACCCCGCAAAAGTTGACTACCACACCATTATTTTATACATTTCTAAAGCTGATAATGAACTTAAGAAAGCGGTGATGAAAGCTAAAAATGGTACCACAATGACTTATTCATTGACAAAATTCACTTCCAACCCAACAGTTGATGATTCCAAATTTGTATACGACGCAAAAAAATATCCAGGATATAATTTGATCAAAGATTAAAAGTTTAATCAATTTTTATGAAGCCCATTTCTTTATTGATTTGGGCTTTTTTGTTGTATCTGATTTCGGTAAAGAAAACCTTTCATCTGTTATTAAATGAAAAATCATTCCATTTAAACTATTTTAATAGCAACTAAACTAAATTTTCAAAAATTGCAAAAAAAAATCGCTGACTTAAAAGCCAACGATTTCCAAAATTTTGGGAGACTGATGGGTCTCGAACCCACGACCTCCGGCACCACAAACCAGCGCTCTAACCAACTGAGCTACAATCTCCATTTTTGCGTGTGCAAATATAGTACTTTTATGTCTTTTACAAAGCACATCAAAGATTTTTTTTTAATTTTAAGAAAAGAAAATCGTTAATAATACTGAATATGAGTACAAAAACAATGATTGTAAACGAGTTTGAAAGAAGGATTTTTGAAGAATCTTACAGCAGAATTTTCAAATGCTTATCGCTTTTAAGTGAAGAATCAATCTGGTTTTCGCCCAATGATCAAATTCCAACTGTTGGAAATTTAATTCTTCACCTTTGTGGGAATGCCCGTCAGTGGGTTTTATCAGGTATTGGTGGTACTTTAGACAATCGACATAGAGACCAAGAATTTCTAGTTCAAAAAAACATTAGAAAATCAGACCTTATTTTTTTACTTGAAAACCTAAAAGTAAATCTCAAAACCACAATTGATGAAATGCCGGAATCTGTGCTAATTGAAAAAAAAATAATCCAAGGTTTTAAAGAAACTGGATTTTCTGTCTTAGTTCATGTGATAGAACATTTTTCTTATCATACTGGACAAATTACAACTTTGACAAAAATGATTACAAACAAACAAACAGGATATTATCATGGATTCAATCTCAATCAATTAAATTAATTTAAAAAATTAGTTTACAAATGCAATATTGTTGAAAAGTAGCATTGAATTGAATCAAAGTAAAATCAATAATCAGTTATCTTTGCGACAAACAAAAAAATATGCTAAAAATAGGTGTGCTCGGAGCCGGTCATCTTGGAAAAATTCACATTGGTTTAATATTAGAATTGCCTGAAATTTTTGAATTAGTAGGTTTTTTTGATCCAAATAACAAACATGCACAGGAAGCAATAGATAAATTTGGTATTAAAAGATTTGATTCATTGACGTCCATTTTAAATGAAATTGATTGTGTAGATATTGTTACACCTACCCCAGCCCATTTTGATGCAGCCGTTTCAGCAATTAAGAAAAGCATACACGTTTTTGTTGAAAAGCCAATTACTCAAACAATCAATGAAGCAAATTCATTGCTAAAACTTTCTAACGAAGCAGATATAAAAGTGCAAGTTGGCCATGTTGAAAGATTCAATCCTGCATTCCTAAAGGCTTTACCGAATTTGCAAAATCCAATGTTCATCGAAACGCACAGATTAGCCCAATTTAATCCTCGAGGTACAGATGTACCAGTTGTTTTGGATTTAATGATTCATGATTTAGACATTATTTTAAGCGTTGTGAAATCTGACATCAAACGTATTTCCGCCTCAGGTGTTGCTGTTGTTTCAGACACGCATGATATAGCAAATGCCCGGATTGAATTCAATAATGGTTGTGTTGCAAATCTTACAGCATCTCGCATTTCACTTAAAAACATGCGAAAAACCCGTTTTTTCCAAAAGGACAATTACATTAGCGTCGATTTTTTAAACAAAAAATTGGACATGATGAAATTAGAAGATGTTGTTGGTGAACCTGACCCATTCGATGTTGTTTTTGAACTAGGAAAGGGCAAAAAAACCAAGAAAATACAATTCAATCAACCTGAAATTGAAAATACTAATGCAATCAAGGAAGAATTGGTTTCATTTCATCAAGCAATTACGCAAAATCAAACACCTATTGTTTCTATCGAAGATGGTTTGAGAGCATTAGAAGTTGCCAATCAAATTTTAGATAAATTAAAGTCTCCAAACATTGTTTTTACTGACAATAATTTCTAATTTTCGGCGTTAATCTGATTCAAAACAAAAGCTATTTATGAAATTTTTATCTTTATTTGGTTTACTTTTCATTTTCTCTTCATGTGTCAAAAATAATCCAGAACCAACATGGATTCAAATTGAAAAATGGCAATTAGAGGCGAATCCATTTATAAGCGGTTTGGAAGGTGAATTGAATCACAATTTCACTGATGCTTATGTGTACATAGACGAAAAAATAATCGGAATTTTTGAATTACCCATCAAACTACCCTTGCTGCTAGATGGTTACAAAAAAATTATGATTTATCCAGCAATCCGAAACAATGGAATTGCAGCTACAAAAAAAATATATCCTTTTTGTCAACCGCATGTTTTGTATGCCACTATGGTGAAAGGTGAAACAATTACAATAAATCCAAAAACACAATATTATACCAACTGTAATTTTGCTTTTATTGAAGATTTTGAATCAGCAGGAATTAAATTTACAACTGATCCAACATCTACTGCAACTATAGAGCAAATTCAACATACCGACCCCGGAAAAACCGGAAACTGTGGTCACATCGCAATGAATATTAGTGATTCACTGTGGACAGGATATACGCATGCGCAAATGAATTTACCGAAAGGTAGCGCCGAAGTTTATCTGGAAGTCGAATATAAAACAACCAACAATGTATTGACCGGAGTTTTGGGAATCACCCTTCCTGGAACAAATAAAATCAATCCAAACATACAATTGAATGCACAAACTGCTTCAGATGCAACTTGGAAAAAAATATACATTGATTTAAAGGAAATTGTTTCCAGCTCCACAACAGCTGATTATTTTGAACAATACCTGCAAGCGCAAATCGACGCAGGAAAAACTTCGAGTGATATTTACATTGATAACTATAAAATCATTCATTTCTAATGTTATCAACGCGTAAAGCTACTTTCTTAATAATTATTGATTTTCTGTCTGCCTTTGTTTCGTGGGCGCTTTTCTTTGCATTTCGAAAAATATACATTGAAAAAGTTCCCCTAGAAATAAACGACACTTTTTACTACGGAATTTTAATTATACCTGTTTGTTGGATAGGATTATATTTCCTGCAAGGAACTTATGCAGATGTGAAACGAATGTTTCGAATGAAAATCCTAAGCTTGACTTTTTTTGGTACTTTGATGGGCTCAACTTCAATCTTCTTCATTTTTCTTTTAGATGATACAGTCCAAACGTATTCCCACTATTATCAAGCATTTTTGGCCCTATTTGGAATTCATTTTATCGTTTCTTTTATTCCAAGAATCATTTTCACAAGCATTCAAGTAAAGAAAATTCACACCGGAAAAGAAGGTTTTAAAGCATTGCTTTTAGGTGGAAGTGAAAAAGCAGTTGGAATCTATAAGGAAATTCAAAATTTGGATAAAAGTATTGGTACACAATTCATTGGATTCGTGAACCTAAATGGAATTGACACACTTTTAAAAGACGAATTGACTTATTTAGGTCACGTTGATGAACTTGAAAGAGTTATCGAAAAATATGAAATTGAAGAAGTTATTATTGCACTAGAAAGTACTGAACACCAAAGATTAAGTTCTATAATCACCAGACTTTCTGGAACAGGAATTAAAATAAAAGTGCTTCCTGATGTTTTTGATATTCTAGCTGGTTCAATCAAAATGACCAATATTTTTGGTGTTTTGTTATTAGAGGTAAATCCTGAAGGAATGCCGATTTGGCAGCAAAGTATCAAAAGATTTATAGATATTTCTCTGTCATTAATTGCACTAATACTATTGATTCCAGTATATATCTTCTTGGCAATTGCTGTAAAAACATCCTCTAAAGGTCCCATATTTTTCCGCCAAGAACGCATTGGTTTGAATGGTAGAAAATTCAAAATCATCAAATTCAGAACCATGTTCATGGACGCGGAAGCAAAAGGTCCGCAACTTTCAAGCACATTTGACCCTCGAATCACCAAATCAGGAAGATTCATGCGCAAGGCAAGATTAGATGAATTCCCTCAATTTTACAACGTGTTGATTGGGGATATGAGTTTGGTGGGTCCTCGACCTGAAAGACAATTTTACATTGACCAAATTGTTGCCAGAGAACCTCAATTTTTGCAATTAACAACCGTAAGACCCGGAATCACTTCTTGGGGACAAGTTAAATATGGTTATGCGGAAAACGTTGACCAAATGCTTCAACGCATGAAATTTGATTTGCTTTATTTGAAAAACATGTCTTTAGCACTAGATTTAAAAATAATGCTTTACACGGTTTTGATTATTCTAAAAGCCAAAGGAAAGTAAAAGTTACATTCTGATTATTTTTCCATCTTCCATTTCTATAATTCTGTTGGTTTTGGCAGCAAATTCGTTGTCATGTGTCACAATAAGCAAAGATTGATTAAACTCAACTGCCAATTGCTGAAAAATATCGAATACAATTTCACTGTTCTTCTTATCTAAATTTCCTGTTGGCTCATCGCCCATAATTATCAGCGGATCGTTGATCAATGATCTTGCAATCGCAACTCTTTGCTTCTGTCCACCAGAAAGTTGATTGGGAAGTTTCAATGCTTCATTCTCAATTCCAAGCATTTTGAGTTTTTCATAAGCTTTATGTTCAACTTCCTTGGTAGAATATTTTCCTCGTTTCAATCCAGGAAGCATTACATTTTTTAACACATTGAATTCATTCAGCAAATAGTGAAATTGAAAAACAAAACCAATCTTTTCGTTTCTAACTATGGCTAAATCACCTTCTTTTTTTCCAGTCATAGAAATCCCGTCGATAATCAATTCTCCCTCATAATCAGTATCCATCGTTGACAAAATGTATAGCAAAGTCGATTTTCCGCAACCTGAGCGACCAATGATGGAAATAAACTCTCCTTGATCAATCGAAAATTCAATATCATTCAATACTGTGACAGTCATTGGATCATGAAAATACTTGACAATTTTTTTAGCCTCGAGAATCTTATTTTTCATACTATTTTCCTCTGATAATAACTACCGGATCAATCTTACTCGCCTTTCTAGATGGAAAATATCCTGCGAAATAAGTTGTAATCAATGAAAATATTCCACCAATGATATAAAAATTTGGATTGTAATTGATTGGATAGGTTTTGATTGTCGGTAAAGCTTCAGTATTGAACGGAATTTGGTCAATCAAAGCTGACATGGTGAAACCAAAAACAAGTCCGAAAAAACCACCAATAAAACCAATAGAAAGCGCAATGGTGATAAAAATGCGATTTACATCTTTTCCAGAAAAACCAGTCGCTTTCAAGATAGCAATAGAATCCATTTTGTCATAAATCATCATGTTTAGAATATTGTAAATCCCAAATCCTGCAACGATTAGTAGCGTAATTCCAACTGTATAGGAAATCAGGGTACGGACAAAACTTCCCGTTTCAAATTGTGCATTTGCTGTTTGTATATCCAACGCCTCAACCTCAAAAATCTCTTTGTATTCCTTAGCAATGGCAGGCGCCAAAGTCATATCATTTAATTTGATCTGTATGTCAGTAATATAACTTTTTGCAACTCCCAATAATTTTTGGGTTGTTTCGATGGAAGCATAACTTTGCACATTATCCAAATCCTTCAATCCGGATTGAAAAAATCCAACTACTTTCAATTGCACTAATTCACCCTTAGAGGTCGTTACTTGAATTACATCACCAATATTTGCCAACATTTTTTCTGCAACTCCTTTTCCTAAGATGATGCTATTTGAAGTGTTTTTCAAATCAAACAAATTGCCCGCAACAACATATTCATTAAATGAAAAAAGTTTATTTTCAGCCTCAACGTCAATTCCATTTATGTTTCCAGACAAATCACTGGCACCAACATTGTAAAAAACTTGACATGATATTTTGGGTGAAATTCCCAAAACACGACTGTCTTTTTTCAAAGCTTGATAGATAGCGCCATAGTTATAAATCTCGATTTTCGAGGTCTTTGGTTTGACAGAATTCACAAAATTATGCGATTTACTGAATTCCTTGAAACGATCAATTGGCTGAATTTTGGAAGGTTGCACTTCATTATACAAACGAATGTGTGCTGTTCGATTCAAAATCAAACCGTCCAATAAATCATTCAAACCAGACATAAAACTCAATAAACCAATAAACATGGTAATGCTAAAAGTTACTCCAACAGCAGCGACCATCGTTTGTTTGAAACGAGCCATCAACAATGATTTGGCAATACTAACTGTCAGTGAAATACTCATTCTTCAGGTTTTGAAATGATAGTTTTCGCATCAATTCCAGATACAATCTCCACCTTTCGGTAATCTTTTAAACCAGTTTTTACCTTGATTTTTTTTCCCTCTTCGTTATAGACAAATTCTTCATTGAATAAAAAATCCCTAGGTATTAATACGGCATTCATTTTTGTATGAATTAAAACATTGGCTTCAAAAGTGGTATTTGGATACAAAACGGGTGGTTGATTGACAAATTCGGCTTCCACCAAAAAAGTGCGCGTTCGCTCGTTCATATAAGGGACAATTTTAGAAACTTTGGCTTCAAATGATTGACCTTTGTAACTATCAAGTGCTACCAAAACACGCAGTCCTACTTTAATTCTGATGATGTCTTTTTCATCCACTTGCATTTCTAGAAAGTAATTTTTAGCATCTCCAATTACTGCTAATGGAGTTTGGACACTGACCATTTCTCCTCGAGATTTAGAAATATTATAAACAATTCCGTTGATTTCACTTTTGAGTAAATAATCATTTTCCATCACATTTGAAATTTGCAAATTTCTAGCAGATTGCGAGGCATTAAAATCCAATGTTCTTTTTAGCTCATTGTACTTTGTAACAGCAGATAAATAAGCATAATTTGAATTTTCAAAACGCAATTGTACTTGCTCTAAATCTGCTTTTGAAATTGCTTCTTGTTTCCAAAGAGCTACTTGTCTAGCAAAAGCCAAAGAATCCACTTTCATTTTTGATTTTGAAACACGCAATGCTTGAAGCGCTTCTGTCAATTTCGCTTGATTGGCAGCTTTACTATTGAACTCAGCCGATAGCGCTGCATTTTCCTTCGTTAATTTTTGAGATTGGTTTGAAATTGAGAGAATAGGCGTTCCTACTTTCACAAAATCGCCTTCTTTCACAAAAATCTGGTCAATGATTCCATTGGCTCTCGAAAATACATCGTACTGATTTTTACTTTTGACAATTCCAGATGCATAAATAGATTCGGAAATCGATTCCGTCGTAGGTCTGATTGTTTCCACTTTACTTTTGCAACCGAAAAGTAAAACGATGCTAAAAAAAAGTAATATTTTATCCATAGTGTAGTAAAGTTACAAATTACTACTGAACAATAATTTCTTTTTTAAACTAAAAAATAAATCTTACAAAATATTAACTAAAAAACTGAAATACAGTAAGATAATTTTAAATTTTATAAAATTATATCTTTGTAAAAAAATTATCTTCATCATCAACAAAGCTGAATTTTGTCAGTTTTGCAAAAAAAATGAGATTATTTAATTTTCAAATCAAACATTTTTTGGTTTTCGATAAATCCTGTCAAAACATCGCCAATGGCAACAGGACCAACCCCTGCTGGCGTTCCTGTGAAAATCAAATCACCAATCTTCAAAGTCATAAATTGCGAGATATAAACGATGATTTGATCGATATCAAAAAGCATGTCTTTCGTATTTCCAACTTGAACTACTTGACCATTTTGTTGCAATGAAAAGTTCAAATTCATCAAGTCTAGAGTAGATTTATCAAGGAAATTTTGAGAAACTGGAGCACTGTGTTCAAAGGATTTTGCAATTTCCCAAGGCAAACCTTTTTCCTTGCATTTTTGTTGTAAATCTCTCGCTGTAAAATCAATTCCTAAACCAATTTCATCGTAATAAGTGTTGGCAAACTTTGGTGCAATGTTTTTTCCAAGTTTATTGATTCGAACTACAATTTCACATTCATAATGTAAATCCTTCGTGAAATTTGGATAAAAAAATGGACTTTTATTAGGCAGCAAAGCCGTATCAGGTTTCATAAAAAAAACAGGGCTTTCAGGAATTGCTGAATTCATTTCTTTTGCGTGATCCGCGTAATTTCTTCCAATACAAATAATTTTCATCTCAATCTTATTTACCAAATTTACTTTTCAATGCTGCCAATTTATCTTCCATCGATAAATTATCTTCCACTTTATTTACCTTAGGTTTAAGTTCCTTTGGTTGATTTTGAAGCATTTTTTCAGCTTTAATCTTGTCCATTTCTTGTTTTAACTTTTGCTTTGTATATTTCGGAAAGTCTGTTGATTCAGAAACAAACCAACCGTAATAGCCAGGCTCTTCAACGTCAATTTGTTTGACAGTTTTACCTTTGTGCTTTCCAAAATTGTAAACAGCTTCGCCTTTGTCGCTGATTGCCAATCGGCCTGCAAAATCTAAAATATTCAAATTTCCACCTTTTGAAAAATCTGCCAAGAAATCAATATTTCCTTCCAAGTCAGGATATTTTTCAAGTTGCGCGTTTAAAACTTTCCAAGTTGCTTCTGTATCTGCCAAGGCATTGTGTGCATTTACAATATCGCTTTGACAGTAAAACTGAAAAGCAGCTGCAAGTGTACGTTGTTCCTTTTTGTGAAAGATATTTTGAACGTCCACAAACTTGCGTTTTGACATGTCAAATTCACTTCCAGCATTGAGTAATTCTTCTGCTAAAAGTGGAATGTCGAATTTATTAGAATTGTATCCACCAAGATCAGCATCACCGATAAAAGAAGTGATTTTCGAAGCTAAATCTTTGAACGTTGGACAATCTTTGATGTCTTCATTGGTGATTCCATGAATTTCAATAACCTCATCAGGAATATTTATTTCAGGATTAACTCTAGCTGTAAAAGTTTCTTCCGTCCCATCAGGATTGATTTTAATAATGGCTATTTCAACAATTTTATCTTTTGAAATATTTAATCCTGTTGCCTCAAGGTCGAAAATGGCCAAAGGCCGTGCTAATTTAAGTTTCATTGGAAATTCTTTGAGCCCAAAGATAACGCAATCAATGAAATGAAAATCGATTTTTGTGAACAATTCTCTTTTCAATTCTAGTTGCAAAAAAAAACCTGCACTATTTGAAGTGCAGGTTTTGAATATTAAGTTCTGAATTTATTATAATTCTCTATTTACATCAAATTGTTCCAAGTAATCAGCCACCTTTCTTACAAACATTCCTCCTAATGAACCATCAACAACTCTGTGGTCATAAGAATGAGATAAGAACATTTTGTGACGGATTCCGATGAAATCTCCTTCTGGCGTTTCAATCACAGCAGGAACCTTACGAATCGCACCTAAAGCTAAAATAGCCACTTGTGGTTGATTGATAATCGGTGTTCCCATCACATTTCCAAAAGTTCCAACGTTGGTAACAGTATAAGTACCTCCTTGAATATCTTCGGGTTTCAATTTATTGTTTCTAGCATTTCTTGCCAATTCATTGACTGCTTTCGCCAAGCCTGTCAAATTCAATCTATCAGCATTTTTCACAACTGGTACAATTAAGTTTCCAGAAGGAAGTGCTGTCGCCATACCTAAATTGATATCTTTTCTTTTGATAATTTGATTGCCACTTACAGCCACATTGATCATTGGGAAATCTTTGATTGCTTTTGCAATGGCTTCCATGAAAATCGGTGTAAAAGTGATGCTTTCGCCTTCTCTTTTCTCGAAATCTTTTTTTACCTTATTTCTCCAATTCACGATATTCGTCACATCAGCTTCAACAAAAGATGTTACGTGTGGCGAAACGTGTTTAGACATTACCATGTGGTCAGAAATCAATTTTCTCATTCTGTCCATTTCGATGATTTCATCGCCTGGCATTGGTAAAACAACCGGTTCTTTGATGTTTGACAAGAAAGATGAACCTCCTACATTTGAAGAAGCAACGGCAGCTGGTTTTGCTGCAGGAGTTGAAACTTCAACAACAGGTGCAACAGAAGCTACAACAACTGGTTGTGAACCTCTTGTTTCTATGTATGATAAAATGTCTTTTTTAGTAACTCTACCTTCTTGACCAGTTCCAGTAATTGTTTCCAATTCATTGGAAGAAATTCCTTCTTTGTCAGCAATACTGCGAACCAAGGGAGAATAGAATTTATTCGAATTTGCATTCGCTGGAGTTGAAACCGCTGGAGCACCATTAGAAACAGGAGCCGAAGCAACAACATCTACTAATGGCGCAGCAACTTCAGCAACTGGAGTAACAACCGCACCACCTTCTGTTGAAATGATTGCAATTACATCACCAACTTGAGCTACTTGATCTTTTTCAAAAAAGATTTGAACCAACGTTCCTTTCGCTTCAGATGGAAGTTCATTATCCACTTTATCAGTAGCTACTTCAACCAATGGTTCATCCATATCAACATTGTCGCCAACATTTTTTAACCAGTTTGTGATGGTAGCTTCTGTAACGCTTTCACCCATTTTTGGGAGTCTGATTTCTACTTGTGCCATGTTCCTAAGAGGATTTCTTGTTTTTTCGAGTACAAAAGTAAAAGAAAAAAGGTGAATAAATGTTTATGAATGAAAAATTAAAAGCGAGTACGCAAAATAAGCTTTATTGGGAATCTAACTTTCGCCATGCTTTTCGAACGATTTCAAAATCTTTCCAAATGCTATAATCTCTTGCATAAATGAGGTTTAGCTTGCTCAAAACAGAAGTGTTTGCAAGTTTCATTGCATCCAAAGGATTTAAAACTCCTCTTTTTATGGTGGGCAATTGTTGTGTTGAATCTTGTTTTTCAGTATAATAACCAACCAAAGATTTTCTACCCAATATGCATTGAATCATGTTTTTGAACCAACTAGACTTGTGTTTAAAGTACCAAATAAAGTAGGGAGCGCTTACTAGAAAACAAAAACTAAGCACAAAATCAAAAGTTCGCTTATTGCGAATATTGCTTTGCTTTGAAATTTCATTGATATTGAAAACATATAAATCTCCAGCAGTGTCAATAGAATTGCTTCCAATCAAATATAAACTGTCTGGTTGCGCTATTTTAAAATCGATATTATTACTTCCTAATAAAGACATCCAATGCATGATTACTTGGGCAGAAGTATCTTTGGCGCAGAAAATTATTTCATCTACTTTGTGAAAGAATACAATTTGGTCTAATTGAGAAAGAATTCCAATTTGATTTTCACTTTTGTCATCAGAATCAGAAACCAATAAAATAGAATCAATCTTAGAATTTGTCTGCTTCAAAATCGCACTCACTCTCAGAGATTCTTTCAATGAACCAACAATGATAAACTTTTGATTTTGTGCTCCTAAAAGATTAAACTTTTTCTTCAAACTGAAATGCAAGAAAATCCTTGACACAGCATAATAAATAAAAATCCAAGCAGTACCTATTAAAATGTATAATCTCGAAAATTGCCAAGTTTTAGGTAACAATGCATAAATGACTAAAATCATCAAAGTTCCTAGAATTGCACCTTTAAAATATTTGCCAAGTTTAATTGGAAAATCATATCCTCCTGTATAAAAAGTACTAACTAACCAAGTCAAAGTGTAAGCTGGAATGGCAACATTTAATATATTCTCTGGAAATTCGATATTTGCTTTTTGCCAATAATGAGTCATTAAAAGCAAACCTGCCAACAAATACAAAAAATCAAAAACTGGTAAAGCTGCCCTTTTGATAAATCTAGTAAAAATGGCTAAACCTGCCCGCAAATAAATCGCAAAATTGATCAAAAACGAAAACAATTTGGCGTTCTTTTGAGAAAAATGTTTTTGAGCAAAAATAACCATCGCGCGGTAAAAAACAAAAACATAATTCACAGAACTTTTCTTGGTACTTTCTCCCTTGTAATGAATGATTCTTGTTTCAGGAAAATAATAGTTTTTAAAACCTCCTTGAATGATTCTGTATGACAAATCGATGTCTTCTCCATACATGAAAAAAGCCTCGTCCAAATAACCAATTTTATTTAAAACTTCTGTGCGCATCAACATAAATGCCCCACTTAAAATCTCCACTTGATTCGTTTCAAATTCAGACAAATAACCTAAATGATATTGTCCGAATTTCTTTGACTTTGGAAAAATTGCGGACAATCCGAAAATTTTGTAGAAAGCAACTGCTGGTGTTGGCAAACCGCGTTTGGATTCAGGTAGAAAATTACCCTTCCCATCCAGCATCCTCACTCCTAGCCCACCCGCTCGCGGATTTTCATCCATGAATTGAACAACTTTCAAAAAAGTATCTTCCTCAACAACTGTGTCTGGATTCAAAAGCAATTGATATTCACCTTTAGCAATAGCCATTGCTTGGTTATTCGCCTTCGAAAAACCGCGATTGTCTTTATTGGCAATTAAAATCGCTTGAGGGAATTTTTGTCGAACCATTTCAACCGAACCATCAATTGAATTATTATCTACCACAAAAACTTCTCCTGAAATATTTTCGAGTGCTTTGAAAACAGAGTTCAAACATTGCTCTAGAAAATATTCAACGTTATAGTTGACAATAATTACTGATATTTTAACTGGAAAATTATTCACTCTTGTGGTTCAAACTGAAAATTATAAAACTGCGATACATGAAATCTCAATGGGAACATCCATAGGCAATCTACTCACTTGAACTGTCTCTCTTGCTGGTGGTTCGCTTGAAAAAAAAGAGGCATAAACACCATTTACTACTACAAAATCATTCAAATCTTTCAAGAAAATGGAACATTTCACTACATTCGAAAAATCCATTCCCGCTTCATTTAATAAAGAACCAATATTATTCAATACCTGCGAAGTAGCATTTTCAATGGTATCAACAACCAAATTTCCTGTTTTAGGATCCAATGGGATTTGTCCGCTGACATACATCGTATCATTTTTTAAAATTGCTTGGCTGTATGGTCCAATCGGTGATGGTGCTCCTGGAATTTGAATAATTTTCTTCATCTTTCTTTACCTTTGTGCAAGTTTACTAATTTTAACCCAAAAAACAGTGAAAGTACTTCTTCTGGATAATTTTGATTCGTTCACATACAATCTTTTTCACTATTTAGAGGCAATAGATTGTGAAGTGACTGTTGCCAGAAACAACGCAGTTTCGCTTGAAGAAATTGTATTGTATGATAAAATTGTACTTTCCCCAGGTCCTGGATTGCCTTCAGGAGCCGGAAAAATGTTAGAAATTATCCGATTATATGCTTCTCAAAAACCTATTTTGGGTGTCTGTCTTGGAATGCAAGCTTTAGGTGAACATTTTGGTGCTAAACTTTACAATCAATCTATTGTGAAGCATGGTGTCTCTGAAAATTGTAAACACAATCAAAAAAGTGCCATTTTTAATAGAGTATCTGAGAACTTTGAAGTTGGATTGTACCACAGTTGGGCAGTTGACATTTCAGAAACAAAAGAATTAAAAGCCATCGCATATTCTGAAAATGATATTTTAATGGCCTTCGAACATCAAACGCTCCCAATCTATGGTGTTCAATTTCATCCTGAATCACTCATGACCAAAGATGGTAAAACAATTCTTCAAAATTTTATAAAAATTTGATTTGGACGAATAAAATTTCATTATTAAACATTTTTTTAAATTTATTTGTTTCGAATTAAGTTTTTAATCGGTATTTTTAGAAACGAAAATTGTAATAATTAATTAAATAATTTAGATCGAATATGAAAAATTTAGTTTTATTGCTTGCATTTAGTTTTATTGGAAATTTAGCTATTAGCCAAACATGCGTTGGAAAATGGACGACAATTGACGATGAAACTGGTAAGAAAAAATCAACCGTGGAATTGTATAAGTACAAAGAACACCTTTACGGAAAGATTGTCTATCTATATCCAAGAGAAGGTAGAGAAGAAAATCCAGTATGCAAAAAATGTTCTGACGATAGAAAAAACAAACCTTTGGTTGGACTTCAAATTGTACGTTACCTAACTTGGGATGGCAGTGAATGGGAAGGTGGAACAATCGTTGATCCAGAAAATGGAAAAATTTATTCAACTAAAATGTGGTTAGACGAAGCAAATCCGAACAAATTATATGTCAGAGGTTATATAGGACCTTTTTTTAGAACACAAACTTGGTTGAGGGTTGTTGAATAAAAGTTGAAATAGTAAATTTTAAAGTGGCCTTGAGTCACTTTTTTTTTGTCCGAATAATTTAATTATGAATTTCTTCGCAAAAAAAAGAGGTTGCTTCAACGAAACAACCTCTTGGATACAAATTAATTATTTCTTTAAACCTGACTTAGTTTCAGTAACACCTTTATCAACAGCTTGCTCTTCAATTTTTTTCACTTCAAGCGTAGCATTTGTTGGTTTCTTTACATTTGTTTTAGTGATAACAATGTTTTCTTTAACCTCTTCAGCTGTTTGTTTCGGCTCTTTTTTAGTCACTTTTTTAACAACCTTAGTTTCTTCAACTGCAACAGGAGCTTCATCTGTTGCTGGTGTAACTTCTGTTTCAGTTGTTGTTGTTGTTGTTGTTTCAGTTGTTGTTTCTTCAACAACTGGTGCTTTTTCTTCACCACCGCAACTTGCGAAAGTTAAAGACAAAACCACTGCGGATACAAATAATACTTGCTTTTTCATTTGGTTAATTTTATTTTGATTTTCGTGATAAATATAAATAAAAAACTCAACCAAATACCATAAATCATTCGTTAAAAAAACAGAAAACTAATTTGTTAAAAATCAAACAAAAAGAATCAATTAAAAACCAGACAAGAGAGACTTCAAAAAAAACTAAAGTTTTGTATTTCATAATATTAATCAATAAATGTCCTCTTTCAATGGTTATAAAGTATAAAATTCACAAATATTAGCTGAAACAGATTAGATTTTTTTGAATTTCGATTTGAAGAATAAAATTTAAAATATACCTTTGAGATAAATAAAATACAAATTTAAAATACAATAATTATGGCTTTTGAATTACCAAGTTTACCTTATGCATACGATGCATTAGAGCCGCATATTGATGCGCGCACGATGGAAATCCACCACAGTAAACACCACAACGCTTATACAACCAATTTGAATGCTGCCATTGCAGGAACAGATTTGGAAGGAAAAACGATTGAAGAAATTTTAAAAAATTGTGCTGACAAACCAGCTGTTAGGAATAACGGAGGTGGATATTGGAATCACTGTTTTTTCTGGGAAATTATGGCTCCAAATGCTGGAGGAAATCCTACAGGAGATTTGGCTGCTGCAATTGATAGTACTTTTGGTTCATTCGAATCATTCAAAGATGAGTTTGCCAAAGCCGCAACAACAAGATTTGGTTCTGGTTGGGCTTGGTTGTGTGTAACGGATGGAAAATTAGAAGTTTGTTCAACTCCAAACCAAGACAATCCATTGATGGGTGAAGGTTGCAAAGGTACTGCTATCTTAGGTTTAGATGTTTGGGAACATGCTTACTACTTGAATTATCAAAACCGTCGTCCAGATTACATCAATGCATTTTTTAATGTGATTAATTGGGAGGTAGTTTCTAAAAAATACGCAGAGGCAAAATAATTTTTGTTTCTCATAAAATATTAAGTCCATGTTTCAATGCATGGACTTTTTTATTGCACAAAAAAGCCGTTAACCCAAAGATTAACGGCTTTTACTCAAATATTTATTTTGAATTATGCGTTAGCATTCATGTTATCCAAAACCTCCATTACACTTTTCACTGCAACAGCTGATTCTTCTAACAATGCTTTTTCTGCATCATTCAATTGTAATTCAATAATTTTCTCGATGCCGTTTTTACCTAAAATAACTGGAACACCTAGATAGATATCTTTCATTCCATATTCGCCATTTAACCACGCGCAAACAGGGAAAATTCTTTTTTGGTCACGTACAATTGCTTCAACCATTTGAGCCGCTGCTGCACCTGGAGCATACCAAGCAGAAGTACCCAATAATTTAACGATTTCACCACCGCCAAATTTAGTTCTTTCGATGATTTCATTCAATTTTTCTTCAGAAATCAATTCTGTTACAGGAATTCCTGAAACTGTAGTATATCTTGGAAGTGGAACCATAGTATCACCATGACCACCCATCAATACAGCTTGAATATCTTTTGGAGAAACTCCTAATTCAGTAGCTAAGAAAGCTCTGTAACGTGCAGTGTCCAAAACTCCAGCCATTCCGAAAACTTTGCTTGAATCTACTTTCGCGTTCAAGTAAGCACAATAGGTCATCACATCTAAAGGATTAGAAACAATGATAATAATTGCATCAGGAGAATGTTGAATGATATTTTCAGTAACTGTTTTAACGATTCCAGCATTGGTAGCGATTAAATCGTCACGAGACATTCCCGGTTTTCTTGGTAAACCTGAAGTAATTACAACTACATCAGAATTTGCAGTTTTTGAATAATCATTTGTAGAGCCAGTTGTCCTTGAATCATACAAATTGATTGGTGATTTTTGCCAAATATCCAACGCTTTACCTTCAGCAAAACCTTCTTTGATATCTAATAAAACAATTTCATTGGCAATTTCTCTTTGGGCAAGAACATCAGCACAAGTTGCACCTACATTTCCCGCACCTACTACAGTTACTTTCATGTTGATATATATATTAAAATTTAATCTTTCAAATTTACGCGCTAAAGTTACTACAATTGTGCTTATCAGGCTTTAATTTGTTAGGAAAATTATAGAATTGTCAATAAGAATTAACAATCTTTGTCCGTTGGCAACCGTTCTCAATAACTTGCGTCATTAAAACGTTGAATGTGGAAACAAAAAAAGTAGAATTAGAATTAATTATCAAAGGCTGTATTCAGAATGAACGCAAAGCCCAAGAGAAATTATTTGCTATGTTTTATGGAAAAATGTTAAGTGTTTGCTTGCGTTACACCATTGATCATGATTCTGCTCAAGAAATTCTACAGGACGGATTTATAAAGGTCTTTGAAAAAATTGAATCTTTTGATTTTAAAGGTTCTTTCGAAGGTTGGTTAAGAAGAATTATTGCGAATACAGCAATAGATTCTATCAGAAAAAACAAAAAAAAACCTGTGTTATTTGAAAATGATACAGATTTTGTTTCTGAAATTGTCAACCCCATGGAAGAGGCAGAAATTGAAAGTTTTAAAACTTTAAAAGCAGAAATAGCCATGGAGGCGATAAATAAACTTTCTCCAGCTTACAAAACTGTTTTTAATTTATATGTTTTGGAGGAATATACTCACAAGGAAATCGCTGAAATCCTTGGTATTAGTGAGGGAACTTCCAAATCAAATTTAGCCAAAGCCAAACAAAATCTTCAACGAATGATTGAAACAAAACTTGTTAAATTCGATTAGAATGAACAGTATAGAAGAAATATTTAAAAACAGTCTAAAAGACATCGAAGCGCCTTATGATCCAAAAACATGGGAGGCAATGTCTAAAAGATTAGATAAACATCTGCCTGTAAAAAGTGTAAAAACTTCTTTCAAATGGGCGTGGGTAGCTTCATCAATTTTAATTGTTGGTGTCGCTGCGTTTTTTGCACTACAAAAAAATGAACCAAGCGATAAAATTGCAGAAAATTTGAATAAGGGAGAAAATCCAACTTCAAATGAAAGTAACCATGGATTGCAAAACACTACAGTTAAACAAATTGCGTCGACTACCAAGGTAAAATCAATTCCTGGTTCAAGCAATGTATCTTCAATGAACGACGACGTTGCAGCCAAGGAGCTGTTAAATGGCATTCCACCGAAAAAGGCGGAAAACATTAATATCCCAAATCCAACTGATTTTGGTCCAGCTGATTCCGAAATAATTCTTCCTAAATTATCAGATAAATATTGTGAGAACGAAATTATCGAGATTAGAAACTCAAACGATCGCGCCATTTATCTTGTTTCGTCAAACGGAACAAACAAAATGTTTAAAGAAAAAAAAGCGTCAAACATTGAGTTAGTTTCGGGTGATTACTTTTTCAGCTACGTTAAAAATGGAAAAAATCAAAAAGAATTTGCATTTTCAGTCACTCCTAAAGTTAAAGCTGATTTTTATGCTGAAGAAGAAATGGTTTTCTACAAAGGTTTACCTGTAAGCTCATTGAGTTCAATAAATTCTGCTACAAGATATACTTGGACCAATGAAAAAGGAATAGTGCTTTCGAGAGAAAAAAGTTTTGATGCACATTTTTTCACCAAAGGAAATCATGCCGTAACCCTTACAGTTCAATCTGAAAATGGATGCGAAAGTAAAATCACGAAAAACGTCAGATGCGAAGCAAGTTACAATTTATTGGCGATGAATAGCTTTATTCCAACTAGTTCAAACGCTAAAATAAACTCTTTCTTACCTTATGCCTTATTAGAAAGAAACGTTCCGTTTACGATGCAAATAATCGATCCAAAAACTGGACAAGTTATTTATGAAACTAAAAATGAATCGGAACCATGGGATGGAACTGACAAGCGTACGCAACAATTGATTGCTCCAACTACACCTTATATTTGGAGGGTAAACTTAGAAAAAACAGAAATTGGTGAATCAAAAAATTACCAAGGAACGATAACAAGATTTGAAGATTAATATCTTAATAATTTCACAGGAAAGTCATTGGTTAACCAATGACTTTTTTTATTTAATATTTTCTTGTAATTAATGAATTTTGAAATAACTTAGTTTAATTAAATAAAAGATAAAATAAGCACCCAATTCTTTATGCATTGCTATACCTGATTGGATTGAATAAAACAAATCCTCAAGTTGTAATGAATCTAAAATTTAAGTATTGTAGGGTCTACAATTAAAATTTCAAGTTGATTTGAAAGATTTAAGGTTGGATGTAAATTGCGCTATTTTTTAAATACAACTAAGAATCCTAGTAAGAAATTAAAGAGCTTTGTCAATGTGCCATACATCGTGAAGATAAAGCTTTGAATCGAAATCAGCCTTTGGTTATGTTGGGTATTTTTTGTTTTGAAAAACAAATTACAATGCAAAAAAAAAGTCCTTTCACCGAAGTGAAAGGACTTTTTAAAAGTGAGTTAAAATTATTTCTTAACGAAAGTACTTTTTACAACATTTCCATTTTGAGAAGTGATTTCGCAAATGTACATTCCATTGTTTAATGAAGCAACATTGATTTGACCAGAAGCACTGTTCAATTCATTTTCCATAATCAATTTTCCATCCAATCCGTAAACTTTAATGTTTGACATTTGAACGCCATTCAAGTTGAAGTTAACTTCGTTTGTAGCTGGATTTGGGTAAATTGAAGAAGTAAGATTTAATTCATCGATACCAACTGTGTAATTAACAACTGGGAAGATAGCCAATGCAGAAGTTACACCAGTACCCCAAGCACTTGGAACAGTATGTAAAGTATTGTCTGCCCAAAGTTCTAAAGTATTTGTTGTTGCAGCAGCAAAATCACCAAAAGTGTTACTGATAATTGCAACAGCACCTGTAGTACTAGAAGGCAATTCAACACCTACTAAGAAAGCACCTGAAGCAGGAATAGCAATTGCAGTTGGAAAGTTAACAGCTACATTGTAAATACGTGGAGCACCACCAGCTAAAGCATAACCAGCAACAGTTGTATCAATTTGAGCCAAAGGAACTGTAATAGAACCCAATTCAGCTCCTAATACCGTTGCACTAGAAAAATCCCAAACTTTGATTTTCATTGAACCACCCATGTCAACTTTTCCAGCAATACCAACAAGTACACTTTTAATTGTTCCACTACCAGCAAGACCAGTTGTAGCATCAAACTTCATCATTTTTGCAACATCACCATACGCGTTGTTACCAAACAAGTAACCACTATCAGCAGGAGCAACTTGGTCAATTCCATAAACTGTAGGTGTACCTGTAAAGAACTCAGAAAGAGTATCAATTTGTCCAAAAGACGTAGCGCTTACACCAGCAAACGCGATAACAGAAAGTAAAATTTTTCTCATAGTTTTTTAAATTAATTTGCTCAAATGTACAACGAAAATTTAAATCCACCCAATTGATTAGGCTTTTTTTTATCCACATTGAGATTTTAATATTAATTCAATATCATATCGTTAAATA
>JBBALI010000029.1:0-49150 GCA_040403095.1 Crocinitomicaceae bacterium
AATATTTACATTCATTATTTCAATCGTCGTAAATATCGGAATGTGGTTTGAGCGTTATGTAATTATCGTTACTTCTATACACAGAGATTATTTGCCATCATCATGGAGTATGCATTATCCAAGTCACATCGATTTAGGTGTTTATGTTGGAACAATTGGTTTATTCTTTGTGTTTTTCTTATTGTTTGCTAGATTCTTCCCGGTTTTACCAATCGCTGAGTTGAAAACAATTTTGAAATCTTCTGGAGAATCATACAAAAATGCTCCAGATACACATCATGGACATGATGATCATAGTGAATCAGAAAATAATAACAATCATTAATAAGGATCATGGCAGATAAAATTATATATGCAATGTACGACGATGACGATGTACTAAAAGATGGTGCAAAGAAATTAGTCGCAAAGGGTATCAAAGTAGCAGAGGTTTTCTCTCCTTTCCCAATCCACGGTATCGATCCAATTATTGGTATTAAAAACACCAGATTAGGAATTATGGCTTTTATTTATGGTTTGACAGGTTTAATGTTGGCTACTCTTGGAATGAGATTTTTCATGATTACCGATTGGCCAATGAATATCGGTGGTAAACCTAATGAATCCTATTTAGATAACATGTTGGCTTTCATTCCAGTTACTTTTGAATTCACTGTTTTGTGTGCTGCACACGGGATGGCTTTGACTTATTTTCTGAGAAATAAAACTTTGCCAGGCTTGCCAGCTTCCAATCCGGATCCAAGAACTACAGATGATAAGTTTGTAATGGAGCTTAGATTATCACAAAACACGCAGTTTTCAGAAACTGAATTGCATGATTTGTTGAAATCTACAGGAATAGTTGAATTAGATCAAAGAGACGTAAAATAGTCAAACGATAATTTATCAGTACGATGAATAAAATTTTTAAAGCAATAGCAAGTATGTCAGGAGTTGCAGTATTAGGTCTAATTTTTGGATCTTGCTCATCAAATCCAGATAGTGCAGGATTGGAATACATGCCTGATATGTATCGTTCACCTGCTATTGAACCATACATTGATTATGGTGAAGTAAAAGGAAGTTTAGATATTTCCAAAACACTTAAAATTTCGGCGCTTGTTCCGCCAATGAGAACGATTCCTTATTATGGGACAAATGAAGAAGATGTTTTAATGCTTCTTCCATACCACAGATTACCAAATGCAGTTTTTGCGAAAACGCACGGTTACTATGGTTGGGATTTCACATCCAATAATGAAATGGATTACGAGTATCTTCAGGCAGCTGCTGATGTAAATCCATATAAAATTACTGCTGATAACGCAGAAAAGATGTTTGAAAAAGGTAAAGAGTTATATACTTCTAACTGTATGCATTGTCACGGTGAAAAGGGTGATGGAAATGGTCCAATGGTAACTGCTGGTTCTTATGTAGGTGCAGCGAACTTAGGTGGCTTGACCATTGCTGAAGGACAAATGTTTTACTCAATCTACTATGGTAGAAATGCAATGGGTGGTCATGCATCAATGGTAAATAAGAAAGAGATTTGGACACTTGTACATTATATTCACAAGTTTCAAAATCCTGCTTACGGAACTTTTGATGAGAAAGGTTTACCGATGGGCGCTACAGCTGCTGCAGTAGCAGATACTACAGTTAAAATGTAATTATTCAATTTAGTAAAAATAGAACAATGGAATTCAAAATAACAAAAAAAGCGAATCTATTAACAATGTTTTTAATTGTTTTTGGAATTGTCTTTACTGGTATCGGGGTTGTAGTTGAAACAGTTTTTCATCATCATGGTGAGCATTTAGGTCAACGTATTTCTGGAAATTTATTAATTGATAGTTTTTTCTTCTTTGCAATTGGTCTTGGTGCATTGTTTTTCCTTGCATTACAATATGCTACTGAAACTGGATGGTATGCTTCTGTAAAAAGAGTGATTGAAGCAGTCGCAGGTTTCTTACCTGTTGGTGTTGGACTTTTAATTGTTGCATTATTAGTAATTACAATTCAACAAGGTGCTCATATTTACATTTGGATGGATCCGCAGGTTGTGGCTGGTGACGAGTTAATTCAAGGTAAAAGTTCATATTTAAATATTCCTTTTTTCTGGATTAGAACATTGGTGTATCTGGGAACTTATTTGCTTTTTTGGAGAGGTTTCAAAAGCCGCTCTTTACTTGAGGATCAAGTTGGTGGTACAGAAATTCACTTTAAAAATTACAAGAAAGCAGCTTTATTTTTAGTTTTCTTTGCTGTATTTAGTTCTACATCATCTTGGGATTGGATTATGTCTATTGATGTTCACTGGTTCTCAACCTTGTTTGGATGGTATATCTTCGCTGGTATGTGGTGCTCAACAATGATTGTTTTGGTGACATTGACTTTATATTTGAAGAAGAAAGATTATTTGCCAAATGTAAATGAAAGTCACATTCATGATTTAGGTAAATGGACATTTGCTACTAGCTTTCTTTGGTCATACTTATGGTTCTCTCAATTTATGTTGATCTGGTATGCCAATATTCCAGAGGAGACTACCTATTATTTAACAAGAATTAAGGATTTCAAATTCCTATATTTCGGGATGTTTATCATTAACTTTGCCTTCCCAATGTTACTATTAATGTCAAGAGATGCAAAAAGACATGCAGGTGTATTGACGTTCGTAGGGATGATCGTTTTATTTGGTCATTGGGTCGATGTATATATCATGGTAATGGCTGGATCAATGGGTGAGACTGCTTATATTGGCTTTATGGAAATTGGATTGTTGCTTTTGGTTCTTGGACTTTTTGTTAAGGTAGTTTTGACAAATTTGTCAAAAGCACCTTTAACTGTTAAGAACCATCCATTCTTGGATGAAAGTATTCATCACGAAATTTAATTTATAATATTTTATTTTATAATTGATTAATTTATAGACATGAGTTTTAAATTAGTAACATTAGTTGTAATCGTATTGGGAGCTGTAGCTATTGCCCAATTGGTTAGATTATACGAGCATTCTTCCAAATTAAGAAATCGTCGTGAGGAAGATATTCCAAACAGAGACAATAAGTTGAATGGTAACATGATGTTGACTTTCATGATTTTATTGTTCGGAGGTTTTATTTGGTTGATGGCTACCTACGGTTTTACGGGTCGTGGTGAGGCAGCATCTGAACATGGTAAAACTTCAGATTGGTTGTTAGATATCAACTTTTTGTTGGTTATTGTTGTTTTCTTTATAACTAACTTTTTGTTGTTTTTCTTTGCTTTTAAGTATGTAAGAAAACCTGGAGTGAAAGCTTACTTTTATCCACATAACAACAAACTTGAGTTGATTTGGACTGTTGTTCCTGCAATTGTTTTAGCATTTATTATTATTCTTGGTCTGAAAACATGGAATACTATTACTGCTGACGCAAGCAAAGAGGCAGTGCGGGTTGAATTGTTTTCTGAACAATTTAAGTGGACAGCACGTTACTCCGGTGACGATAATAAGTTGGGTTATTTTGATTACAAGCTAACAACTGATAAAAATCAATTAGCTCTTTTAACAACTGCTACGCTTGATTCTGCCATTAGAATTATGGAAATCGGTAGTAGTGATGGAACTATTTTGGGAATCAAGCTTCTTGAGGAAAAATTAAATAATCCAAAAAATATCTTTATTCCAAAAGACAGAGTTAAAATGGAAGCTGATTTAGATAGAAAAACGCGTCTATTGCGATTGTTATATCAAATGAAGCAACGTCACAATTCCAATTTAGATTCTAGAGCTTATGATGATGTAATCGAAGCAGATACACTTCACTTAGTGAAAGGTCAAGATTACGAGTTTAATTTTAGAGCTAAAGATGTTATTCACTCAGCTTATTTCCCTCATTTCAGAGCACAAATTAATGCTGTTCCAGGCTTGACAACGAGATTCAAATTCAAACCAACCATTTCCACGCCGGAAATGAAGAAAAAAATGAACAATCCTGACTTTAATTTTGTATTAATGTGTAACAAGATCTGTGGAGGTGCACATTACAAAATGAAAATGATTGTTGTTGTTGATTCTCCTTCCTCATACAAGAGATGGTTGAAAACAAAGAAGACTTTTAAAGATGAATTTTTGGCTGCTCCAGCTCCTGCAACTGATGCAGTAGCGCCAGCTGATACTTTAGTAGTTGCAGTTAAATAGTAGAAATTATCAATATAAATTAATATAAAATGGCAGCTTTAGCTCACGAAGCACACGTACATCACGATGCACATTCTCATGATCACCATGAAGAAGGTTTCGTATCGAAGTACATTTTTAGTCAAGACCATAAAATGATTGGTAAGCAGTTTTTAATGACTGCGGTTTTTATGGGGGTTGTAGCAATGCTACTTTCTATCTTGTTTAGAATTCAATTGGCTTGGCCAGGTGAAAGTTCAGATTTTCTTTCTATGTTCTTAGGAGAAACTTGGGCGCCAGGTGGAGTTTTAAAAGAAAACATGTATCTAGGGTTGGTAACAATTCATGGTACCATCATGGTTTTCTTCCTATTAACAGGTGGATTGTCGGGAACTTTCTCTAATATGCTTATTCCATTGCAACTTGGAGCCCGTGATATGGCCTCTGGTTTCTTGAATATGCTTTCCTATTGGATGTTCTTTTTATCTTCAGTAATCATGTTGTCGTCTTTGTTTATCGAAACTGGACCAGCAATGGCAGGTTGGACAATTTATCCTCCTCTTTCTGCTTTACCGCAGGCTGTTGAGGGTTCAGGTTTAGGGATGACTTTATGGTTGTTTTCCATGACGATTTTCATCGCGTCTTCTTTGATTGGTTCTTTGAATTACATTGTAACAGTTTTGAACCTTAGAACGAAAGGTATGACAATGACAAGAATGCCATTGACTATCTGGGCATTTTTTGTTACAGCTGTTTTAGGTGTACTTTCATTCCCTGTATTGTTGTCTGCAGCTTTGTTGTTGATGATGGACAGGTTGGCTGGAACAAGTTTCTACTTATCTGATATCATTGTAAATGGTGAAATGTTAGAAAATCACGGTGGATCTCCATTGTTGTATCAACATCTTTTCTGGTTCTTGGGCCATCCTGAGGTGTACATTGTATTGTTGCCAGCGTTAGGTTTGTCTTCAGAAATTATTTCAACCAACTCTCGCAAGCCAATTTTTGGATACCGCGCAATGATTGGATCTATCTTAGCAATTGGTTTCTTATCGTTTATCGTATGGGGTCACCACATGTTCATTACAGGAATGAATCCTTTCTTGGGAAGCGTCTTTGTGTTTACTACCTTGTTGATTGCTATTCCTTCTGCAGTAAAAGTATTTAACTACATTACTACACTGTGGAAAGGTAGTTTGGTATTAACTCCAGCAATGTTGTTTGCAATTGGGTTGGTATCTACATTTATTACAGGTGGTGTTACAGGAATTATTCTTGCAGATTCAGCTTTAGATATAGCAATACATGATACATATTTTGTAGTTGCTCACTTCCACGTAGTAATGGGTATGTCTGCTGTTTTTGGAATGTTTGCTGGTGTTTATCACTGGTTCCCAAAAATGTATGGAAAAATGATGAATACCCGTCTAGGTTATGTACACTTTTGGATTACGATTATTGGTGCTTACGGGGTATTTTTCCCAATGCACTTTGTAGGATTGGCTGGTGCACCTAGAAGATATTATGATTACTCTGTTTACAATGAATTTGACAAGCCAGCAGCTGATATGATGATGGATTTGAACGTGATAATTACAATTTTTGCAATTGTTGCCGCAATTGGTCAGTTGGTTTTCTTGTTTAATTTCTTCTACAGTATTTTTAGAGGTCCAAAAGCTTCTCAAAATCCTTGGAGATCTAACACTTTGGAATGGACCACACCTGTTGAGCACATGCACGGTAACTGGCCTGGTGCCTTACCTGAAGTTCACAGATGGCCTTATGATTATTCTAAGCCAGGAGCTGAAGAAGATTTCATTTCTCAGATTGTTCCACTTGCTGAAGGCGAAGAAGAACATTAGTATATAAAATTTTTAATGCCGAAGCCGTTCCAAATTGGAGCGGCTTTTGTATTTTTGAATAAATTCATTTAAGTTGGAAGAAGAAGATTCATTTGATTACCGAAAAGAAAGCGAAGAGGGAGAAAAGGATTATGACAAAGTGCTTCGTCCTAAAAAACTTTCGGATTTTGCTGGGCAAGAGCAAGTAGTCGATAATTTAGAAATTTTCGTGC
Organism: Crocinitomicaceae bacterium; assembly: GCA_040403095.1. Lineage (GTDB taxonomy): Bacteria > Bacteroidota > Bacteroidia > Flavobacteriales_D > Crocinitomicaceae > JAQVCM01. The sequence goes on from JBBALI010000029.1 coordinate 6,216, forward strand.
AAGCTGCTACTAAGCGTGGTGAACCCCTTGATCATGTGCTTTTGCATGGGCCTCCGGGACTTGGTAAAACGACTTTGGCCAACATCATCGCCAATGAATTAGGTGTTGGATTTAAAGTGACTAGCGGTCCTGTTCTGGATAAACCTGGTGATTTGGCTGGATTACTTACCAATTTGGATCAAGGTGATGTTTTATTTATTGATGAAATTCACCGTCTAAGTCCTGTGATTGAAGAGTATTTATATTCAGCCATGGAAGACTATGTCATCGATATTTTGATAGACAGTGGACCAAATGCTAGATCAGTTCAAATTGCCTTGAATCCTTTCACCTTGATTGGTGCAACCACGCGTTCTGGTTTGTTGACTTCTCCTTTGCGCGCAAGATTCGGGATCAATGCAAGATTACAATATTATGATTCTAAAACGTTAACCTCGATTGTAGAGCGCTCTTCCGATTTACTAGATATTCCAATCAGCGAAGAGGCTGCATATCAAATTGCGAGTAGGAGTAGAGGTACGCCGAGAATTGCCAACGCTTTATTGCGTAGAGTTCGAGATTTTGCACAAATCAAAGGAAATGGTACAATTGACGTGGAAATAACAAATATAGCTTTAGAAGCATTGAATGTGGATAAATATGGCTTAGACGAAATGGATAACCGTATTTTGTACGCAATTATCGATAAGTTTAGCGGTGGACCAGTTGGATTAACGACCATTGCCACCGCCATAGGTGAAAATGCTGGTACCATTGAGGAAGTATATGAGCCTTTTTTGATTCAAGAAGGATTTCTTATCCGCACGCAGAGAGGTCGAAAAGCAACTGAAAAAGCTTACAAGCATTTAGGCAAAGATTTGGGGTATTTCCAAGGTGGACTATTTTAATGAATAATCAAGTTTCTAAAAATACTGCAATTGTAAAGCAAATCGCTGCTGAGCTAGGTTTTCAATTTTGTGGAATTTCTAAAGCTGGATTTTTAGAGAATGAAGCCAAGAATTTAGAATCGTGGTTAAAAAATGGGTTTCATGGTGAAATGAAGTACATGGAAAATCATTTTGAAAAAAGATTAGATCCAACATTATTAGTGGAAGGTTCAAAAAGTGTTGTGTCATTATTATTGAATTATTTCCCAGCTCAAAAACAAAATCCTGATTCTTTTAAAATCTCAAAATACGCTTACGGGCAAGATTATCACTTGGTGATTAAGGACAAATTAAAGTTGTTTCATCAGAAGATTCAGGATGAAATTGGAGACGTAAATGGACGTTTTTTTGTCGATTCTGCGCCTGTAATGGATAAAGTTTGGGCTCAAAAAAGTGGTCTTGGTTGGATGGGGAAAAATGGAAACATTATCCATCCTAAAAGAGGATCTTTCTTTTTCATAGCTGAACTGATTTTAGATTTAGAATTAGAATCAGATGGGCCAATCAAAGATTTTTGTGGAACTTGCACAAAATGCATGGACGCTTGTCCGACAGATGCGCTCAATCAAGCATATGTCGTGGATGGGTCAAAATGTATTTCTTATCTGACAATTGAATTAAAAGATGCCATTCCAGTTGAATTTAAAGACAAAATGAATGATTGGATTTTTGGTTGTGATGTTTGCCAAGATGTTTGTCCCTGGAATCGTTTTTCAATGGTTCACTCGGAACCCTCTTTTCTAGCAAACGAACATTTGTTAGATTTTTCTAAGTCAGATTGGGAAGATATCTCTGAAGAAATTTTCAAAGATACTTTCTCGAAAAGTGCCGTTAAACGCACAAAATTTGAAGGATTCAAGAGAAATATCAATTTCATTTCTTAAGCTTAGCAAATTTATTTGAAACAGGTTTACTGATATTTAGCAAAACATTTATTTTTTTTGCTAAATTAGTTTCATAAATCTATATTTATGAATCCACAAGACGACGTTACTGCTCCCATTTCACTTAGTTTAGACCCATATACTGGTGTATGGAATGCGAATTTGGCTGCACATTTGTTGCGAAGAACCACGTTTGGTCCCACTTTTGAGCAAATTCAGTCAGCGACAACTTTGGGTTTAACAGCTACGGTTGACCAATTATTGACTTTGCCAGCTGTGTCTCCGCCACTATCTTATGACGGTGGGGATGCAATTGTTGCTGTCGGCGAAACTTGGGTTCAAAGTGTTTTTCCGGCCTCCAATCTTCAAGTCACAGAGGACTCACGAAGAAAATCATTGGGTGGTTGGATGATGCAACGAATCAATTTAGAATCAGTTTCCATTTTAGAAAAGATGGTGCTCTTTTGGCAGAATCATTTCGCAGTTCCCTTTGCTTCTGATTCTCGTGCTTCGTTTAACTATCTAGAATTGTTGCGTTTAAATGTTCTTGGCAATTTTAAAACCTTGGTGCAAGAAGTAACAATCGACCCATGTATGCTGGTCTTTTTGAACGGTTATTCCAATTCAGTTTACAGTCCAAATGAAAATTATGCACGTGAATTCTTGGAACTTTTTACCATAGGAAAAGGAGAACAAATTGGTTTAGGAGATTATACAAATTACACCGAGGAAGATGTGTTGGCTGGATCCAAGATTTTTACAGCATGGCAAATTCAAGGTTTTGGCAGCGCCACGGAAACCACAACTTCTTCCGTTTTTCAACCTGCTTTGCATGATACTACAGACAAAGTATTATCTGTTCACTTTGGGAATCAGGTGATACCAAACGGCAATGAACAAGAATATCTGAATTACATTGACGTTGTTTTTCAACAGCCCGAAGTTGCACGTCACATTTGCAGAAAAATATACCGTTATTTCGTTAATTACGATTTGACACAAGCAGTTGAAGACAACGTAATTACCGCTTTGGCTGACACTTTTATTCTAAATAATTATGAAGTGTTTCCAGTGATTCAACAACTTTTATTGAGTGATCACTTTTATGATATAGCCTTAAGAGGTTCAATTATAAAGAATCCTATCGAATTTTTCTTTTCAATTATGAATTCAACACATTCTAGCCCAAACTATTCCTTACCAATTGATTACGAATTATATTTAAATTCTTATTATTTGTGTTCAACTAGTGGGATGAATTACATGCAACCTCCGAGTGTGGGCGGTTGGACTGCTTTTTATCAAATGCCTTCATTTTCTAAACTTTGGGTGAACTCAAGTTATATCAAATTGCGTTTTGATTTTATTGATTGGATGACTTTATGGGGAGGAATTGATGTTGGAGGCAACAAATGGGGAGTAGATCAATTGGCTTTTTTAAATGGATTGTCTGCTCCAAACGATCCAGTTGCTGTGGTTGATGACATGGTACTGGTTTTCTGTCCAAAAGGTTTAAGCGCAACAAATAAAGCAATCTTGAAATGGGTTTTAACCAACGGTTTGCCAGATTTTGAATGGACCGTTCAATATGATAGTTACATAGCCGATCCGCTGAATACCGCGGTTTCAGAACCCGTTAGATGGAGAGTAGCGCTCACCTTGAGTAGCTTGTTTAAAACACCAGAATTCCAAACAATTTAGAACCATGAAAAGAAGAGATTTTGTAAGAAACATTTCTTTGGCCTCAATGACGGTGCCATTTGCTTTCAAGAATTACAATTACGAAGCTATTTCAAAGAAGCTTTTCAATGTGCCTAAAATGGCTGAAGATCGAGTATTGATTTTAATTCGGTTAAATGGTGGAAATGACGGTTTAAATACCATTATTCCCTTGGATCAGTATGAGAATTTGCTGCTTCATCGTGCAAATATTATTCAGCCTGAATCAAGTATCATTTCTCTAAATACAGCAACAGGAATGCATGGTTCAATGATGGGAATGGCCAACATGTTTAACGATGGTAAATTGTCAATCATTCAAAATGTTGGATATCCCGAGCAAAATCGTTCGCATTTTCGATCAATGGATATTTGGACTTCAGGAATGATGGATGTAAACGCAACGCAAGGTTGGTTAGGAAGAAGTTTTGACTTAAATTACCCCAATTTTCCAGCAGATTATCCAAATACAGATTTTCCAGATCCTTTCGCTATTAGCATGGGATACGAAGTATCGGCTACTTGCCAAGGTTTGATGGGAAATTTTTCTCATACTGTTGTGAATCCCTTCGATGCTGTTAATTTGAGTTCTACAGTTGGGTTAAATGACGGAACGTACTACGGGAGTCACATGGAATATTTGACAACGATTATTGCACAAACGAATGCTTATGCAGGTCAAGTCAATGTAGCAGCCAACGCTGGAAATACGCTTTCAACATTATATGACGTCAATAATCCGCTAGCTGTTCAATTGCAATATATAGCACAAATGATTTCAGGCGGTTTGAAAACAAAAGTATATATTGTGAATGTCAATGGTTTTGATACGCATGATTTACAAGTTTCTGCCAATGATTCAACGCAAGGAAATCATATGATGTTATTGAAATCTTTGTCGGATGCAATAACTGCTTTCCAAGATGATTTGGCCTTATTAGGTCTGGAACACAAAGTTGCTGGAATGACATTTTCTGAATTTGGTCGACAAATTTCATCCAATGCCAGTCACGGTACTGACCATGGAGATGCCGCACCATTGTTTATGTTTGGAGGATGTGTTTCCAACGGAATATATGGTTCAAATCCAATTATTCCAACGCAATTACAAGATCAAGATGCTATTCCTATGCAAATTGACTTCAGAGATATTTACGCCACTGTATTGAAAGAGTGGTTTTTGGTGGATCCGACTGAAATTCAATCAATGTTTGAGCACGAGGTGACTTTCTACAATTTTCTGGGTGCTTGTAATTTGGGATTGGATGAATTCGGTGCAGAAAAAGAAAAATCAATCGTTTTTCCAAATCCTGCATATTCCAAAACAACAGTGAAATTCGAGTCATTGGACGAATGGGTGAAAATTGATGTGATTGATTTGAGTGGGCGAGAGCTGAAATCCGTTTTTAGCGGCAATTTAGTGCCTCAGACGCATTTAATTCCAATTGATTTAGACGATTTATCAGCTGGAAATTACCGAGTTCAAATTCAAAAGAAATCTGGTAACGTTTCGATACAATTTGTGAAGGTGAAATAAAAAAATCCCGCTTCAACTGAAACGGGATTTGATTTAAATTCAAGAAATTCTAATTCAGCACAATCTTCTTCTTAAAGACATTCCCTTCCGAATCTGTAATTTTTAAGATATAAAATCCACTGTTTTCGTTGAGATCGATTTTCCAATTTGAACTATTCATGTTTTCAATTTTATCAATTTCTAGTTCTTTCCCCGATAAATCAAAAAGTTGAATTTTGATTTCGCCATTCAACTTCAAATCTGTGGTGATATTTATTTGACCATTCGAAGGATTCGGGAAGATTTTAAAAGAATTTTCTTTTTCAATTTTAGCAACATCTAGTGTTTCGACATATTCAGTGATTGCTATATTCGTCACAACTGCTGGATTGAAATCAAAGTAGATATACGCGGTGTTTTTGATTGTTGAATCAACTGCCAAACCGCTTTTGGGTTTGATTTTGTATTGGATAAATCCTTTCGAACCTTCTGGATTTGAAGCGCTGTCTGGCAACATGATATTAGGAAAACGCACTTGCAAAATGTTGTTGTTGATTGTAATAGTATTCGGAGCGCTGTAGTTGATTACTTGAAATGTTTCAACGTCTAAATTGTTGCTCAAGGTGTCAGCGATTCTAATGTTAAATGCGGGTGCAGTTCCCAAATTTTGAAAGTGTATCGTGTATGTCAAGTAATCATCATACCCTGGCAAAACTTGTTGTGGATAAACTTCCTTTAAATTTGGGTCATAGGAATTGACAACTTGGTAATTGAAAACCATCGAATTGTTGGAAATATTAATTTCGTTATCGTTCGAAAGAATTTCGGCATAAATAGTAACGTTATCCCCAGCTTGGGCAGTCGTATCTACCAGAAAATTTAACTCAAAACTATTGTCTGTAACTGTTGTAAAATCAGAAATATTGTATGAATAAGTGAATCCGTTTACTTCGGGCGTAATTGCTGTTGGAGGCACCCCTTCAAATTCAATCGGACCAACTGCGGTAATAGTTAATGTACCACTTAAGTCTGAAAAGCAATCAAATCCATACCAATTTGCTAATTCACTTGCTGATATATTAAGAGTATGTACTTGTCCTGGAAATGTTATTCCGTTATTGACAATTGAATGCACCAATAAATCAAACGTGTCTGGGCAAATAAAGCCAAAATCAAGTTGAATTATATCATCGTTTGTCGTAGGATTAATTGTTGTGTCATAACCGGGATTATCACAGCTTGCGGTATATCTAAAACTATTCGTATCAATCTTGATTGTATAGTTTTCAACTGTATTTGAATAGTAAAAGTTACCTGTTTCACTAGATAAAGTTGAACCTATTAAAGTTTCATTTTCATCATAAATCTTTACTGGTACATTTTTAAGTTTACTTTCGTTTTGTATTTGACAGTCAATATTTAAATCATGAGCGATAGTCCCGACAAAATTGGATCCTGCACAGTTATTTGGGTTGTTTAATGTGTCATTTTGTACACAAAGTGGAAATGAATTCGTATAGCTATCCATACATGACACATAGTTTGGGAGGCATGTACTTTGATTTCCAGTTAGTGATAAAAAATTCAAGTTTGGTGGAAAATTTGGGAAGCAGCTTATTTGGTTACTATCTAAGACGAGGTAGCCAATATTTTGAGGTAAGGTAGGTAAATTGCTTATATTATTGTTATTAATCCGAAAATCATACAATTGATTTGGGAGTGTATCTGGTAAAGAACTTATATTGTTATAGCTTGCATGGAAATGTGTCAATGTTGAAGTCAGCAAAGGTAAGTCGGTAATATTATTATAAGAGCAGGACAAAAAATACAATGTACTTGGTAAACTTGGCAGATTACTTAAAAGATTTCTTGAGCAAAACAATTCAGATAATGTTGAAGGTAGAATTGGAAGTTGTGTTAGTAAATTGTCCTCGACTTCTAATGTTTGAAGATTTGCATTTAGCGTTGGTAAACTTGTTAATTGGTTTCTTCTTGCGTCTAGATATGTAAGACTTGACGGTAAGGGTGGAAGTGATGATAAATTATTGTCATAAAGATATAATTCTTTAAGTCCAGAAGGTAATTGGGGTAAATCTGTTATTGAGTTTTCAACAATGTAAATATATTCTAAAGACTCTGCAAAAGTTGGTATGGTTGTTAATGAATTTCTAGCTAAAACTAGCATGTTTAGACTGTCGAAATATTGAAGTGGTGAAATGTCGAATAGCTCGATGTCAGTTATTGAAATGATATTGTAAGATGTAACAACACTATGTGTAGTATCTAATTGGTTTCCAGTAATTGCTAAGCCCATATTGAATGGTTGACTCATCCAAGCCAATAAATTCGGATCATTAATCGTCACATATTGCGCTTTTACTTCCCAAGTAAAAAGCAAAAGTATGGAGAAAATAAGTTTAGCAAGCAGTTTCATAATTGTAGTATTTTGTTGGTTTTAAGTTAAATCTTAAGTAAATATATCGATTTTATCCTACAGTTTTAATTTTATCGAAAAAAAATGCAAAAAAAATCCCGCTTCAACTGAAACGGGATTTCTAAAATTATTTTATAAGTTCCTAGCCATTCAATGCCTCAGCTCCACCAACGATTTCTAAGATTTCGTTTGTAATTGCTGCTTGACGTGCTTTGTTATAGCTTAATTTCAAGCTTTTTTGCAAATCTTTTGCGTTGTCTGTTGCTTTGTGCATCGCTGTCATACGTGCGCCATGCTCTGAAGCATTAGAATCTAACAATGATTTGTAAAACTGAATTTTCAAAGATTTAGGAATCAATTCTTCAACGATTTCTTCTTTCGATGGTTCAAAGATATAATCGCCTGTGCTTGTCGTTCCTTCAGAAACTGTAGGAATAATTGGCAAAAATTGCTCTGTTTTCACCACTTGATTGGCAGCGTTGATAAATGAATTGTAAACAATTACTACTTCATCAAATTGCTTTGACAAATAAGCTTTCATTACATTATCAGCAATTTCAGCTGCGTTGTCGAATTTCAAATCTGCAAAAATATCTTCCGTTCCGTAAGTTTTATTGTCAGCTCTTAAAGCACTTCTTCTAAAAGCATCAGTAACTTTTTTACCTAAACAAAGCACTTGAACGTTTTTACCTTTGTAGTCTTCGTTCAACAAAACGTTCACTCTTTTGATCACATTGTTGTTGAATCCACCACACAAACCTCTGTTTGAAGAAACAGCTAAAATCAAAACGTTTTTAACTTCTCTTTGATCAGAAAAAGCGTTTTCAGATAAATCTAAAGTAGCACTTAAATTGCTCAAAATTTCCTGAAGTTTTTCAGAATATGGGCGCATTTGAGTGATTGCATCCTGAGCACGTTTCAACTTCGCAGCTGATACCATTTTCATGGCAGAAGTGATCTGCATTGTCGAACCCACCGAGGTGATTCTGTTTCTGATTTCTTTTAAATTTGCCATCTTTATTTAATTTCGAATTAAGAATCTAGAATAAAGAATTACTTATTTCTTGCGCTTGAATTGATAATAGCTACAAGAAGTTTAATTAATTCTTCATTCATCTCAAAAAGTTTTTTTTCAACAGTTTGAATTTCTGAATCAATTAGTAATAACCAATATTTGGTTTCGTCAGCTTCCTTTAGTGCAATTCTTAATTTATGTCGAAAATCAGTAGAACTTTCAGCTCTTTGTGATTCTCTAATATTTGCACCTATACTAGTCCCTGACCTTATTAACTGACTGCTTATTTCAAAATGCTTTTGTTCTTTTAAATTTAAACAGAATCTAATTATTAGCTTTGAAAACTCAAAGGATTTGTCAACAATTATGTTTGGACTATCTCCCATGTTTTCAATTCTACATTCTAAATTCTACATCCTTAATTTACTAATATTTATCAGCGATTTCTTTTGCTACTTTCGTCAAAACATCTGTTGCTTCATCTGTATATTTACCAGCTTTTAAAGCCAATAATACGTCAGCGTGTTTTGCTTCAAGGTAATTCAAGAACTCAGTTTCGAATGCTTTGATTTTGTTCACAGGAACTCTTTGCATCAAACCTTTTGTTCCAACGAAAATGATTGCAATTTGTTTTTCAACTGGATATGGATCACCTTCAGCTTGTTTCAAGATCTCAACGTTTCTTGCTCCTTTGTCCAATACTGATTTTGTAGCAGCATCTAAATCAGAACCAAATTTCGCGAAAGCTTCAAGCTCTCTGTATTGCGCTTGGTCTAATTTCAATGTTCCTGCAACTTTCTTCATTGATTTGATTTGTGCATTTCCTCCAACACGAGATACAGAAATACCTACGTTAATTGCTGGACGAATACCTGCGTTGAACAAATCATTTTCCAAGAAAATCTGACCATCTGTAATCGAAATCACGTTCGTTGGAATGTATGCAGAAACGTCACCCGCTTGTGTTTCAATAATTGGCAAAGCAGTCAATGAACCACCACCTTTTACCAAGTGCTTGATTGAAGGTGGTAAATCGTTCATTTGTGATGCAATTGTATCATCAGCAATGATTTTTGCAGCTCTTTCTAGCAATCTTGAGTGAAGGTAGAAAACGTCACCTGGGTAAGCCTCACGACCTGGAGGACGACGAAGTAACAATGATACTTCACGGTAAGCAACTGCTTGTTTTGATAAATCATCAAAAACAATCAATGCTGGACGTCCAGAGTCACGGAAAAACTCACCTACAGCAGCTCCTGTCATTGGTGCGTAAAACTGCATTGGTGCTGGATCAGAAGCATTTGCTGCTACAATAACTGTATATTGCATTGCGCCTGCGTCTTCTAATTTCTTAACGATTCCTGCAACCGTTGAACCTTTTTGTCCAATAGCTACATAAATACAGAAAACAGGTTCACCTCTGTCAAAAAATTCTTTTTGGTTGATAATCGCATCGATGGCAACTGTTGTTTTTCCAGTTTGACGGTCACCAATGATTAACTCACGTTGTCCACGTCCAATCGGAATCATTGCATCAATCGCTTTGATACCAGTTTGTAAAGGTTCAGTTACCGGCTGACGGAAAATTACCCCTGGAGCTTTGCGCTCGATTGGCATTTCAAACAATTCACCTGTAATTTCTCCTTTACCATCAATAGGATTTCCTAATGTATCGATAACACGACCAACCAAACCTTCACCAACTTTCACTGATGCGATTCTTCCTAAACGTTTTGCTGTATCTCCTTCTTTTACTTGAGAAGAACGTCCTAATAACACGGCTCCAACATTGTCTTCTTCCAAGTTCAATGCAATTCCTTGCAATCCTCCGTTGAATTCAATTAATTCACCGTATTGAACTCCATTGAGTCCGTAAATACGTGCGATACCATCTCCAATTTGAAGTACAGTACCTACTTCCTGAAGTTCAGCTTCTGTTCTGAAACCTGAAAGCTGCTCTCTTAAAATTGCAGAAACTTCTGCTGGTTTTACATCTGCCATATGCTTTTGCTTTACGTCGTCCCGATTGTTCGGAACTAGCGTGTTAAACTTTGTTTTAAATTCTTTAATTGATTTGAAACCGAAGCGTCGATTCTATTATCGCCCATCTTCACAACAAATCCGCCTATCAATGTAGTATCTATTTCTTCAGTAACTTCTAACTTGCCACTGATTGTAGCTTGAACTTTTGCAATAATTGCTGCTTTAGTATTCGCATCTAGCAATTGTGCAGAAATCAAAGTTATTGGGAAAATTCCTTTATATGTTTTTAGTTGAGACTCAAAAGATTCAGCTATTTGAGGAATCATTGCTTCTCTTCCATTTTTGGTGATCAATTCAATAAATAAAACTGTTATTTCATCAAATTTTGGAAACAAGACCCTGAAAATACTGTTTTTCTTTTCAGCATTAATTACTGGGCTATCCAAAAACAATTGAAATTCTTTTGTTTCATTATTTGCCTGAAGTAAAGTTGAGATATCAGAAGTAACTTGATCTATTTTATTTTTTTCAATAGCCAATTCAAGTAATGCTTTTGCATATCTAGATGCTGCTTTTGTACTTTTCATATTAGTTCAAGTTTATATCTTCAGCTAATTTTGAAGCCAATGCTTTTTGTTTATCATCAGAAGCCAATTCTGTTTTCACAATTTTCTCAGCAATATCAATTGATAAACTAGCGATTTGTGCTTTAATTTCAGACATCGCCGCTGCTTTTTCAGTTTGAATTGCTTGTTGTGCAGCAACAATGATTTTGTCAGCCTCAGTTTTAGAATTTGCTTTTGCGTCTTCAACCATTTTATTTGCTGTTTCGCGAGCATCTTTAACAATAGCATCTCTTTCAGCACGTGCTTCTTTCAAAATGTTTTCGTTTTGAGCTTGTAAAGCAACCATTTCAGCTTTCGTTTTAACAGCCAATTCCAATGATTCAGCGATGTTTTGCTCACGTGTATTTACAGCACTTAAAATAGGCTTCCAAATAAACTTTACAAGAACGATCAATAATAAACCGAAGACAATTGACGTCCAAATTAGTAAACCAAAATCAGGTAATATTAAATCCATTTTTATTTATTTTAATATGTTTCTCTTGATAATTAAAATTAACAGTATCCCAACCAACCGTTAGGATACTGCCAATAATTTATTTCGCTCCTCCAAGTAGACCTACTACTACTCCGAATAACGCAACACCTTCGATCAATGCAGCTGCAATAATCATTGTTGTTGTAATTTTTCCTGAAGCTTCTGGTTGACGTGCGATTGCGTCCATTGCTGAACCACCGATTCTACCAATTCCTAATCCTGCTCCTAAAACTGCAAGACCTGCTCCAATTGCTGCTATACTTCCGTACATGTTATATGTGTATTAAAAAGTTACTAATTAATGATGAGCCTCTTCAACTGCTGCTCCGATAAACAATGCCGATAACATGGCAAATAAGAACGCTTGTAAAAATGCTACAAGCAATTCTAATACTGAGATAAATAAAGCCATCGGAACTGAAAGTGCTCCCCAAGCAATGCTTTGATTAATGAAAATAATGGAAATCAATGCCAATACAATAATGTGACCTGCAGTCATGTTCGCAAACAAACGAATCATCAATGCGAATGGCTTTGTGAAAATCCCTACAATTTCGATTGGAATCATGATTGGCAACAAAGCCAACGGAACTCCCGGAGTTGCAAAGATATGCTTCCAATAGTTTTTATTTGATGAAGCTAAAGTAACCACCAAAGTACAAATTGCTAAAAACATGGTGATTGTTAAATTACCAGTCAAGTTCGCACCTCCAGGTAGAATTGGAATCATTCCCAATAAGTTGTTGAAAAAGATAAAGAAGAAAATAGTCAATAAATAAGGTACATATTTTTTGTATTTCAAATGTCCAATATTTTCTTTAGCGATATCGTCTCTTACCAAGATAATAATAGGCTCTAAAAATTTAGCCAATCCTTTTGGAGCTACAGCGCCATTTTTCTTGTAAAAACGCGCAACAGAACCCATAATCAACAATAAAATCGTTGCACCAAAGAAAAGTGACATTACGTTTTTAGTAATAGATAAATCAAAAGGCTTTGTATTTCCATGAACATGACCATCTTCAAATGACAGTGCACCATCGTTCAATTTGTAGATTTTTTCGTGGTATAAAGCATAATTGGCAGCTGGGCCAACTCCTTGAAGGTATTCAACTTCTGCTTTAGTTACATGGTCAACGGCTGTTTTCATTTCACCGTGGTAGAAATGAGAAGATGAAAAAGTTTGCAAACCACCATCAATTAAAATGATAGGAAGAAAAATAGAAGTTCCACCATGTTCAGGACCCCATAAATGCCATTCGTGTGCATCTTTGATGTGATGCATGATCATTTCATTCACGTTAAATTCCTTTTCTTCCTTGTGTTCACTTGCAAGAGCAGAATTGATTGAACAGATTGTCAAAATTGACAGAAATATTGATTTTATTGCGTTTTTCAAAATCATTGCATTTATAATTCTTGGTGTGCTTCTGTTTTTTGGCGCAAATTTACGTAATCTTTCTTAACAAACAATATTTTTATTTAGCTTTTCTTTATTCTTTTTTCAGAGAATATACATTCAATTCTTCTGCTTTTATTCTTCCTATTGACAAATTGGCTTTCTATTTATTTTTCCTTTTTTGATATTTTAGCTTCCGTACTTTTTAAATTGACCTTGGAACACGTATATTTGTATTCCAATGATGACTGTTAAACAGATAATAGCTCCAATTTCGCCTGAAATGAAGGAGTTTGAGATTCGATTTCGAGAGAATATGCAATCGCATGTCCCAATGTTAGATAAGGTTACTCATTATATTATCCGAAGAAAAGGAAAACAAATGCGCCCCATGTTTTTGTTTTTGACAGCAAAAATGTTGGGTGAAATTAATGACAAAACTTATCAAGCTGCATCTTTGGTCGAATTGCTGCATACTGCCACTTTGGTTCACGATGACGTAGTAGATGATGCCAACGAAAGAAGAGGTTTTTTCTCAGTAAATGCGCTGTGGAAAAATAAAGTCGCAGTTTTGGTTGGAGATTATATGCTTTCCAAGGTACTCTTGCTTTCGATTGAGAACAATAATACCCGACTTTTGGGGATTGTTGCCCGTGCGGTGAAGGAAATGAGCGAAGGAGAATTGCTTCAAATTGAAAAAGCTAGAAAATTAGACATTACGGAAGAAGTTTATTTCGAGGTAATTCGACAAAAAACAGCTTCTTTGATTGCAACGGTTTGTGAAGCAGCAAGCGTTTCTGTTGATAGAGAAGATTTGGCTCCGTTGATGAGAGAATTTGGAGAATTGGTTGGTTTGGCTTTCCAAATCAAGGATGATATTTTTGATTATGGTACTCCTAATGATATTGGTAAACCAACAGGATTAGACATCCGAGAGCGAAAAATGACTTTACCTTTAATATATGCGTTGGCTCATGCTGATAAAAGCGTTAAAAAGGAGTTGATTAACATTGTCAAAAACCACAATGAAGAGACCAAAATGGTTCGCAAAGCTGTGCAGTTAGTTGTGGAGGCAGGAGGAATCGAATATGCATATACTCGCATGCATGCATTGAAGGATCAGGCGCTCGCACTTTTGAAAGATATTCCGGAATCGGAAGCTAAATCGGCATTGATCGGATTGGTAGAATACACAATAATTAGAGAAAAATAAATATAAATGAAGACGATTAAACTTGTATTGGCACTTTTTGTTGCTGTTTCAGTGGTTTCTTGCGCTGGCGATGAACCTGTTAAAGTGGAAAAGCAAAAGGTTGAAAAACCAGCGGATTTGGTTGTGATTGAAAATGGATTATATACCGAATATTATCCAGGCAAAAAGCACATCAAATTCCAAGGTCAACAAGATGAATTCAAGCAAAGACATGGAAGATGGACTTTCTTTTCCGAAACTGGATTGGAATTGTCTATCACACATTACATGCACGGCATCAAACACGGACATTCAATCGTGAAATATCCAAATGGTAATTTACATTATATTGGTGAATACGAGAATGGAAAAGAAATCGGCGTTTGGAAGATGTATGACGAAAAAGGCGTAAAAACTGAAACTGATTACACAAACGTAAAATAAATCCTCAATTTTAAATTTTACTTTCTCTAATGGCAAGAATTCCAGCGCACATTGTCGATGAAATCATGCAAACTGCTCGTGTCGAGGAAGTTGTTGGGGAGTTTGTGAATTTAAAACGGGCAGGATCAAATCTCAAAGGTTTGAGTCCTTTTACAGATGAAAAAACGCCATCTTTTGTAGTTTCACCAGCAAAGCAACTTTTTAAATGTTTTTCTACTGGTAAAGGTGGTTCAGTTGTGACCTTCTTGATGGAAAAAGAGCATTTTTCTTTTCCAGAAGCTTTGCGCTGGTTAGCAGATAAATATGGAATTCAACTACCTGAAGAAGAGCCACAAACGGCTGAAGAAATTGCGGCTGTTACTGAAAGAGAAAGCTTGCAAATCATCAATGAGTTTGCAAAAAATCATTTTCAACATTCCTTGCATGAAACCGATGAAGGTAAAGCAGTTGGTTTAAGTTATTTTCTTGAAAGAGGTTTTCGCTTAGACATTATTCAAAAATTTAACCTTGGTTATTGTCTCAACAAAGGAAATGAATTTACTGAAACAGCCATTTCAAAAGGATATAAATTAGAATATCTTGAGAAAGTTGGTTTGGTAAAATCCAAAGAGGATCGACATTTTGATTTTTTCAGAGGAAGGGTCATGTTTCCAATTCATTCTGTGACTGGAAGGGTGTTGGGTTTCGGTGGAAGAACGCTTTTGGCGGATAAAAAAATCGCAAAATATTTCAATTCGCCTGAAAGTATTATCTACAACAAAAGTGAAATTTTGTATGGATTGTATTTTGCCAAAGGTGACATTATAAAGTATGACAATTGCTTTTTGGTTGAAGGTTATACTGATGTCATAAGTATGCATCAATCAGGAGTTACCAACGTAGTTTCTTCTTCTGGAACTTCCCTTACACACGGTCAAATCAAGTTAATTCGCAGATACACTCAAAATATCACGATTTTATATGATGGTGATTCAGCTGGAATTAAAGCTTCGTTTAGAGGGATTGATTTGATTTTAGAAGAAGGAATGAATGTCAGGGTTGTATTGTTCCCAGATGGCGATGATCCGGACTCTTACGCAAAGAAAGTCGGTGCTGTTGAATTAGACAATTACATTAAAAACAATACCAAAGATTTTTTAACTTTTAAAGCTGAATTGTTGCTAGGTGATGGAGTAACTGATCCTAGTACCAGAGTGAAATTGATACATGATATTATTCATTCGATTTCATTGATTCCCGACCAAATAACGCGCTCGATATACGCAAGTGAGATTTCGAGCAGATTTGATATTGACATTAATATCATCAATCAGGAATTAGCAAAGCTTCGAAAAGGACAATTGTCTAGACAAATTGAAGAACCTGCGCTTTCTGAATTTGTGGTAACACCAAATATTCCAAAAGTTCAGCCGCAAACGGCTATAAAATCCACCAAAAATTACGCTGAAGATGATTTGGTTCGAATTTTAGTGAAATATGGCCATTTTGGCGTTGAAATTGAACAGCTTGACGAGAAAGGTGAAGTTTTTGTTCAAGAGACGACGGTTAGTGAATTGATTTGCCATGAGTTATTGAGAGACGATTTGTTCTTTATCAATCCAATTTACGCCAAAATTCACCAAATGGTTTCAGAAGGTTTGGCCGAAGGTTTGTGTTACAGACCAAGTCACTTTATGAGACAAGAAGACCAAGATGTTGTTCGAATTGTATCTGAAATTGAGACAGATAACTATGAACTGAGCCAAAATTGGTTGAATAAGCACAACATCGATACCAATACAGAATTGGATAAATTGAAAAATGCTGTTTTACATGGAATCTATGTATTTAAAACAGATAAACTTCAACAGAGAATAGATGAAATTAGAATCGAACTCGCAGAAGTTGCTGAAATGGATGATTTCAAAATAGTAGAAGATCTTTTGGTAGAGCAGATTACTTTGGAAAAAGTAAAATCCGCATTTTCAGCACAATTGGGTAGAATAGTATTGAGATAAATCTATTCTTTTGTTCGTTTCGTATTTTTGTTAAAGCGTGTTAAGACTTCATTTTCTTAAAACAATCTAGATTTAATATCGTTGTTATTAAAGTCACTTTTAAAGACAGTTTTATTTTCAAAAAATTACAAACTATGAAAAAACTCATTTACAGTTTACTCACTATTTTGACTTTTCAGTCTTGCACATCAGCAAGTATTGGTGAGCCAAAAAAAGTGGAACCAAAAGAAAAACACACCAAAGATCTGAGCTCATTACAAACAGCATATTTTGCCAGCGGATGCTTTTGGTGTGTCGAAGGAATCTATGAATATACCAAAGGAGTAGAGGAAGTTGTGAGCGGTTATTCAGGTGGTGAAGAAGTCAATCCAACCTATGAATTGGTCTCTTCGGGAAGAACTCTACATGCAGAAACCGTAAAGGTTTACTATGACTCTTCGGTAATTTCCTATCAAGATTTGTTGCGTGTATTTTTTAGTTCTCACAATCCAACAACAATTGATAGTCAAGGTCCTGATTCTGGTCCGCAATATCGTTCGGTGATTTTTTATCAAAATGAAACAGAGAAAAAAATGGCGAATGAATACATTCAAAAATTATTGAAAGACAAAGTTTTTCCAAAAATTGTAACTGAAGTTACTCCGCTCGTAAAGTTTTACGATGCTGAAATTTACCACCAAGATTATGAAAGATTGAACCCAAATAGTTCATACATTCAAGGCGTTTCAATTCCACGTTTGGAACGTTACAAAGCGAAAGAACCAGATTTGATTAAGAAGGAGGAATAGCTTTTATAAATCAAAATAGAATTCAAAAAAATCGCCATTCTCAAATTGAAAATGGCGATTTTTTATTTTTAAAAGGAAATTTATTTTACTTGTTGCAACAAACTGCGAATGCTTGTTTTTGCATCAATGATATTTCTCAATGTTTCAATCGAAACTCTTTCTTGCAGCATGGTATCGCGGTCGCGAATTGTAACTGTGTTGTCTTCTAAAGTTTGGTGGTCAACCGTTACTGAAAAAGGAGTTCCAATTGCGTCTTGTCGGCGGTATCTTTTTCCAATCGCGTCTTTTTCGTCATATTGGCACAAGAAATCAAATTTCAAATCGTCGATAATTGCCCTTGCTTTTTCTGGCAAACCATCTTTTTTTGTCAATGGCATCACTGCCACTTTATAAGGCGCTAAAGCTGGTGGAATGCTCATCACCACTCTTTCTGAACCATCTTCCAATGTTTCGTGGCGCAAAGAATTACTCAAAACGGATAAAAACATTCTGTCTAATCCTACAGAAGTTTCCACCACATAAGGCACATAGTTTTCATTGATTTCTGGATCGAAAAATTGCAATTTTTTTCCTGAAAATTGTTCGTGTTGTTTTAAATCGAAATCCGTTCTTGAATGAATTCCTTCCAATTCTTTGAATCCCATTGGGAAATCGAATTCGATGTCGCAAGCAGCGTTAGCGTAATGGGCCAATTTGATATGGTCGTGTGTTCTGTATGAATTATCGCCCAAACCAAGTGCTTTGTGCCATTTCAAACGCACATCTTTCCAGTATTCATACCATTTCATTTCTTCACCTGGACGAACGAAAAATTGCATTTCCATTTGTTCGAACTCGCGCATTCTGAAAATAAATTGACGTGCAACGATTTCATTTCTAAATGCTTTTCCAATTTGCGCAATTCCAAAAGGGATTTTCATTCTTCCTGATTTTTGTACATTCAAGAAGTTCACAAAAATTCCTTGAGCAGTTTCTGGACGCAAATAAATAGTTGAAGCGTCTCCAGCAACAGAGCCTAATTCAGTTGAGAACATCAAGTTGAATTGACGAACTTCAGTCCAGTTTTTAGAACCTGAAACAGGACAAACGATTTCTAAATCGATGATTAATTGATAAACGCCTTCTAAATCATTGTTTCCCAAAGTTTCTTTGAAACGCGCTTCAATTTCTTGAATTTTTTGAGCGTTTCTCAAAACATTCGGATTGGTTTGTCTGAATTGCGCTTCATCAAAATCGGCACCAAATTTTTTAGTTCCTTTTTCAACTTCTTTTTCAATTTTCTGACGAATTTTTTCAACATGTTCTTCAATCAAAACATCCGCGCGGTATCTTTTTTTAGAATCTTTGTTGTCAATCAATGGATCATTAAAAGCATCAACGTGACCAGAAGCTTTCCAAGTAGTTGGATGCATAAAAATCGCTGAATCAATCCCAACAATGTTTTCGTGCATTTGCACCATGGATTTCCACCAATAGGATTTGATGTTGTTTTTCAATTCAGAACCCAATTGACCATAGTCATAAGTCGCTGCCAAACCATCATAAATTTCTGAGGATGGGAAAACAAATCCGTACTCTTTTGCGTGAGAAATGACTTCCTTTAGTTTATCTTCTTTTACTTCCATGTTGCAAAGATAATTGTAAATAAGAGATAATTAATTTTCAAATTTTTCCTTTTCCACAAATTTTTCAACGGCTAGAATTTTTTTAAAGTATTTTCAGTTTCGGCACAAAAATTGTCAAGTGACTTTCAAATCAAAAGAAAATAAATAAATTTACACTTGTAAATCAATTTTTACTTAAAAAAATTAAATAAACAATTTCATGAAAAATACATTCTTAGCATTGTCTTTATTATTTGCTTTCTTTGCAAATGCACAAAATGAGAAAAGCAAAATGCCAGCAAATGATCCAGTTTTAACAGATGGACTTTATGCTCGTTTTGAAACAACCAAAGGAAATATTTTGATTCGTTTGGAATATGAAAAAGTACCAATGACAGTTGCCAATTTTGTTGGTTTGGTTGAAGGTAAATTTACTGTTCAAGGAAAAACAATCGACAAACCATTTTATGACGGTTTGAAATTCCACCGTGTGATTGCTAACTTCATGATTCAAGGTGGAGATCCTGATGGAAATGGTACGGGTGGTCCTGGTTACCGTTTTTATGATGAAATCGATGCAACATTGAATCACAGTGGACCTGGAGTTTTGTCTATGGCAAACTCTGGACCAGCTACTAATGGTAGTCAATTTTTTATTACGCATGTTGCTACTCCACATTTAAATGGAAAGCACACTGTATTTGGAAAAGTTCTTGAAGGGCAAGATGTTGTAAATGCCATTGCGCAGGATGATGTAATGAACAAAGTAACCATTATTAGAGTTGGAAAAACAGCACAAAATTGGGATGCAACTAAAAACTTCGAAACGGTTTACAATAAATTGAAATTGGTAGAAGACGAGAAAAATGCGCAGTTTGCTAAAGTTGCTGCTATGTCCAAAGATGAATACAAGGTATACATGTTGGCGCAAGTTCAAAAGAAATATCCAACTGCAAAACAAACTGCTTCAGGTTTGGTATATGTAATTGAAAAAGAAGGAGAAGCAACAAAACCTGTGGCTGGAAGTCAATTGTCAGTTCATTACACTGGAACTTTCATGGATGGAAAAAAATTCGATTCTTCAAGAGATGGAGGCACTCCAATGGCTTTTACCTACAAAACGAATCGAATGATTCCAGGTTTTGAAGAAGGATTGGCAATGTTAGGAAAAGGCGGAAAAGGAATTTTCATTATTCCTTATTTCGATGCTTATGGCGCGCAAGGTCGTCCGGGAGCAATTCCTCCATATTCTGATTTGGTTTTTGATTTAGAAATGATGGATTTGAAATAATTCTCAAGAAATATTTTGAAAAGGGTTGATTGGTCGACCCTTTTTTTGTGCATGATTGTTTGATACGCAATGTCACAAATGCGGATCAGATGGAATTACTTAATTTTGTAAAAAATAATTTCATGAAGCGAATTCTTTTCTTACTGACGATTTTGACGATTTTTTCATTTCAAAGAAATCTGGACTTACCATTGAATCAAAATAAAACACATTTGGTCATTGATTTGGCTAAAGATTATATTTCGAATCCTGAATATTTGAAATCTTTTTTTTCAAAACTTCATTTTTTGCAACAAAACCAAGGTGATTCGGTTGTGAAGATTCTGCATTTAGGTGATTCGCACACACAAATGGGTTATTTTCCGGGCGAAGTTAGAGACGCGCTTCAAGCCAGATTTGGTGGAAAAGGAATAGGGTTGTTTTTTCCAAATAGTTTGTGTTCAGGCTACAATCCTGTTGGCTTGGATATTTCTTCTAAAACGCAATGGGAATGTGAAAAAGTACTGAATTTGAAATCTAATATTCCTCTCGGAATTGTTGGTTTGGCAATGCGCTCTACTGATTCAGTTTGCACGCTTAATATTGCTTTCAAAGACAAGAAAAAATTGGTGGAAGAATTTACCGTTTTTCATGAAAATTTGGGAGAGGAAATAGAAGTTGTTTGCGCAGAAGGAAAAGTAAATACCTATTCATTTTCTGCGAAATCATCCATGACCACGGTGGTTTTAAAAAATCCCAAATCTGAGGTGGTGATTTATTTCCGAAGAAAAAAAGACAGTAAACCTTTTGTTTTATTTGGATTGTCGGTGAATAGCGAAATTTCAAAAGGAATCAATTACAATACTTTCGGAGTTTCTGGTGGGCAGTACAAATTTTTGGCAGAAAATGCGCCTTTAATGATAGAACAAATGGAAGCTTTCAAGCCAGATTTATTGATTATTTCTTTGGGCACCAACGATGCTTATTTAAAGGATTTAACCGCTAAAGGTTATGAACAAATGTTGATTAAATTAATTCAAGATTTAAAGAAAGTTTCTCCCAAAACGGAATTTATTTTGACAACACCGCCAGATACAGAATTCAATAAAAACAAACCTGTATCAAGAGAAATCGTGATTCAAGGCATATTGAGTGTAGGGAAATCAACACATTGCGCTGTCTGGAATTTCAATGAAGCCATGGGTGGTGAAAACACTTTCAAGCAATGGCAAAAATTAAAGTTGGCTAGTAAAGACGGACTGCATTTCAATACTGAAGGGTACTATTTGCAAGGACAACTATTCAATGTAGCCATAGCCAAAGCAATGGAAAAGCAATTTCCTGGAAATGGCTGGTTACCGGAAACAGAAAAAGTAGTGCTAAAAACATTGTATAAGTACGAGAAGAATTAGAAAATTCCAACTTTTAAGTAAAGTCTGTTGTCTTTCGTCTAATATCTATTGTCTTTAAAAGAAAGATTTTTTTAAAGACAATAGAATTATTACCTTTGTAGCCTAATATTTAAGAGTGAAAACGGTTTACATAGTAAGAAGAGAACATTTCAATGCTGCACACAAATTGTGGAGGGAGGATTGGAGTGCTGAAAAGAACGAGGAAGTTTTTGGAAAATGCAGTAATAAAAACTGGCATGGACACAACTTTAATCTTTTTGTTACTGTCAAAGGAGTTCCGAGTGAAGAAACAGGTTTTATCATTGATTTGAAAGAATTGAGTCACATCATCAAGCGTGATGTGATTGAAACTTTGGACCACAAAAATTTAAATCTCGACGTTCCATATTTGAAAGGTTTGTTGCCTTCTACCGAAAATTTAATTATCAAAATTTGGGAGATTTTGAAAGCACCGATAGCAGAAGCTGGGGGGACTTTAGCAAAACTGAGATTGGAAGAAACTGAAAACAATTTTGTAGAATATTTTGGTGGTTCCGAACCATTTTAATAAAAAGTTGTTTTAGACTTAACGAATGTTTTAATTTTTATAGATCCATTCTCCAATTTACATTCATTTATTCAGTCCGAAAACGACAACAACAGCAAAATTATGAAATACGACAATTACAAAGAGGACGTTACCAACGATATAGCAGCGGTTTATCAAGGAGTTTTAAAAAATTTAGGAGAAGATCCAAATAGAGAGGGACTATTGAAAACGCCAGAAAGAGTTGCCAAAGCATTGCAATTTTTGACACATGGTTATGATTTAGATCCAGCAGAAATTTTAAGAGGTGCACTTTTCCATGAAGAATATTCTGAAATGGTAATTGTGAAAGACATCGAAGTTTATTCATTGTGTGAGCACCACATGCTGCCTTTCTTTGGTAAAGCGCATATTGCATACATTCCCAATGGAACAATTGTAGGATTGAGTAAAATCCCTAGAATAGTTGATGCTTTTGCCAGAAGATTACAAGTGCAAGAAAGATTAACCATTGAAATCAGAGATTGTATCCAATCGACTTTAAATCCTTTGGGAGTTGCAGTAGTGATTGAATGTTCTCACATGTGCATGCAAATGCGTGGAGTTCAAAAGCAAAATTCTGTAACAACCTCAAGTGCATTTACAGGTGCTTTTTTAAAAAATGAAGCAACAAGAAAAGAATTTATTAATTTAGTACAAGCAAAATTGCATTAAAATAATAATTATGAATGATATTTTAGATCAAGACCATCAGGGTTACACGAAGGAATTGACCCGTGAGTTTTTTAGAAATGTATATGGCTATATGTCCCTAGCTTTAGCTATTTCTGGTGGAGTAGCATATTATGTTGGGAGTTCCGAAGAAGTTTTTGCTTCAATTTTCATGAAGCCAAATGGAGGAATCAGTGGACTTTTTTATGTGGTGATTTTTGCACCCATGTTATTGAGTATGTTAATTCAAGGTGGATACCGAAGATTTTCGATTTCAACCTTGACTGGACTTTATGTATTGTATTCTGGTTTAATGGGATTAATGTTAAGTGTTGTTTTCTTGGCTTTCTCTATGGAATCCATAGCAATCACTTTTTTTGTTTCAGCAGGATCTTTTGCAGGAATGGCGATTTTAGGTTACACTACCAAAACAGACTTGACCAATTTCGGAAGTTTGCTTTACATGGTTTTCATAGGCATGTTTATCGCGATGATTGTGAATATGTTCGTAGACAGTGAAGGTCTTGATAAAGTTATTTCTTTCATTGGCGTGTTTGTTTTCACAGGATTAACCGCTTTCTGGATGCAAAAACTTAAAAATGCATCTCAAGACTCTATGCTAGATGGAGTTGAAAGAAAGAAAATGGCTTTAGTTGGTGGAATGACTTTGTATATTCTATTCGTTAATTTGTTCCTTACTTTACTTCGTTTTACGGGAGGAAGTAGAGATTAAAATTACTTTTCAAACTTTTTCAAAAGCTTCTTGTGATTTTCATTGGAAGCTTTTTTGGTTTAAAGTGAAAATTTTTTAGAAAAATATTGTTGATAACTACAATTAAAACAATTTTTAGTTATCTTTGCCCCTCGTTTAATTGAAATAATTTTAAATAAAGCTATATGTACGCAATTGTAGAGATAGCAGGGCAGCAGTTTAAAGTGCAAAAAGACCAAAAGGTTTTTGTTCATAGATTGAATGCTGAAGCAGGTCAAAAATTAGATTTTGACAGAGTGCTTTTGGTTGACAATGAAGGAGCAATTACATTAGGCGCCCCGGCTATAGAAGGAGCATCAGTTACCGCTGAGGTAATCGATCATGTGAAAGGTGATAAAGTAATCGTTTTCAGAAAGAAAAGAAGAAAAGGTTACAGAAAGAAAAATGGTCACCGTCAATCGTTTACAGCGATTAAAATCACAGGAATTTCTGCGAAGTAATAGAATTTAAATAACTTATTCTTTGTAAAGCAAAGAATATAAAAATATACAAAATGGCACATAAGAAAGGAGCGGGTAGTTCAAGAAATGGTCGTGAGTCTGAAAGCAAACGTTTAGGCGTTAAAATTTTTGGTGGTCAAATTGCTATCGCAGGGAACATTATTGTTCGTCAACGTGGCACAGCGCATCACCCAGGAGCAAACGTTGGTATTGGAAAAGACCACACTTTGTACTCTTTGACTGATGGTTTGGTTGAATTCCGTAAGAAAAAAGACAATCGTTCGTTTGTATCGGTGGTTCCATTTGAAACTACTGAGGCTTAGTCGAACTCAAAAATAATTTTGAAGCGGGTCCCGGTAAATATCGGAATCCGCTTTTTTTTTGATTAAAATTCTAATTTGAAATCCGATTTCAATTAAGATACAATTCGTAATTTTACACCCAACAAAAACACCAATTATGTTAGAAATTCAGCGCATTCGTTCAGAGAAAGAAGCAATTATCGAAGGTTTGAAAAAGAGAAACCTAGATGTTACTCCGATTTTAGATTCTATTTTAAGTTTCGATCAATCTTGGAGAGAATCCAAAGCTGAATTAGAAGCAGTTTCGGCAGAGTTGAATAAAATTTCTAAAGCAGTTGGTGAATATTTTCAACAAGGAAAACAGGCAGAAGCAAATGCTGCGAAAGCACAAACGGTTGAATTGAAAGAAAAAGAAGCTGCTTTGAAAGAGAAAGTAAGCGGTTTGGAACAAGAAATTCAACAATTGATGTATCAGTTGCCAAATGTTCCCAACGAATTGGTGAAAGCCGGTAAAAGCGAAGCTGACAATGAGATCATCGAGGAAGTTGGAAGTAAACATATCTTTGAAGGTGAAGCTTTGCCACATTGGGAAATCACCAAGAAATACGATTTAATCGATTTTGAATTAGGCGTAAAAATTACGGGTGCTGGTTTTCCTGTTTACAGAGGGAAAGGCGCTAAATTGCAACGTGCGTTGATTACATTTTTCTTAGACGAAGCTGAAAAAGCGGGTTATGAAGAATTTATTCCACCATTGGTTGTGAATGAAGCGAGCGGAATTGGAACTGGTCAATTGCCTGACAAAGAAGGTCAAATGTATTATGTAAACGAAGATGATTTGTACATGATTCCAACGGCTGAAGTTCCTTTGACGAATATTTACAGAGACGTTTTATTGCCTTCTGAAGATTTTTCTATCAAAATGACTGGTTTTACTCCATGTTTCAGACGAGAAGCTGGTTCTTATGGAAAAGACGTTCGCGGATTGAATCGCTTGCATCAATTTGACAAAGTGGAAATCGTGCGCATCGAACATCCAGATAATTCAGCGAAAGCGTTGGAAGAAATGGTTGAACATGTAAGAGGATTGTTGCGCAAATTGGGATTGCATTACCGAATTTTGCGTCTTTGTGGCGGCGATACAGGTTTTGCTTCAGCAATGACTTATGATTTTGAAGTTTTCTCTGCAGCGCAAGAAAAATGGTTGGAAGTAAGTTCTGTTTCAAGATTCGATACGTTCCAAGCGAATAGATTGAAATTACGCTATAAAGCTGCGGACAAAAAAACGTATTTGGCACACACTTTAAACGGTTCTGCTTTGGCGTTGCCGAGAATAGTTGCCGCTTTATTGGAAAACAACCAAGCAGCCGACGGAACGATTTTAATTCCAGAAGTTTTGCATAAATATTTAAACTTTACCACTATTTCATAAGTTAGTGAAATTCAATATTCAAAGTGCCATTTTTCGAAGTGGCACTTTTTGTTTCTAGTAAGTCACGTACAACGAAGGTTTTATTTTAAAAGAAAAGCAGAAAAATCTAGCATATTTTTAGGCTGTTTTTAGCTTAATTTATATCTTTGAAAAAAATAAGCACTATGTCTGATAAATTTTTTGACGAGTCAACTGCAGCAGTTGGTTTTTTATATACAATCGCAGTAATTGCAATTTTGGCTTCAGTTTTAATCTGGGGTTAATAAAAATCATTATTGAAGGCAGGCTTAATAATTTTTGTTAAGCTTCGCAGTACTTCGATAATTTTTTCTATTTTTAGGAATTAACATCGTTTTTAATAAACGGACAAAATATTTCTATGCCTTTTAATTCGATTTTTGGTTGGGTAATAAAAAAAAGGATACATCAAATAGATTTATTCAGAAAATATCCTTTAGAAGTTCAAAACGAATTATTTACAACGCTTGTTCAAACCGCAAAAGATACTGAATTTGGAATAAAATATGATTTCAGTTCAATCAAAAATCTTTCGGAATTCCAATCCAAAGTTCCACTTCAAGATTATGAAGATGTCAAAATCTATGTAGATCGCTTGATTAAAGGGGAAGTCAATTTGCTTTGGCCCGGAGAAACGAAATGGTTTGCGAAATCATCTGGTACTACTTCTGACCGCAGTAAATTTATTCCTGTTACCAAAGAATCTTTAGAAGACTGTCATTACAAAGGAGGGAAAGATTTGCTTGCATTGTATTACAATAATTTTCCAACAGCCAATGTTTACAGCGGAAAACACTTGGTTGTGGGAGGTAGTTCGCAAATAAATGAAGCTGGTTCTGATTCTTATTTTGGCGATTTATCAGCCATTATTTTGAAAAATCTACCTTGGTGGGCTGAAATCAAAAGAACGCCTTCCAAAGAAATCGCTTTGATGAGTGATTGGGAATCTAAGATTGAATTGATGGCGCGACAAACGATGAATGAAGATGTCTGTATTTTGACTGGCGTTCCTAGTTGGACTTTGGTTTTGGCGCACAGAATATTAGAGATTACTGGTAAAAAGAATTTAAAGGAAGTTTGGCCAAACCTTGAAATGTTTATGCACGGCGGAGTGAATTTTGAGCCGTATCGCGCTGAATTTAAAAAGATTATTCCAGATGATGGGATGAATTATGTTGAATCCTACAATGCTTCAGAGGGGATTTTCGGTATTCAAGATTTGAAATCTTCCAACGAACTTTTACTCATGTTGGATTACGGTATTTTTTATGAATTTATTCCCATGGAATATTTCGAGGAAACCAAAAGTCAAGTGGTTTTGAATTTATCTCAAGTTGAATTGAATAAAAATTATGCGTTGGTCATCTCAACCAATGGTGGTTTGTGGCGATATATTGTCGGTGACACCATTCGTTTTACTTCATTGTTACCATTTCGGTTTACCATCACTGGCAGAACAAAAAGTTTTATCAATGCTTTTGGGGAAGAGTTGATTGTAGAAAATGCAGAAAGGGCGATTGCCATAGCAAGTGCAGAAACTAACGCACAAATCAAAGATTACACAGCCGCGCCAGTTTATATGCGTTTTTTAGAAGATGCAAACAAAGGTCAACACGAATGGCTAATCGAGTTCATTTCGTTTCCAAATGACATGGATTTATTTCGGCAGAAATTGGATGAAAATTTAAGATTGCTGAATTCTGATTACGATGCAAAACGTTCCAAAGACATCGCTTTGTTGGGACCAAAAATTGTTTTGGCAGAAACAGGAACTTTTGATGCTTGGCTGAAATCAAAAAATAAGTTGGGCGGACAGCATAAAGTACCACGTTTATCCAACAATCGCGAAATCATGGAAGAATTGGCTTCATTTATGCAATTGAATCCAATAAATTAAATTTGAGTATGAAAGATTGGCTGTTTTTCCTGGTTTTTATCCCGTTTTTTGTTTCTTCGCAAGAGACGATAAAATGGAACTTCGAATGGAAAACAGACAGTTTATCGAATCCTGTTTGGAATGTTGATCCTTTTGGTAATTTGATTGTCAGCGAAAAAGACAAGCTCAAAAAATTTGATTCTTTGGGAACCCAAAAATTTGTGCAAAGCAATAAGTATTTTGGCGTAATCTCAAGTGTCGATCCTTCCAACCCGATGAAAACATTGGTTTTTTCTGAACAACAACAATTGATTGGTTATGTAGATAATACCTTGAGTAAACAACAAGAAAACATTGAGCTTTCAGCGTTTGATTTGTCTTATGTCACGATGGTTTCCACTTCTGGACAGCCAGATAAATTTTGGATTTATGACCAAGACAATTCGGTGATTGTATTGATTTCCAAAAATGTTCAACAAAGACAACGCATTGAAAATATCAGCGGTTTATTGGGTTGTAAAGATATTGTCCAACTTTTTGAAACGGAAAACAATTTGTACTTGATTGATAAACAAAGAGGGATTTATCAATTTGATATTTATGGAACCTTGGTTTTCCATTGGGAAAATGTGGGCATTCTTTGTGCTGAAGTAGAAGGCAAATTTGCCTATTTATTGAAGAGCGACAAATTACAAGTTATCAATCTATCTAATCAGGAAATTGTCAATTTTCCTTTGCCGGTTGGTGAATTTTCCATGTTCAAAAAGGTACAAAATCACTTTTATTTTGGCACTAATTCAAACATTCAAAGATATTCGATAGAATTCTTGCATTAAAAAATTGCTGTTATTCGCAATATTTGTAACTTAGGCACTCTAAAATTAATCAAAGATGCATATCGCAGTAGCAGGAAATATAGGAGCAGGAAAAACAACATTGACTAAATTGTTGGCAAAACACTACGGGTGGGAAACTCATTTTGAAGATGTTGAACAAAATCCTTACTTGAATGATTTCTACGAAGACATGCAACGCTGGTCATTTAATCTACAGATTTATTATCTAAATAGTCGTTTTACGCAGATTCAAGAAATCAGAGAAACGGACAAAATGGTCATTCAGGACAGAACAATCTATGAAGATGCTTTCATTTTTGCGCCGAATTTACATTCCATGGGATTGATGACTACGCGTGATTTTGAAAACTATTTTTCGCTATTCAATTTGATTGAATCTTTTGTTTCTGCGCCTGATTTGTTGATTTACTTGAGAGCAAGCGTACCAACTTTGGTACACCAAATTCAACTTCGTGGCCGTGATTACGAAGAAAGTATCCGCTTGGATTATTTGAAACGCTTAAATGAGCGCTATGAAGCTTGGATTTCAACTTACGACAAAGGTAAATTGTTGATTATCGACATCGACAATAACCGTTTTCCAGAAAGTCAAGAAGATTTAGGGAAAATCATCAATTCGATTGATGCTGAAATAAATGGATTATTTTGAAATTTCAAATAGCTCCAGAGGAGCGAAATGTTTGTAACGACGGTTCCGATAACTATCGGAATCGTCGAACAAACAATGACATAAATTCGTTTTTTGGCGTGCATTTTTGAACAAAAATCATGACAAAAAACCTTTTCGAAAAAAGTAGTTTTTAAATGCATTCTTCTTGGACTTTCTCAAAACGCTTTCCAGCCTTGCGCTTGTAGCGGAATAATTGCTCCATTTTTGTCAACCAAATTGACTCCGCTGTTTTTGTCGGTAATGTGTCCAATCACCGTCATGTGCGGATTTCCTTTGATTTTATCGTAATCTGCTAGAGAAACGGTGAAAAGTAATTCATAATCTTCACCGCCATTCAAAGCGCAAGTTACTGGATCAATGTTGAAATCAATCGCTGCCATGGAAGTTTTCGCATCAATTGGAATTTTCTCATCGTAAATCGTGCAACCTAAATCGCTGGCTTTACATAAATGGAAAATCTCAGAAGCCAATCCGTCAGAAATGTCAATCATCGAAGTTGGTTTTACGTCCAAATCTTTCAGAAACTTGATCACATCTTGTCTTGCCTCAGGTTTCAATTGTCGTTCCAATAAATAATCATTGCCATCTAAATCTGGTTGCATGTTCGGATTTGCCTTGAAAACTTCTTTTTCACGCTCCAACAATTGCAAGCCCATGTATGCACCTCCCAAATCACCACTCACGACCAACAAATCATTTTCTTTAGCACCTGAACGGTAAACAACATCAGATTTTTTCGCTTTTCCGATGGCAGTGACGCTGATTGTCAATCCTGAAAGGGAAGAGGAAGTGTCGCCACCGATGAGGTCAACTTGATACAAATCGCATGCTTTTTTGATTCCAGCGTATAATTCTTCCAACGCCTCCAATGGAAAGCGATTGGAAACCGCGATCGAAACTGTGATTTGTTGCGCAGTTCCATTCATGGCAAAAATATCAGAAAGATTGACCATCACGGATTTGTACCCCAAATGCATCAATGGCGTGTACATCAAATTAAAGTGAACACCTTCCAACAACATGTCGGTCGAAACAAGCATGACTTCGGAATCAGAAATCGAAATCACGGCTGCGTCATCGCCTACGCCTTTGATGGTTGTGGAAATATGTGTTGTAAATTGATTGGTTAATTTGTCAATCAATCCAAATTCTCCAAGTTCACTTAATTCAGTGCGTTTATCGCTCATTTTTAATATTTTTTACGGTGTAAAGTTATAACTAATCGCTGTTTCTGGAATTATCGTTCTTGTTTATCTCAAACAAAAGCCCAAAACGCTTTCCATGAATTCGTTTGGTACTTCGGCGTGAACCCAATGTCCTGCGTTTGGAATGCTGACTAAGGTGCTGTCAGGGAATTGATTTTCAATATCGTCCCAATCTTCGTCTAAAATGTAATTCGACATTTCACCACGGATAAAAAGTGTTGGAATCATCACTTCATCTACTGGAAGCGCTTGCAAAATAGCGTACATGTCTCTGCTCAAAACGTCAATGTTCATGCGCCAAGCCAATTTGCCTTTTTCTTTCCAAAACAAGTTTTTCAGTAAAAATTGTCTAACTCCAGGTGAATCGACAAATGGTTCCATCATTTTTTCAGCTTCTCCACGGGAGTTTATTAGATTTAAATCAATGGCTTCCAGTCCTTTCAAAATTTCGCTGTGGTGCATTGGATAGGATTTTGTTCCCATGTCCACAATGATCAATTTGCTGAGTGTTTTTGGAAACATTTGTGCATATCGCATCGCTGCTTTTCCGCCCATGGAATGTCCCATTAAGATGACTTTTTCGAGTTTCAGATCTACAAAAAGTTCCTGTAAATCATTAGCCAAGTCTTCGTATGTGTGAGAATCCGCCCAATCGGAATGACCGTGATTGCGCTGATCGACCAAAATGACGCGGTAATAATCAGCTAATTTTTTGGCGTGTGTTTGCCAATTGTCTGAATATCCAAATAATCCGTGAAGAATAACAAAAGGTTGACCCTCGCCAATTTCTCTATAATGTAATTTCATTGAAAAAGCTTTGTGCGCTGAATTTGATGCAAAGATAGCTTACAAAATTGGAAAGATGAATAGATTTTGCAATTGGTTCAAAATCATAAATATCCTTTTGAGTTAGTAAATAATACACTTCAATAAATTAATTTGGATTGCTTGATATAAAATGGTAATATTGTTCCAACCGACATTTTTGATATGCAAACAATCGATTATCAAGCATTACATTTCGATATTCAAAGAGGGATTTATATTTTACAAATTCAATTTAACAATGGAACCTCTAAAACAGCGAAAATTGAAGTTCAATAGCCTTTTTGTTGGGATACTTTTAAGTATCCCAACTTTTTTATTTGGGCAAACTAATTTAGTTTTTAATCCAGATGTTGAAATATATGATACTTGCCCCGATAATACGGGACAAATTTCAAGAGCTTTGGGGTGGTGGCAGTATTCTCAAGCTACAGTGAACTATTTTAACACTTGTTCTTCGAATTGGACAGTAACAATTCCTAGTTATATAGGATACCAAATGCCACATTCTGGCAATGGTTATTTGATGGCAGGTATTCTACAAGTTTCTAAGCCTAGAAACTTCATGATTTACTATGGAGATATAGGTTATCATCAATCTAGAGAGTCAATTGCAGGCGCATTTACAGAAAGTTTGAGACCGGTACCGCACATAATAGAGTTTTACGTAAGTACAATAAATTTTGATGATTATATGGTTTTCACAAATGCCTTTGATTTGCTTTTAATGGATGAAAAAGAAGATGTTTTTATGCCAGTGTCACCTTATATTGATTTGAATAGAGTAATTCCTATTTATAGTGGCGATACAGTTATTAGTGATACTATGCATTGGATGAAATTGTCTGCCTGTTTTTTACCTAAAGGTGGTGAACAATATTTTGCAATAGGGGCATTTCGAGATACAAGTTTGATCAAGTTGGAATTTGCTGGGGATAATTTCCTTAATAATTATGGAGCCGGCTACTACTTCGATTCTTTTAAAGTTTATGAATGCGATACTTGCTGCATAGGTGAGTTTGACTATGACGATGAAGTTACTTTAGTTAATAACCCAAGCAGCAACTCAAATCCTGCGCAGTTCACCGTGGTGCTTCATGGGCAAACAACCGCCACGCTCACTTTGTATGACAGTGCAGGGCGTTTGGTGAAGAAAATTGCGTTTTCAGATATGTGCACGCAATATACGCTGGATGAAATTTTGGCGCAGGGCATGTACCATTATGCTTTTGAGAGCAGCAATGGTACCAAAGATTATGGGAAATTGTTGGTGGTGGAGTAAAGGCTTTAATCTTGTTTAATCAATCGAGAGAAAAGTTTCAAAAGATTCGGCATTTCAAAATTGGTTTCGGAAACATTGATTTTTGAAGCTTCTACATTTTTCGATTCGCTGATTTCACTTTCTTTGATGTTCATTTTTACTTCCATCGCAGCGGTGGAAGATTTAGCTACTGAAAATTGTTTTTCGTTGATACTTGTGATGATATCAATGATTTTGTCGGCAGAAATTTTGTCTTTGTCAAATTCAATGATTGCGGTATTTGAGGGTCTTTCGTCAACGAAATCAAAACTGCAATTTCCAACAGCTCCCGTTTCTTTCAAGGCTTTACGAATCGAAGATCCACAACCTTTCTCGCAAACCATTCCTTCAATTTCAACGGTTAAGCTTCTGTTTAACTCTAATTTTTTAGTAGTATTTTTTTCACTTTTCACAGTTGTTTTATCTACGCTACAACTTGGGTTAATCAGCAGTAAACCAATTGAAAATGAGAGTAAAAATACTTTTTTCATAACCTTGTGAATTAGAAGTGAAGCAAATGTAGTGTTTAATTTTTCGATTGGACGAAAAAAAAATGTTAAAATGTTTGATGCTTAGGTAGATGAGGGCGGCGTTGTTCTTTCTTTTACCTTGATGTAAAAGAAAGAACCAAAGAAAACATCAAGGCTACGCAATCAAAGCTATAAAATTCAAATGTTTGACTAAACAAAAGTAAACTCGCACTTGAGTTTTTTGTAAAAAGTTAAGTTGGTCTTTTGCTCAAACAGTACTTTTGTTTGGTCGTCAAACATTCAAATTTTACTTCACGCTTTTATTGCTGAGGCCGAAAAAATTGCCAAAGTATCTGAGAAAATTAAAAAAGTCTTTGGTCTTCGGTCTTTCGTCTAATGTCTTCTAAATTTTACTTCACGCTTTTATTGCTGAGGCCGCAAATAGTCGTAAAAACTTTTGATTTTCCTGCGGTTTTTGAAAATGTTTGATTGACCTTTAGTATAAAAGAATAGATTTTTAGACAATTAGAAAAGTCTTTGGTCTTCGGTCTTTTGTCTAATGTCTTATCCTTATATTTGTCACATGTCAAAAAATATGTTGAGTTGGGTTTTGTTGCTTGCTTTGGCGAGTATTTGGGGGAGTTCGTTTATTTTGATGAAAAGGGGAATGACCGCATTTGATGGAACAGCTTTGTTTTCTGACGTGCAAGTCGCTTCTTTGAGAATGTCGATTGCTGGCTTGGTTTTGTTGCCTTTTGCGCTTCGATTTTTTAAGAAAATTAAGACAATCAAGCAATTTTTACTTCTGACGACGGTTGGACTTTCAGGTAATTTTTTTCCTTCATTTTTATTCACTTATGCAGAAACTGAACTTTCGTCTGGTTACGCAGGAATGTTGAATAGTTTTACGCCGATTTTTAGTATTTTGATTGGGGCTTTTGTGTTCAAACAAAAGTTGACTTCCATTCAGTTTTTTGGTACAACCATTGCTGTTACGGGAATTGTTTTGTTGATGATTGCTGGACAAGATTTATCGAAAAGCGGCACTTGGTGGCACATTTTGGCCATCGTTTTGGCGACTTTGTTTTATGCGATTTCTTTGAATACCATCAAATATACCTTGTCCAATTTTAAATCCATTGAAATCACGTCCTTGGCATTCGGAATCGTTTTGCTTCCTTCGTTGATTATTGCTACTGCAACAGGATCTTTTACAGTACTAAAAACAGTTCCTCAAGCTTGGGAAGGTTTGGGATTTATCGTCATTTTGGGGCTTCTTGGAACTGCTTTTGCGGTTTTCATTTTCAATAAATTGATTTCAATATCTTCCGTGATTTTTGCGAGTTCCGTCACTTATTTCATGCCAATTGTAGCTGTAATCATGGGATTATTTATCAAGGAAGTAATCACGATTTACCAAATTGGCGCGATGTTGATCATCTTGGCTGGCGTTTTTCTAGCCAATTATTACCGATTGATTTTCAAGAAATAGCTTTTTTTCGAAGGTTGTAAATTCCGACCAGCAAAATAATCAATGCGATGGGTAAAAAGGGCGTTAAGTAACGTTCTTCATTCATTCTTTGGATGAAAATCAAGTAGAAGATATTGACGACTATTGCCAAACTCAAATAGAAAATCAAATCTCGGTTTTTTTTGAAAAGTGCCATCAGTGCAGCGATAGAACTGGCAATTAAGATCGCCAAACAACTCCAACGAATTGTTTCCATCCACCAAGTGCCGCGGTATTTGAATTGGTAAATTCCCAAATTCAAATGTGAACTGAGCATTAATTTTTTCAGACTTTTGATTGGTGTTAAAAGGTAGTAATCGAGTTTGTTTTCAGATTTTAGTTTTTTAGTCAAAGCAGTGATTTCAAGCAGAAATTTATCTTCGCCGTGAAACGTTCCTGAAATGGGTTTTTCTTGATCGAATTGCGTCAATTGATATTCATGCAGCGCGCGGTATTTTTCCAAAATTGGTAGTACTTGTTTCCGATATTTTTCGGGAATTTGTTGAGAAATCAAATCGATATCGGTTGAATCTGTGAGCGCATGAATCGTCTCGTGAAATTTAGCTCCATCAGCTTCCCAAATTCTGAAAAGATTGGTCATCGCTTCGTGACTTGGTCTGAAGAGCGTATTGTTGGTGGTTGAATAGATTGGATGAATTCCCAGCCAAGTGCCGCTAATGGCTACCGTTCTGATATTCCAAATCAACAATGGTAAAATGGCTAAGAGCGTAAACATTGCTTTTTTTCTTTGCTTTTGGAAAAAGTAATACGCCCAAAACGCCAAAAGAAAAACGATTAATTGAGGTCGAAAAAGCAACATGAGTGAATTTGCAAACAAGAAATTCCATGAAAAGCTGGTTTTTTTCTGCTGTAAGGAAATTCCCGCAAAAACACTCCAAAGCACGAGAAAAGGTGTGAAACTTTCGGTCAATGTGAAATACATAAATCCGCTGAAAGCTGGTGTGAATGCATAAATTACCGTTCCAAAAAGTGCAAATTTTGAATTTGTTATTAGTTTTTCAAGAATTTTCCCGAAGAGGACGATTGAGCCAGAAAACGCAAGAATTTGCAGCAATTTGAGCATCCAAAAAGCTTTTTTTCCTGCAATGACGAGACAAATTAAATAGATTAAACCATAACCTGGAGTTCGTTGGAAATAAGCAGATTGTCCAATGGAATTGTCTTTCCAAGTTCCATGATTGAGAAAATTGACCGCAGGCGCAAAATAACTTGCTTCATCGGCGGAAGTCAATAATCCAGTGCTAGCAGGGTAGCGATTGCCAAGAAATTGAAGATTTTGTTCTTGTAAAAAAACTGCGATAATTGTTCCAATTAAGGCGACAATTAAGAGTTTTCTTTGGAAATTCATCCAAAAAATTACGCCAAAGCTGGCATATTGATGGCTTCGACAGCGATGATTTCTGGAGCAACTTTTTTAACTGCTTCTTCTAATCCAGCTTTGATAGTCATTAAACTCATCGAGCAATCACTGCAAGCACCCAGTAAGCGCACTCTTACAATTCCTTCGTCAGTGATTTCAACCAATTCCATGTCGCCACCATCTGCTTTCAAATGAGGTCTTAATTCCTCCAAAGATTCATTGATTTTGATTGCCAGTTCTTCTTTGTTTAAAATCATTTTTTAATTTTTTATAGCTGATTTAAGTTTTGCAACTTTTACTTCTTCAACAAAGGTACGAACTAATTCTTCAAAAACTAAAGCTGTCGGTGTATTTTCCTGAAAAACAGCAGGTCTTCCAACATCGCCTGATTCTCTTACACTTTGAACCAAAGGAATATGACCTAAAAATGTTTCGCCCATTCCTTCAGCCAGATTTTTAGCGCCATCGCGTCCAAACAGATAATACTTGTTTTCTGGCAATTCTACCGGTGTAAACCAAGCCATGTTTTCAATGATTCCGATAACCGGAACGTTAATGTTTTCAAGTTTGAACATATTCACTCCTTTTCGCGCATCCGCCAGAGCGACTTCTTGCGGTGTGCTGACAATCACAGCGCCATCCAGGGGAACAGTTTGAACCAAAGAAAGGTGAATGTCACCCGTTCCAGGAGGAAGGTCGATCAACAAATAATCCAATTCACCCCAATAAGCATCAGTAAACAGTTGCGTCATTGCTTTCGCTGCCATCGGACCACGCCAAACAACCGCATTGTCTTGCTCAGTGAAAAATCCAATAGAGAGAATTTTGATTCCGTAGCTCATTACAGGATTGATCATTGGCGTTCCGTCCACGTCAATCATTGTTGGTCTTTCTCCAACCACGTCAAACATCGTTGGCATTGAAGGACCGTAGATATCAGCATCAACAATTCCCACTTTGTAACCAGCTTTCGCTAATCCACCCGCTAAATTCGCTGTTACAGTTGATTTTCCAACGCCGCCTTTTCCAGAAGCGATGGCAATGATATTTTTTACTTCAGGCAAGATTTTTCTTCTTGCTTTCATAGATTCTGTTGGAATTCCTTTGACAGTGGTGGCAATTTGCAAATCATCACCAAAAGCTTGTCTCAAGTTAAATTCAACCAATTCTTGCATGCGTTTTCTTGCATGTAGCGCAGGATTTGAAACCAAAACAGTGATGTTTATTCCAGCGTCTGAAATTTCTAAATTTTCAACTAAATTAAGGGAAACGATGTCTTTCTTTAAGTCTGGCTCATGCACTTTTCCAAGTACATCCAATATGTTTTCTCGTGTAATACTCATTGGTTCTGAAATGTGGTACAAAATTACGAATTTCAGTTGGTCAAGTCCTAAATATTTTTGATTTCTTGCACAGATTTGATTGATTTCGCCATTAGATCAATGATATTTTTTTGGTAACCTTCTTCACGACTTCTGAAAACGTAGGTGTAGCCATCTATAACTTTTTGACCGTAAACGTGGTAAGAAACATGTGGCTTTGGATCTGTGATTGGCGAAGCTTTTTCTCCGTCGACCTTCAAAGTACTTTCGTAAATGATGAAATCTTTTTCGTCTACCAAAAATTTAGTTTCAAAAATATCTAGTTCTTTCAGTTTCCTTTTTTTGTCAGCGACTTTGTTTTTTTCCTCACCAAAATCATCTATAATTAGGTGGAAATTTGGTCCCACTTCAATTTCCCATTTAAAACCATCTTCTGCATGCGTGACTTCAGGCCTGATTGATGCACCGATATTTGCTGTTTCATCTGGCAACATGATGATTGCGTTTAATCCAAAATCTTTGAGATTGAATTTTTGAAATTCAAAGAAATCTTCGACTAATTCTGGTTGCTTTTTTTCTTCATCTCCGCCATCACAAGCTGAAAAAAGCATGCAAATACAAGCAAGGCCGAAAAGAGCTAAGTATTTTGATATGCTTTGAAATAGAGTCATTTTGATGAAGAGAGATTTACATTTTCTACAACAAATATAGTTGAATTGATTGAATATATTCATGATAAAAAAATAATTGTTAGTACATCTTTTTTTGATACAAAAAAGGAATGTTATGTGAAGAAATAAACTGCTCAATTGAAAAAAAATGATTTCATTTGATGAACATTTTAAACAAACTTTTGTTTTGGTTTTACAATGGCTGAGTATAAAATAAAAGATTTAGAGCAACTTACAGGTATTAAAGCACATACAATCCGTATGTGGGAAAAGCGCTATGGAATTCTAAATCCTGAAAGGACTGAAACACAAATCAGAACATATTGCGATAAAGAGTTAGTTTCTTTGTTGAATGTTGCTCTGCTAAATAAAAATGGTCTAAAAATCTCTCGCATTGCTGAAATGTCCGAAAAGCAAATTAACGAGAAGGTTTTTGATTTGCGTGGAAATTATAATTCAGATTCCAGCTACGAAAAATTGGTTATTTCTCTCGTAGAGTTAGATGAAAGCTTATTCAGAAACACCTTAAGCAGTTTGATTGAAGAATTTGGTTTAGAAGCAACTTTTACAAGTCACCTGATACCCTTTTTGGATAAAATTGGAGTGATGTGGTTGGTAGGATCTATTAATGCTTCTCAGGAACATTTTATTTCCAACTTGATTCGTCAATTAATAATTAGTGAAATTGATAAAATTGAGGTTCCAGTTGATAAGGAAAATCCTGTGATGTTGTTTCTGCCAGAACATGAATGGCACGAAATCAGTTTGTTGTTTTACCACTTCATCTTACGAAAAATGGGAAGATCAACTTTTTATCTAGGTCAATCTTTACCTTATGATGCTTTAATTGAGTGTGTTGAAAAAATTAAACCAGATTGTTTAATTACTTCTTGGTTGACTTCTGTTGATGGAAGTTTTGTAAAAAAATATTTTGAGCGCTTGTCAAATGATACAAATGGATTGAAAGTCTACGCTGGTGGGTACCAAATGAAACTGCATGGAGAATTAATTTCCAATTGGGCAAATCCTATTGAATCTATTGAAGATTTGAAACACTTGGCAAATCCACTATAATTCTTTTGCTTGTTTTAACAAGAATTAATTTCCATTTGACTGAAAATTATTAATTTCAGCCAATAGAATTAATATTTTTCAGCATGAAATACGAAAGAATCGACAAAGGTTTGTACATAAAAAACCGTGCAAAATTTTCAAAACAAATGGCTGCCAATACATTGGCGGTTTTCAATTCCAATGATATTTTCCCTATTTCTGCTGATAGTACGATGCCTTTTCAGCAACACCGCGATATTTTATACTTGTCAGGCGTTGACCAAGAGGAAAGTATTTTGGTGATTTTTCCAAATTGCAAAAATGAAAAACACCGCGAAATATTATTTCTGAAAGAAACTTCAGATTTGATTGCCATTTGGGAAGGCGAAAAGTTGACCAAAGAAACGGCTTTCGAAACTTCAGGTATCCAAACGGTATATTGGTTGAATCAATTTCCTGTGATTTGGAAACAATTGATGGCTGAAGCGCATGGCATTTATTTCAACACCAACGAACATTTACGCGCCAATACTGAAGCGGAAACTAGAGAAGATCGATTTATCAAAAGTTGTCGCGCTGAATATCCTGCGCATGCGGTGTACAAAAGTGCGCCAATCATGCATAAAATTCGCTCAATCAAGGAAAAGGAAGAATTGGATTTGATGCAACACGCTTGTAACATTACCAAAAAAGGCTTAGAGCGCTTGCTTTCTTTTACGAAACCAGGAGTTTGGGAATATGAAATCGAAGCAGAATTGATTCACGAATTTGTGCGCAATCGTTCCAAAGGTTTCGCTTATACGCCAATCATCGCGTCTGGAAAAAACGCGTGTGTTTTACACTACATTGAAAATAACCAACAATGTAAAGACGGCGATGTGATTTTGTTAGATGTGGCGGCAGAATATGCCAATTATGCTTCTGATTTATCGCGCGCAATTCCTGTAAATGGAAGGTTTACGGGTCGTCAAAAAGCAGTTTACAACGCTGTTTTACACGTCAAAAAAGAAGCAGAAAAAATGTTGGTTCCGGGCACAATTTTAGCTGAATATCAAGCAGAAGTTGGACGCATCATGGAAAGTGAATTGTTGAAATTGAAGTTGATAGATTCAACGGATATTAAAAATCAAAAACCAGATTGGCCAGCGTATAAAAAATATTTCATGCATGGAACTTCCCATTTCATTGGTTTAGATACGCACGACGTAGGTTTGTGGAACGAACCAATTCAAGCGGGAATGGTTTTTACTTGCGAACCCGGGATTTACATTCAAGAAGAAGTACTGGGAATTCGTTTGGAAGACAATTTAGTGGTACAAAATAATGGCGCGCCTTTCAATTTGATGCGTGATATTCCAATTGAAGCAGATGAAATTGAATCTTTGATGAATTCTTGATTCCTATTTCATGTTGCATTTCGAAAAAATTGGTTCCGGAAAGCCTGTGGTATTTTTGCATGGTTTTCTGGAATCTTCTTCTATGTGGGAATCGCTGGATCTAGCGCAATTTCCTTTTCAAAGTATTTTGATTGATTTGCCCGGACACGGAAAATCTACTTTTTTGCCTGATACCGTTTCCATTGCAGCGATGGCGCAGGAAGTCTCTGAAACGCTCACATCTTTGGATATTTCTGAATACGATGTCGTTGGACATTCTATGGGCGGCTATGTTGCTTTACAATTGGCGAAAATCAATGAAGGTGTAAACAAAATTTGCTTGCTCAATTCTAATTTTTGGGAAGATGCTCCGCAAAAGAAAATCGATCGAAATCGGGTGATTGAAGTGGTGAAAACCAACGTGCCGAGATTTATCAAGGAAGCGATTTCGGGATTGTTTGCGCAACCAGAAAATCATGAAAAGTTCATTCAAAAAGCGATTTTGGAAGCCAATTTAATGTCTGTGGAAGCAATTGTTTACGCCACGAAAGCGATGCGAGACAGAACAGACAATACAATTTTAGCGCAAGAAAAAATAGCAGATTTGAAAATCATCCAAGGTGAATTGGATCAAGCTGTGCCGCTGGAAACCATGTTGGAGCATACGAGAAATCAGCAATTTAACATGTCGATTTTGCCCAATGTGGCGCACATGACGCATGAAGAAGCGACGGCGGATTTAATGTTGATTTTGCGGGAATTTTTAGGAAAGGAAAATAAAAAACAATACGATTTTGACTTTTAGATTTATCTCTGTTCAATTGAATATTTCATCTTATTAAATGAATAAATCCATTTTTTAAACTTTTTTTACTGTCAAAATTAATTTGATAAAAATAGACTCCGTCATTAAGCGCATTGTGATTAAAATCAGTACCATTCCAACCAACGTTCATTTTAACATTATTTACGATTACTCCCCATCTATTGAAGATACTTACAGTGAAAGCTTCAGAGAAATTAGTATTTTTAAATGCTAAATCATTTATACCATCACCGTTTGGGGAAATACAATTTTCATTATTAAACTCAATCTCAGTAAGAGTTACTTGGTCCAAAAAGTAATAGCAATCTTGAGCAGAATTTGTTAATGTTATAATTTTGGTATCGCTGTCTGATGAAAAGTTTCCGAGAAAAATATAATTTTCATCTCCTTTTGCTTCAAAATAAAATGTAACTTTTGTCCAATTGGTCGTGTCAGTTACTAGAATATCAGATTCTAAAATAGACCCAATATAAATTTGAGTGGTTGTATTTAAATGAACACTATCGCTGGCAAATCCAAGTCCGAAGTTATTACATGCAATTGGGCTAGAAGATGCTAAATTTACATAATAAGAAGCTTCATATATTTTTGAAGTTTCAAGAGTTTTACTAAGTTGACATCCAACGTATTCTCTATAATTATTTCCCTGACCGTGGGGTACGAAACCAATATACCCATTCCCCTCTTTTGCATATTGAAAACCAAGGCCGTTTAAAGGAACACTATTATTAAAAGACAAGTCTGAACATACATTATAAATATCAGGAGTTGCGTTACTCGGGCTAAACCAACCATTTGCTTTGTCTACTAAAATTGCATCAAAAGGACAATCACTCAAAATTTCAAAACTCCCATTAGGCACTAAATTCTCTTGCGCTTTCAGATTGAAACCGATTAAAAACAAAAAGATATAAAAAACGAATTTATTCAATGGATAATAATTGGTTTAATAGATCATGAGTAGCTAAAATTAAACTTTTTTCAATTTATTTCCTAATCCAACAATTCCAAAGAATCAGAAACCGCATATCCATTTTCATCTTGCAGTAAACTTCTGAGTGTTTCAGCTTCTTTTTTTGAAACCACAAAAGTGTTCGAAAGTTTGTCGTGCCAACCTCTGCTTCCTAAGCAAGAAAATATTTCAAAAGGAATGAATCTCGCAAGCGTTCGAACGGCGATTTTGTCTTTGCTTGGTGGATTTCCGTATTCGTCAATCACAACGGTTTGGGTGGCAAATTTGCCTATTGTTCGTTTGATGGTTGATTCTAATAGGAAATAATACAGAAAAGTGATCAAATAGCTGATTAAATCATATTTGATACTAGTAAAACCAAGGTTGAGATTAAAACCAACGGAAACAGCGAAATTGAAAACTTTCGGTGAGATAAGTATTAGTCCGATTCCGATGATAATGCTGACCGCAAAAATGATTGCAAAGTCAATGATGTAATGTCCTAATCGTTCCCAATGTCCAGCCAATACAACGTCGCGTTTGAATTTGCCAATTTTAGGAACTTTGATTCGGTTGCCATAAAAATCTCTTTCAGATTTTAGGTATTCTTTTTCAATGTAGATTTCGGTTATTTTTTTCATGGTTACAGGTTGTCTTCGGGGTCGATTGCATCTCCTCGCAAGGCGCGCAACCTTTTTCTGGCTTCAGTGGTGTACAAACTTCCTTTGTAGTCGAAAAGAATTTTTTTATAGC
>JBBALI010000030.1:0-47891 GCA_040403095.1 Crocinitomicaceae bacterium
TAGAAACATAATATTTCTCAACGATTACTTTTTCCAATTGAGCAAAAATTGAATTAAAACTCAAAATTGAAAAAAAGACTAGTATTATTCTATTGAAATTCATCGAATTATATATTGAAAATTATAGTTTAAAGGAAAGTCCTACAATGAAATTTGTACCATATCTGAAACTATCAAAATCTTGCCAGCCGGAAGGTAATTTATAGGCTCTTCTCACTTTTGCGTTTAGTAAATCTCTAACAGTCAAACTCACTGTAAAATATTTTCCTATCGTTTTACTTGTTTTAAAATCAATGGTATTTCTTTGTATTTCATATACATCTGGCCTTCCTTTTACCACACCTGTAATGGCCAATCTAGGACCTTGAATATTGTAGCTTAATGTGGTAGTTAAACCAATTGAATCAAGTTTAAAAACAACTATTGCATTCACAATGTAAGGCGCTTGACCAAACATTGGTCTAGAAATAGTATCAATTGGTGTAAATACTTTTACTCCATCAACCAATTGCAAATCCTTGCGAATAAAAATAGAGTTAGATTTTACCAAAGTAACATTGGCTTTCAAATCAAAGTATTTTGAAATGGTTT
This sequence comes from Crocinitomicaceae bacterium, assembly GCA_040403095.1. Lineage (GTDB taxonomy): Bacteria > Bacteroidota > Bacteroidia > Flavobacteriales_D > Crocinitomicaceae > JAQVCM01. Next base: position 592 of record JBBALI010000030.1, read on the forward strand.
TATTTACATCAATTTCAATTCCTTTTACGTTTGACTTATCAATATTTTGCCAAGTAATTCCACTGCTCCCAAATCCCATTTCTATATGATTTCTAAAATCTTTGTAGAAAAGACTGACAGAAAAATTATCGCCATTTTTAAAATAGGATTCAGCTCTAAAATCGAAATTTTTGATGTGAACAATTTTCAAATCTGAGTTACCATAGATCAAAGTTCTATATTCATTATCATAAACTGCAGCATCATTTAACTCCCTGATACTCGGACGTGCAACAGTTTGGCTGTAATTCAAACGAAGATTTAATTTGGTGGTGTCACTGTCAATCAATTTATAGATAAAGTTTGCACTTGGTAAAACGTTCACTTCATTTAAATTGGCAGCATTAACTAAAGGAAAACCACCTAGATTTTCTCTCCTAATGTCATTATTTTTGTAGCCCTTGTTATAATATTCATCAACGTCTGTAAATATTTTTCCTTGCTCAACCCTTACACCACCTGAAAAACGCAATTTCTTCAAAAGTTCATAATCCAACATCACGAAACCAGCTAAAACACTACTATTTCCAAAAGTATGGTTTCTGAAAAAATTTCTTTCATTGTAATAAAAATCAACTTTTTGGTTTGTCAAAATAAATTTATCTTCACTTAAAAAAGCATCCAAATCATCATTCATCAGCTCTGCTTTATTCAAATTATTACCATCAAGCAAGTAAAATTCATTTAAATCAGATTTTCTATCATTTCTTTGGTATGATCCTCCAAATTTGAATTTTCTAACTAATTTTTTGATTGTATCTCCGAATGGTAATTCAGCTGAAATTCTAGAATCCAAAATATTATCATCTAAATAACGGTAATATCTTCTAATTCCATCGCCTGCAGTTGGTGCAAAAATATAATCAGTAATAACTCCATCTTCTTTCAAATAGTCAAACTGAGTCACTTTAAAATCAGGAGCGATACTGCTTCCTTTCGTGTATGAGGCATTGAAATCAATTTTCATTTTAGAACCCGGCACAAAATGTTCTGATTTCACTTGATAAATCATTTGTTGTCTTTGCTCGTAAAATTGATTGATCTGCGTTCTTCCTTCTTGAGAAACACTATTATCATATAAGGTAGAAAAATTTGCCACATCATTTGTACCCGTAAAATTGGGCATAAATAACAAAGAAAATTTATTTCTAGTATTCAATTTATAGGCTAAATTAACCAAAGCACTCCAACCGTTTGTTTCTCTACTAATTTGTGCATTATCCACATAATCAATTGGGAAACCTAATTCTTCAGCGCCAATTCTTTGTGAAACACCATTTGGATCATATCTTACTGAACTACCATACCTGAAACCAACAAAATAGCCTAAAGTTTTACCAAAAAGTTTCGTTTGATCGCCAACACTAAAACTTTGAGAAATGTTCAAAGGTGCTCTTCGTTTTATTGTGTTCCAGCTATTTGAAAAACCATTGCTGTAATTTGAACCATTAGGATTTATGTTTTGAAAAGCTTGTGGTTTGTATGTGTTCAAATAAGCTGTTTTAGCGTTACTGTATGCAACTGGATCATTAATCAATCCTTTTGGTAATAAGCCCAATTCAACTAAACCTAACTTGAAATAAGTATCACCTTGTGAGCTGCCATCTATCCAACCGGATACACCCAAATTAGAATAAAAATCTCCTAGTCCTAGCGCCACCAATTCTTGGTAAGATGTTGGATTGAAATTGGGAGTCAAAATACTTTCCTGCGCTCTATTTCTTAGACCATTATCGAAACCTAACCAATCTGTTTCACTTCGCTGAGAACTGATTATATCTTTGAAAGTAGTTTGTGCATTATATCCAAATTGAAAATCACAACTCACATTTAATTTATTTGGATAATCTTTAGTTTCCACAGATAAATAAGCCCCAGACCAATCTCCTGGTAAATCAGGACTTGCTGTTTTGGTAATGATTACATTGTCGACCAAACTCGCTGGAAAAATGTCTAATTTCAAGTTGTTTGTCAATGGATCAAGCGTTGGAATTCTTGACCCATTTAGGGTAGTTTTAACATATCTATCACCAATACCTCGAACGGTTATGATTCCACCACTTGAGGAAACTCCAGAAACCCTTGAAGTAGCAGCAGAAACATTTTGGTCACCAGTGTTTTTCATTGTTTCACTGGAAATATAATCAATAGTGGTAGCTGCATTTTCTTTTTTCTTGTCCATGTATTCGTCATTCCCTTTCGAGCGACGCGCTACAATGGATACTTCATTGATTTTCGTAACTTTCAGTTCTTCAATTCTCAAAACTATATTTTTCTCAATTACTTCATTCTTTAATGGATTTACCATTAAACTTGTTGTATCGTATCCAATAAATGCAATCAAAATATTTTGAGGCTGATTACTTGTGATTTCAATGGAATAATTACCTTCAAAATCAGATCTAACCACTTTTAGTTTGTCATTTTTATTAAAAACTTTTGCATTGTAGACTGGTTCTCCCTTTTCGTCAAAAATTTTTCCTGTCAAAGAACCTTGTGCTTCTAAAGATTCATTAGATAATATGAAAATCAGAAGGAAAAATGTCATTTTCAACACATTGAAATTACTAAAAATTTTAGTTCCAATTGTTTTAAGATGAAAGTTGTTGTGAATCATAACATGAAATAAGAAACTGAATAATCTTTTTAGTAGAAATTACTCTTTAATGATTTTATGAGTTGAGTTTTTACCAGCTACAGTAATTGTGACAAAATAGATTCCGTTTGGCAAAGCAGAAATATCTACTTGTTGGTTTATTTTTCCATTCGCTACCGTCAAATTTGACTTACTCAAAACAGATCCTTTGATATCTTGAATTTGATAAAAATCATTACCTGATTGCTCATTTAAACCAACAACCACAAGGTTGAAAGCATTTTTTGTAGGATTTGGGAAAATTGAAACATTTACTTTCGCCAAAGTGTTTTCATTCACACCAACATTTGAAACTGGAGAAGTATAGATCAAACTAGGAATTGTTAATTCTGATGCTGTTGGATTTGATGCAACATAAGTTTCGCTTCCACCTGCTGTTGGTGTACCAATTTGAATATTCAACTCAAAATGCAAAACGCCATCCGTTGTAAACTGGCCAATTAAAACCATGTTGCTAGCAGTAACACCTTGAACTCCGCCCAAAGCAGCAATCGCTCCACCGTTTGAAACAAATGAATTTCCTGGCGTTTGGTCAAAAATATCTGTTGAAGAACCTAAACCCAGAGAATTTGGAATTACTGGCGTTCCCGGCATTAGTCCATCTTGTGCTCCAGTTCCATTGATTGGTAAACCAATTGATGCATCAGCATTATTTAAAATACCATGTGCATTCCCGATTGATCCATCAGTATCTTCAGATTTCAAAACACCCATTTGCCCACTAGCAATTCCACCAACTGAAAGCCAAGAATCAATCAAAGTAGTGTTTTTACGTGTATTGATTACACTAGTATTTTGAGGAAAAACAGTTCCATTATTTGGATCATTGTAAAAATCAGTTGAAGTAGAGATTTTCAAATCGTGTGCTGAATTTCCAAACATTTGAATAAAATTGTATCCATCAGCTAAATCTGCAAAAACGCGGTAGGTAACAGAACCAACTTTCAATGGAGAAGTTGCGCCGTTTAAATCAGCATTTAAAGAATCTTCCAAACTTGAAACGTAATACTTTTCAACCACAACACCTTCAAGACCTTGTGAATGAGCGAATGAACTTGCTAATACGCAAGCAAAAAACATTGATTTTTTCATAATTTCTATTTTTTTCGTTTATTTTTTTTTGATTTTTTTGATGGACTTGAATAAATTAATTGAGTCATCAAGATTTCATTACCAATCGGATTTTTGGCAACATACTTTTGTATTTCACCTGTTTTAGTTGAACCAACTTGAATATTTAATTCGAAATTAAAATCTCCATTTGTGGTAATTTGAGCGATAAGTACATTGTTATTCGTCAATGAATCCGCCCCAACTGATCCCTTACCTAAATAAGCCCAAGCACCATTATTGGTTCTAAATTCTGAACCAACTTTATTTTTAAATACATTAACTGCGCTATCTATACCAAAAAAAGTTGGTCGAGGAATAATTTCACTGGAGAGTAAACCATCTTTTTCAATGATTGAAATATCTTTCAAATTAGAACCAAATAGACCACTTGGATGCTTTATGGTTTCTAACGTATCATCTGAAGATTTTAAAATGCCATAATATTTTTCACCTGCAGCACCTACAGAAAGCCATGAATCCAGCATCAAGGCATTTTTTCCAAGATTTCTTCTTGCAATAGTATTAGGAATAAAATCACCACGTTCCAAATCATTATAAAAAGTAGTCGAAGTTGAAATTGATAATGGATGGTTTATATTTCCGTAGGCAGCTTGAAATCTAAAATCAGGATGTAAATCTGCGTAAATTCGATAAGTTACAGATCCTTTTGGTAAACCATAAACTTCCAAATCATTGTTTGTTGTCTCATAATATTTTTCTACGATGACGCCTTCAAGTCCTTGCTGACCAAAGGTATTTAACATACAAAAAATACAAATTAATGTAAAGTAAAATTTGTTCATACTAATGAATTGAAAAACGATATTTTCTTAAAAATTTGAACAAAATTACGCCATCAATCCTTCAACAAAATTAACTGAGTATTATCTTTGCATTAAAGAGTAAATAACTGAAATACAGTATTTTGAATTATTTGTGTTGTTTTAAATTTAAAACAACAATGAAAAAATCAATATTTCACATGATTTTAATAATGATTTAATTATTGCGCAATCAATAATCATTTCAAAAAAACAAATCTAGAGAGAGAATCCAAAAATATAGACACTTTAAATGTTAGAAATCAATAACTTAAATGGTTTGACAGCAAAAAAACATTAAACCTAATGAAATAAAGTAGCTCACATTAAATTAATAGGAATTTTAAATAAGTTTAATCTCTTTGATTTAAAAAGTCTTGATAAAAACTTAAGCTTTTAACTTCTTAATTGTCGGCAAGAAAATATTGATTACGCCAATCAAAGGCAAAAAGGAGCAAATAAAGAAGACTTCTTCAATACTCGTTTTGTCTGCCAATTTCCCAAGTAAAGCTGAACCCAATGCGCCCATTCCAAATGCAAACCCAAAGAAAAGTCCGGAAACCATTCCTACTCTTCCAGGCAATAATTCTTGTGCATAAACGATGATTGCTGAAAACGCTGATGATAAAATAAAACCAATCATTACTGCCAAAACAATTGTCCAAGTGAAATTGGCGTGGGGAAGCATTAAAGTGAAAGGTGCTACACCTAAGATCGAGAACCAAATCACATATTTTCGTCCAAAACGATCGCCAATTGGTCCACCAATCAGGGTTCCGGCGGCAATTGAACCCAAGAAAATGAATAAATAAAACTGAGATTGTTGCACTGAAACGTGAAATTTATCAATCAAAAAGAAGGTGAAATAATTCGTCATACTTGCCGTATAGAAGAATTTAGAGAAAATCAAAGTCAATAAAATCACAATTGATAAAATGACTTTAGATTTAGACAAATCATGCTTTTCTTCTTTCTTGATGTTTTTGTTATTCGCACGCCATTTCAAGTGTTTGTCATACCAAATTCCGACTTTCATCAAAACAGCCAAACCAATAAACGAGGCGATTGTGAACCAAAGAATGTGGATTTGACCATGAACAGCGACAATCAATGCAACAAGTAAAGGACCGATTGCACTTCCTGTGTTTCCACCTAATTGGAAAATAGATTGCGCCAAACCTCTTTTTCCACCTGAAGCAAAAAATGCCAATTTGGAAGATTCTGGATGAAAAATAGAAGATCCGATTCCAACTAATCCTGCGGATAAAAGCAAGGTATAGTAACTCCAAGAAAATGAAAGTAGGATAATCCCAGAAAGCGTAAAACACATGCCAAAAACAAAGGAATAAGGTTGTGGTTTTTTATCGGTATAAAATCCAATGAAAGGTTGTAATAGCGAGGAAGTAATTTGAAATGTAAAGGTAATTAGTCCAATTTGAGAAAATGTCAAATCATATTTCTTTTGCATCAAAGGATACATAGAAGGAATGATAGATTGCAATAAATCGTTGATTAAGTGCGCAAAACAAATCGCAAAAAGAATTGGAAAAACTGTTTGATTTACAGGTGATTGACTTTTCCCTGCTAGTTCAAAATCCAAGGGTTCGCTCATTTCTTTCACTTTTTAATTTTTTTATTATTCGAAACTGTCTGCTTTTTGTTGAATCTCAGAAGTAAAATTGCGGCAAAGATAGCGCCAATGATAAATCCAACCAGCAAGTTAAACTCCAAAGAAAGACTTTCCAAAGCAAAAGTGTATTTCATTGGAAAAGGCGTTTTGACTTTCAACATGTCTTCATACTGTTGATTCAAACTACTAATTTGCAAAATCCAAAAAATGATTCCTGAAATAAAAATTGATGCAATTACAAAAACCTTCTGTGTAATAACTACTAATTTCAATAATTTTTGAATGGAAAAAACCATCAATGGAACAATCACAAAAGCAGCAATATAAAGGATTTTTAATTCAAAAACAGTTCCAATTTGTGTGGTTGTTATTTCAATTTTTTTGAGTAATGAAAATGAAAAAGATTGAAAAAAAGGATGGGTAACGAAACCAACTAATCCTAATCCAAGCGTAAAAAGCGTAACTTGTAAATACAATTTCCAAGGCGATTCTTCGAACACATTGGAAGGTTGTTTGGATTTCTTGGTGTTTTGATTTTGCTTTTTGGATTGACTCATCTTGCTGGCAAAATTACAATCATTTGGAAAAAAAACGCTTAAAAAACAGTTAAAAAATATGTTTTCAATCAAAAATGACTTTCATGTTTCGCTGTTTATTAACTTCGTTCAATGAAAACTTTCCTGTCAATATTTTTTATTTCAGCGTTATTGCACCTCGCTTCTTGCAGTTCGAAAAATAAAAACGAACACAACTTGACAACTAAAGATCTTCAATTTATTCGTGAATTGGGGATTTTAGATGCCGATGAAGAAATATTGCTATTTGAATCAAACGGCGGAATTTCAGGATTGAAACGAAGTGGTAATTTTGTCACCGAAAAAAGGGTTGCAAGCTATTGGATTGAAAATAATCTAACAGAAATGAGTTTTGCCATTTATTCGCAAATTGATTCTATGAAATTGAATAACAAAACCACAGCAATAACCTTGGCTTCTTCTATTACCATTTATGCCAATGACAATACTACTTTTGAACTTTATATCGATGCAGATAGCGCGAGATTAAATCAATTTTACAATCAAACACTTCAACTTTGGATGAAAAATAAATAATCCCATTACCAAATTTTTTAATTGATAGTTAATAAATTGAAAATAAATGATATTTTTAACCTAGCAATGAAACTTTTATGCGATTCCACTACATGCCTTTTTTATGGTTTTTCTTTTCTATGGCTTTTGGCATTGTAGTAGCAGATCTATTTCCATTTGATTTTTATATTTCTTTTTTTGCTCTTGTCATTATTCTACTTGTTTTTACTGGATTTCAAACATTGAAATTCAAAGTGGAATCTACTTTTCTCAGGCTTCAATTCATTTTTCCCTTGTTGCTTTTCTTTCAATTGGGACAAACTTTGTACTTGTTTGAAAATCCAAAAAATGACAGTTATCATATTGAAAATCAATATTTGGTTGGCGACAAAGTGATGGTTGAAATTGACGCAATCTCCAAAACAGCAGGAGTTTACAAAAAATGTGAAGTAGAAGCAAAATACATCATTCGCTACAAAGATACCGTGCCCACAAGAGGAAAAATTTTGATGTTTTTGGAAGATTCTGCTTCAAAATTGCAGCGCAAACAAATTTGTATCATCAATGCAGAACTCACTAAAATTGGCAATAATCAAAATCCAGGAGAATTCGACAGCCAAAAATTTTGGAAACACAAATCTATTCAAAACAGCGCATTTGTAGCAGAAGATCAGTTTATTGTGGTTGGGAAATCGGACTGGGAAATCATGGATTTATTCATCGGTTTGCGCGAAAAATTTGCTTCAATATTAGACACTTTCTTGAAAGGCGATGAAAATGCAGTTGCCAAAGGATTGATTTTGGGCGATCGAAGTTCCATCGATAGTGAAATTACCCGTAAATTTGGAAACACTGGCGCGATGCATGTATTGGCTGTTTCAGGACTTCACGTAGCGATTTTAGTGCAAATTCTCACTTTAATTTTCGGCCTTTTCTCCAAATGGATTTCCAAAAATCAAGCGCTGATTTTGGCCTTGATTATCGTTTGGATTTATTCCGCTTTGACAGGTTTGTCTTCGTCTGTAGTGCGCTCAGCTTTGATGTTTACCGTTTTGGCTGGAAGCACTTTGACTGGCAGAAAATACAATGGTTTCAATTCCTTGGCGCTTTCCGCCGTATTGATTTTGGTTTGGAATCCGCACTTTCTTTTTGACATTGGATTTCAACTTTCGTATTTGGCGATGGTGGGAATTTTCCTGTTTAACAAACATTTAAGCGTGCTTTTTTACACAAAAATCAAATGGATTCAATTGGCTTGGGAAGGAACAATGGTTGGCATTGCAGCGCAAATTATGACCGTACCTTTGACCTTGTATTATTTTCATCAATTTCCAAATTATTTTATTTTGACCAATTTAGGCTTGATGGTTTTCTCCTTCTTGGTTTTGGCGTTAGGAATTGCTTTGTTTGCTGTTGCTTGGTGGAATCCACTGGCAAAAGCTGTTGCATTTTTGCTTTTTTGGACGATGTTTGCGATGTTGTGGATCATCGATTTTGTAGATTCACTTCCAGGCGCAGTTTCAAATGGATTCGTACTTAAATTCTGGGAAGTGGCATTCCTTTTTACTGTTATTATTGTGTTTTATTGGAGTTTGGTGACTCAAAAAATCAAAGTTTTACAACCGATTTTGGTTATTTGCATTTTGTGGATCGGCTTGCTCGTTTCAGACCGTTTTCAAAGAATGAATTCTACGCAAATTTGCTTTTTTCAAGCAAATGAACCGACATTTGTAGTTCAACATGGAGGTAAAAATTTTTGCTTTTATGCCAATCGAAATAAAAATCCAAAAAAGGCGAAATATGTGGCTGAAGCCTTTCAGAAAATGTATCCTGGAATGTTGCACTATTTTGAAATTTCAGCAAATCGAAATACTGAAATCAAGCTGAAGAATGGATTTATCAAAATCGAGCACGTGAAAGGAGGATATGAAATTGAATTGAAAGGAAAATCATACTTCTTAGCCACGAGCGACGAACATGCAGACACAGATTCGGAAATCATTTATTCATCTTGGTTGGCAAATAAAAAACTAGAAAATCAATTGGCTTTTGGTGCTGTTCAATTCGATTTGTAAGAAAATAAAACTACATTTTCTCTTTAGAAATCAACATCAAATAAGGGTCGAATTTGAGCACATATTTTCTCATTTCGGTTTTGATGTCGCTTACTCTTTCTACAAATTGATATTCAACTAAATAGTAATCAACTTCATTTTTTGCGTTCGAGAATTGATCGATTTTATTAAAAGAAGCATTTTCATAGTTGGTGCTCACGCCATGAACTTCCGATTTGGTCAATTCTCGCAAAAACAATTGTTTTTCCAATGATCTATTTGTTCTTGCCAATTTCATCAACTTCAACGTGTTGACAACGAATTGTTCCTTTTGATATCCCAAAAAAGTTCCAGCTTTGGTTTTGTAATATCTGTAAAAATCTTCTTCTTCTGCAGCTGGCCGCTCACTGAAGTACATAAAAGACTCATTCAAAACATAGTATCCGTAAAAAGCAACCAAATTAGCTGGGATTGTATAGGCTGTTGTAAATTCTACCTGACGAATTTCATTTTTGATATTTAGCGCAAAATTTCCAGATAAAACTTCAGCACTTGTGTCTGTTTCTAAACTAAAAACATGCTCTTCCATGTATAAAATTTCATTCGTATCTGTCTGACAAACCAAACGTTGAATGCCGATTTTCTCATCCAATTTTCTGTCTTTTCGACCTGTTTGCTCCAATTCATATTTTTGCTCAAACAAAGAATCCAATTTGATAAAACTCACTGGCTTGATGGTGGTAGTTTTTCCAAAAGCAATCGAACGATATGTCTTTTTCTGTGGCTCAAACTCTGCCTTTATTTTAGATTCGATGACTCTTTGACGTTGCAATTGTCTATCTTCCGGAGGAGTTTGTGGCTCATATTGCAAACCACAACTATTTAAGATAGAAATTAATACGCACGAAAAAATGAAAAATTTAGCCATTTCAAATATTTAGTTTAATCTGGTCACAAAGTGTGATTCAATCAAAGGTAATAAAAACTCTAAAGAAGATTCGAAATGACTTTGTAAAAAACGTTAGAAAATCGTTAATGATTCTATTACAATTGAAACCTAAACGGCAAATTAAATTGCACTGGAACAATTTCACCATGATCTTCTCCAGGTTTCCAGCGTGGCATTCTTTTTAAAAGTTGAATCACTTCTTGATCAAAATTCTCGGAACCTTCTACAGATTTTAAGATTTTTGGTTCTATAATTTCTCCTTTTTCATTTACTACAAAAGTAGCGTAAACTGTGCCTTGAATTTTTCGTCGTTTTTCCCATTTTGGATATTTCAATTTGCTATGAATATAAGTCATCAAAGCTTCCGTTCCTCCCGGAAATTCAGGCATTTTCTCAACGATCATTCTCGGCTTTGAATTTACTTCAATCTTACCCACAACTAAATTTTCAGGTTCGACATACTCCACCTCCATCGCACCTCCCATTCTTTGCGGTTCAATCATCATTCCGCCATCCAGTGTTCCTTCGACGACTTGGATTTCTTTACCAATTTTTCGATCGATTTTGGTGACATCGAATTTCTCTTTTTTATCAGAATTTTGACAAGTTTCATCGATGCTAATTTCACCAAGCGTTCTTGTTTGTTCGGTTTTCGGTTTCGCAGCAGGCAATTTCGGATTTGATTCGCAAGCCATTAGCGACAAGGTGGCCATCGAAAGTAAGTAATACGACAAATTCGTGTTGCGGTGTTTTTTTTCCAAATCTCGGATGACAATCAAAGTATCTTCATGGCGAAAATCCAATTGCGACAATCTCACGTGACCACAAACTTCCTCATGGCGATGTTCGATCAAATAACTCAAAATCTCATGACGGGATTTTTGCGTAAAATCCACCACAGATTTTTCACAAACGCCGCAATGACGTCCAATCTGACCGATTTTCATTTTGTTCCAATCTTCAGAACATGGAATGGGAATATTGGGTTTCATAACGCTTACTTTAGAAAATGAAATTACGCTTTTCGTTTGAATAAACCTGAGCCAAAGATTCGTTCAAAATGGCAGGTGAATCAATGGAACGCAGTTTTTGATTAAAAAAGGGATTTTTGAAATGGTAAAATGTCAGATTTTGCGAGGCGCTAAGTGATTCTAAGGGATAAAATCACTTAGTGAAAATGGCCGTTTTTTGGAAGCTTTTTCACGCTATCCACTAAATTTACGAAGTATTCACCGCAATTAATCAGGTCTATTAGAATGAATTCGACCATAAATTAATTCTTAAAAAATTCAAATTTCATTTTTTAGAATTCATGTAAAATCTATTAAAAACTTCCCTAACTTTGTTTAGTCGCTCTTATTCAGTCTCGAATTTGAATAGTAGCAATAAAAAGCAAAACTAAATTCAACCAAAATTAAATTAGTTTCAAAATGAATTCAGCAAATATTCAAACGGTTAAACTTGATATCATCAGCAAAATCAGTCATATCGAAGACAAAAAAATTCTTCAGAAAGTTTGGGATTTAATTTCTGATGAGACTCAAAAAGAACTAAAACATCCAAAAGATAAAATTCTCGAAAATATCAAAGCAGGAATAATCGAAATGAAATCAATTGAAAAAGGGAAAACCAAAGCTAAACCTTTAAAAGATTTGTTGGATGAATTATAGTATCAAAACCCTTTCAAATTTTGATAAAGAAGTTAAAAAATTAGCAAAGAAGTATCCATCACTCAAAGATGATTTATTAACTCTTGCTCAAGATCTTCTCACAAACCCAACACAAGGTGATAATCTCGGTCAAAATTTCTACAAGGTAAGAATGGCTATCTCATCCAAAAGCAAAGGGAAATCTGGTGGCGCAAGAATTATCACGTGTTTCAAAGTCATTGAAAGTACGATTTATCTAACTTCCATTTATGACAAATCAGAAAAAAGTACCATTTCGAAAAGGGAAATCGCAAACTTTATTGCTGAAATTGATTTATTGAACGATTGAATAGAAAAGTCAGATTTTACAGTGTGCTAAGAGATTCTAACGGATAAAATCACTTAATGAAAATGGAGGTTTTTGGGAGCTATTTCCCGCTATCCGCTGTATTCCCGATTTAAAAAACCGGGAGATACCGCTTCTATCGGGGCTATGGGATTAATGCAACTAAAAGAACTTTATTTCGACAATTCACTTTCATCGTGCTTTATCAATATACAATCTTGCAGTCTTAAAATTTTATACCAATTCTTTTTGCCTTTCTTAAACTGGATTTGAGGTTTACTTCCTGAAAACCTAAACTGATATTCAATCTTTTTATTTATATCACTTTGATATATTTTAAGAATAAAAAGAGAATCCATTGTTTCAAAATCATATTCTGTAAAGTCTACTTTCTTGTTTAAATACCAATCTAATATTGGCGTAAATCCAATTCCTGGTCGATCTCTTCTGAAATATTTTCCATTTTTCAAAACATTGACTTGCTTTCCCTGTAATTTGAAAAAAAATGCAGTATCATAATTTTCATAAGCTTTTTTTAGTTCAGAATATTCTAAATCAACAGTTTGGCAGTTGTAATGTCTAATAATAAATACAAAAAGTAACGCTAAAAATAATTTCATATCTTTTTTTCATTTGAATTTATTTTAAAATTGTCTTAGTTTAACTATTGTGACGATTGACCATTATATTAAACTTGCCAACCTTTGCAGAAAATCATCCGGATGAAATTACTACTTTTTCTTTTACTTGAATCTATACTTAAGACTTTTTTATTCAACTGAAATAATTCATTTCAATCAAAATCAATCCCAAAATCCTCCAAACCCACCCCAAACAAATCCCACAAATTGTTGACAAAAAAAGCAATCTTATCACAAATCATTTACGTATTTTTGTAGCTCGAAAAATTGAATTTATAATCCTTCAGATGCTTGTAATCTGAAACAAAATACACAACATGAACAATTGGTTTACCGTAAAAGTAAAATACACCAAACAACTTGAAAATGGTGCTTTTAAGCGCGTTTCGGAGCCTTATTTATTGGCTGCAATGACATTCACAGACGCTGAAGCGAGAATATACGAAGAATTAGGTGCAATTATCCGCGGGGAATTTACTGTAACAAACATTGCAAGAACAGATTACCACGATATTTTCCAATACGAAGACAGCGATACTTGGTACAAATGTAAAATCTCTTTCGAAAGTGCGACTGAAGATTCTGACAAAGCGAAAAAAGTGTCTCAAAACTTCCTAGTTGGAGCACATTCTGTGAAAGAAGCATTCGAACGCATGCATGAAAGTTTGTCAACGATGTTGGTAGATTTCTTGATTCCTTCAATCATCGTATCTCCAATTGTGGACATTTTCCCTTACACGGAAGAATTAGACAAAGAAATTTCTCGTCGTCCGTTGTTTGAAGATGAGCCAATCATCACTACTGGAAAACGTGTTTATTCTGCGCCAGGAAGTGATTTAGACGATGAAATTGAAGAAGAAGAGGAAGATTTAGACGAAGTTGAAGACGAACTAGATTCTGAAGATTTGGAAGAAATCGACAGCGATTTAGACGATGAATATTCTGAAAATTAATGCTTTTCAACATTCAATTTTAAATTCAAGAAATGGAAGATTTTCTTCACAAAATGCGCAATGATCACCACAATTTCGACAAAGGTGTACTTTCAGACCATGTCGGAAATGATCCTTTGGCGTTTTTTAGAACTTGGTACAAAGAAGCGTTCGATTCTACGCAAGCAGAGCCACACGCGATGTCTATCGCCACAGTAAGTGCTGACGGAAAACCGAGTTCGCGCATCGTTTATTTGAAAGAATTGAGTGAACAAGGATTTGTTTTTTACACCAATTATCATAGCCACAAAGGAAAAGATTTAGATCAAAATCCTGCCATTTGTGCGTTGTTTTTCTGGAATGTTCTCGAACGACAAGTGCGCATTGAAGGTGTGGCACATAAAATCGACGAAGCAACAAGCGATGCCTATTTCGCTTCTCGTCCGCGAGAAAGTCAATTGGGTGCTTGGGCTTCTCACCAAAGTGATTTGCTTGAAAATCGGGAAACCTTACAGTCCCGTTTGGAAGCGTTGAGCGAAAAATATCCAAATGAAGTCCCGCGTCCTCCGCATTGGGGTGGCTATTTCATTGTTCCAGAATCCATTGAATTTTGGCAAGGAAGACCTTCTCGTTTGCATGATCGCATCGTATTTGAAAAACAAAACGATTCTTGGACTGTTTTTAGAAAAAACCCTTAATTCCAAGCATGATAGAATTAACGCCGAGTATTGTTTCTTTGAGCAATGGAATCCGTTTGGTTTACATGCATGCTCCTGCGCAAGTTGCCCATTTGGGAGTGACGATTTTAGCCGGTTCGCGCTATGAAGAAAGCAACGAAGAAGGCTTGGCTCATTTCCTCGAACATTGTATTTTCAAAGGAACGCAAAAACGCCGCTCGCTACACATCCTCTCGCGCTTGGATTCAGTTGGCGGAGAATTAAATGCTTACACGACAAAAGAAGAAATTTGCGTCTACGCTTCTTTCACCAAAGAACACTTGAAGCGCGCTTCTGAATTGTTGGCAGACATTGTGTTGAATTCCAATTTCCCTGAAAAAGAAATTCACAAGGAAAAGGAAATCGTGTTAGACGAAATCAATTCCTACTTGGATTCTCCGGGCGATAAAATTTTCGATGATTTCGAAGCTTTGTTGTTCAAAAATCATCCACTTGGAACCAATATTTTAGGCACAAAAGAATCCGTTTCAGGCTTTCATAGAAATGATTTATTGCATTATACAAATCGTTTTTTCTTCGCTGAAAACATTGTGATTTCGTTTGTGGGCGACATTCCTTTGGATCGATTGGTCAAACGTTTGGAAGCAGATTATGGTCCATTAAAACATTCTGCGAAAATGGTTCAACCAAAACCTTTTACAGGTTACGAACCATTTAAAATTCGTTCTAAAGAAGCCAATTTTCAAGCGCATGCCGTGATTGGTGGAATTGCTCCAGGTTACAACGACGAAACACGCCGTGGAATGACTTTGTTGACCAACGTTTTGGGCGGTCCAGCATTGAATTCACGCTTGATTTTATCGATTCGAGAAAAGTATGGCTATTCCTACAACATCGAAGCAAATTATTCCCCTTATGCTGATATTGGTTACTGGACCATTTATTTCGGAACAGACCAAAAATACTTAGATAAAACCTTAAAATTGGTTTACAAAGAATTGAAAATCATGCGCGAGCAAGTGTTATCAGTAGTTCAATTGAAAAAAGCCAAAGAACAATTGAAAGGACATTTAGCACTTTCATTGGATAGTAATTCTGGAATTATGCTTGGTTTAGGAAAAAGTTTATTGCTTTTCAACCAAATCGATTCGATACAAGAGATTTACAGCGCAATTGACAAATTGACAACCAATGAATTGCAGGAAATTGCAGCACAATATTTTGATGAAAATGTGATTTCTGAATTGATTTTCGAAATCAACGAATAAGCTTTCTGTTTACTTCAAGATACTCACCGTTCCTTGCTTGTGGCAAGTTCTCGTTTCAAATGTGGTTACTAAAATATCCCAAGTGTAAGCGCCATCTTGCACCAGCGTGCCATTGTAAGTTCCATCCCACCCAACTTCTGTATCGTTTGATTCAAAGAGAATTTCACCCCAACGGTTGTAAATTTTTAAATTGTATGAAGCCACTGGCGCAGCAAAAATCGGTTTAAAAACATTGTTAAATTCATCGCCATCTGGCGTAAATACATTGGGAACATAAATTACCAAACTGTTGTCGAAATTGATAATTCGAAATGTTGAATCTATGCAACCGTTGTCGTTGTATGCTATGAGTGAGACATAATATTGATCTGAAACATAAGTCGGATAAGTCACAATTCCGGGCTGGAAATAATTGTAAACCACTGTATCGCCGAAACTCCAACTGTAAGTGTCAGCACCCGTTGTTAGATTGGTAATTTCAACATCTGGACTAGCAATTCCAACATAATTTGGACTTAATCCAATTTCAGCATCGGGCGTTTCCAGCACACAAATAAAATCGCTGTAAGTGGTATCGTTGCTGCAACCATCACTATTGGTGATTTGTAAATTGACATCATAACAACCTTCGCCAGAGAAAATGTGCTGAATTTGGTTTCCTAAGCCATCTGCTCCATCACCAAAAGTCCAACTGCTGGCAAATTGTTCTTGAGAATTGTTTATCAAATTCACCACCAAAGGATCACAACCTACCAAAACATCGGCCATAAAGGAAACTTGAATTTGTGAAGGCTGCGTTAAAACTGTGTTCAATGGAAAAGTACAATTGTTGTTGTCAGTTATTGTAACAGTATAATTTCCAGCGGAAATATTCACGTTATTGGCAGTAGTCGCTCCATTGTTCCAACCATAACTGAAAGGTGCCGTACCTCCAGTAACAGAAGTAAAAATTATTCCGTCGGCATAGCCAAAACAACTTGGTTCATTAATCGTCGAAGTGGCTTGCAAAACTGCCGGTTGAATGACTTCAAAGGAAAAACTTGTTTGGCAATTATTCGCATCTGTGACTACAACCGAATAATTACCGGCTGTCAAATTGGAAATGTCCTCTGAAGTTTGACCTGAACTCCACAAATAAGTGTAAGGCGCAGTTCCTCCAATCGTTGTGAAATTAATCGTTCCGTCAGAATAGGCATAACAACTCACATCGGAAACGATTGAATCAATGATGTTTATTTGCGTTGGTTCAAAAATCTCAATTGATTCAGAAAGCACACAATTGTTAGCGTCCATTGCTTGAAATGAATAAATCCCAGCGGATAAATTGGCGTAGTTTGTTCCACTTACCACATTGTCCCAAAGTGAATTGTATGGTGCTGTACCACCTGAAATCACAACATTTGCAGCACCTGAAGTTCCTCCAAAACAAACATTATCAATCGTTGTAAAGTTAAATGAAAGTGGCGCCGATGGCTCTGAAACTAAATAACTTTCTGTGTACACACAATTGTTTTGATCTGTGACTGTCAAATCATAATTTCCAGCAAGCAAAGAAGAAATAGATGTTGAATTTGAGCCTGTACTCCAACTGTAGGAATATCCTGGAACTCCGCCAACAACTGCTACTTGAATAGCGCCGTTATTTCCACCAAAACAACTCACAGCCGAGATCGTTTCTGTAATCACAACAGGACTCGGCGGTTGCGTAATCTGCGATGAAATATAAAAACTACATCCGTTAAAATCTGAAACGGTTACAGAATAAATACCTGCCGTTAAGTTCGAAATCGAAGCATTTGTTTCTCCATTATTCCAAAGGAAAGAATAAGGTTGAACACCATTTGCGGGAATGACTTGCATTGTTCCTGTATTTGAGCCACTGCACAAAACATTTGTTTGCGTTATCGTTGCAGAAACAGCAGTATTTGGCTGTGTTATCATTACGGACAAAAACTCACCACAACCATTCAAATCCACTACGTTTACCGCATAATTACCAGCAGCAAGATTGAAAATATCCTCTGTAATTGCGCCGTTCGTCCAATCGAAAACATAAGGCGGCAAACCACCAATTACAGACAAATCAACTGCACCAGTTGTTCCTGAAAAACAAAGTACATCGGTGTGTGTTTCTGAAATTTCTGTTGTATTGCTTGGATCGAGAATTTCGATATTGATACTTGACTGACAATTATTATTGTCCGTTACTTGTGCAGTATAAATTCCAGCTAACAAATTCGTTTGATCTTCATTGGTAGAACCGTTGTTCCAAGAATACAAATACAGATTTGTTCCTCCAGAAACTTGTAAATTTATGGTTCCTTGTTGTCCTCCAATGCACAATGCGTCTGTGTGTGTTTCAACTAAAGTCAACGCTTGAGCAGGTTGTTGAATATTAATAGCAAGTGCCTCCTGACAACCCAATTGATCTGTAACAGTAAGATTATAAATACCACTTCCAATTGCTGTCAAATCTTGAAATGATTGTCCAGAAGACCAACTGTAAGTATAAGGCGAAGTTCCTCCAAGTACTGAAACATCAATTGCACCAGTTAAATTTCCAAAACACAAAACATCCAAATGAGATTCACTGATTAGAATTGGGGTTCCTGGTTGCGAAATAATGGTAGTTGCAGTTGCAGGACAATTATTCGCATCAAGCATTGATAGAGAATAAGTACCAATGGACAATCCTGTAAGATTTTGTGTTGTGGCGCCGTTGTTCCAAATAAATGAATATGGTGCAACGCCTCCTGTTGGCGAAGTTGTGACAGTTCCGTTGGATTCACCAAAACACAAAACATCAGTTTCTAAAAGTTGAACTTGTAGCAAAGGTGGTTTTGTAAGCGTTGTTGTCAAATTCACGCTACATCCCAAGATATCCGTTACCAAAACCGAGTAATTTCCACTTTGCAATCCTGAAATCAATGCGGTGGTCATGCCGTTGTTCCATAAATAAGTATAAACTGGTGAACCTCCTGAGACAGAAACCAAAGTTGAACCATCAGCAGCGTTTGCAAAACAACTGACATTGTATCCGTTGTAATTGGATTGATTTTGAATTGAACCAGCCAATTGTGTATTTTGCGTAACATTAAAAGTCTGACTGACTGAGCAAGAAAGCGAATTTGTAACAATGACTGTATAACTTCCAGCGGTTAATCCAGTTGGGTTTGCCGTCGTGTTTCCATTTGACCAAGCGTAAGTAAATGGACCATTTCCAGCGGCGGTAATTGAAATCGCTCCAGTGTTTCCATTGTAACAATTGACATTGGTGATTGAATTTAACTGAATCGTTGGTGGAATATTTATTGTTACGGTCGCAAAAGTATCAATGATGCAATCTAATCCATTGAATGTAATTTCAACATTGTAAGTTCCTTGATTTGCTAGTACAGCGCTTGCAATTGTAGGATTGTGAATTGTCGAAGTAAATCCATTGGGTCCTGTCCAAGCATAATTGGCAGTGGTAGATGCTGGAAATGAAAATTGAATTATTTCACCAACACAAGTAGGACCATTATAAGTTATCGCTGGAATTGGACAACTCGACACATTTACCGAAAGAATACCAGAAGCAACAACGGGGCAACCTAAAGCATCGTACAAATCTGATAAACCATTGTTATTGTAGCTATTTCCTGAAATATTTCCAGTCCCAAAAATATAAGCTTTATTCTCTAGCGTTTGGTCGCATCGAAACATCAAACAATCGTTGATTACCGTAACGCGAAATTTTAGCACCGTGCTGTCAGCACCCGTTGAAGAATTGGCAACAGCACCACCAGAAACGCCATTTGCACCAGTTCCAATTCTAGCTTTAACAAAGCGATTCACAGGGTCATATTCCGCTTGATCATCTAAAAAAGCATCGGTTTTTGCACCTAAATTTTGACCATAAGAAATACTCAAAGAATTTGGTACATAAATCGTTCTAGGATCAAGGGTATCGGTGATGAAAGTGCCAAGCGAAATGTCAGAACCAATATTTTTTCCAACGACAGTATATTCCAATTGATCTCCAGGATTTACTTGACCTCCGTTTAAATCGGAAATGTAAACCGTGGCGCGCAAATCTGGCTCAAAAACATCGATAACAGAAGTTACAACTGACGTTAAAATCGTTTCTCCTCCCGTAGTGATTTGGATATTTGCAGAACTTGTATTGTTTCCGATGTAATTCAAAGCAGTATTGGTTGGTACAAAAATACTGGCATCGTGTCCGAGCGTATTGTTAAAACTAGGATTTCTAAAAGGTGTTAAAACCCCATCGTAGGCAATTGAACTATTGAAAACATCATTGAGATTGTGCGCTGCATCCGAGACATTTACATAATTTCCCGCACCATTGAATAACAATTGATCGCCAGTTTGACCACGATCACCATCGTGAGAAACAACGCCTAATTCAAAAGCAACTGGCCCTACAAGTGGTGTCACAAAACCTGTGATTGGAATTGTCACTGTATTTCCCGTACTTACATTTGCCAAACCATCGAAAACGGTCAAATTTCGCATGGATTGATACACATCGCCGTAAACCACTACAATTGTCCAACCGCCATAAACCGCTGAAATACCAGTTCTTGTAACTAAATCCGCTACCGTATATCTGGCTTTCGGTCCATTGCTTTGAACAATCGACGTGATATTTTTAAAGCAGTGGTAAGTTTGATGTCCCGTTGAATTGTCTAATAATTCATCTGCAGTCAATGATTGATAAGCGCCATTATTGACTTTCAATTTGATTTGATTTCGGGTGGTGTAATTCGTTGTCGCCCCGGGAGTTCCGTTGGTACTTAATCTGGCTGTCCAATACAATCCTGCCCACAAAATTTCGCTGCAATTAGAAAGATTTAAACTGTCACTTGACGACATGAAAGTGCTAGAGTTGTTGTCAATGTCTACATAAGACATTGTATAATCATTGTTTGTACTGACTCCAGAAGGTGGTACTTCCGCGATTGAAACATTACAATTTGTGCAACTGACAGAAACATTTGCAAGCATTGTAATTCCACCTTTCTGTTGATTTTGATAGCGAATGCTAAATGGATCAATTACTTGAGAGAAAGCTTCCAAAAAAAACAACAACGCAAGGAGAGAAAGAAGAATGCTTTTTTTCAAAGGAAATTTCTATTTTAATTTTCTAGTTCATTATAGACGTTGAATATACATATTAGTTGGTTAAGTTGGGAGTAACATCCTTTAATTGTTGAATCATTGATTAATGTGTTACATTTCCAAAATTAAATGACAAAGAAACATTCTTACCGTGACTTATATTAATCCAAATTAAAATCCCGTTTCTTTCAAAGCGCGCATCACAAATGAACTTTGAACGGTGGCGATATGAGGAATTGACGCCAATTTACCTTTCAAAAATTGCGCATAAACATCCATGTCTTCAATTTCGATAATCAATAAATAGTCAAAATTCCCCGCAATGTGGTAACAACTTGTCACTTCTTGCAATTCAATTACTTGCGATTCAAAAGATTCTAACAATTCAGCAGCATGTGATTTAAGTTGAACATTGCACAAAACCGTCAGATTTTTACCTAATTTCTTTTTGTCCAAAACCGCTTTGTAACTTTTGATAAAACCGCGTTTTTCTAGGCGACGAATGCGCTCGTATGTTGGCGTCACAGTCAATCCAACCTGTGCGGCAATTTCCTTTGAACCCAATTTTGCATTTTCTACTAACAAAGCCAAAATCTGTTCATCAATTTGGTCTAATTGATATTCGGGCGAATAAATTTCTTTTTCCATCACTCAAAATTGAACTTCAAAGATAAATAATCTTTATTAAATCAAAAATAAAGTTCTATTTTCTTTCAATTCATTTTCCACAGATTTATTTTCTACATTGTTTCATATTTAAAGACAATACGATGGATTATAAAAACATGCGCCCCGAAAGTTTGATGATGACCTACGGCTACAAACCTGCTTTATCTGAAGGAGCTTTGAAATGTCCGATTTTTCAAACTTCGACTTTTGTATTTCAAACTGCCCAAGAAGGAAAAAATTTCTTTGAAGTTGCTTATGGTTTGAGAGAACAAGGAAAAGACGAAGAATTAGGATTGATTTACAGCCGTTTGAATAATCCTGATTTGGAAATTTTGGAAAATCGCCTTTGTTTGTGGGACAAAGCGGAAGATTGCGCTGTTTTCGAAAGTGGAATGTCTGCCATTTCAACCGCGATGATGGAATTCATGTCGCCAGGTGATTTGTTGTTGTATTCTCGTCCTGTTTACGGCGGAACGGATCATTTCATCAATCACTTTTTGAAAAAGATGCAAATTCAGTCCATTGGATTTTTAGCTACCGAATCGAAAGAAGAAATCATCGCGAAAATTGAAGCAAGTGGTTTAGGACATCGACTGGCTATGATTCACATAGAAACGCCTGCAAATCCCACCAATGCGTTGATTGACATTGAAATGTGCGCCGAAATAAAGCAATATTTTGCACAACCAGACCGTGAAATCATTTTATCGGTTGACAATACATACATGGGACCTATTTGGCAACATCCTTTGAAACATGGCGCTGATTTGGTTTTGTATTCTGCAACCAAATACATTGGTGGACATTCTGATGTCATCGCTGGTGCTTGCTTGGGCTCAAAAGCTTTGATGAGTAGAATCAAAGGATTGAGAACATTCCTTGGGAATATGGCTGGACCTTGGACAGGTTGGTTATTGATGCGTAGTTTGGAAACATTGAAAGTGCGCATGGACCAACAAGCGACAAACGCTTTGGAAGTTGCCAAATATTTACGCAATCATCCAAAAGTGGAAAAAGTTTATTTCTTGGGATTCATTGACGAAGTTGGAACAGAAGTGGAAAAAGCGATTTACCACAAACAATATTTATCAGCTGGTGCCATGATTGCTTTTGACGTAAAAGGCGGAGAAAAAGAAGCATTTGCATTTTTAGACAACTTGAAATTGATCAAATTAGCAGTAAGTTTGGGCGGAACAGAAAGTTTGGCTGAACATCCACAAACAATGACTCACGCCGATGTTCCAATTGCTGACAAACAAGCGATGCACATCACTGAAAAATTGGTGCGTGTTTCCGTTGGTGTTGAATTTCATGGAGATATAATTGCGGATATTGCGCAAGCCTTGGAACAAATTTGATTACCTCATCAAAAATAGTAAACAACAAAAAGGCTGTCGCTTATGAGACAGCCTTTTGCATTTATTTGAATAATATCACTTATTCTTTCACTAAACGAAAAACATTTGAACCAGATTCATTTGTAGCTTTCAACAAATAAACACCTGACGAAAAAGCACTTAAGTCAATTACTTCATTGTCTTGTAATTTACCAGCGTCAAGAAGCAAATTACCAGTAAAGTCATAAATCAAAACTTGCACAAAACCACCTTTTTCCAATGAAACAGATACTTTCCCATTTGTAGGATTTGGATAAATCGACAAACCTAAATCTGCATTCAATTCATCAACTGAAACTTTAGAAACTGTTACGCAAGTTGAAGTGTCTTTACATCCATTTGAGTTAGTGACAATCACTGCGTAATTCCCATTTGCTCCTGCTTGAAAATTTACCGCATTTGCACCTGTTACTATCTGATTGTTTTGGCAATTGATCCATTGATAATTTTGTCCTGCGGGTGTTGCTGTAATTGTTATCGGTCCTGTCAACGATGCACCAGCCACAGGCACTGCATTCACGGTCACTATTTTCACAGTGGATGAAGTAGAACATCCATCTCCATTGGTTACGGTTACTGAATAATTTCCAGCAGATGTAACTGTAATTGATTGCGTTGCACTTGAATTTGACCATGCGTTTCCTGAAGAAGCTGAAGAAGTCAACACCACATTATCGCCAGCACAAAATGTCAAAGGTCCATCAGCGTTAATTGTTGGCGTTGCTGGACTTGGATTTACAGTTACAGAAGTTGGCGCTGAAGTCGAAGAACATCCATTTCCTCCTAAAACAGTTACGGTATAATTGCCTGACGTTGTTACAGTAATTGATGGAGTTGCATTTGAATTCGACCAAGTATTTCCGTTAGAAGCAGAGGATGTCAATACTACATCAGCGCCATCGCAAAAAGTAAGCGGTCCGTCAGCAATAATTGTTGGTATTGCAGGATTTGGATTTACAGTTATCGAAGTTGTAGCCGAATTTGCTGAACATCCGTTCACATCAGTTACAGTAACCGAGTAATTCCCCGCAGTTGTAATAGTTATTGACTGATTCGAAGTTGAATTTGACCATGAATTTCCACTTGATGCTGAAGATGTCAGAACCACATTGTCGCCTTCGCAAAAATTAAGTGGTCCATCAGCTGAAATCGTCGGTGTTGCAGGATTTGGATTGACAACAATCGTCAAACTTCCCATGTTCGCGCACTGACCAGAATTTGGAGTGAAAGAATACGTTGTGGTTTGCGTGTTGTTCATAGCAGGAGACCAAGTTCCTGTAATCCCGAATCCGTCTGCAATTGGCAAAGAAGACAAAGTCGAACCACTACAAATCGGTGAAACTGGGGCAAACGAAGGCGTAATATTTGGATTCACTGTAACCGTAAAAGGAGATGAAGTTGCAGTACAACCATTTCCATCGGTAAAAGTGACTGCGTAATTTCCTGAAGTTGTAACATTGATCTGCTGACTTGTAGCAGTGTTCGACCAGGTAATTCCACTACTCAAAGAAGCAGTTAGATTTACACTTCCACCTTCACAAAAATCGGTCAATCCATCCGCTGAAATTGCAGGTGCTGAAGGATTTGAATTTACAGTTACAATTCGATCATTGGTGGTTGTTCCACAGCCATTGTTTGCTGTTGCGCGCACTGTATAAGATGACGCAACATTGCTCACAACACCGGAATTGGCGTCGATTGTGGCTCCGCCAGAAAAAATACTATACGACATTGTTGGTACAGTTCCTGTTGCAGAAGCCGCGTAAGTCGAAGATTGACCTTCGCAAATTGTCGTTAATCCTGAAGTAAAAGATGGAACACCAGGTGCTACACAATTTGAAGTTGTTGTTCCTGAAATAACCACATTTTTATTTCTAAAAGAAGTCGTTGAAGCTACCAAGTCCATTCCAAAAACACGCACTGTGAGCGTACTTCCACTTGGCACAACAATGTTCAAACCTGTATTTGTATAACTATCAACACCACCAACGGCCGTGTAAGTAGCAAAATTATTCAACGAATAGTACAAAAATGTAGCAGGTGAAGATGAAGATGCCGATGCAGTGTAATTTATTGAACTGACTGTCAGATTGTTTCCTGAAGTTGGAGAAACCGTATATTGATAATAATCTTGGTTGTAATATGAACTTGTAATGTCAAACGACAAATACGAGTAACTGATCCAATTGGTAGAACTTACGCCATTTGCAGAGTAAGACATTGAGCTGATTCCGCCACTTCTATATCCCACGCCATGCGTGACAGCAGTTGCAGTAATATTTCCTGAAACAGCAGCGTTTCCGTTGGAAGTCAATGCCCAAGTTGCTGTTGCAGCCTGACCAAAACCCAATGAGCAAAAGAAAAAGGCGAAGAAAAAAGTGGCGAAAAATGCCTTGAATTGCGTAATCGTTAATTTCATACAATGGAATATTGATTAATAAACATCCAAATTAATAAAATTAAGCAAACGACTTAGGTAGGCTAGCCCCTCAATTATTTGATTTACAAATAGTGTATTATTGGATTAAAATGTTTTCCCTGAAAGTTGATTGCAATTATTTACTGGAATAAACAATATGCTTGAACCAATTCTGAATTCTACTCCCCAAAAACCTCCTCTACCCGATTCGGGCAAGTTTTACAAAATTCATCATGCAAAGTGGAATTGTCCATCACTTGAAAAGGAATTCCAAATTCTCCATAAAAAAGTTTACACCAATCAGCGGGTGAAAGTTTGGACTTAGCCTCTAGTAAAAGTCGCTGAAATTCTGCCTCAAATTCAATTTCTGGATCACTCGTTAAGAATGAATTGTGGTTATAAATCAATGGTAAATAAAACTTCAACACCTTTGTATCGTAAATAAAATCCTTGCAAATTGTTGCGGCAAGTTGGACGTTATTGAAATAGCAAAAAGTCTGTGCGAGATTCAATGTTTTCTCCGGATTGAGTTGATTGGTGCGCTTGTAATATTGATAAATCTGAATCAAACTGGCATTCACAATATCTCCATATTCATAAATCAAATCTGGATCGATATTTTTGCAAATTGTTTGAATTACATTCAAATTGGTTTTTGCCACATTCAAATAAAAAATGGAATCTAATTCTACGTAGCCACTAAGTAAGGTATTCATTCGATCAAAAGCTTTTTGAATCATTGGATCTGCCACTTTCATTTTGGCACCTTTACTTTTTATTTTTTCTGTCAACAAACAAGAACTGAGGTAGTGAAACTCTGGCGATAAATGTTCAACAACATTGCAAAGTACAAAAACGCGTTCTACTTCTGATTCAAGCTTGATTTTTTCTTGAGCGCTCACTTTATCTTTCAATAAATGATAGCGATAAAATGCAACATCATGCTCAAGTCGATGTGTCGGAATCACCAACGTTTTCGGAAAGGAAATCTTTAAAAAATCTGCTTCCTTTAAAGTATCAACCGTTGTAAAATAATACGCTTTTTCATACAACTTTTCCAATTGCTCCGAATTGGTACATTCGAGTTCTCGCTTGGCGTTTCTAATATATAAATTATCGATATCTCTGGAAATATAATACTTTGCTGTCTTTGGCGTAAGTTCTTTCACTGCAAAAACCTTGATTTTAACTTTGCGCTCTTGATCTAAGATTTCAGTTGGTTTTTCATTTTTTGGATTGACTAAATAGGCGATAATTTCGCGTTTAGAAAGTGGATACAAAAATTTCCACTTGGGATGCTTTTCAACTGAAGCATAAAAATGTTTCCAAGCAATTTCGGATTTAATTTCATAACTTGTTGAATAATCTGTCAGTTTTGCCAGTTTATCGAAAATCTCATTGGTTCTAGCTTGGTGTAATGCCACATTCTTCAAGCTATCGCCTTCAACGGATGCAAATCCTTCAATTTGAACCAGTTTTATTTTCAAGTCATTTTCCTCAAAACGCTTAATAAGGTTAGCCAATCCAGTGCCAATTGACTCCGTTTGTCCTGCTTTGTATTTCAATTCCAACGAATCAGTATAAAGATCCAACTTAAATTTGTAATCGTTCACAGGAACTGGTGGAAAATAAGCAACATCAATCAATTCGAGATTCAATTCGCCTGGATAATTGGTCAAATAAATGAAATGACAAATTTGCTTTTCATGAATATACATCAAGTTGTGGTTCCACCAACCATGAATATTTTTCGGAACTTTCCCTAATTTGAATTCAAAATATGAAGCAGAAAAATTATTGAGTTTATACCTGCCAAATCGCTTAAAAAAGGATACAGAATCTTTGGAAAAAATGTATTTCACAAAAGTCAATCCTTTGATTTTCTTTCTCTTTTTAAATCCTTTGATGAGATCATCTCGGTAAATGGGTTCCAAGACAGGTCCCGAAGTCATTTTTTGCTTATTTCTTCTACTTGGCTCGTTGCTGTATGCCGGATTTCCGCAGGCAAAAGCATCAAAAGGAACAATTTCAATAGCAAAACCATCAAAGCGATTTTGAAGCAATTGTTGCGCAAATGATGCATCTTCTATCCGAAGAATAAAATTGTTTTTAGATACTCGAACTGAAATTGCTGGATATTGCTCCCAAATAGATTTGCATTCCTGACATTTAGATTGCTTGTCGTCCTTGAGGTTATAGGGATAATTTTGTTTCGGATATTGCTTGGTTGTAAGTGCTGGAAGATTGTTTAAGTCTGAATAAGGAAAAAATGATTTGCTTTCCTTGAATTCATACCGATAAAGTACTTGCGCAAATTTTTGACAAGCATAAATGCGATTCAATGTCGGATCAATGCCAATTGCCAATCCAGTAACTTGATAATCTGGTTCGATGATATTTTTGAAATGTCCTTTCGAATTGACCCAAGAATGAACCAAACTTCGCGCAATTTCTTGGTAGTTTGTAGTGACGAAAATTTTGTCTTTCGACTTTACCGATGCGTTATAAACGGTAAAGGCAATGTTTTCTCCAACAAAATAATTTTTCGGCGCACCATAAAAATTAGCCCTGTCTTGTGGATTCAAAAATTCCTTTTTCCCAATTTCCTGATGACTCAGCGCTTTCAATGAAACCAAATAATTGGCGTGATGGTTGGAAGCAACATAAAGTATAGAATCACTATACAACGCAGGAAGTTTGTGCGCCAAACGGGTAGAATCTATCAAGATTTTGATTTCATGTTCCAACAATTTCTTGTCAAAACTTTGAGGATTGAACTGCCCAAAAACTACATTGAATGTTGAAAGCAAAAAACCAGTAAGCAAAGCCAGAAAGTTCCAACTGAATTGATCACAAATAGTTTTATGGTGGTTGGCGAATTTCACTGTTCAAATTTAACTTGAAAATTCAAGTTACATGATTAGTAACGCAAAAAAGGTGAAAATAAGCCACGAAAAGAAATTTATTCAAAACTAAAAGGGAATTTTGAAATGGATTTTTTCTACCTCACAACCACTTTCCCAACAAGTTCATTCCCTTGTTCATCGGCAATCCTCACAAAATAAATCCCAGCTGGCAAAACATTATTCTCAAAATAAATCGACTGCACACCTGTCGTGGCTTCGCTCGTTTTACTTGCAATCAATTTGCCATCTGCAGTGTTTAAAGTCACAACGATTTCTCCAGAAAGTTTTTCGTTTTGAATCGACACTACAAAATCACCACTTGTTGGATTTGGATATATCAAGAAAACGGATTCTGACACGCCACAATTCAAACTGATTGGATCGTAAATTCTTTGTTTTCCATCAAAATCAACTTGTACCAAACGGTAATATCTTAACCCTCTAGTAAGGTTGTCAACAATCGTATATTCTCTTTTTAAAGTTGAATTTCCAGCAGCATTCACTTGTGCAACTTCTGACCATGAAACCAAATCTGTCGAAACTTCAACATCGAAATAATCTGAATTTTTTTCTGATGCGGTTGCCCAGGAAACATGACTTGTTTTACCGTCGCAGAATGCAGAGAAATCAATCAACTCAACTGGCAATGGATTCGCTGCATTTCCACCAAAACCAAAGTTAGACCAACCAGCAACACCTGAACGTGTAACCGTTGGAACTGCTGTTGAACCTGAAGCGGCTACATGTGTCCCTGGTGCTGTCCAATCTCCACCTCCTACTCGTTTCAACAAAGTAATTCCAGCCAAACTATTGATCGTCGTGAACCCTTCTCCAGTAATTGAAATCGTGTAAGCACCATCTGTCAATCTTCCTGATTCGTTGTCAATTTTCCAATATCCTTGGTTTTCTGTTGTCACGACGTCAAATCCAAATCCGCCCGTATTGGCAGATAAAATGGTCAATCCTGCGCTTCCCATTGCTGTAGACATAAATTCCACAGTCAAATGTCCTCCAGCAGATGCTGCTGTTGTATATTCCACTTTCGCAAATCGATTTTTTAAGCCGCTTTCATCAAGCCCCATTGGGAACAATCCAGATGCATTTCCTGCATTGGTGTTATTGAACCAACGTTTCATTTTACCTAAAACATATCCTGTCGTGTAATCCAAAGTTCCCAACTGCGCAGTTGATGTTCCCAATTCTAAAATGTTTGCAGCAGTATTCACATGACCTTGAATCATTTTCAAAGTACTGTTCACAATCAAAGAATTGGTCAAAGTGGTAATCGCACTTGAATTTCCACGTTGAACATACAAATTGACAATCGTTGAAGGCAATCCGTCACCTGAATTTTGGGCGGTTGTTCCTACAAATCCATAACTCGCAGTTGACAAAAATGACCTCGTTGTAGTGCGCACATTTCCTGAGGCAGCACTTGCGGTAATTCCATTTGCACTTCCGTATTTCAAAGTCGAACCGGCTTTTACGTTGAATGCTCCTGAACCACTCACCACATCGTTTGCGTCTAATTGGAAAACTGCAGGTGAATTGACATTCAATGTTCCTGTCACTGCGAAACTTGCTTGTGCGCCGATATTTTTGTCGCTCACATTTGCGCCCAATGCATTTAATTCAACGTTGAAATAAGAAACATTTGAACTAGCGTAAGTTCCACGAATATTGTGGGTTTGTGATGCACTTGAACCATACAATTCAACTGTTCCTGCTGTCAAAACATACGGGTTATTGATTCCTGCCAATTGCGGCAAAGTTTCGTTCAATTTTGCCATTCTCAATCTTCCGCCTGACATCGTCAAACCTGCATCGCCACTAAAAGTATTTCCTTCTGTATCGACTACTGGCGTTCCTGAAATCGTTACATTATTCGTTACCGTTGTCGCTGAACTCAAACCTTTGTAATCTGTTCCCAAAGTATTTGCGCCACTGAAAGCCAATTTGTAATAAGTCGGCGTCCCTGACAAGATTTGAATCGCACTACTTCCATTTAAATGCACAGTTCCACCAGTCAAAGAATAATTTCCGTAACCTGTCAGCTGTGGTAAATAGTCACTCAAAGGTGTACCTGTAATCGTTGAAATTCTATATTCTCCATCTGACATTACCAATCTTCCTGTACCTGAAAAGTCAGCGCTTGTAGTCCCAATTACAATTCCTTTTTGGATTTCTAATCTTCCTCCTGCTGGGTCAATCGTTGTTGTACTTGCAATCGCAATGCTATTAGTTAGTGTAAGCGTCAATGTATTATCTGACAAATTCGCGTAAACTACTTTTCCAGTCGAACCAATTGATAAACCATCTCCTGTCACTTGATTTGCTTTTCCAACAAACCAGAATGTTGCTGTTTGATTGAATGTTTTGTTGCTTACTGTTAATTGAACATTTCCAGCCGCAGCAGTATTTTTTACTAAACCTGCAGTTGATGTAATGTACAAAGTACTACCTTGGTTTGATGCAAAAATATTCGTTCCAGTTGGCGAAGCTGGTTGTTTGATTAAAAGCGGAACATCTGATGAATTCCAATTGAAATGATGACTTCCTCCATCTAAAACTGTAAAACTAGAAGTATTATTAATCATCAAGTCATTGTTGCTCAATTTCGTTTTGGCTCCACTTTCAACAAACATATCGAATGAATTGAAAGTAACTGCTGGTGCGATATCTATCAATTGGTCAATTGTGTTCGTGAAACGCAAAGAACAACCTGGATCAGTGGATCTATAATTTCCTAGTGTGCCTGTGAAGTTTCCTTTTAAATTTACGGTAACGGAGGCTGAACTAGAACTACTTTGATTTAAATCTACAATAGCCGAGGAACCAGAAACATTTAAGTTCCCTAAAACAGTATGAGAAATGTTAAAAGCAGTTATAGCTCCAAAAGAAAACTTATTTTGTTGAACATCAATATTTCCGCCAATTTCTATGTTTGCATTTACATTAGTCAACAAAACACTATAAGCAGCTGAACCGTTGATTATTGTCAAATCATTTGCACAAAGTTTATGTGTTCCTGTAACTCCACCAACCAAAGTAAAAGCTTTAGTTGTGGGCGTAAAATTCACAATCAAATTTCCAAAATAATAACCCGCTGCATTGGTTGAAATTGGACTTCCGCTGTCAATTAAATCATCATCACCAGGTCCTGAATCGTTGTCAAAGTTTTTAACCTCGAGCGAAGAACCAGACTTGAAATTTTCAGTACCGTTAAACAAGCCATCAGCGTGATTTAAAGTTCCTGAATTGATGATAAATTTTCCGCCAGATTCAACTGTCAAAATTCCTGTTGCATCCATATCAACTCCTGGGTCGTTTGCAGAAAAAACACCGCCACTTTCAACAGTTAATATACCAAATGTACTGTTGTGTCCATCATTGAATGTTCCTCCACTTTGAACAATCATGGTTGTAAAAGGTGAACTTGCAGCAAATGAACCACTAGAAGTAATTGTATGTCTAATATAAAGCGTACTGGTTGTGCCTGAGGTAGGTGCAGTTGAACTTGTCCATGCTCCACTCACATATCTTTCCCAAGTTGCAGTTCCTGACGTTGGCCAAGTTCCTGCAGAAGTTGTTCGGTAGGCATTTGAAGGAATGATCACCGCAGAAATATCGAAAGTGGTAGAAGTTTGTGTATTGGAAAAAGTCAAACCTGTTGTTGTTGCTGTCAAAGTGATTCCTGATTGCGCAGATGAAAACGAAACTCCTGTCAAACTTAAAATCCCTGTATGTGTTGCTGTGATTGTATAAGGCGAAGAGGAAGTCATGTTAATTCCAGAAGTTGTCAAAGTAACTGTTCGGTTATTGTCAAAATCTAAATTGCTGTTGGCATCCACAAAACTAATGGTCGGCGTTGGACTCAATACTATCGTAATACTTGTGGAAACTGGTTGCTGAGAGAAAATCATTCTATCAGCCGTTACTTCAATTCTATTTCTGTCAGTTGTCACACTTGAAGTTGCTGCGCCAGCATTTGATGTTGCAAAAGATGAACCTGTGATATTAGAAGTAGCGCTGTTTACCGTAAATTGCAATTGCGCATTGTCAGTCACAGTTGCCAAAAAGGTAACATACAAAGTCAAGGTTTTTGAACCATTGTCATTTGCTGTCACATTCGAGCCGCTCAAACCTGAGAATGAAATATTTCCACCGCCAATCGATGGTGAATTGTTAACCAAAGTGGAACCTTGAAACAAAGCTGCTGATCGAATATTCGCAATATTTGCCACAGTAAAAGAAATTGCATTCAATTCAGTTGCCAATGCATCTGCATCTGAACTTGCGCCTCCGTCTCTAATCGTAATTCCCATCACGGCAATTCCATTCGCAATAGTTGAAATCGTTGCCGATTGGTAAGTAGCGTAATTGATATTGCTGTTATACGTAAAACCTGTTTCAACAATAATATCAGAACTATTAGAATTGACTCCCGTTCCTTGAATTGCGAAAGTGTAAGTTCCTTCGTCTGAATCGTCATTTGCAATGGTCAAAGTCGCTGTGCGTAGGCCTACTGCGGATGGATCAAATGTTATTTGAAAAGTAGTACTTGAACTCGCTGCAACCGTTGCAGATGGAATAGCTGTAATCGAAAAATCTGCTGCATTTGCGCCTGAAATGGCTACATAAGGAGAACTTCCTGTCAAATTCAAAGCTGCTGAACCTGTATTTTGAATTGTAAATGTTCTTACGACTGTTCCGCTAGTTACTGCTGCATTACCAAAATCTGTGTGATCTGCAGTTGCAGGTGTTGCATCGCCTGAAACGATGCTTGTTGTATTTCCTTGCAAGTTGATTTCTGGTGATGGAGCTGCTGTGTAACAAGTCCAACTTATATCATCTATACAATATCTTGCTCCACTCGCTGAAGTAAAAGTAATTACTATATTTCCACCAACATTTATTCCTGAAAAAGTTTTAGTAATCACACCAGTCATTTCAGTTTGAAGTACTGTTCCTACAACTGTTCCATTTACTTCAACTGTAAGATTTTTGGTAGTTCCAGTTTCTGAAAAGGGAAACTTTGTAGTGAAAGTAATACTGGCAATTCCATCTGTAAAAGTTGGAGATGTTACCACACCTGTTCGAATGGTTACAGCTCTTCCTGTAATTGTTTGATCTCCTCTAGAATCAGTTGAAGTCCATGTTCCACCCGTTCCTGACCATGTGTTTGTGGCATAAGTTGCAGAGGAGGCTAAACCAGTAACATCTTCTGTATGACATGGCCCAACAACCACCACTTGATTTTGCGGTACATCTGATGCTGACGAATAATTCGCATTTCCACTTTGTGAAGCGGTAATTATGGTTGTTCCTGCGCCAACAATCGTTACTGTAGTTCCCGAAACGGTTGCAACAGCTGGATTTGAACTTGTGTAAGTGACTGTCAATCCTGAACTGGCTGTTGCAGTTAAATTGAAAGTCGCTCCGCCAACAATTCTATCTGCCAATGCGCCGAAAGTGATTGATTGCGATGCTTGCGTGATGTTTGCTGTAATTCCTGTTGGTTGCGTCAAAGTATAATTTCCAGCGCCAGCGCCACCCAAAGTTGCGGTAGATGTAATTGCAATGCCTGTTCCAGCGCCAGAGGTCGCAAAAGTTCCTGAACCTGTGAAAGTCACTACATCTGGCGAAACTATGCCTGTCAATGTTCCTGTAAAAGTGGCAGTTGTCGTATTGTCAAAAACCTTGTTATTTCCTGTTGCACCGCTTATTGTCAAAGCTTTGGCAGTAATCGTGGCAGATAAACTTGGCTGCGTAACTGTATAATTTGAATTCGGTGCTAAAAACGAGCCCGTTCTTGTCAATGTATGTGAGGCAACATTCGCTGAAGGAAATGCCCAAGTAACCGAACCTGAAGGCGTAAATGTTTCTCCATTTTGCAAACCTGAAAATGCAGCCGTTCCTGAAACTGAAACGGTTGTGTTTCCGTCATACGTTTTGTTTGAGGATGAAAGTCCTGTGACAGTTAAAGTGGCTGGATTGACAGTACTCGAAACCGTTGCAACATTCACATTTGTTGCGCCTGTGGACGACAAAACGATGTTTCCACTGTAAGTTCCTGCATTGGTTGTTGCAGCCAAACGCACATAAATCGTGGTGGAAGAAACAACGCCTGCCGTTTGTGTTAATGTTAATGAAGTACCAAAACCTGAAGCTGCTGAAAGCGAAACTTGAAATCCTGCTGGTGGCGTAATGACAATGTCATTTGTCAAAGCTGAACCTGATACTGAAAAAGTTGTATTACTACTTACCGTTCCGTAGGTGGTTGAAACTGCTGACAAACTTCCAGAACTGCTAATTGTTGGAGTAGAAATCACCGTCCATTGCGCAAATAAAGTGGCATTGGCAGTAAAAGCGTAACTTGCATTGTTTGCGTATGAAGTTCCACTTCCATCTGCTGCAGTATTCCATCCCGTAAAAGTATAACCTGAACGTGTAAACGCATTGGTTGTCAAATTAGTCGCAACGCCAGCTATTTGGTTTGACATTGAACCTGTTCCAAGATTCGCATTAAAAGTTACGGTGTAAGTGATTAATGTCCATTGGGCATACAAAGTAAAATTGGAAGTTTGCCCGTGCGTGTATGGAAAAGTAATCGCAGATCCGCCACTTGCGGCGGCAAACCAACCGTTAAAAGTATATCCTGATCTTGTGGGCGTGCCAGGTGACGAAGCAATTGTTCCACCCGTTGTTGTTGAACCAGCACTTATGACACTTCCTCCTTGACTGTCGTATGTTACAGTTAAAGTATTTGGTGTCCATTGCGCATACAAAGTTGTATTTGCAGAAAATGGAAAACTTGCTCCATTTGCATAGGCTGTTCCACCGCCGCCCGCGATTGTGTTCCATCCTGCGAAAGTATAACCTGCTCGCGTGAATGCATTTGATGTTAATGCCGTTGCAGTAGCTGCCGTTTGGTTTGCCATTGTTCCCGTTCCGCCGTTGGCATTGAATGTAACAGTATTCCCAACAGGGACATAAGTAATACTGTAAGATTGAATATATAAACTGTTTGTTGTGGCAGCAATCGTGATTACTACATTCTCACTGGCAGCAATATTATAAGCTGAAGGTGTTTTAGTAACAGGAACATAGGATGTACTATATGCTCCATTCCACAGTGCATTGGCAAAGGTACTAGTAGGAGAAATAGAAAAAATTGAGGTCGATCCAGCGACTACGCTCAATGTACCAGCACCAGCACTTGTATTAGACCTCATTTCCAGAACGATGCTAGTAATTTTATATCCAGCGTAACCTGTTAAAGTTAGGCTAGCGTTAGTTCCACCAGTAAGTTGTTTTGCTGTGGCAAAAGTTTGAGCATATGCTGCAGTAGAACCTGATGGCGCTGTACCTGTAGTTGTAACAGCTGATGTAGAAGTTACAGTATAAATCGCTGTACTTTGCCCAAAAGCATTACTTCCAATAAAAAGCAAAGCGCAAACAGCGAAAAGTAAATTTCGGTAAAAAATAGTTGTTTTATTTGATAAACTGCGAATCATCATTAAGCAAAAAATGTTTTTCCGATTAGACAGTTTACTGAAAGAAATCAGCAGAGGACGTTATCCAATCGATGTTACAAAATTAAGCTAAAAAAAATGGATAAATAAAATGTTTTTGATAATTAATGATAAGTTAATAAGAAAAAAATTTCTCCTTAACTTGTTTCAACTAAGTTTATAGTAGAAATTTGAAGTAAGCATTACAAGCTCAATAAATTAAAATCAAAAAAGACAATCTCAAGATTTTGAGGTTATTTTTCAATCATTATCTTCACTGATTGCATCTTATTTTCTAAGGCATTAAAATTGACGATATAAACTCCTGATTCTAGTATTAGATTGTTGACATAAAAATGATTTATTCCAATGTTAACATCCACGATTTTTTTGTAAATTATATTTCCCATCAGGTTATGCAAAACCATTTCAATCGCTTTATTTTCAAATTGAGCATAAACTTCAACAGTAAAATCACCTTTCGAAGGATTTGGAAAAACACTGATTGCATTTTGAGTTGCCTCACAACTTGAACTAATTGGGTCGTAAATTTTAACTTTTCCATCAAAATCAACTTGCACAATTCTATAATATCCAATTCCTGAAAACGGTTCCAAATCATTCATTGCATATTCCGTGACGTAGTTGGAATTTCCAGCGGCTTGTTTTTCTCCCACTTGTACCCAAGTATTTAAATCCCTAGACTTTTCGATGATAAATTTCAAGGAATTTTGTTCACTCGCAGTAGTCCAATTCAATGAAACAAATTTTGAATCTTGGCAATCAGCAGCAAAATTCAACAATTGAACAGGCAAAGGATTTGCACTTCCAGAACCGATGTTGAAGAAGCTGAAACCCGTTAATCCAGTATTGACAATCGAAAAATCAGATTCACTTCCAACTGGTGCTGAATGACTTCCAATGCCCGACATGTCCCAAGAAGTGTGGTTTACTGATTTGATTATTCTCAACAAAGACAAAGAATTCACTACACTCAAACCGTTTCCTCTCAATGAAAGTGAATAAGTCGCCGAATTCAAATTACCACCAGCAGGCGTAATTTCCCACCAACCTTCATTTTCATAGTTTTGCACCATCTGTCCATTTACTTGAATTGGCAGACCAGCATAACCAACTGAACAAGCCCCAAGTTTATATTCGGCTGTAATTGTTCCCCCGGAAGTTACTCCATTGGTGAAATTGACTTTCGCATAGCGATTTAATCCGCTTGTGCCGACAGGAAAAATTCCTGATTCTTGCGTGGAATTGGTTGCAGCTGCAAAATATCTTTTTATCGGACCTAAAACAGAACCTGAAACCCAATTTATGGAACCGACGTTCGATGTGCTCGTTCCGACAGTCAATAAATTTGCAGAAGAAGTTGAAATATTTCCACTTTGCATCGACAATGTTTTTGAAACAGAAACAGGTGAATTTAAAGTAAGTAAACCAGCATTTTTATTGATTGTCAAATTGGCGAAGATCGTTGAACCGCTTCCTCCAATTGATTGCGCATTGGATCCCTCAAAAACTACAATGGATGTTGCATCTGGAAGAAAAACACCGTGATTAACAAAATTGTTAGCCACCGACAATGTGCGCCCTGCGTTGACCGTCAACGTCGCATTTGCCCCAATGTAAATATCATTTACTTCGCCTTGCACGGATATAATAGAATTGCTATTGGTAGCGCAAATCCCTGCAGTACCAGACTTTAAAATAAAAACATTGTTTGCAGCCGAGGGAAGTTGCGAAGCGGTGGTGAAATCGGCGCCATCAAAAACATACCAATTGGATGCGACCGACCATGAATTTGAATTATTTCCAGACCAAAGTATATCTCCAGATTCAATTGATGAACCAACGACTGAAGCCACGATATTCGGAAAAGCGGTTGTTGTTAAGGCAATCGTTGAAGAAACTCTCGATGAGCTCTCGCAACCATTTGTTGATTGAGATGCAAAATAATTTCCATTCGCCAAAGCGGTAGAATTAGTCAAAGCCGTTCCGCCACTGGATGCGCTGTACCATTTAATCGCACTTCCTGTTGCGACCAAGTCTCCAATGGTTGGTAAATTGGTTGCACAAAAATATTGTGCTGTTGCTGATGGCGCTGCAGGAATAGAGGATAAACTTGTAATTGAAATCTCGTCTAGTCTAATTTCATCTCGACTTCCTGATCCTGATCCACTCCAATAATACACCCAACGCACTTGCACTTCAGCTTGATTTTCACAAGCCGATGGAAGCGTAATTGCAGCAAAATTCGTTGGTCCTGCATTTGTACTGTTAAACTCGATGGCAGATGTTGCACCAGGTAAATCTGTGAAAGCACTTGTATTTCCGACTCGGTATTGTGCCCTCAATAAATACCTGTTTCCATTATTCGTCTGTCTTGCAGCGGTCCAAGAAACTTGCACATTGTTTCTGCAAGTTGTTTTGATCGAAACCACCGCTTCACCGCAATTTCCAGATGTTGCTGAAACGTGCCCAGGACTGGTATTTAAAAATGAAAAACCATTGGCATCTAATCCAGTAATTCTGCTTTGTGAAGAATAATTATATCCCCAAACATAATCTTGTGTTGCTGTGTTGGTAAGCGTCGGGTCAACAGAATTTACAGTTCCCCAATGAAAAACCATGTTCGATGGATACGAACCAATTGCACTTGTGCTTGGCCAATTAGTAAAACTGTAGTTTGCTGCAGCTAAGTCAAAAATGGAAGGATCTGTCAATCTCTGAATAGTTGAAGGAATAGAATTTTGAAAAGATACATCATCTAAAAAAATATTGGCAACATTGCTGGTGCTAGATTCACCGTAGAAAGTCATACTTTTAATGGAACTATTATTTGCTAACTGCGCTTTTGCCATGTTATCTCCGACAAGAAAACCATTGACATATACATCAAATGTGTTAATAGCGACAGATTGAGAAACTCCGTTGTAGCTATAATTTACAGTTCCACTTGATTGATTGTTTCCAATAATTTCAAAATCATAGTAAATACCAGATTTTAAGGTTTGATAAGTGCTATTAATTCCAGTTTGATTCCAATTTCCTGCATTTCTATTATTGAAAGTAATATCGCCTCCAGAACCAAAAGCAAATCTAAATCCTGTGAATGATTGTGCCCCCGTAAAACTATTGTTATCGCCAAACATGGCGCCATCGCCCAAAAAAGCATACCACGTTCCAGATGTTGCTGTTGTTCCTGCTGAAGCATCTCCAAAAAGGATTTTAAATCTTGAATAAAAAGTAGTTGCACCCGTTGAACTAATAATTGGAGAGACTTTATTTATGGAAGCGCTAGTGGATGCAGAAGCTCTAATAAAAGTACCTGATGTTCCGAGTGGATTTGATGTTGTAACGTTATTGATTGAGCCATTGCCCGTTCCAATTCTAGCATAAGTTGAACCAGAACTTGTTGGATTTGGAATAAATGACGAACTGTTTCCACTGGTCAAACTACTTGAAGATGTGCCAAAATTCTGAACAGATTGACCATAAATCTTCGCTTCGAAGCAGAATGCAAGAAGGAAGAAATTGATTAAAATAAATTGTTTTTGGGTAATTATTTTGTGTGAGGGGATGAATTTCATCTTGTTGTTTTTTTTGCAAAGGTCAAAAACAAAAAAGACGATCTTTTTAAATCGCTATTATCAAAAAATGAAAGTTGCAAAAACTAAAAAATACCTTATTAACTAAAGATTAAAACATTACGTTTAATTCAAGTTTAATTATGTAGCTCAAACAAGTAAATTTGCTCACTTTGTCCAGGAGTAGGAAATAATTGTGCTTTTTTTTGTAAAATTTTCAAATCCATCAAGGTAGAATAACCTGAACGGGAAATAATTTTTTGAGCACCGCGCACATAAGCATCTGTTTCTCTCCAGTTTTGCGCTTCGATGCATGTGAGATTTTCGGGCAAATTTTCGGTTAAAGTCAATCCTTTGGGATAAATCAACACATTGTTTCCCGTTTGAAGTTGCGCCAAGGCGATGCATTCATTCAAAAAATCTTGCGAATAAGGCAAAGGTCCGCTGATGAGATACAATTCATCGCAAGGATTTTCGGCATTTTCAGCCAATTGAAACCTGGATTTCCAACCGATATAATGTAAATTTGGATGTTTAATCGCTCGGCTTAATTTGCCTGCCAAAGATTGTTTTTCATCGTCTAAAACCCAAACAGTATTGAAATTTTGAATCAATTTTTGGTGAATGTATTGCACTGGTTTTTGAAACCATTTCAGCGGCAAATGCAATTGATGCGTGATAAAAACAGAAGGTTTCGCTTTTGAAAAAAAACCATAACGGTGATCTGAAAGCACAACATCAATCTGAAAATCAGCGATGTATCTTACTACTTCATTGCGTTCTTGTGCAAAGCATTCCAAGAGTTTTTTGCGTTGCTGAAATAAATCCCAAGCCCAATTTCCTTTCCCCGAAAACTGAAACGGATAAGGCCGATGCGCAATGAAATGCAATTGCGAAAAATAGCATTCAAAAACCGCTTGTTGATCTTCATCACAAGCCACAAAAACCTGGTTTTGTTGGTCAATCAATTGCTGGATAATTGCAATCGACCGCGCAACATGTCCCATTCCCCAATTCAAAGGTGAAATCAATACTTTTTTATTAATGATCGATTCTGGTAACACAATTCAAAAGTATTTAAAAAAACAAAACGAGAAACAGAATGAGAATGATTCACTCAATCACAGTGAGCTTGTCGATGTGAACTTTCTCCAAGAATCCTTATCTTTGCGCCCAGATTTAAAATATGGCAAAAAACAAACTCCGCAGATTTAATGAAATGAAAGAATGGTCGAATGTTTTCGAACCAACTTTGGTTTCAGATCATTCGATCCCTTTTGATTTAAAAGGAAAATGGAACGAAGATTATTTCAAAAATGATAATCCGATTGTACTCGAGTTGGGCTGTGGAAAAGGCGAATACACAATTGGTTTGGCAGATCATTTCCCAAATAAAAACTTCATCGGTCTCGACATCAAAGGCGCGCGCATTTGGGTTGGAGCGAAAGATGCAGTGGAACGCAATTTGTCTAATGTCGCTTTTTTGCGCACTAAAATTGACTTTATCTTAGATTATTTCGCAGAAGGCGAAGTGGACGAAATTTGGTTGACATTTTCAGATCCACAACCAAATAAACCTAAAAAGCGATTGACTTCAAAGCTTTTCATCAACAGGTACCGCCAAATTTTGAAAGAAAATGGCATCGTTCATTTGAAAACTGACAGCGATTTGTTGTTTGAATCTACAGAAAATGAAATCAAAAAACACAACTACGATTGCCTGGAATTGACTTGGGATTTGTATGGCACTTTACCAGCTGATTTGGACGAAAAAACCAAGGAAATTTTTCACATCAAAACACATTATGAGGAGTTGTTTACGGCGAAAGGTTCGGTGATAAAGTATTGTAAGTTTAGGATTCACTAAAAAAATCCTATTCTTGAAATCATTCTGGAAATTCGGTTATTGAATCAATAAAGCCAAAGTAACACCTACAAAAATACTAGCCAATTTTGCCAAATTGAAACGGTGATTTTCGCTTGCTTCGAAGATAATCGTTGTGGAAATATGTAAGAACATTCCGACCACAATGGCAAGCAAAATATCCATGTTGATGAATCCCAACGAGCCTTGTGTGAAATAGCCGAAAATCAATCCTGCAGGCGTCATGAATGCGAAAAGTGCGAGTACAAACCACGATTTTTTCAAGCTGAAAGTTGAACTTCTCAGTAAAGTCATCAACGCAATGGCAACAGGCGCTTGGTGAAAAATAATCCCCAACAAAAGCGATTGTCCAGAAAGATGTGAGTGATGCTGTCCCGCTTCTGCCACTGCAGGAATCGCCAAAGGAATTCCTTCCACAAATGAGTGAATTGAAAGGGAAATAAACAACATCCACGGCATCGCTTTTCCTTTGTGAATATGCACGTGACCGTGTTCAATTCCGCCAGAAAAATATTCTAATATTAGTTGTATCAAAAATCCCAAAATGACATACAAACCAATGGAATTATTGTGTGCGGCATATAATTCAGGCAAAAAATGATTGAAAGCGATGGCGAGTAAAAATCCACCACTAAAAGCCAACATGATTTTGATGAGATTTTTTTGTTTGTAAGAATCTACCCAAATTACCAGTAATCCGCCCAACAAAACCGCGGCAATCAATGCCAAAATAGTCCAAAATTCTGTCATGCTTTTTTGCTTGCTACTAAAATGATTCTGTCAGAGTTTTCTGAATCAAAAGGGTTTAGATAAAAATCTCCGTAAACATCAACCAACTCAAAATCAGCTTGAATCAAGAGGTTTTTAAAATCAGCTTCAGACAAACCTTGCACTTTTTCGGTGTAAGAATGATTTTTTCCTTCAGCTTCAAATTCGATGGTTTTGTAGATGTGATGTCCATCAAAACGTTTCGAAATATGAAAATCAATGCCTTCAATGGATTTCAATTCTTGCGCTTTCATTTCTTTAATTACACGTTGTAAATTGAAAAAATCAATCACCAATTTTCCGCCAGGCACCAACATTTGATGAATGGCTTTCAGCACTTTGAGGTTTTCATGGTGGTGATCAAAATAACCGAAACTGGTAAAAAGATTGACAATGAAATCAAACTGCACATTGGGAATTGGGTCGCGCATGTCGTGCACAAAAAACTTCAGGGTTTCATTTTCTGATTTTTTGGCTTTGGCAATGCTGTTGGATGACAGATCAACGCCAGTTACATTCAATCCCAATTTATTCAAAATAATCGAATGTCTTCCTTTACCGCAAGCTAAGTCAAGCACTTGATTTGCAGGCTGAATATTCAGCTTTGAAACCAAGTTTTGCACAAACAATTCCGCTTCCGCTTCATTGCGGTTTTGATATAGAATGTGGTAGTAGATGGTGTTAAACCACGACTCAAACCACTCCAAATCTTGTTTTTGATTTTCCATTGCTTTGACAAAAATAAGGAACTTATTGAAATTAAATTGCATTAAAGTTCGCAAAGTTAAAATTAGCGCTTGTTTCGGAGCAAAAATCATTATTCCAACTTTGATTCGGAATAAATTGCAAAGCTGCCCTGAAAGATTTGGAAAACGTGCAACTATTCACTCAAAAAACACATCTTTAACTAGATATTTAATTTAGAATTAAAATAAATATGTAACGCTTTGTGAAAAAAATGTGAATCAAGCGATTACAATTCATTTTTTTTAATATATTTGCTAAAAAACTACTGATAATTTTGTTCTGATGAACGCTAATAACATGTATAATTTTAATAATTTGATGGATAAGACTGAGGTTTTATGTTCTTATAAAGGAATTGTAAACACTGAGTTTATCAACGATATTTTAGCGTTGATGGAAACCAAAATGGATGAATTAGAACAAAATCAATTGGTAAAGAAAAAAGTGTATTATGTGATGGTTGAATGTTTACAAAATTTGTATCATCACATAGAACAGAGCGAGCCTGTATCGACAACCTATTTTGAAGACATTCCACCTCGATCAGCATATTTCATGGTTGCGAAAGAAAATGAAAGTTTTCATATCAAAACAGGGAATGTAGTAGATTCAGAAAGCGCTGAAACGATCATCAATAAATTAGAGACAATCAATAAAATGGATTCGTCTTCTTTGAAAAAACATTATCAAGATACCTTACATTCTGGTCAACTTTC
This sequence comes from Crocinitomicaceae bacterium, assembly GCA_040403095.1. Lineage (GTDB taxonomy): Bacteria > Bacteroidota > Bacteroidia > Flavobacteriales_D > Crocinitomicaceae > JAQVCM01. Next base: position 44,202 of record JBBALI010000030.1, read on the forward strand.
AAGGAAAGGAACTGCTGGTTTGGGATTTATTGATATCGCCAGAAAAACAGGAAACAAATTAAATTATGAAATTTTTCCTATCAATGAAAGAAACCATTTCTTCTCTTTAAACGTAAGGATTAATTAAACACTATTCAAATCAACACAAAATATGGAAAATTTAAAACTCGACGGATCGGCTAAAACACCAGCTATTTCATTTCAATCTGTTGGCAAACTGGAACTTAAAGGAAGATCTATTCCAGAAAACTCTGTTGAATTTTACAAACCGTTGAATGAGTGGATTGATGGTTACAGCAAAAAACCAGCCGCTCTCACTGATGTAGATGTAAAATTGGAGTATTTCAATACCTCTTCATCTAAATGTATTTTGGATTTTTTCAAAAAATTGGAATCAATAAACGGAAAAGGAACTGAAGTTAAAATCAATTGGTATTTCGAAACTGATGATGAGGACATGGAAGAAGCTGGTGAAGATTACCAAGCAATCATTTCATTGCCTTTCAAAATGATTCAAGTAGACGAAATCTAAGATTTTATCTTCTCATAAAAAACTGAAATCTTGGTGTATTCATTTACTCCAAGATTTTTTTTTGTACTTTCGTTTACATGAAATCAATAGGAATCACCGGTGGCATTGGTTCGGGAAAATCAATTGTTTGCAAAATCTTGGAAAAATTGGGTTATCCTGTTTTTTACGCCGATGTAGCAGCCAAAAAAGTGATGAATGAAGACCAAGCGCTAAAATCTGAATTGATTTCTTTATTGGGCGAAAATGCTTATTTGAACAAAGAACTCAATCGACCATTTATAGCGGAACAGATTTTCAAAAACGATCAACTCAAAAATGAAGTCAATGCTTTGGTGCATCCCGCAGTTTACCGCGCATACGAAAATTGGAAACAAGAACAAGAATCGGCTTTGGTTTTCAATGAATCTGCTTTGCTTTTCGAAACTGGTTCTTACAAAAGATTTGATGCAACGATATTGGTCACAGCCAACAGCGAAACGCGCATTCAGCGAGTGATGGGAAGAGATGGCACTGATCGCGAAGCTGTTTTAGACCGGATGTCGCACCAACTAGATGATGACGCAAAACAAAAATTATGTGATTTTAAAATTGTGAATGAAGCAGATATACTTTTACTTCCTCAATTACTAAAAATTTTAGATTTACTCTAAATGTTTTTCAATCGATTATTTCAAGCTTCAAACTTCTGCCCATTTTGAAAGACTACAAACGATTTGTTAAACAATTCAACCAAAACCAAATCGCTGTAAATCGTATAAATGGCATTTTGTTGTGTCGTAATTTCTGAAACTTTTCCATTCATAAAAACACTCACACCTCCCATCAAATTTCTAAATGCAAAAATGCCATTTTTCAATTTATAATCTTTGGGTATGTAAGAGCAGATTTTGATTTTTTCACCATCTACAAAACTGTAAACCGTGTTATTTTCAGCCCAAACAACCAAATCATCTTTCACTTCCCAAAAAGTTGCAGAAAAATTGGTAAGCGCCGTTTTATTGTCGTCTTTGTAATACCATAAATTGCTGTTTTGGTCTTCGTAAACAGCAAATCCCCTACCCGACTTATAACTTTTCACATAAAAAGATTCTAAATCCACAAAATGGCCTTTTTCAAAGATGGAAAATGTACGATTGGTAGGATCATTGAAAGTCAACATGTCTGTTCCAGCATTGAAAGTAATTCCTTGCATCCAAACGCCTAAATCATAAATTTTTCCTTGCCAAAAAACCTTGTAAAAATCACCATTGTCTTTGAAAGCGATGATGTTTTCTCCAATAATTTCTGGCATATTGATTTCTCCAGTTGCTTGATACAATGGATAAATTGTTTTGTTGTACACCACGTTGATTGTATTGAATCGTGTGTCTTCATACACAACCAAACTATCTGACACTGCATATCTACCGCCAAAAGTCGTAAGCAGGCGTTTTTCTCCATTTTCCAAGCAAAATAAACCTGGACCGATATTCCAAGCCAATTGAAAATCGGACATTTTATATTCGACATTCATGTTTGTGAGCGCGATTTTATTTTGGCCGTCAAAGACCTTAAAATCTCCGCGATTATCGATGTAGGCGATTAAATTATCTCCTGCCTGAAAAGATTGAATCCGTTGAAATTCGATTTGGCGGAAGTTTTTCATGTAAAACGTTCTGAAATAACCGTTAAAATCAATGAACGGAGCGATTTGAGCCGCTGAACCAAATGAAATCAAGACGAAAATCAACAAAATCTTCATGCAAAAACTATTTTAAATGATGATGTGAATCCAAAGTAACAAAAATAAAACCACTTTTCAATTCTTTGACTGAAAGTTGAAAATAAAGTGAAAAAATCACCAATTGATTTCTTCTTTTCCCTGGGATTTAAGATAACTATTAGACGAGGTAAAAATATTACTCCCCTGAAAAGCGACGAAATCTTTTCCACTTTTGAAAACGCCCAAAGGTGATGGATGTGAAGTTTTTATCACCAAATGTTTTTTGGTATCAATCAAGATTTCTTTCGAATGTGCATTTTTACCAAAAAGCAAGAAAACCACATTGCTTTGGGTTTGGGCAATTTTCTGAATAATCTCATCTGTAAAGATTTCCCAACCTCGCTTTGCATGACTGTTTGGAATACCTTCTTGGACAGTTAAAGTGGTATTTAAAAGCAAAACGCCTTGCTCAGCCCAAGTAGTCAAATCTCCATCTTGGATTTCCCTTTCTGGATAATTTGATTTTAATTCCTTGAAGATATTTTGCAAACTTTTGGGTAAAGGAGAAACTGTTGGTTGAACTGAAAAACTCAATCCATTCGCATGTCCTTTCGTGGGATATGGATCTTGCCCTAAAATGACCACTTTGATCTTTTCAATATCACATAAATTCAATGCTTGAAAAGTCAACTTTTCTTCTGGAAAAATACTGCCTGGAAATTCCTTTCTTTGACTTTGGACGAAATTCGTTAAATCTTGAAAATACCCTTTTTGAAATTCATCAACTAGAACTTCTCGCCAAGATGAACTCAGGAATTTAAACATTTTGAAATATTCTATTTAGTTGTAAACTTAATAGTCGTTCTTCTATTCAATTTCAATTGTTCTTCATCACAATTAGTGCAGTTTATCAATGGTTCAGATTCACCTTTGTAACTTCCCTTAATGCGTTTTTTGTCTATACCTTGTTCAACCAAATACTGAATCGTTCTTTTCATGCGTCGCTCTGACAACCAATAATTGTAATGATTTGTTCCTCTTTTGTCAGCATAAGCCAAAACAAAGATTTTCAATTCTGGTTTTGATTTCAAAATCGGAATTACAAAATCCAATACTTTCTTATTTTCAGGATTTAAGTAGGACGAGTTGTCATCAAAATAAATGATATTGTTCTTATCCAAATCTTTGTTGAGTTCTTTTTCTTTACTTCTAGCTAAATCCTCTTCACTGGCAAAAACCGGCGCATCAATCTTCACTTCTGCAGTTGCTTCCTGACCATATTCGTCCGAAACGCGCACTTTGTAAATTCCGGGTTGCAAATCTTGTGGATCTTGCACCGTGTCGTTGTTGCTCCAACTGTATTTCAAGCGTTTTCCGCCGCCATTCACTGTCAAATCTATCGCGTGGCCTTTCTTTGGAACTGTTGAGATAATTGGCATCACTGAAAGTGTTAGTG
>JBBALI010000031.1:0-47838 GCA_040403095.1 Crocinitomicaceae bacterium
CGAATGGTACGAATGGAATCGATGGTTCAATCGGTCTAACAGGTTTGGCTGGAACTAATGGAACAAGTGGAATCGATGGTTCAATCGGTCTAACAGGATTAGCTGGAACGAATGGAACGAATGGAACAAATGGAATCGATGGTTCAATTGGTTTGACAGGTTTGGCTGGAACGAATGGTACAAATGGAATTGACGGTTCAATTGGTTTGACAGGAGTAGCAGGAACAAATGGAACGAACGGCACAAATGGAATTGATGGTTCAATTGGCTTAACAGGATTAGCAGGAACAAATGGAACGAACGGCACAAATGGAATTGATGGTTCAATCGGATTAACAGGTTTAGCTGGAATGAATGGAACAAGTGGTACAAATGGAATCGATGGTTCAATCGGTCTGACAGGATTGGCCGGAACTAATGGAACGAATGGTACAAATGGAACTGACGGTTCAATCGGATTAACAGGATTAGCAGGAACAAATGGAACTAATGGAACAAATGGAATTGACGGTTCAATCGGATTAACAGGATCAGCTGGTACAAATGGAATCGACGGTTCAATTGGTTTAACAGGTTTGGCTGGAACGAATGGAACAAATGGTACAAGTGGAATTGACGGTTCAATTGGTTTGACAGGATTAGCAGGAACGAATGGAACAAACGGGACTAATGGAATCGACGGTTCAATTGGCCTAACAGGATTAGCTGGTACGAACGGAACAAATGGAACAAATGGAATTGACGGTTCAATTGGTCTGCCAGGATTAGCTGGAACAAATGGAACAAACGGTACAAATGGAATCGATGGTTCAATCGGTCTAACAGGGTTAGCTGGAACGAATGGAACGAATGGAACAAATGGAATCGATGGTTCAATTGGTTTAACAGGTTTGGCTGGAATAAATGGAACAAACGGTACTAACGGAATTGATGGTTCAATTGGCTTGACAGGATTAGCGGGAACGAACGGTACAGACGGAATTGATGGTTCAATCGGATTAACAGGTTTATCAGGATCAGCAGGTACAAATGGAACTGACGGTTCAATCGGTTTGACAGGATTAGCAGGAACAAATGGAACAAACGGGACAAATGGAATTGACGGAGCAACTGGTGCCACAGGTTCGATATCACAATTTGCAATGTTTTTTGGATTGACATCTGGAACAGGAAATGGAGCTGGGACTGATTATGCTGCTACAATTGCTGCAAAAACTGTGGCTGGAACAGGAAGGGTTCCTTTTCCTCAAAATGGACCAACAGCAGGAATAGCGAGAATTAATAACACAAGTTTTACGCTACCAAGCATTGGAACTTATGAAATTTACTTCAGTATTCATACAACAGAACTTGGTCAAATTCAATTAGAACTTAATGGTGTTGATTTGCCAGAAACAGTTGTTGCAAATATGAACTCAACTTCTGGCGGACATTTAATTACTGGAAGCTTTTTCGTTACAACTACCGGACTTAACTCAATACTTGCAGTAATTAATCCTAGTGGAAATACGTCAGCATTAACGATAACTCCAGCAGATGGAGCAAATACACATGCAAACTCTCAGGTTTTACTCATCAAAAAAATATTATAATAAAATAGAGATAGTTTTTAAATTCTATCAAAAAAAGTGGATTTTAGCACGAAAAATGGCCTATATCAATCCACGCGAAACAAAGTCCGATTAATTATTGATCTTCCCAAAGTCAATCCGTCGGCATATTGCAATTCGGAACCAACAGAAACACCTCTTGATAAGGTGGTTACAGTAATTCCAGAAGGTTGAATTTTTTTATATAAAAAGAAATTGGTTGTGTCCCCTTCCATGGTAGCGCTGAGTGCAAATATGACTTCTTTGACATTTCCCGAGTTGATTTTTTCGAGTAGAGAAGGAATATTCAAATCTGCTGGTCCGATGCCATCCATGGGTGAAATAATTCCACCCAAAACGTGATAAATTCCATGAAAAGACCCTGTTTCTTCGATTGCCATTACGTCGCGAACATCTTCCACAACACAAATTTCATGATGTTTTCTTTGCGGATTGCCGCAAATGGCACAAATTTCTAAATCAGAAATGTTTCCGCAAGATTTACAGTATTTTACATGTTTTTTCATCTCCAAAAATGACTGCGCAAAACGCTCAATTTCTTCTGGTTTTCTATTTAATAGGTGAATTACCAAACGCAAAGCTGAACGTTTTCCAATGCTTGGAAGTGTAGCCAATTGTTCTACAGCTTCTTCCATATATTTGGATGGTATTTTCATATTTTAGCGCGATGAAATTTTACAATTTTAAAGTACGTAAAGGTAAGTAAGTGATTGTTAAAATGAGACAATTTTCGGAGAATTAATTTTAATTTCCCTTTATTTTATTGGATTTCCGTAAATTTGCCAAATGAATCAAACAGAAATTATCCATTTTTCTATCCAAGGATTAGAACTTCAAGAACCCATGGCGGCGATAACAAATTGGATGATAGCTTCTTTTTGTTTTTATGCCTTTTTGAAATTGAGAAATAGAAATTTTGAAGAAGTAAATTACTGGAAATATTTTTTCATTACGTTTTCTTGCTCCACTTTTTTTGCTGGTTTTGGACATTTGTTTTTTCAGTATTTGGCCATTCCTGGAAAATTTCCAAATTGGATCACAGGCATAATGTCAGGGTATTTTGCTAGCAATGCCATGTTGATTAAAATGAAGAATCAAGCAAATAAAAAGGTCTTTAAAATTGGAATAATTATCAAGGCTAGTTTGTTCTTATTTTTGGCTTTGTGGAAGCAAAATTTCCTCTTTATTGCCATTGATGCGATTGTGACTTACATCGTTTTTTGCGGTGTTTTGGGATACATTTATTTCAAGCAAGGACATAATTACATGAAATACATGGTGTTCGGAGTCTTGGTTTGTTTGCCTTCTGCATTTATTTTTCTATTGAAAATAAATCCTCATAAATGGTTAAATAAAGACGATTTAAGTCATCTTTTCATGTTGGGTTGCACTTTTTGTTTCTACCTTGGAGCCAAGAATATTGATTTGGAAACAAGAGAGGCTTTATCTTAAACCTCGCAATAAAACTTTTCTGAAGATTACTGTTACTAGGATACTGTAAACGGTAGAGAGTAAAATCATGCCCAGCAAAGAGATTGTCGTGATTGAAAAAGGTGAAATTGTGCTTCTCGTACTTTTTTCCATTTCCTTGAAAATATCTTCCTTAGTCATTACTTCAAAAGCTTCGTTACTCGCTCGAATCAATTTCAGCTCCTCAGGATTTGCCAAACCTGATTTATAGGCGTTTAATTTTTCTGCAATCATGTGATTTACAAAATCTGGATTGATTGAGCTGTAATAAAAATAGACAAAAATAACCACCAAGACGGTGTAAGGGATTCCAACTGTCATACTAGATTTGATATCGCTCAATGCATTTCCTTGCGAAAAACCTTCTCTTTGTTTATGCATGTACAATCCAACTGAAATTGACGATAGAAGCAAAAACATATTAATGAAAATGGTTGGTACAATGGAAGTTGTAGAAATTCCAGCAAAATGAAATATCATCTTAACAAGCATCCAACCAATGGCAAATAAAAATCCAACTTTAACTGTAATTCTCATATTGATTCAAAAAAAAACTGTCAATTTCTACTTTGAAATTGACAGTTTTAAAAATTAATTATCTATTCATCGAAACCAAAAACTCTTCATTAGAGCGAGTGTGGTCCATTTGTGATTTCAAAAATTCCATTGCTTCCACTGGATTCATATCAGCAATGTGGCGACGCAATACATAAATTCTTTGCAACATGTCTTTGTTGACTAATAAATCGTCACGTCTTGTTCCAGAGGCCAAAATATCGATTGCAGGGAAAATTCTACGATTAGAAATTTTACGATCCAATTGCAATTCCATGTTCCCAGTTCCTTTGAATTCTTCGAAAATTACTTCGTCCATTTTGGAACCTGTTTCAACCAATGCAGTTGCTAAGATTGAAAGTGAACCGCCATTTTCGATTTTTCTTGCAGAACCGAAGAAACGTTTTGGTTTATGTAATGCATTCGCATCTACACCACCAGAAAGAACTTTTCCAGAAGCAGGAGAAACAGTATTGTAAGCACGCGCTAAACGGGTAATTGAATCTAATAAAATACAAACATCGTGTCCACATTCAACCATGCGTTTTGCTTTTTCAAGCACGATATTTGCCACTTTTACGTGTCTTTCAGCAGGCTCATCAAAAGTTGAAGCCACAACTTCCGCTTTTACACTTCGAGCCATGTCTGTAACCTCTTCAGGACGTTCGTCAATTAATAATACGATTAAATAAACTTCCGGATGATTGGCAGCAATTGCATTGGCAACATCTTTCAACAACATCGTTTTACCTGTTTTCGGCTGCGCAACGATCATTCCACGTTGGCCTTTTCCAATAGGTGCAAACATGTCCATGATTCTTGTTGACATGCTTTCATCTTTATGACCAGTTAAAATGAATTTCTCATTTGGAAACAAAGGAGTTAAATATTGGAAAGGAACACGATCACGAATGTAAGAAGGATGACGACCGTTAATTGAGTCTACTTTCACCAAAGGGAAAAACTTCTCACCTTCACGAGGAGGACGAATTGTTCCTTTGACAGTATCTCCAGTTTTCAAACCAAAAAGTTTGATTTGACTTTGAGAAACATAAATATCATCTGGTGAAGCCAAATAGTTGTAATCTGAAGAACGCAAGAAACCGAAACCGTCTTGAATAACTTCCAAAACACCTTCTGCGCTTACAATTCCTGCCAAATCATACAATTCTTCTTCCGCTTCTTTTTCAGCTTGACGTTGTTGTTGAGCCAATTGATTTGGATTCTGATTGCGTTGTTGATTTGGGTTCTGATTTGGATTTTGATTTGGGTTCTGATTCGGATTAGGCCTTGGATTTGGTCTATTCTGATTCGGGTTTTGATTTGGATTTTGGTTTTGGTTCGGATTTGGTTTTTGCCCTTGAACGAAAGGTTTTCTTTCTACAGGAGCAGTTTCACCTTCAGCAGGCGCAGTATTTTCTTCATTTCGTTCATTGAAAGGTCTTTTTTCTTTGAAATTCGGACGGTTTTCTTTGGGTTGAAATGGCTTTTTGTTGGCAAATTCCTTGCGAATATCACGGCCTTTATTTTCAGTTTTCACCTCTGAATTTGATTCTGTTTCAGGAGCTTTTTCTGATTCAATGGCTGGAGTTTCAATTGTTGATTCAGTTGGTGCTGTAAAGAGGTCGCTTTTTTCTTCTGCTTTTTGAATTGTTGGTTGTTTAGCACCAATAATTACTTTTTCAGGAGCCAATCTTTTTCTTTTCTTGATTGGATTTTCACCATCAGAATTTACAGCAACAGCTTCTTCAGTTTTAGGCTCTGCAATTGGAGCAACTTCAGGTGCTGATTCTTGAACTTTTACTTTTGCAGGCTTTGCTTTTGTTTGGATTTGTGCTGGCTTTTCATCGCTACTTGTAGATGAAAGTTCTTTGATTGCATCAAGAAGTTCAGATTTTTTAAAGGTTTCAACTTTTTTTATTCCGGCTGCTTTGGCAATTTCACGCAAATCAGGGAGTTTTTTGCTCTCTAAATCTTTGATATTCATAAATATGAATTAGTAATTACTGGAAAGTACACTATACTATTAAATGTGCTGTGTGATTTTTTCGAATCGATCTGTTTCGATACTGCAATATTAACAATATTCTATATAATGACAAGTAATATTGAAAAAAAACTGAAAAATTTAGTCAATTAATTTTTTGACAGTCTTTTTATCTGAAAGTCACATATTGATTGCCAAAAAACTATAAATTTAAATCAGAAGAAATTAAATCCAAAACTTATTTTGCCCTATATTTGAGCAACTATTCGAATTTTCAATTTATGAAGTATTTCAATTCACTTTTTGCTTTTATAACTGCTTTTATGCTAGTTGGTTTTGTGTTTTTTATTGAAAGTAAAATACATGGAAATCATACAAAGGAAATCTCAAAGAAAATTGAATGGCTTAAAGTCAATCAAAAAATTGAAATTTCAACCGTAAATTCTGGCAAGTCAAATCAAAAAAACACTTTCGTTATTGATTTTATTCAAAAGGATAAAGTTTACTTGAGAGAAAATGCTGCAAAACTAGATTCGAATTCAAAAAGATTGATGTTGACGCACGCAAACTTGCAAAAATTATATTCAGGCAGTTATCAATTAGACAGCATTCAAAAATCAACTATTTCATTCAATAAGCTTTCAAACAAATCTCAATCTTTGAAAATCGACGGAATGCCTGCGCCAACAAATGCACTTTTAGTAACAAAAATTCTAAGATATTTGCTGATGGCTTTTTTACTTTTTGTGGCGTACAAACGAAAGAAATTGGCCTTGTGGATTTTTGCAGCAATGATAATTGGTGTTGGTGTCGGAATCGATTTTCCGGTATTTTCACTAGAAATGGAACGTTTAGGGATCATTTTCCTTCGTTTGATAAAGTCTTTGGTTGCGCCTTTGATTTTCGCCACTTTGGTTGTCGGCATTGCTGGTCACACCAATATGAAACAATTAGGACGAATTGGTTTGAAAAGTATTTTGTATTTTGAAATCATTACTACAATGGCACTTTTTGTGGGTTTGTTGGCTATCAATGTCAGTAAAGCGGGAGTTGGTGTCCATGTGGAGGCTAGGGCAGAAGACAAAGCAAAATCTGAGAAAATCCTAGAGCAAACTAAAGAAGGAAATCACCGCGATCACATTGTGGAGATTTTTCCAGAAAACATTGCAAAATCGATTTTCAACAATGAAGTTTTGCAAATTGTTGTTTTCTCAGTGATTTTTGCCGTTGGACTTGGGATGGTAAAACACGAGCAACACAAACATACCATGCTGAGCTTTTTCGAAGGATTGAGTGAAGTCATGTTTAAGTTTACTGATATTGTGATGTACATTGCGCCGTTAGCTGTTTTTGGAGCTTTGGCGAGCACCGTTGCTAAATCTGGTGTTGAAATTTTAGGGAATTTATTGCAGCTTGTCGGTACACTTTATGTGGCATTGATTATCTTTTTGACTTGTATTTTGCTTCCAATTGCTTTGCTGGCAAAAGTTCCAGTTCGAAGATTTATCAAAGCAATTACAGAACCAGTTTCTTTGGCGTTTGCTACAGCTAGTAGTGAAGCTGCATTGCCAAAAGCGATGGAAAACATGGAAAAATTAGGCGTTTCTAAAAAAGTAGTCGCTTTTGTTATTCCAACCGGCTACAGTTTTAATTTGGATGGCACAACTTTATATCTTTCGCTTGCAACAGTTTTCGTTGCGCAAATGTGCGGTGTCGATATGTCTTTGGGTGAACAAATTGGAATTTGTTTGGTTCTGATGCTCACGAGTAAAGGCGTTGCAGGCGTTCGAGGCGCATCATTTGTTATTTTAGCGGGAGCTGTGGCAACAATCGATGGCGTTGATCCACAAAAAGCGAGTGTAATTTTAGCTGTAGATGCATTAATGGATATGGCAAGAACTAGTGTGAATGTGATTGGAAACTGTTTGGCGTCAGTAATTATTGCTAAATCAGAAGGAGAATTTACACTTTCACCTGAGGTTGATATTCATGCGCTGCCTAAAGAAATTTGATTTTTTATAGCCGTTTTTAGCCGTTATAATCATTTAACTAGCAGTAAATACTGATATTTTTAAAAATAAATTCAAAACTAAAACACCATGCTCATAACCACAAGCACACATTTGGAAGGATACAAAATTACCAATCAACACGGTTTGGTAAGAGGAATTACAGTTAGATCTCGCGGTTTGGGCGGAAATTTTGCAGGTAATTTTATGACCATTTTTGGAGGTAAAAGCACCATATACACTAATCTGTGTGAAACTGCTAGAGAAGAAGCTTATCAATTGATGATTAACAATGCTCAATCGCTTGGTGCAAACGCAATTATCAATATGCGCTACGAATCCAATGAGGTGATGCAAGGAGTGACAGAAGTATTGGCTTATGGAACAGCAGTCGAAGTAGAAAAAATATAATTTTTCAATCCTTACCCAACCCTAATTTTCGATGAATCGTTATAAATGGTATTAAAGTACTAGTGAATTATCATATTTTATTGTTGTTTAAAGCAAAATATGTATATTCGTCGAAATATAAACTAATAAAACAAGTTGCCTATAGCAAAACATTACTCTATAAAATTTTAAAAATCAGAGCTTAGCTCATTTTAAACGAGGAATGTTATGTCTATGAAACTAATGGATGACCACCAGCTTGTTACTGCTTATTTAGCAGGAAACCACAAAGCTTTCGAAATACTTTTATTGCGTCACAAAAGTAAAATTTACCGTTTTATTTATTTGAAAATTAAAAGTCAAGAATTGGCGGAAGATATCTTTCAAGAAACTTTTGTCAAAATTATCAATACACTTCAGTTGGGAAATTACAATGAAGAAGGTAAATTTTTACCATGGGCGATGCGCATTGCACACAATTTGGTCATTGACCATTTCCGAAAAACAAGCAAAGTGCGCATGATTTCTGAAAGTTCTTCTAAAAATGAAGATTTTTCTATTTTCAGTGTGCTAAGTTCTGGAGATGATGATACGCTCAAATCCATGAGTAGAGGAGAACTGGAAACCCAAATGGTAGAATTAATCGATTATTTGCCAAATTCTCAAAAGGAAATTATCCGCATGCGTATTTTCCAAGATTTATCTTTCAAAGACATTGCTGAAATGGAAGGGATTAGTATCAATACTGCTTTAGGTAGAATGCGTTATGCTTTGATGAATTTGAGGAAAATGATTGACAAGCACAATATTGTAGTTGATATTTGATCAATAATATTCAGTGAATCCAGCGAGGTAATTTTCTATTAATTCAATTTCCTCGCGGTAATCACCGTGCAGGTCTTCATCGATTTTTAAAAGCGATTTTTCGATGTTCACGAATTGTCGATTTAATAAATTGAACAAAACTGGAAACCGATCCAAACGGATTTTGAGCGACATCATATTTTTACAAAAGTGAATCAATAACTCAATCTCTGTTTCTTTCTTGCCTGAATATTTGATGTTTTTCTTCAATTCACGCACAATCTTTTGCAAGCCTTTCTTGATGAATCGAATGTTGGATTTGTTTATTTCTTGGAATTGTACATCTAAATCTTCCTTGATTTTTTGGATGTAATTGGACTCAAAATCAGCTTCAAACAACAAATAATTCAATAATTCTTTGTTCTCTTTGTTATATTTCGCCAATGCGGAAAGTAAAATGACCAACTCCGCTTCTGGAAGTTGGCCAATTTCTTTTTTAATCTCACTGATTGAGGCTATTTTCATCTTAAATTTTTAGAGTAAATCTCCCAATTTAAATGGTTTATTAATCGCATTTAAACGAATCGTAAATCTGATTTTTTCCAAATATTTTGCGTCTGTCGCTTTGTAGGCATTAACCAAGTTTTTCGACATGTAAACTGGGAAATATACGCTAAATACTTTACTCAATTTTACGCCAATTCCCGTGTTTAAAACACCTGTAAATGTGTTTCCTTTTTGGAATCCACCAGCGTCAACGAATATTCCAAAAATCCCTGGTTTAAGCGGTAAATCAAAATACAAATTGGCAGAAGTCATCCATTTATCAGTTGTTCCGAAGTTACTCGACATTTTAAATCCACCTTGGTTTTCCAATCGTTGGTTGTTGCTTCCAAAATTTCCCGTGTTTGTTCTATCGAAAAAGTATTCTTCCAAGAAAATATCTTGTGATCCACTTGTTCCCGCCAACGACATTTGCAAGCGATTTCCATAAGTTCCATTGGTGTTATAGCTCAAGTTTCCCCCAATAAAAGCACGAATTTCTATCCAGCGTTTCATTTTGTTTTTCAAATATTTATATCGATAAGTCGCTTCAAAAGTTGCACGACTCATTTCGCTGTTATCTCGCAAATTATCAATGAAATCAGCTCTTAAAACTGTTCCAAATTGATGGTCTGGTTTGTTGTAGTCAAAAGTGTATTTTGCATATCCTCCAGCGTGATCATTGGTCGTTGGGCCATATTTGTCATTTCTGTAAATCGTTTGAAATAACAACGTTTGAGAAATAGGACCAGCAGATTTTCTATTGCCTAATTTCATATAAACGTAAGGCATTGCAGCTGCATAATAGGATTCATTTCCTCTGAAATAGGAATCATTTTTGAATGTTCTCAACGACATTCCAACCCTTGTCAACTTGATGCAAGATTTTGGCAAAAATGTAAAACTCATTTCTCCAGTTCCTGAAATGTTTTTTCTTCCAAATGAATAAACTGGTGCCACGAAATACTGAAATTTCTTAAATGGAATTCCAATGTTGTGAATTGCAACTCCCAACATCAGCTTATCATGACGATTCGCACCAATCACTGGCATCCAAAAGTTATTTGATTTTGTTGCTTCGTGATCACCAATTAGAAATTCAAATTTCAAAGGCTCAATTTTATTAAAAAGTTGGTCTTTTTTCCAATTATTATTGCTTCGATCCAATTCTGGAACATTTTTATTCGGGTCGATTTGAATAAATTCAGCATTTTTTGTTGACATTGAAACCAAGGTTGTTTTACCTCCTGGCTCAACCCAAACTGTTTCAATTATTTTCCCGTCTTTAATTGCACTCACGCCAATTGGTCCGTCAACTTGACCAACATTTTTGATTTTTACCTTTGTTTCAGTTTCATTTGTTTTCACACTTTTGATTTTGTAATCAATGTGGTTTGTCGTTTGAATCAAATCGTGAAACAACCAATCCAATTTTTTTCCAGTGGATTGTTCCAAAACCCTTTGCATATCTTCAGGTTGCGGATGTTTGAATTTATATGCTTCAAAATAATCTGACATCGCTTTGTTGAAAGCAGTTTCTCCCAAATAATCTTTCAAATAAAAAAAAGCCAATCCTGTTTTTTGATACATGATTACGCCGTAATTGGTACTTGAAAAATCAGCTGATTTTGTTTCGATTGGCTGATCTTCGCCCAACACAGCAATAGTTCTGTAAGAAATATCGCCCATGTCGTGGTGATCTAAATCATTCAAATGAAACCTTCCACCCAAAACCATTTCAGACATGTTTTTATTGTCTGGATATTTGGTCGCTACATAGCGCATTTCGTTCAATGTATTCATTCCTTCATCCATCCAACCGTGAATGCGTTCATTGGACCCTAAAATCCCATAAAACCAATTGTGACCAACTTCATGCACAATCACAATTTCCAATTCCATTGCATTGCTTGAATTTCCTATCACTGTAACATTCGGATATTCCATTCCACCACCAGCGCTGATTGTACCGTCAACGGCCGTTACTTGATTGTATGGATAATCGCCATTCCATTTTGAATAATAGAAAGTGGCATCGTTGATATATTCAATCGATTTTTGCCATAGATTTCCATTCTGCGGCACATACATTGCCCAAGAAGTTACTTTTCTTTTGCTGTTTGGCAATTCAACTTCACCTTTCAGTACATCAAATCTTTTATCAGCAAACCAAGCAAAATCATGTACTTTGGATTGAATGTATCGAATGGTTTTCCATTCTTTCGAAGATTCTGGGAACGCTGTTTTTTCTTTTCTAGAAGTAGGATAGGTGCTAGATTTTATCTTTTCCGAAGTTTTATTCGCCAATTCATTCAAAAAATCAAGTTCAGTAGCAGTTTGCAAATCTCCAGTTGATCCAACAACATAATTCTTTGGTAAAGTGATGGAAACATCAAACGAACCGTATTCTGAATAAAATTCACCTTGATTCAAATAAGGCATCCAGTTCCATCCATTTTTATCATAAACTGCAGGTTTTGGGTACCATTGCGTGATTTGATAAGATTGGTCAATGTGTCCCAAACGAGAAATTTTCCCTGACGGAAGTTTTACTTTGAAAGGCGTTGAAATCACCAAGCTTTCACCGGGATTTAATGATTTTGCCAGCGTTAGAACACAAACATCCATATTTTTAGGAAGGTACTCCCATTTCACTTTTTCGCCATTCACCTTGAAATCCAAAGAGTCAATTCCGCCCTTATCTTTTTCATCCGCAAAAGTCAAGAATTCTTCACCGTTTTTATACAATTGTTTCCCCAATGCTGAATTTCCATCCCGGTAGGCATTTGGCCATAAGTGGATGTAGATTTGATCTAGCTTGTCTGGTGAATTATTGACATAAACAAAAGATTCAGAAGCTGTAATCACATGATTTACATCGTCTAGTTTTACATCAATCTTGTAATTCACTTCTTGTTGCCAATAATTTTGGGCAAAGGAAAAAGTTGAAATCAAACAAAATAGGGAAGCGTGGAGTATGTTTTTTCTCATAGTTTTAATTATTATTAATAGCAATGTGACTATTTTCCAATCAAAAAGTTACTTTCAATTAATTAGCAAAGATAACTTAAGTATTCCTGAGAAATTTACCATTCGTAAAAAGTAATCAAAAATATATCCACAAAAAAAGGCCGCCAAATTGACGACCTTCTGTTTAAATTTTTTCTTTGCTTTAATGTCCTTCATCTTCGGGATCTGGCTCGATAATTTTCGGAGCATCTTTGAATCCTTGAATTTTGTCCATGAAATCTTCTAACTGTGCAATCGATAAACCTTTTCCGATGATTTTTTTGTCCTTGTCCAAGATGAAAACCCTTGGAGTTGTTACCACATCATACGTTTCTTGGTAATTCAATGCTTCTAATGTGGTATATTTTGGAATAAACTGCAACGCGTTTTCTTGCGCCGCTCTGAAAAGTGAATTTGTCAAAGCCACGTTGATATAAGTCAATTTGTTGTCTTTGATGAATTTTTTCCATTTGCCAAAATCGTCATCAATTCCTTTAGAAATTCCGAAAATCTCTACATTTCTCGCCTTCAATTTTTCTTCATATAATTTTTGCAATTTCGGAGTTGATTTTTTGCAATGTCCACAATCTGATTCCCAGAAATAAAGAATGGTGTAATCAGCTTTAATGTCGTAAAAATTTCTCCAATTTACATCTGTTGTGTCTCTTAAGCTAATGTTTGGCGGACGAACACCTTGCACCAATACTTTATTTGTATTTACTTTTTCACATAAATCCTTCAATTTATCTTCTGCCATCCAATATGCTGGAGATTTTCCTTCTGCGTTTTTCGAACAGTAATATTTTTCACCCATTTTCACGAAAACTTTGTCCATTCCCATGATTTTTGATTTCTCGAAAGTCGAAGTAATGTGAATGACTGCGTATTTGAACATTTCAGATTTTGGATTCAATTTATCGCAAAACCAGTAGGCATATTTCACAATCGTATCAGGATGCTGAATCAACATACTTTGTGAGAAGAAATAATCCAATTTAGAATGAAAAATTGGGGTATTTACCAAACGATCATCTGCTAAATCGAAATTGTCAAAAAAGTGATCTCTGAAATAATGGTAAGCAAAATTGGAATCAACTGGTGAACCGTCAGCATTTTTCGGTGCTTCAGGAACTTTTATATCCATCGACATTTTAACTATTTTGGAAACCAATTTACCTGTATTATCGGTTACGATTTTGTTTTGATATGCAATTACTTTTTTCGAAATCGAATCAATTTCTGCAGAAAGCGCTTTGTAACCTTCGTCCGTTTTTTTTAGAGCGTCTCTTTTGGCAACTAAATCATTGGCTTTTTGACGTTCAGAATTGATAAATTTTATGTAATCTACAAAAACAGTGTTTTCAGCTGACTTTTTGACTTTCATGTTGTTTACAAAGTCTGGACCAGTTGTTTCCAATTGGATTTCTTCGTTGTTGTAAATGAATTCAAAGTATTTTTGTCCTGGAAGCAACAAACCAACAATCCCAGGTTTTTGTTTCTTTCCTTCAAATTCAACCATTCCGCCTTTCATTTGGGCAGTGTCGGCATAAAGCAAATTTTTACCGTAGTATTTGATCAAGAAAACAGTGGTATCTTTTTGACCATTGACTTTCAATTTGATTTTTTGAGAAAAACTCAAGGTAGTCAAAGTTAAAAATGCAAGCAATAATATTTGTTTCATATTCATTTTATTTTGGTTGAAATTATGACTTTTAGACGATACAAAAATAGAAAAGCTTTGGAATTAACATGTTTTTAACGATTAAAAAAAGTTAAGTAAATTATTTCCTTAAAATTGTTTATAAATACCTTTTTTGGCATTGAAAAAACTCGCAATTCCAAATAGTAAGTAGGCAAATATTAGTGCTGCAATACTATAGAACGTGAATTCTTTGCCTAAATACAATCCACCTTCTTCAAACATTTTGTCTAATTTATATTTAAAAAACAAAAACATTCCCAATCCCAGGATGCTAACCAATCCAAAAATTTGAATAAAATAGAAGAAAAAAGCGCGAATAATTTTCTTTGGTGCGTAACCAATTCTCAACAAAGTTCTTACTTCGTATGCATTTCGTGACATCATCAATTGCGCGTATTGAATCAATACCAAGCAAGAAACGAAAACAGCGATAATCGATATTCCCAAAACCACCATAATCAACGTTCCCACCATGCTTTTCAATCTTCCAACAACGATTAGAGAATTTTTAGATTCCAAATGTCTTGATTTTACCATGTCTTCGACCAAGCCAAATTCACTTTCTTTTCCAGAAATCATTAATTGGGTGATTTTCTGATCTGCGGCAATTCCATATTTTTTATTGCCAAATTCCATGAAACTTTCTGGTACCAAAATGGAAGGAACTTCATTTGTAAATCCAATGATTTTAGCGTCAATCCATTCTTTTTGTGTATCATTTGAGAGCGTGAATCTGAAGCGAATATCTTTAGCCAAATCATCAGAAATCTGAGGAATTCCGCTAGCGCTCATGAAAGTATTGAGCATCACAAGAAAATCTCTGGGCAAAATAATGGGAACAACAGTATCACCCATTTTCCAATGCCATTTATTTGATTTCACATCTAGGAATTTTGGATCAACTGTTTGAATGAAAACATCTGACCGGAAACGCGGCACAAGTGGATCAGCGGTTTCAAATGAAACGTCGAAATTGTTGCTAATGACAGGTTTTACATCCAAGATAAAAGGTTCTTTTTTCAAGGTCTCAATTTCAGCGGGAGAAAAATCCGTTTTTGCTAAATTCAGCGTATTTGAATTGGATACTTCTTTCTGAACAATCAGTGTGTTTGGACCTAAAATATCAGATCCTTCGCCAAATTCATTCACTTTGATTAAATAATGAATAGAAGTAATTAAAAATGTGATTCCTAAAAATGAACCAATTACAGCAATTACTAATTGTTTAATATCCTGATTTCTAAATAGCAGTTTCTTTAACATGGCTCAAAGTTTAATTTCATCATCGTAATTATACTCGTGTTTATCGCCCAAAGATGTGAGCACAAAACCTGCTTTCAAATGGTTGCATCTTTCGTCTATCAATTTCAAACTTCTTCGCGTATTTTCGACGTCTAAATGCGAAAAAGGTTCATCTAAAATCAACCATTCAAAAGGCTGACAAAGCGCTCTGATAATCGCAACGCGTTGTTGTTGTCCCATGGAAAGTAATCCGCATTTTTGTTCCCACTTGTTGTCGATTTCCAGCGCTTCAAGCATTTGAATCAATTTATTTTCAGTGAAAACTTGGCAAAGATCATTTTTCAACAACAGATTTTCTTTCACTGATAAAGTTGGAAAAAGTTGCAAGTCTTGAAATACAACTGAAATTTTATTTTTCCTAATTTCGGTCCAATCTGCAGGTGTATATTCTGCAGTGTCTGCTTGATCATACAACAACTTTCCTTCAAAATCTTTTCTCAAACCAAAAACAACACTGGTAAAAGTTGATTTTCCCTTTCCAGAAGATGCATTCAGCATGATTTTGTGGCCTTGCTTTAAAACAATGTGATTTCCCCAAATACTTTCATCACCATGTTGGATGGAAGCCAAAGGTTGGGGCATGATATTTTGAAAAGTAATGTCCATTTTATTGTTTTTTAGTACGATTTTCAATAATCATTCCAAGATTTTTATTCTGTGTAGGAAATGATTTTTTGAAGTTGGTTTTCCGTCGTCAATTCTTGTATCCAAATTGCTTTTTCATCTCTGCGAAACCACGTTAATTGTCGTTTGGCGTATCTTCTAGAATTTCTTTTAATCAATTTAATCGCTTCTTCTAAACTGATTTTATGGTTGAAATAATCAAACAATTCAGAATAACCAACAGTATTGAGCGCGGATAGATTTTGCCACGCAAGTAAATCTTGAACTTCTTGCAACAATCCATTTTCCACCATGATGTCAACGCGATTATTGATTCTTTCGTATAGCAGTTCTCTTGGTAAGTCAATTACAAATTTTTGAAATTCGAAAGGACGTTTTTTAGCTTTAAAAACATGAAAGGAAGAAAAAGGTTTATTCGTGATTCGTATAACCTCTAAAGCACGAATGATGCGCACAGGATTTTTTAAATCGACCTTTTTGAAAAACAGTGGATCTTTTGCCTCTAATTCATTTAAAAGTGGTGATAAACCCTGTGTTTCAAATTCAATGTTCAGTTGATTTTTAACGTTCGCATCATGCGGAACATCATCTAAACCATGACAAAGTGCATCGATGAAAAGTCCTGAACCGCCAACTAAAATGATTGTTTCATGTTGCTGAAATTCTACCTCTAAAATGGCCAAAGCTTCTTTCTCAAATTGAGCTGAAGTTAGCGGCTGATGAATGGAATGTGAATCAATAAAATAATGCTGGATTCCTGCTTGCTCTTGCAGCGAAGGTTTTGCTGTTCCGATGCTTGTTTCTCTGTAAAATTGGCGAGAATCTGCTGATAAAATGACCGAATTGATTTTTTTTGCCAATGCAATAGCCAAAGCGGTTTTTCCACTGGCAGTTGGACCTTCAATAACGATTAATTTTTTGATAATTCTGATTTCTTGCGAAATTACAAAATGCTAGCGAAACATTGATTTATATGACAAAAATCTAGCATAAACAGATCTCACATATTTGGCTGTTTGAGCGCCTCTTGTGGCTCCAGCAGTAACAACTGGGTCACGATAATACTCTTTTTTAGACAGATTTTTCATCATCACTTCAACACTGTTGTCCCATTTTTTAGGATTCATACCGTATTTTTCTGCCAGTTTTTGAGCGTCTTTTACGTGACTTGTACCTGAGTTGTATGATGCCAAAGTAAATTTAATTCTTTCGTCATGATTCGGAATGTCATTCCACAGCTTATAAGTGGTGAAAAGCAATTTCATACCGCCTTCAATCTGAACTTGTGGAGTAGACGAAGGATAAACGCCAAATCTAGGACCAGTATCTGGCATAAATTGCATCATTCCATAGGCGCCACCTAATCCTCGCGCACTTGGATTGAATTTAGATTCTTGGTAAGAAACGGAAGCTAAAATTCTCCAATCCCAGTTGTATTTTGCAGCAGATTGTTTGAAATAGTTATCATATAAAGACAATTGTCCGCCTTTTAAACTTGAAAGCGGATCTTGCACATTATTAGCGATTTCTGTCAAATCAAAATATTTGTGCTTCAAATACTTGAAAGATGCTTTTTGTGTAAATTTCTTCAACCATTGATTGATTCTCGCTCTCAACAATGGACTCGTTTTTCTAATTCCAAAAGCAATTTTTTGCTTCACACTCAATTCCAAATCGATGTCGATATTGTCTAGAAAATGACTGTTTATTTGTGCCACGTTTTTTTCAACAACAGTATAATCGATAATTCCTTCCGAAACATTTTCAATCAAATCTTCGGAAGTAAAATCTCCCGTTTCTTTGTGGATGATAATCGTATCGCCAATTTCTTGTTGTAAATTGACCAATCTTTGGTAATAAGTCGATTTCCCCCAAACATTCACCGTCTTTCCAGCCAATTGCGTTGGATCAGTTAATAATTTTGCGTTGATTTGATCTGCAGACATCGTTTCCCAGTTCTCTGGTTTTCTCTGAATCAAAACTTGGTTTGTTCTCAAAAACGGAACGGTGAAATCAATAATTTTACTTCGTTCATTTGTGACTGTATAATTGCAAGCCACTAAATCTCCTTCACCACGATTCAACATGGCATTTACATCGTCCAAATTGGTGATGGTGACAATTTCTAAATCAACTCCAATTTCGGTGGCAAATTCTTTTAAAATTTCATATTCAAATCCCATTTTTTTTCCTCTATAAATGAAATAAGAGGTGGAACTATTCTCCGCTAAAATGGTTAATTTGCCTTTTTTTAAGATGGCAGGTAAGTCGATTCCAGGTACAGCTGCGGTTTTGTCTTCGTTTCCGTTATTTCTCTCACAACCAATATAATAAATAATAATTAAAAGGAATAAAGTCCCAATAATTAATACTTTTCGATTGTTTTTTAAGTTTATCCCAGACAGAAACATGGGAACAATTTACAAATTTATTTTGAATTCGAAATACCAAAATGAACGATTGCGTCTTTCATGTATATTTCAAAAGTGCTTTCAATTAATGATTGATTTTCTAAAAATACTGGCAAACCGTTTTTCAATTCGTTCGCAAATGAAATGCGAGATGAAACGCCATTCAATGCTTTTTGAAGACCGTCAAGTTGCGGATAATAGGAAATCCAATTGACTTTAACCAGGTGGTGAATCATGTGTTTAAATTCAGTTGTAAATTCTTCATTTTCAGTATTTAAATTGCTGTAAAACGAAGTTAAAAATGTATTTAAATTTTCAGGATGAAATTTCTCCCAATTTTTGGCCAACAAATGATCGAAAAATAAATCAACTGCAATTCCAGAAACTTTGGGCAATTTTGGATAGAGGACATGTAAAAGTTCAACAACTGCGGGATGCGTGTCTATATAATTGTCAATGGCGCGATGCAAGGTAATTCCTTCTTGCGTTTTTGGACGAAATTGACTCAAATCTTTTCCTTTGACAAAATCTCCAAATAAGTTGCTCAACATCAATTCTGAGTCGTTGTTCGAAAAGAAAAGATGTCCGAGATAATTCATTGATTGGAAAGTTTAAAATAAAAATTGTTTGTTCTAGCAGTGAAATTAAGCAATTTGTGCCATGAAATTTTTAATTCCTTGATACATTTTTTCCAATTCGGCGTCGGTTGTGCAATAAGGAGGATTTAAAAAAATCACATTTCCGCAAGGGCGAATCAATAATCCTTGTGTTAAAAAGAAATCGTAAGCTTTGTCGCGAATGTCTGAAAAATAAGAATTTCCTTCTGGAATTTTGATTTCAACGGCTACAATCGTTCCCATTTGACGCACATCTGAAAGTTTAGAATGATTTTTCATTGAAGTTGCAAACGCGGCGTGACTTTTTTCAATTCGCTTTATATTTTCAATAAAACTTGGTTTTTCGATTAAATCGAAATTGGCACAAGCTACTGCGCAAGCAAGCGGATTTCCAGTGTATGAATGTCCGTGCAACAGTGCTTTGACTTTGTCAGGACCTAAAAAGGCAGTGTAAATTTGTTCAGTTACGATTGTCAATCCAAGTGGCAAAATTCCAGCAGTTAATCCTTTTGAAACACAAACAATGTCAGGTTTTGATTCAATGTAATCCAACGCGAATAATTTTCCAGTTCTTCCCCAACCAGTCATGATTTCATCGCAAATAATCAACACTTCATGCTTTTTAGCCAATTGAAAAAGTGCTTCCAAAAATTCAGGTCGATACATGCGCATTCCAGCCGAACCTTGAATTAATGGCTCAACAATCAATCCAGCAAATTCTCCAGTTTGAAAAAGTTTCTCTGCTTCTTTCAGACATTTGGTTTCCATTTCAATAGTCGGAAAAGGAAGGAAATCGACGTCAAAAAATAAATGTTCAAAAGGTTTATTGAAATAGTCACGCTGACCAATCGACATTGCGCCAAAAGTATCGCCGTGATAAGCTCCTTCCAATGCTAAGATTCTGTGCTTCGGTTTGTCGAGGTTAAACCAATATTGGAAAACCATTTTCAAAGCGACTTCAATCGCGGTCGAGCCATCATCGGAGAAAAAGATCTTGCTTAAATTATTAGGTAAAAAATTCAAAATTCTTTTCGATAATTCTACCGCTTTTGGATGTGTAACACCAGCAAAAATGACGTGGTCGATTTTGTCAAATTGTTCTGAAATTGCGTTTTTAAGATATTCATTTCCATGTCCATGAATATTGACCCACCAAGAAGAATTGCAGTCTAAATATTGTTTTCCATCTTCTGTAAAAAGTGTTGAATCTTTAGCTTTTACAACCAGCAACGGAGCAGGAGCAGTTTGCATTTGAGTGAAAGGATGCCAAACGTAATTGTGATCGTCTTGAAGAATATTGGACATGTTTGAATATTTGTCGCAAAATTACAAATGAATTACTAGAAACCTTTAACTTTACTCTTATTAAACACAATTTACAAACAAGATAGAGATTTAAAAATCTACAATAGAAAGTCAAAAAAAATGAGCAAAATCAAACAAATTAGACCTTTAGGTTTTCAGTGGCAAACGTTAGATCCATTTTTATTTTGTGTGCATCACGAAGATCAATTTCCAAAAGGGAATGATGAACTTGGACCAGCAGCAAGTTTAGCAGGCAGAAACATTGGACAAGATTTTGTCATAAAGGACGGTTGGCGTATGTATCACGGTGAAAAAGTGCCAGGTTTTCCGGGACATCCACACCGCGGATTTGAAACAATCACAGTTGTTCGCGAAGGTTTGGTTGATCACGCTGATTCAGCAGGAGGAAAAGGTCGCTATGGAAATGGCGACGTGCAATGGATGACAGCTGGAAAAGGATTGTTGCATTCAGAAATGTTTCCATTATTAAATCAAGAGGCAGAAAATCCATTAGAATTGTTTCAGATTTGGTTGAATTTACCCAAGAAAAATAAATTGGTGGAGCCAGAATATAAAATGTTTTGGAGTGAAGAAATCCCCAGTTTTGAAGCTGAAATTGGAGTTAATATTGAAGTGTTGGCAGGTGAATTATTAGGAAAAAAATCTCCAACTCCTCCAACCAATTCTTGGGCGGCAGATGCAGCAAATGATGTTGGTGTTTACAACATTCAAATGCATGCGAATTCTACTTTTGTTTTGCCAAAAATCGCAAAAGGAATTAACCGAACTTTGTATTTTTATAAAGGAAATCAATTAAATTTAGAAGGACAATTGATTCCCAATTACCATGCAATTGATGTGGTTTCTGATGAAGACATAAAACTTGAAAGCGGCAATGAAAGCATCAAGATTTTGGTTTTACAAGGAAGACCAATCAACGAATCAGTTGTTCAACATGGACCTTTTGTGATGAATACGAGAGAAGAAATTGTAGATGCGTTCAACGAATATCAGCAAACTCAATTTGGTGGTTGGCCTTTTGACAGTTATGACAAAGTGCACGATCGAAATTTAGGACGATTTGCACGTTACACTGATGGACGCGAGGAAGTGAAAGATTAGTTTTAAACATTAATAGAGTATGCTTTTAATCAGAATCTGTTTTTTTTAAATGGATTTAAAACATTATTTTTTACTCATTGTTTCTAGTAAAACAGAAGGCTTAATGTAAAAAAGACACTAAGGTAAATTGGATTAATCGAAATTGAGTATTTGAAAAATTATTTTGTTTCAATTCTTCTTGTTATATTTGCCTTTCGTTAAAAAAAATAGCAAAATTATGGCTACAAAAGCAGTTGCAAAACCAAGCAAAACAACCAAAAAAAGTTCAGTTGCTTCCAACTCAAAGTTCTCGAAAGAAACTTATGTGAAGTGGTTCAAAGACATGCTATTAATGCGTCGTTTTGAAGAAAAAGCAGGACAATTATATATCCAACAAAAATTTGGTGGATTTTGTCACTTATACATAGGACAAGAAGCAATCGTTGCGGGTACGGTGAGTGGAAGCCGACCAACTGATAGTCACATGACTGCATACAGAGATCACGCGCATCCAATTGGATTAGGAACAGATCCTCGTGTTTTGATGGCGGAACTTTACGGAAGAACAACAGGTTGTTCTAAAGGAAAGGGTGGTTCAATGCACTTTTTCGATAAAGATAAAAATTTCATGGGTGGACACGGAATCGTTGGAGCTCAAATTCCAATGGGAACAGGTGTTGCTTTCGCTGAGAAATACAACGAAACTGACAATGTTGTTTTCGTATCAATGGGAGATGGCGCTGTAAGACAAGGTGCTTTACACGAAACTTTCAACATGGCTGTGAATTGGAAATTACCAGTGATTTATATCATTGAGAACAACAATTATGCAATGGGAACTTCTGTTGAAAGAACAACAAACGTAACTGATTTATCTAAAATTGGTTTGTCTTATGATATTCCTTCTAAATCAGTAAATGGAATGTCTCCGGAAGCTGTGCATGAAGCAATCGAAGAAGCTTGCGACAGAGCAAGAAGAGGCGACGGACCAACTTTGTTGGATATCAGAACATACAGATACAAAGGACATTCAATGTCAGATCCTCAGAAATACAGATCTAAAGAAGAAGTTGCTGAATGGCAAGCGAAAGATCCAATTGACCATTGTTTAGATGTAATCAAAGCAAATAATTGGTTGAATGATGCTGAAATTGAGGAAATCAATAATTGGGTGAAGAAAGAGGTTGAAGAATCAGTTGAATTTGCTGAAAATTCTCCATATCCAGAAGCACATGAATTATACGAGGATGTGTACATGCAAACTGATTATCCTTACATCAAAGAGTACTAAAATTTAACTGTTTACAGTAAAAAATAAAAATTATGGCAGAAATAATTTATATGCCCAAATTGAGTGACACCATGACAGAAGGTGTTGTTGCTGAATGGCATAAAAAAGTGGGAGACAAAGTTGCATCAGGTGAATTGTTGGCGGAAATCGAAACTGACAAAGCAACCATGGAATTTGAATCTTTTTACGATGGTGTTTTGTTGCACATTGGTGTTGAAAAAGGAAAATCAGTTCCAGTTAATGTTGTACTTGCAATCATCGGTAAAGAAGGAGAAGATATTTCTGCACTTCTTGCCAATGCTGGTGCTCCTGCTGAAGAAGTGAAAGTGGAAGAAAAAGCGGTGGAAGCGCCAAAAGCGAATCCTGCGCCAGTTCAAGCTGCTGCTACGCCTGCTCCAAAAGCGGCTCCTGTAGCAACTCCAACTCCATCAAATGGACGAATTTTTGCTTCGCCTTTGGCTAAAAAAGTGGCCGAAGAAAAAGGAATTGACATCAATCAAGTTGCTGGCACCGGCGACCACGGACGAATTGTCAAAAGAGATGTTGACCATTTCACACCTTATGTTCCTGCTGCAAATGCAGTTCAATATGCTGCTCCTGCAGGACAAGAATCATTTACAGATGAAACGGTTTCTCAAA
This sequence comes from Crocinitomicaceae bacterium, assembly GCA_040403095.1. Classification (GTDB taxonomy): domain Bacteria; phylum Bacteroidota; class Bacteroidia; order Flavobacteriales_D; family Crocinitomicaceae; genus JAQVCM01. The sequence goes on from JBBALI010000031.1 coordinate 23,370, forward strand.
TGAGGAAAACCATTGCGAGACGTTTGGCTGAAAGTAAATTTACAGCACCACACTTTTATTTGACTTTGGACATTGACATGGACAATGCGATTGCAGCGAGAAATGCAATGAATGCAGATAAAAATGTGAAGATTTCTTTCAATGACATGGTTGTGAAAGCTTCCGCTATGGCCTTGAGAAAACATCAAGCAATCAATAGTTCTTGGTTGGGCGATGTAATTCGCAGAAACCACCATGTACACATCGGTATTGCTGTGGCAGTTGACGAAGGTTTGTTAGTTCCAGTAGTGAGATTTACTGACACAAAAGGATTGGCGCAAATTGGTGCTGAAGTAAAAGATTTTGCGCAAAAAGCGAAAGATAAAAAATTACAACCTTCAGATTGGGAAGGAAATACATTTACCATTTCTAATTTAGGAATGTTTGGAATTGAGTCTTTCACGGCAATTGTTAATCCACCTGATAGCTGTATTTTGGCTGTAGGCGGAATCAAACAAATACCAGTAGTGAAAAACGGACAAGTTGTTCCAGGAAACGTAATGAAATTAACGCTTTCTTGCGATCACAGAGTGGTTGATGGAGCCTCAGGAGCCGCTTTCTTGCAGACTTTGAAAGGTTATCTAGAAAATCCAGTAACTATGCTTGTTTAAGGAGAATTGATCTTAAAAAAAAAACGCTCATCTTATAAGATGGGCGTTTTTTTTTTTTTTATTGGATATTTGGATTGACTACGTAGGTGCTTCGCGCTCACTTCATGGCTGACTCCGTCGGTTTTAGATTTTTGGACTGGATTTATGTGATTGTCGGCAATAATTTAAAAAATCAAAATTTATGGATTTGTAGACGATTTCTTTAGTGACGCCTTTCTAACAATCGAATAATCCAACAATCCAAACAACCCCATCTCCAAAAAAAATGTTTTAAACAATCCACTATGGATTACCTTTTCCAAACGACGTCAAAGAAGCACTAAATTTCTCGAAATTTGTTAAAAGCATTATTGACAGACATAAAGATGAACAAAACACTCACTATTTCATACCAAGAATTTGAAAATTGGACTTCTTTGGACCCTAAAGAGCAAGATTTGGTTCAAAAAGCTTATTCAATTGCGGAGAAAGCGTATGCGCCTTACAGCAATTTCAGGGTAGGGGCAATGTTGTTGTTGGAAGATGGGACGGAAGTGGCTGGAAATAATCAGGAGAACATTGCTTATCCATCTGGATTGTGTGCTGAACGTGTGGCATTGTTTTATGCTGGCGCAAACTTTCCAGAAACTGCAATTCAGACTTTGGTAATTGTTGCCAAAGGTGATTTGATCAAACAAGATGATTGTGTTTCTCCTTGCGGTTCGTGCAGACAAGTAATTGCTGAAAGTGAGAAGAGACAAAGTACCAATATTCGTATCATTCTAGTTTCGGAATCCGCTAGGACCTTTGTTTTTGAAAAAGGAACAGATTTATTGGTTTTTGCTTTCGGAATTTCTGAATAGTAAAGCAATCATTTTTGTGAATTGTGTTTTTTGATTTGTTGTTTTTTGATATAAGTATTTGTAAATCAAAATTTTACAATATTAGTTATTAACATTTAACTGTTGATATATTGTAAGCTTTACTTGTTGATTGTTAGTAAATAGGTTGTAAATTTGAATATTACCTACAGTGTTACGTGAACCTAAATTTAAATACATTCAATTGTGCATAATAAATGCAAATTGTTAATTTAGATTTAATTTGTTAAAATAAAACTATTGATCAGAAATGATTAAGTTTTATCAAATTCTATATTTTTATTAATCGTATGTAAATACGATTATCTTTTTATTTATTTTATTTTTTTCGCTTTAATAATTCACATTGAATTATTTAAAATAAAACTTTACTTTTTAATTGAATATTTTTTACCACCTATTTCATTATGATTTGCTAATTATTTGAGAATAGTCATACTTTTTTATTCAAGATTTTATACAGCTTTGAGTGTTTATTCCTAGAAAGTGAAAAAAGATAATCGTGTAAAATGGTTAAAATTGGGGTTGATAGTAATGTAATATGATTTACATGAAAATTTGAAAATCCAATCTGGGCTTTAAGGCTTAAAGAATCTCAAAATTCTGCGTTAAAATGTATAAATTAAATCAAAACTAGTGCTGCTATTTTGGAGAAATAAGAGTGGAATTTGTTCAGAAAATGACTTGGATGTTTTGGATTATGATACTTTAAATTAACCGAATTTTTGATTGTTTTAGGTTTTTCAAGACCCCAACGAATGATCAAATAAGGCTATCTCAATAAAGTTTTTTTCCAGGAATTACTCCTCTGATTTCACCGAATGGATGTAGTTTAAAATTCACTCCTTATCAATACTAACAAAAAGCATCAAATCATAACTGAAATGCGCGGCGATGCAAAACCAAATTCCAAAGGGAGCAAACCAAAATCCTAGGGAAAGAATGAATGGAAGTAGCAAAATTCCGTATAGCGAAAGTCGCCATTTTTTTGGGTTCAAATAACCATGAATGGCGATGAATAGGATGGAAGTGATCCAGATTCCCAGCCAATGTTGCACGCCAACGCGAAAGAGAATTTCTTCACCGAATCCGGCACAAAAGGATAGGAAGATTTTGTCCACCAAATTTAAATTCATTGATTGAATCAATTTTTCTTGTCTGTCGAGTTCGTTGCCGAAAATTTTTAATTGAAAAACGCTCATACTGAAAACGGCGTAAATCATTCCCCAAGAAAGACCTAACAAAGTTTTCGGATTGATTAAATTGTTGAAATCAAGAATTTTCCATGGATTTATCGCCTCAAAATACCACAAAACCCAAAAAGCAGGAATCGGAAATACGAGTAATGTAATTAATCCAAGTAAATGGATTCGGGTTTTGATTTGCATTTTATCAACTCAATCTTTGGATGATTTCCAATTCATTGGGGAACAATTCCAGCAAACTTTCGGTTGTGAAAAGTTCAAAATCACGGAAATCAAAACCTGGGGCTACCACGCATGAAACGAGAGAGAAACTATTTTCTTCCATCACGGTTGATCCGAAAATGGTATTTTTAGGAACCATGTATTGCGGTTGCATATTCTTTTCAAAATCAGAGCCAACAACGTGTTCGTGGTGACCATTTTCATCCAAAGTGTGCACAATCAGCGGACTTCCCGCATGGTGAAACCACAATTCATCGCTTTTGATTCGGTGAAATTTGGATACATTTTTAGAGGTTAGCAAAAAATAAATTGAAGTCATTAAGTTTCTTTCACCACCTACGATGGTTTCTTCTGATCGGTAAACTTCTTTGTAAAATCCTCCTTCAGGATGTGGCTGTAAACCAAGTGTATCAATGTATTTTTGCATGAAATTTTCTTTAAAATCTAAATTAAATTGTTGATTTATTGTTCAATTGGTCCAGGAATAAATTGAACGCCTTTATTTTTAATATTTGGCAAATAATACCTGAAATCGAAAGAAATATAAGTTCCGATTAAATTTCCAACAGCGACTTTTGAATAAGATTGTCGCTCGTATACAGCAGCGATTTGATAAATTGGTTTTAGTGGAATTCTTCCTGAAATTCCGACATAAAAAATGCCGCTTTTTTCAGTGCGATATTCTCCTCCAAAGTTGGCATTCATCTCAAATCCTACTTTGGAAAATCTTCTTCCTTCTTGGATAAAAACATTTCCCCCTTGCAAAGCCAATTTGGTCGCCACATCAGATGGGTTGTAAACCATGGAACCTCCTAGCGATCCATTCATGTATATTTTATCACTTAGTTGTATATAAATTAATGCATTGAAGGGAACATCATAATTTAAAAAGCTGATATCATTTTGTACATACAAGTTTGAATCAGGAATTGAAAAATCGATGTTGTAGTTTCTCACCACTTGATTGATTCCTGTTTCTAAACTGATTAATTTTGTTAATCCGATTCTAACATTTGCACCGAATGAATATCCAAATTTCTGATTAACAACAGCAAAGAGTTGGTCGTTGTTTAATTTTAATTGCGATGAACCTAAAAAGTTTCCTGCAATCAAAGGCTTAAATTGCAAACCAAAATAAGAGGGGAATTTTTCTTTTTTCTCTTTTTTTTCTGTGGAAGTTTGGGCAAAAGTCACTACTGAAACACTTAGAAAGTGAATAAGAAAAAGCATTCTTAACATTGATTTTTTGCACATATACTACACAAATAAAACGATTTTAATTCAAAATTATTTGAATTTCAAGCAATATATAACATCAATTGATTTATCCGTATTTAAGGCTGTTTTAAATGTCACACTAAACAATTTACCTCCATTCAGTTAAATATTCAATCGGTCTTCTTTGCCCTTTTGGCCATTGTTCAGCTGGATAACCCATGTAAAAAATTCCCAAGCATTTGTCTGCTTCACCTAAATTTAGAAATTCATTCATTTTTGAACTTGCGATGACTTTTGGTGTTGCCCAAAATCCGCCAATTCCATAAGCTGTGCAAGTTAAATGCATGTTTTGCACAGCACAAGAAATCGCTTCAATCTCTTCAATTTCAGCGATTCGGCCTGTTTCATCTCGTTTCATGTTGATTGCAATCGCAACGGAAGATTTTATTGGACGCGTAATCATTTTCGCCAATTTCATGTCGTTTTGTTTGTCCGCTGGTGTTTCCTCCAAGTACAATTTCCCCAAAATATCTGCTAAATCTTGGCGACTTTCCTCCATGAAAACGGTAAAACGCCAAGGCTGCGTATTTCCATGAGTTGGCGCCCAAATCGCATTGTTTAAAATGTGTTCAACTTGTTCTTTGTGAATTTTTCGATCGCTGAATTGTTCAGGATAAACGGTGCGTCTGTCTTTGATTAAATCTGTGATTTCAGAAAGATTGTACTTCATGTGAATTTGAAATGTGATTTAGAAAATATAGTTTTCTGGTGAACCGTCGTTCCAACTTTTAAGTGTCAAATTTTCGCCATCAAAAACAGCAAAAGTATTGTATTTCAGCCAGTCACCGATGTTCATATACGTTGCATTTTCGCCAATAGGAATTGAAAGTGGAAGGTGTCTGTGGCCAAATAGATAAAAATCTACAGGATTGATTTTATTTTGCTCTTCGCAGTAAATCGCCAACCATTCGTTCTCTTTACCCAGAAATTTCTCGTCTGTTTTACCTGTTTTAGCTCGGCTGCTTCTTGATGAATAATTGGCTAAACCGATTCCGAAATTCGGATGAAAACGGGCAAAAAGCCATTGACAAATTTTGCTGTCAAAGAAATTCTTAAGCATTTTGTACTTGAAATCTCCTGGACCCAATCCATCGCCATGTCCAATGTAGAATTTCTTGTTTCCAAAGGTTCTCAAGATTGGTTTTCTATATAATTGTACGCCCAACTCTTTCGGAATGTAATCAAAAATCCACATGTCGTGGTTTCCAGTGAAGAAATGAACGGGAATTCCTGCGTCTGTAAATTCCGCAATTTTTCCTTGTAATCTGACAAATCCTTTGGGAATAGCATTTTTGTATTCGAACCAAAAATCAAAAATATCTCCCACTAGAAAAAGTTCCTCACAAGTTGGTTTGATTGAATCAAGCCAAGTGCAAATGGCTTTTTCGCGCTCCAAACTTTTTTCATAATTCGGCGCGCCCAAATGAAAATCTGAAGCGAAGTAAATATTTTTTCCTGATTTTTCAGTCATATTTCTTTGTGGAAATCAAGGGTGTTAATGACCGAAAATGCTTTTCAATGTGTTTTCCAAATCAGGTCCTCTCAATTTGGTATTGATGATTTTTCCTTCCTTATCCACCAAAACAGTGAAAGGAATTCCAGTTACTTTATACAAAAGCGCTGCTTCGTTTGACCAAAATTTTAAGTCGCTCACATGATTTGGCCAAGTCAATCCGTCTTTTTCGATGGCAGCCAACCAAGGTTCTTTCTTTTGGTCTAAAGAAACGCTCAAGACTGTAAATCCGTCTTTTTCGTATTTTTTGTACAAATTCACCACATTTGGATTTTCTTTTCTGCATGGTCCGCACCAAGAAGCCCAAAAGTCGATCAAAACTACTTTTCCTTTCAAATCAGATAATTTCAACATTTTTCCGTCAGCCATTGCTTGACTAAAATCTGGAGCCACCTTTCCTGGCGCTAAAAATTCGTTGGCATCATTTTGTGCTTTCAATTGCGCGAAATTTGCTTTTACTTGCTCAATCGTTGGCGATCCGTCAAATCCTACAACTAATTGATTGATTACCGATTCATAAATGGCGAATTCTTTTTGAATGTCAATGGTTTGCAAAGTTGGAATCAAGGCTGGAGAATTTGGATTGTCTGAAATGTAACGTTGTCTGACCGCATTAAATTCATAATAAATCTGGCTGAATGATTGATTTACAGCATCTAATTGATCAGGAAATTTTTGTAAATAAGCATTTGCTGAATCTTTTTTGCTGTTGAAAACCCTTAAATCATTGATGAAAGCATTCATGTGCGCAGATTCATCCGAACCAATAATGTTGTTGAAGTAATTTATATTTTTCCCGTCGCCATATACTTTAATGTCTGCGCCTTCTTTCATGATCAAGTTCAAATGCTCAGTAGGAGAAATTCTCAAAACGTAATAATCTTTCGCTGGTAATTTCCCACTTAGTTTAAAATCTCCTTTTTTTGAAACTGGAGCTTTTATATAATCCACATAACCTTGCTGGGTATATTGTGCCAGAATAATCGTATCTGTTTTAAGATTGAAAATATTTCCACTCACAGAAACTTGAATCTGAGCCATACTGAATAGCGCGCAAAATAATAATGAAACGGTCAATAATTTTTTCATTTGTTCTTTTTTTAGAAATTGATTTTCATTTGAATGTTAAGACGTTTAAAATTCAAATTTAGTTTATTTCAGAATCTCATTCAATTTTTGTTCCAAAGCTGGTCCACGTAAATTGGTACCAATAATTTTTCCTTGTTTGTCAATCAAAACGGTGAATGGAATTCCATCAAAACCATACAATTCAGGTAGCGGCGAATTCCATTTTTTTAAATCACTTACATGATTCGGCCAAATCAATCCATCAGATTTTATAGCCCTTTTCCAAGCGTTTGCGTCGTCATCCAATGAAACGCTGAAAACAGTAAAGCCTTTGTCCTTGAATTTGTTATAAGCTCTGACCACATTTGGATTTTCTTGTCTACATGGTCCGCACCAAGACGCCCAGAAGTCAATCAAAACAACTTTTCCTCTCAAGGAAGACAATTTCAATGTTTTTCCTTCAGGATTTTTGAGTTCGATTTCAGGAGCTGTGATTCCTGACGCATTTCTCGGATTTGTTTTGGCATTTTTAAATTCGGACATTCCAGCCAAAATTTGTTCTACTTGCATGCGCATTGAATTGGCAATCGGAGATCCTGGATATTTTTCTTCAAAAGCTACCGCCACTTTCTCCAACACTTTCAAATTGTCGGTGTCCCAATTATCAAATCCCATGGCAGGAGTCATAGAAGTTGAAAGTACAATATTGGCAGGATTTGCAGGGTTTTTCAACATTTCTGCTTTTGCAAAAGCATCCAAAGGTTTTCTCATTTCCATGAATTCTTTGATTTGTTGTTCCTGTGATAATCCTTTTTTAGTCATCAAAATGGCTTGTTTTTCAGCAAATTGATTGAAATTAGACATGTATTTGGTCAAGGTTTCTGCCCAAATAGAACCTGAAATTTTTGGCAACTTTTCATAAGTTGCAAAATCAGCCATCACTTTGATAGAATCTTTCGGTTCCAAAGTAAGCGGAATGATTTTGTTGGTATTTCCAATTTTAAGCTGATACAATCCCATTCCTTGGATATTTCCTTTCAACAAAAATTTGCCATTGGCTGTTGTTTTTGTTTCGGCTAATTTAATTGAACCTTTGTTGCTCAAGGCTTCTAGTGACAGTAATTGATTTCCACCACCCGTAATTTGACCAGAAATTGAAAAGTTGACTTCTAAATTTGAATAATCTGTCAGTTGTTCTTCTTCATTGATTGCGCCGTCGATGGGTGCATTTTGCTCAGGCTCACCGCAAGAGAAAAGGAATAATAAAGTACTGAGAAATAAAAGCTTATACATACATGTAATAATTTTATGCGGACAATTCGTCTAACATTTTGCCCATCAATTGATTTGCTTGTTTTGGATCTGCTTTTCCGCCTGAAACTTTCATCAATTTTCCCATTAAAAAACCAGTCAATTGCTTTTCACCAGCGACGTAGCGTGCAATTTCAACAGGATTTTCGTCGATTACTTGTTGAATATATCCAATTAAACTTCCTTCATCTGATTCTTGAATCAAGTTCATTGCTGTGGCAATTTCCAGCGGATTTTTTTCTGGATTTTTAGTCAATTCAGGGAAAATATTTTGAGAAGCAACCGTTGAAGAAATTTTCCCTTCTTCAATTAATTGAATCAATTGCGCCAAAGTTCTCGCTTCCACTGGAAATTCTTCCATTTCCAAACCATTTTGATTCAGGTAAGATTTGACGTCACCCATCACTAAATTGGCTGCTGCTTTGAAATTGTTTGTATTCTTGATAATTTCTTCAAAGTACAAAGCCACAGGTTTGCTATCAGTCAAAATTCCTGCATCGTATGCTGTTAAACCTAATTTAGAAGTATATTTTTGAAACAATTCTCTTGGCAAAGCAGGCATTTCACCTTTAATAAGGTCAATTTGTTTTTGATCGATGAAAAGTGGTTGCAAATCTGGCTCTGGAAAATATCTGTAATCATTTGCCGCTTCTTTTGAACGCATGGAAATTGTAATTCCTTTCAAAGCGTCAAAACCGCGCGTTTCTTGAGAAATCGTTTCTCCTTTTTCGCACATTTCGATTTGGCGTGTTACTTCAAATTCAATCGCGCGTTGCACATTTCTTATGGAGTTCATGTTTTTAACTTCCACTTTGGTACCAAATTCTGGCGCATTGTAAAGTCTAACAGAGACATTCGCATCGCAACGCATCGAACCTTCTTCCATGTTTCCGTCACAAATATCGAGGTAGCGAACCAATTTTCGAACTTCCGTCAAGTAGTCGTATGCTTCTTGCGAAGAGCGGATATCTGGCTCAGAAACAATCTCCAACAAAGGAACACCAGCACGATTTAAGTCAACCAAAGTATCAAAAACGTCCACATCATGGATACTTTTTCCAGCATCTTCTTCCATGTGAATTCTGGTGATTCCGATGGATTTTTCTACACCGTCTTTTCCTTTGATAATGATTTGACCACCAGTACAAATTGGCGTTTTATCTTGCGTGATTTGGTACCCTTTTGGAAGGTCTGGATAAAAATAATTTTTACGAGCAAAATATTGATCTCTAGCAATTTCACTTCCGCAAGCAAGACCTAATTTGATAGCAAATTCGATCGTTTTTTTGTTCATTTTAGGTAAAGTACCCGGATGACCCAAAGAAATAACACTTACATTGGTGTTTGGATTTGATCCATATTCGTTGACATCGTTGGAATAAGCCTTGGATTTCGTCAGCATTTGCGCGTGAACTTCCAAACCTATTACAACTTCGTATTTATCTCTAATTTCCATATTTTTTGATTGATTGCGAATTCAAAATCTTAAATCAAGGGTATTTATTATTCGCAATGCATTGTTTTACAATCTTGTAATCAATTCTTTCATGATTAATGTCATTTTTGGCTCTTGTCGACTTGCAACTGCAATTACATCGTCAAGGCTTACTTTTTGGATTTTTCCTTTCACACCTAAGTCAGTGATAATCGAAATTGCGAAACAAGGAATTTCCATATGACGCGCCACAATTACTTCAGGTACTGTTGACATGCCGACAGCATCTGCGCCAATTGCGCGAACGTAAGCATATTCTGCTGGCGTTTCCAACGTTGGACCAGTTAATCCAGCATAAGTTCCAACAGCCACGCGGATATTATTTTCGGCAGCAATTGTTTTAGCCAAAGCAATCATTTCTGGATCATAAGGTTCGCTCATATCAGGAAAACGTGGTCCTAATTCGTCGAAATTTTTTCCAATTAAAGGATGCGCAGGAAATAAATTGATATGATCATCTTGAATCATGATTTCTCCTACTTCAAAATCTGGATTGACACCACCAGAAGCGTTACTAACAAACAATCTTTCAATGCCCATCAATTTCATTACACGAACAGGATAAGTCACTTGTTTCATGTCATATCCTTCGTAAAAGTGAAAACGACCTTGCATCGCGATTACTTTTTTACCACCTAAATTTCCAAAAATCAATTTTCCAGAATGACTTTCTACTGTAGAAACTGGAAAATGCGGGATATCTTTGTAAGGAATTTCATTGATGATTTCAATTTCCTTTACCAATCCACCCAAGCCTGTACCTAAAATGATACCGATTGTTGGTTCTACTGTAGTTTTGCTTTTAATGTAAGCTACTGATTCTTTAAATTGCTCTAACATAATTGTTTATTTCTGTTTTAAACTCTAATTCTCTATCTAATTTTACTGTTATTTTTTGATAAAACCAAGGTTTTTGATCAATCACAGTTTTGAAATTTTGGCTTTGCAAACGCATGAAATCTTTTTCTGTGGTTACAATAGCTTTATTTTCACTTGCAAAAGTATCAAATTTTTTATGAATTTTATGAATATCATCCATACTGAAAGCGTGATGATCTGGAAATTGTATCAATTCAACCTCATATTTTTCTTTCAAATGTTCAAGCAATGGCAATGGATTGGCAATTCCAGTGACAAGTAATAGTTTTTTGGCAGTTGAAAGCACTGAATTTGAATCAAAAGAAAGTAATTCTCCATATTGAATGGTGGAAAAATAAATTGAATCTGGATTGAATTTTAGTTTTTGTTTATAAAGTGTTTTTGTTTCTTGATTTAGATTCCATTTACATTTACTAACAATTACAATATCAGCTCTTTTTCTTCCAGAAACCCATTCTCTCAAATTTCCAGCAGGAAGCATCCAATCGTTAAAATAAGGTTGATTGAAGTCAGTGATTAGAATATTCAAACCAGCTTTTACAGCGCGGTGTTGGAAAGCATCGTCTAAGATAATTATTTGATTTTCTTTTAGTTTTAATAAATTTTCAACTCCAGTTTTTCGTGATTCACAAACTGCGACATCTGCGTTGTTAAATTGTTTGTGGTAAAAAAGTGGCTCATCGCCAACGTTTTCAGCAGTTGAATTTTCATCAAGTAAAAAGTAGCCTTTGGTTTTTCGGCCGTAACCACGACTTAAAATTTGAATTTCATTGTAAGGATTTAATAATTCAGTGATGTAAGCCACGTGTGGTGTTTTGCCTGTGCCACCGGCTGAAAGGTTTCCAACACAAATCGATTTGACTGGTATTTCGTATACTTCTTTGATTTTTAGATTGAAAAGTAAATTTCGAACAGCAGTAATTACTCCATATAAAAAGCTGAATGGAAGAAGAAGCAATCGAAAATTTTTCATTGAATCAAAAGTAAAGAAATTATCAGAAATTCCTCATAAATTTGGTTTAAAATGAAACAATTGTTTGTGAATTATTTCTTTTTGAGTGTGATTAAAATATCAGGAGAAAAAGAACTTGATTGCATGGAAAGGATATCGAATGTATAATTGATTTCCTTTTTGTCTTCACTGATTTTAGCATTATTTTTTGTTTCAATGCTGGCGATTTTTCTTGGAAATTTAAGACTTAATTCATAATTAAAACCTTCCATTCCAGTTGGTTCTTCAGATGTTTCACCTTCGGTGGATCCCTCTTCATTTTTGGGCATGGTAAAAAACAAAGTATTTTTATCTTTAAGATTGAAATATACAAATTCATTTACGCCAGAAGAATCTGAAAACATGATGTTTGCTGATTTATTGAGTGAATTTAAATCATCAAATTCGAATGAAAATGCATAAAGTCCTTTTTCAACTTCTTTAACATCCACTTTTGAAACACCTTTTGCTGCTTTCAATAATTTGATTTTTTCCAATGTTTCAGGTTCTTCAGTCATTGAAACGGCTTTTTCACCGCCTTCAACTTCCATCATTGGGAGCATTTGTCGCATATCTAATTCACAGTTCATGGAACCTGACCAGTTTTTATTGAAAGCAACATTTTGCTTGAAACTGCAAGATGTCATGATTGTGGTCAATAATGAGAATAAAATCCAATTTTTCATGTCCTAAATATTTAAAACCAAATGTAGGTAAATATTACTGATTTTTAATTTTTTAAACATAAAAAAAACAGCAATGATTTTTCAAAAAATGAAATTTCACTGCTGTTTAAGTTTCAAAATAAACTATTGCTATTTCGTTTTTACAATTCTTACCCTAGAAATTGCATCATTACTAGAAATTTCAACAGAATAAATACCATCTGCACAATGTTGAACATTTACATCAATTTGATTTTGATTGTTTTCAATTTTCATTTCTCTCACCAATTTTCCTGACATGTCGAATACTTTAACTGATTGAATTCGATTTTTACTTCCTGCAATTGTGAAAGTTCCATCATTTGGATTTGGATAAATGGTGAAGTTATTTTTGTTAATATCTTCGATACTTGCACAACCAACAGTAATGGTTTGTTGCGCTTGGGCACTGCAACCATTAACATCTGTAAATGAATAAGAAATGGTAAATGTACCCAATCCAGCTATTGAAGGATCAAATTGATTTGAAACAACTCCAGGTCCTGAATACGTTCCGCCAGCTGGAGAACCACCTGTTAAACTGAATTTAGGTGAATTAACGCAAACTGAAGAGAAAGCAGTCAAAGTTACATTTGGCACTGTCAATGGGGCAGAAGTTACCGTAGTCGTATCACTTAAACATCCATTTACAGTTTGATATACAGTGAAATCTCCTGCGTTTGTGACAGAAATACTGTTTGTTGTTGCGTTATTTGACCAATGCAATGTTCCTGTTGTTGCAGAGTTCAAAGTGGAAGAGCCACATAAATTTGAAACTGTTACAACGGGTGCAGTTGGTATTGTTTTAGGTGCTGCTTGAATTGAAGAAATCGGTGAAGTACAGCCATTCAATGATTGTGTTGCCGTAATTGTTCCCCCGGCAATAACTGTAATTGAAGATGTTGTTTCATTTGTTGACCAAAGTAAATTTACATTTGAAGCAGAAGAAATCACGGAACTACCACAATTATTAATCACACTTAAAGTTGGCGCTGCTGGCGTTTGAATCAAAGTAATTAATTGATTACTTGCTGATGAAGCACCACAAGAATTATTAGCAACCACTGATACATTTCCTGCTGTTGAGCCAAAAGTAATTGTTACTGAAGTTGTTCCTTGACCTGTGGTTATCGTTGAACCAGCTGGGGCTGACCAAGTGTAATCGGTTGCTCCTGAAACGTTAGGAATAGAGTATACAGTTCCTGATGTTCCTGAACAAAGTGTTGAAGTACCTGAAATCGAGCCAGGTGCAGCCGTTGTTCCATTAATTGTGATAGAATTTGATTGAATGACCGTGTTTGCGCCAAAAGCATTTGTTGCCGCCAAAGAAACAGTATAAACTCCAGGAGTTGAATAGGTAACAGTTGGATTTACATCTGTTGAAGTTGCTGGAGTTCCACCTGCAAAAGTCCAATTGTATGTCGTTGGTGTTCCAGTTGATGTATTTGTAAAAGTAATAACCTCTCCAGTACATGCCGTCGCCGCTGAACTTGTGTAACTTGCTATTGGAGGAGTAGAAGAAACAACCCCTGACAGGTTGATATTATCTACGAACAATCTATTTCCATTTCCAGAAAGATTTTTGAATGCAACAATTACAGAGGGATTTCCAACATAGCTTGTTAAATCAACAGTTTCTGTTCTCCATTGTGAAGTTGTTGGAGTGAAATTTGCAGTTGTATTTGGCGCCGTTGCTAAGATTGATCCAGATTTACTGTAAACTGATGTGAAAGTTTGCCCACAATCAGTAGATACCGAAACATCTAAGCCATCAAAATAAGTAGCGCTATATTGAGCGTAAGCCACATCAAATTGAAGTTGAGCAGATGCAAGTCCAGTAAATATGGTACTTGGCATTCTTATTTGATCGTCATCAGCATCATTGTAATTGTTATTGTCAAACATCATTGAATTCCCCGTAGTTGGCGTATTTCCGATTGTTGCGGATCTAACCCAAGTTGTTGGTGAATTATTTGCATTCACCAAAGACCAGTTAGTTGGGACAAAAGTTGTTGCTGTAAAACCTTCAATGATTGGAAGTGCGACAGCTGTTGAACCAAGTGCAGTTATGTAGTTTGTTTTTATCTCTGGATCTGAACCACTTGCATTTGTTGCTGTCAATGTGATTGTATAAACTCCAGCAGTATTGAAAGTGACTGTTGGATTTTGCAAAGTTGATGTTGCTGGTGTAGCACCAGCACCAAAATTCCATAACCAACTTGCTGTATTTGTTGACAAATCTGTAAATGTAACAGGTGTACCTGCACAAGAAGATAAAGGTGTTGCAGAAAAATTCGCAACAGGCGGGGCGGCAGCGGAAACACCAGTCAAAATGAAATTGTAAGTCGATTCATCACAATCATTAGTTGCAAAAGAAATATTTCCCGTGTATGTTCCGCCAGCAGTAGGATTGAAAGCGACAGAGAATGTTGTGGTTGCACCCGCTGCAACTGTCGTTGTTCCAAACGATGAGCCGAGCACAAAACCACTACCAGTAACAGTTATTGGCGCCGTTAATACCAAATTTGAAGTTCCTGAGTTGGTAATAGTGAAAGTTGCTGTAGATGTTCCTCCAGGACTAACTGAACCATAGTTATATGAACCTCCATCTAAAACAGTGTTTGCACTTTGAGTTACATTAATTTCACCTGGTGTAGTGGCATTGAATTTAAAATTATCTATGTACAAATTATTTCCATTTGCAGCGATTGCTCTAAATCTAAATTGAATGTTGCTAGATGTTCCTGAAACAAATGATAGCAAATCAACAGTTTCATTTCTCCAATCTGTAGAAGCAGTTGGATACCACGTAGCAGTTGCCAATGTCGCACTTGTGGCAAGAGTTGCACCACTTTTATTATAAATTGGAGTTGAGTTCCAAGTTGCACCGCAATCTGTTGAAATATCTACAAAAAGTTGCTCATTGGTGGAACTTGTTCTTCTTCTGTAAGCAACATCAAATTGAATATTGGATGCAGTTGCGTTACATGGTAAGATGTAAATCGGGGTAATCAAGGATTCAGTTTGCGCGGTAGAATTTCCAAACATGGGCACCTGTGCAATGTTGTTAGCAAATACACCCGTACTTGAAACGCCAGAAGCGCCAATCCAATAAAAGCAATCTGATCCACCATTTGCTACTTGCCATCTTACGTCTGGAGGGAAGACAGAACCATCAAAATTTTCCACAAACGGAGCCATTTCTCCATTTGAAATCACAAATGAAATTCCTGAAGTGTCAAAATCAACAGCCTGATCAGAGGTACCATTTGGCAAAGTTGACCACGTTTTGAAAAAATGATTTCCTAAAGTAGTTGTGAATGAACTTAGATTCACATTCACAGTAGAATTTGGAGTTAAATTCCCAGTCCAATTGAATGTTGTCGCTGTTCCGTTGTCAATTGAATAAGAGATTATTGCGGAGGTCAAGTTACTTGAACCTCTGTTTTTCAAGACAACTGTCGGAGTAACACTTCCCACGCAATTGTCACCCTTTGGATTAATAACATCAATTACTGAGGCATCATTTGTAATTGGGGGAGTACAAGCATCAGAATTAATCAAACTTACGCGCAAAGGACTACTTTCTAAAACCGTTCTCATGCGCATTTTTTGATCTTCAGTAAAAATATTCATACATAGGTCGTCCGTGTAGTCCATGTAATTTTCAATCATGTCGACCCCTGCATCTGGTGCCCCAGTGCATGAATTGGTTCCAGTTGGACAACCATAGTTTGCCGCACTTGCTTCGGGAGTGTCGTTACAATAATCATCGACAGTACAACCGCCATCACCCCAAATATGCCGTAAACCTAACCAGTGACCAATTTCATGTGTTGCGGTTCTTCCCTCATTGTAAGGCGCTGCAAAACCAGTCACAGCGCTTTTTCCGATTGAACTGTAAAGAAAAACAACTCCATCAGTCGAAGCAACAGGGGTTGCACAACCCATACCACCCAAAGGTGATTGAGGAAATTGCGCATAACCTAAAATTCCTCCTGAAATATTGCACAACCAAATATTCATATATTTTGCAGGATCCCAGCCTCTGGTAGCAGTTGGTGTATTGTTATTATAGGTCCAAGGTTTGATTGTTGCATCAATATAGGTTGTTGAATAGGGTGGCGTACTAAACCCAGCAGTGGTTCTATTTATTCTGTTAACTCCTGGTTCTGTGGCACTAAATGCCGAACCATCAGGTCTTCTTTGAGCCAAACAAAATTCAATTTTTGTATCAGCTCCAACCGGGTTTGTATTCCAGCCATTTGAGCCCAACATTCTTCGAAAATCTTCATTTAGAACGTCAATTTGAGATTGAATAGCTGCAAACGAAACATTTGTTCCAACTCCAACAGCTTCCCCGTTATGAATAACATGAACAACGACTGGAATGTAATAAACACCACCAATAATTTTGGATTCAGTATTGGTTTCCATTTCATTATTAAGCCAATTTTCAAACTCTGTTTTAGATTGAATTTCTGGATGATTGGCTTTCAATATTGAGTCCATTTCATCAGTGAAGCATCGGATCACATTTTGAGAAAAAGCAACATTTATCGAAAGAGAGAAAATCGATAATAGTGCAATAAATTTAAAAGAAATAAGATTTTTAAAATACATGGTTTTTTAATTTTAGCATGACGAAATTAGACAAAAAAAATTCACAAAATCATCCTGTTTTGTTCTAATTTATAAAAGTTTTTAACCATTTTTTTTCACAGTATAATTTTTTAGTTAATAAGTATATATCTTTATGTTTTTCAGAAGATTAGTGTTCGTAAAATAATCTTAAATGTAAGGTCTTAAACAGCATAAAATGATTATTTTTGCAATCTAAATTCAAAGGAGATTTTATGAAAATTATAACATTGGTATTTTTGATCATTTCATACAATTCTTTCAGTCAAAATGAACCTTTTTATTTTGAAGGAAATGCTCAAGGAACAACTTTTCATATTACCTATTATGATTCTTTGGAAAGAGATTTTCAAGTCGATGTTTTAACAATTTTGGATGATTTTGATCAATCACTTTCTACCTACATTCCCAACTCAATTATTTCTAGAATTAATAAAGGTGAGGAAAAAGTGAAAGTTGATAAATATTTTATCACTTGTTTCAATCAAGCCAAAGAAATTTGGAAAAGTACAAAAGGAAATTTTGACCCCACGGTTTATTCCTTGGTAAATGCTTGGGGATTTGGTCCAGGAAAAAAGCAAAAAATTGAACAAAAAGTGATAGATAGTTTGTTGCAATTTGTTGGATTTGAATTGATTGATTTAAAAGGTGATTATATAATCAAAAAAGATCCGCGTGTTGCACTGGATTTTAATGCTTTCGCTCAAGGATATTCTGTTGATGTTGTTTCTGATTTCTTTAAAAGTAAAGGAATTAAATCCTTTATTGTTGAAATTGGAGGTGAAGTCTATGCAAGCGGACAGCAAGCAAATGGTAAAAATTGGCTAATTGGAATTGAGCAACCATATGATAATAAAGAAACTGGAAATCCTTTGAAGGAAATTATCAAACTGAATAATTTAGGGGTGGCAACTTCCGGAAACAATCGCAGATTTTTTGTTGAGAATGGTGTTAAATATGCGCATCATATTGATCCGAAAACTGGTTATCCCGCAAAAAACACACTTTTGAGTGCATCAGTTTTTGCAGAAGACTGTATTGTTTCTGATGCAACAGCGACAGGACTTTTGGTGATGGGTTTGGAAAAAGCCAAAAAATATTTAAAAAGACATCGAGAAATTGAAGCTTATTTGATTTTTTCTGATGACAAAGGAAATTTTCAAATTTATGAAACTCCTGGATTTAGAAAATTAGTTTTTGTAGAATAAAAAAGGCAACTCGAAAGCCGCCTTTATTGATCTTTGAAAAAATCGATTGTTTATTTACTTAAAGTAATCTTGATTTTTGAAGTCTTAACTCCATCCGTAACTTGAATAAAATAAACACCGCTGCTCATTTCGGATAAGTTCAAAGTTTTTGTTCCACTTTCAACCTCTAAATTTTCATCTGAAATAATTACTCCTTGTAGATTAATTACCTTGATATTATTTGCTTTCAAGTAATCAACATTGAAAATTCCATTTGAACTTGGGTTTGGATAAACATTCACTCCTACTAATTCAGACTGATTTTCTTCAATTCCTGCAGATGAAGCATTCCAACTAAGTGTCATACCTGTAAAATTTCCATCTGCTGTGGGTGTTTGATTTTCATCAACAGCACCTTTGTTGAAAGTGAAAGATCTAGTTGTTGTTCCAGCCGAACCATGATCCCAAGTTTGTTGAATCGTTACTTTGTAAACGCCATCAGGTAAAAGAGTACCAGCAGTATTTGTTCCATCCCAAGTAATTGTTTTAGTTGTTGGACCTGTGAGTGTCGAACCAGTTACAGCACTTACCGTATTACATGAACCAGATAAACAATTTGATGAAGAACCACCGGAATTTACTGCCCAAGTTGGCAAATGGTCAGCAGTAACACTTCCAGCATATCGTAATTTGGTTTTCACAAAAGCGCCTGAATTGTCTTGAATCCAAACAGCCATAACGTTTCTTGTACCTTGATAACCATTGTGTGAAGTTGTTGTGAATGTAAAAGATAAATTCCCAGGTGTTTGGGCAGTCACTGAGTTTGAAGCCAATAAAAGCAATAAAGCTGCAGTTGATTTAAGTAACATGTTTTTCATTTTCCGTTTTTTTCCTCAAATATAATACTAAGTAAACGGTTTCTATTTGTCCAAGGTTAATTAGAATGATTATAAATATTGAATTTAGAATTTTTAGAATTTTTTTTAAAAAAATAACTTGTTGTTTTACAGTTTTTTATTTTAATTCTGATTTGATCTTTTCAATATATTTTCTTTGAGTATTTCATAATTTTCTTCTTCTGGTATAAATTCTAGCGCTAAATTAATGTTTGATAGCGCTTGAATGTAATCCTTTTCTAAATAATAAGTTAGCGCCAATCCATACAAAGCGACATGATTGGTCTTGTTTTTTTTAATCACTTTGTCAAAACATTTTTTTGAAGTTTTATTGTCTTTCAAGTAAAGGTTCGCAAAACCATGAATTATTAGGTCTTTGGTTGATTGATTTTCTAATAGAATTGTTGAATTGAATTTAGAAAGTATCGGTTTGAAATTCTTGATTTTGTGTTTTGTATTTTTACTTTTTAGATATTCTATTTTGTAAGTTGGTTGTACGTTAATAGCTTTTATGATTGATTGAAAAGATTCCTCAAATTGGTATAATTCAGCTTCTAAAAAAGCTTTAAAATAATATGATTGAGCGTTTACTGAGTCTAATTTTAATGCAATATCCAATTCTTTTTGTGCGCTGGCATAATCATTCAATTGGATTTTAGCCCAAGCACTGTATGCCCAAGCAGGGGCATTTTCTGGATTTATTTCAACAGCTTCTTTGAAATCTTTTTGAGCGTCAATAATTTGACCAAGTAGCAATTTATCTCTTCCTAGAAAAAGATGGGCATCTGAATTACCAAAATCAAAATGAATTGCAGATTGATAGTCTTTAATTGCACCTTTGTAATCTTCCAAATGATCTTTTACAATTCCTCTAAGGAAATAACTATCTGCATTTGTACTATCAAATTTGATTTGAGCAGTAAAGTCAGCAAGTGCACCATCATAATCTCTAATCTTTTTTTTAACCAAACCTCGATCAAAATAGGCCAAAGAATCTTGTTCGAAATTTTCAATTACATAGGTGAAAAAATTAAGTGCCACTTCATAATTCTTCTTTTGAACATTTTCAACGGCAATCGCTATGAATTCTTCTTTGGTTTTTTGTGCATTCAACTGAAATTGAAAAACCAGAATCAAAACATAAATGAGTGTAATTTTTTTCATTATTAAATACTTATTAATCCCCACCAAAACTGTGAATATCGTTGTGTCTTTCTTCGATTTTATCTTTCACTTTTTTGATACTTTGAGCCAAAATAAATAAATCCTGTGTTGTATTATGCTTGAGCCAAGCCCATGACTTTTGATCGTCTTCAACTGCTTGAGAAATATGGAATAAAATATCCATTTTGTTAATTTCAAGCCATTTTGCAGCTTTGTTATTTCCTTCAGAAGCGTTGATCATCGCCATTAAATGTGGAAATCCGTTTTGCATCAACCAAGTTCTTGCTTCATCTTTTAATCTTATAGCAGAGCAAGCAATTGTCAATTCTGGAAAACCATTGTCTGTCAGCCAAATGGCAATTTCAACGTTTCCTTCCACAGCTTTTGCCCATGCCAAAATGATTTTTGGATGATAATTCATTGGCTTCATTTGGATTACCTCAACAGCTTCGCTTAATGATACTTCAGATTTCTTCTTATTTTTGAACCAATTCAACATTGTGTCTATAGAATAAATATGCAACAAAAATGGCGGTCAATGCGCCCACAATATCTGCGATGATTCCGCCCATTGCGGCGTATCTGGTATTTTTCACTTTCACTGAACCAAAATAAACAGCTAAAACATAAAATGTTGTTTCTGTGCTTCCTTGAAAAGTTGCAGACAATTTACCAACAAAGGAATCCACGCCGTATGTCGACCAAGATTCAACCATCAACGCACGTGCGCCACTTCCTGAAAATGGTTTCATGAAAGCAACAGGCAATGCGTCTACAAAAGTGGTCGTAGTGACGCCAATCGCAACTAATCCCATTTTGATCAAATCAATCAATCCATCTAACGCACCGCTAGCTCGAAAAACTGCGATCGCAGCGAGCATACCAACCAAATAAGGAATAATACTAATTGCTACCTCAAAACCGCCTTTTGCGCCTTCAATGAATGTTTCGTAAACATTTACCTTCGATCTAATTCCAAGTACAATAAACAAGGTTATTATTCCAAATAAAATCAAATTACTTCCAACGGAAGAAACGGGCTCAATCCAAGATGGATTTGAGTAAAGGAAAATCATTAGTCCAACAATGAACGCGGTCAACGAACCAATATACGCTAAAATTACTTTATCGAAAAGATTGATTTTTTGTTTGATGGAAACATAAATTAATCCAGCCAAAGTGGCGAAAAAAGTTGCGATTAAAATCGGTAGAAAAACTTCCGCAGGAGAAGATGAGCCATTAGTAGCGCGCAATGCAAGAATACTTACAGGAATAATAGTAAGTCCTGAAGCATTCAAAACTAAAAACATAATTTGTGCATTGGTAGCAACTTCGGGCTCAGGATTTAATGTTTGCATTTCTTTCATCGCTTTCAGTCCCATAGGAGTGGCAGCATTGTCAAGTCCCAGCATATTGGCGGAAATATTCATCATCATGGAACCAATCGCAGGATGATCTTTCGGAATTTCCGGAAAAATTCGACTGAAAAGTGGAGAAACGATTTTCGACATTTTTCTGATTGCGCCGGCTTCTTCGCCCACTTTCATGAATCCCATCCAGAGGCAAAGTGCTCCTGTTAATCCCAATGAAAGTTCAAAACCAGATTTCGCGGCATCAAATAAACTATTGATCATTGTCTGAAAAATATTTAAATCTTGCCAAAAAATTAGTTTTCCCAATGCCATCAACATGGCAATCAAAAACATTCCAATCCAAATTCTATTTAAAAGCATGTGCGAATATCTCGTTTTATTTTTGACTTTCTGCGTTTGTTTTTCTGCAAATATTAACAAAGTTTTCAATAATTATGGAGCCTTGATTTCCAGAAACTTCTGGATGAAATTGCACGCCAAAAATTGGTTTAGACTTGTGGCACATGGCTTCGTTGACGCAAGCATCAGAAACTGCAAGAAGTTTAAAGTCTCTTGGAACGGAAATCGATTCACAATGGTCTTCCATCATTTCAAATTCTGTAGGTAATTTGTCTAACAAAGGATGATTTTCCAAAGATTCTATTAATTGCCAATCGCGGTCTTCTTTTTGTCTCGCGGCGTTTGCGTCATACAATAGTCCCAATATTTGATGTCCAAAACAAATTCCAAAAACTGGAATAGTAACATCTTTTATCCAAGATAATTGATCTAAATAAGGTTGATTATCGACTTCGGTAATTAAAATTGGGGCGCCTGAAATAATAATTCCAAGACAATCTTTGGCAGCATGTTGGTCTGCATCGAAAAGTCCAACAGTTTTATAATCCATCTCTAAATCAACGGCTTGTTCGATGAATGGTGTTTTTTGACTTCCACAATCTATAATGAGCATCATACTTTTTGGTTTTGAAAGTGATGTTTACAGATTGAAAATTAAGAAAAATAATTAAATATCGAGTTTTCCGATTCCTTGACGGACAATTACTGGCGCGCCTGATGTGCAATCAATGATAGTAGAAGCGTGCAATTTTCCGTAGCCTCCGTCAACGACTAAATCTACTTCATCGTCAAATCTTTGGTAGATTTCGTATGGATCGTTGAAATAGTCTAAAAATGTATCTTCATCATCGTGTAAAGAAGTCGTTGCAATTGGTTTTCCCAATGCTTCAGTAATTTTTAAAATGATTTGATTGTCAGGAATTCTGATACCGATTTCTTTTCTGTTTGAGTCGAACAACTTCGGGATTTCGTTGGTTGCTGTCAAGATAAAAGTGAACGGACCTGGCAAATGTTGCTTCAATAATTTGAAAGTAGGTCGATCGATTTGTTTGACATAGTTTGATAAATCACTCAGGTTGTGACAAATAATTGAAAACCGCGCTTTATTTAGTTTGACACCTTTCAATTTTGCCAATTTAGCCAAAGCATTTTTATTATATAAATCGCATCCCATAGAATAGACAGAATCGGTTGGAAAAATGATAATTCCACCTTTTTTTAGAACATCAGCTGCTTGCTGAATTAATCTTTCGTCAATATTCTGCTGATTTATTTCGATAATCATGATTTTCTAACTTTCTGCAAAGATACGAAGAATAGCACGAGTTTTGACGCGTCAAAAACTCAGAATTTATGAATCAAAGCAATCAACTTTTTTAGAAAATTGGTCTTTTTATCAGTGGAAGGTCTGTAGCGGAAATTAGGGTCAATCCAATTCACTTGTTTCATTACACTTTTTGAATGCGTAAATGTTTGAAAACTAGCCGCACCATGGTAATTGCCAAATCCGCTAAATCCTCGTCCGCCAAAAGGCAAATTTGTGTGCGCTAAATGCATAATCACGTCATTGATGAGCACGCCACCGCTTGGATAATCTGCAATGATTTTTTCTGTAAACGATTTATTATCACTGAAAATATAAAGCGATAGAGGATTTGGACTTTTTCTGTAAAAATCTTCAATTTCAGTTTCATTGTTGTAGAAAAAAACGGGCAAAATTGGACCGAAAATTTCCTCACTCAGTAAAGGACTTTCAGTGTCAAAAATTTCAACAATAGTAGGGGAGATGTATCTCGTTTCTCTGTTAAAGTCGCCACCAAAATGAACTTCGTGGTTTCCGTTTAAAAGTGAAGTAATCCTGTCAAAATGCTTTTGATTGATGATGATACTGCTTTCATTTTCATCAAGATAATTCTTAATCTCTTCTTTGCATTTGGATAAAAATGAAGATTTCAATGATTTAGGAATTAAGGCATAATCTGGCGCAACGCATGTTTGTCCACCATTGAGGAATTTTCCCCAAAGAAGTCTCTTGACACTTCTTTTTAAATTCGCTGATTCATGGAAAATTGCGGGAGATTTTCCTCCAAGCTCTAATGTGACAGGAGTTAATTTTTCAGCGGCTTTTTGATAGATGATTTTGCCAACTTGGGTGCTGCCAGTATAGAAAATGTGGTCGAATTCATTTTGAAGAATTTCAGTTGTCACAATTCCATCACCTTCAATTACTTGAATAACGTCACTTGGAAATATGCTTGAGATAATTTCAAGGATGATTTTAGAACTATTTACAGCAATTTCACTTGGTTTTAGCAACACGGTGTTTCCGCCGGCAATGGCACCAATCAGCGGAATTAAAGTAAGGTTTATCGGATAATTCCAAGCACCAATAATCAAAACCGTTCCTTTGGGTTCGGCGTACTTCTTTCCAGAAGCTGGTAATAAAAACAGAGGAGTTTTTACTCGCTCAGGTTGCATGTAAACTCTCAGATTTTTCTTGAAATGCTTGATTTCATCCAAAACAGGAAAGATTTCAGTTAAATACGTTTCAAAAAACGGTTTATTGAAATCTTTTTGCAGTGCTTCTTGAATTTCTTTTTCACGAGAAGTTAGTGCTTTTTCAAGCAAATCAAGGTGAAATAATCTTTGTTCGAGCGTAAAGTTTTTCTTGTCCTGAAATCCTTTTTTAAGTA
>JBBALI010000032.1:0-4678 GCA_040403095.1 Crocinitomicaceae bacterium
GAGGGTGGGAGAGTAAGTCGACGCCACTTTTATAAATCCCGTACATTCATTTGTACGGGATTTTTTTTGTTTAGGGAAATCAGAAGAGAACCTTTTTTCAATTTGAGGGGCTAGACCTCTTAAAATTATATTATATTTATTGTAGATTTATACTCTAAAAATATAATTTTTGAGCACTATGAGACAGTTTCTATTAGAGAAAAAATCCCTCAATTTGAATATCTATTTGGTATTTGTATGTTTCTTAACTCTTAATAAAGTTTTTTCTCAAACCGTGGTTTGGTCAGAAGGATTTGAAGGTTTAACAACTTCTTGTGGAAGCTCAGCTGGAGCTAACTTAGTGACAACTAGTTGTACGCCTGTAAATTGGTTAACAAGTAAAAATTATCCATGGATAGCATCTTCTACTGCTTTTAGAACAGGAACTAGATGTATTAAAATGACTAACAATTGGACAGGCTGGTTAATTACCGATGGTGCAAATTTAAACGCAAATACCACCTATAATTTGACTTTTTATTATAAGGGAGTTTGTTCAAGTACATGTTCTGCTGGGATGACAGTAAAAGTAGGTGTAACAACTGTTCAAACGACAGCACCTGCCACAACTACGACCGTTGTAAATAATGGAACACAAACAAGCTATACACAGTTTACTTACTCATATACACCAACAATTTCAGGTACTTATTACTTTGGACTTCAAATGTCGTCCACAATTGCAGGATTTGATAATGGTTACATTGATGATATGCAGTTATCGTACAATTGTTCTGCACCAACAACACCTACTTTCACATCTGGTTTGACAGATATCTGCGTAGGGAGTACATCTACGTATATAGCATCATCAACAGGAACAACAACTTATTCAATTCTTTCTGGTGGAGCAACTATAAATTCAACATCAGGTCAAGTAAATAATGTAGTAAGTGATTACATAGTAAGAGCAACTTCCAATACTGCCTGCGGAACTACGACAGCTGATAGATCAGTTACAGTGCACTCAATTCCAGTTGCACCTTTTGTTTCAAGTAATGGAAATCTAACTTTCTGTGAAGGACAAAATGTGCAACTCAGTTCAAATGTAAGTTCCGGAAATTTATGGAATACAAGTGAAACTTCTGAATCTATACTCGTTACATCTAGTGGAAATTATTCTGTTGTTTACACCGATGGAAATGGATGTTCTGCTACATCTAATTCAGTTTTGGTCCAAGTAAATCCTTTACCAAATGCTCAAATTATGGCGCAGGGTCCAACTTCATTTTGTGCTGGAGGAAGTGTTGTTTTAAATTCTTCATCTTCTACAGGAAATCAATGGTCAAATAGTCAAACAACAAATAGTATAATAGTTAATCAATCTGGTGATATTTCATTGATGGTTACAGACGGAAACGGTTGCTCTGCGAGTTCAAATACGGTTACAGTTGAAGTTTATCCGGTAACGCTTGATCCAATTGTTGCAGTTTCAGGAAGTCTCTCATTTTGTGATGGTGATCAAGTTGGATTGTATGCTTCAGAGAATGAAGGGATTGTTTGGTCCACATCAGAAATAACAAATAGTATTATAGTTTATACAGCAGGAACCTACTTCTACACGTATACAGACATTTATGGGTGTTCAACAACATCTTTACCTGTAGAAGTTGAAGTCATTTCGAGTCCAACTATTCCAATTATCGACGTTCAGGGAAATACTACAATTTGCGAAGGTTCTTCTGTGATTTTGAGTTCATCAGAAGCAACTGGAAATATTTGGTCAACCAATGAAACAACAAATAATATTGAAGTTACACAAGCGGGAAATTTTATTCTTACTGTTACAAATTCAAATGGTTGTTCTTCAACATCTGAAGCAGTAAGTATTTTTATTGTTAGTAATCCATCACCAATAATTTCTGCGTCAAGCAATACAACGTTTTGTGAAGGAGGAAATATACAACTTTCCTCTTCTGAATTATCAGGTAATATTTGGTCAAATAGCAATCAGTCTCAATCAATTAATGTTTCGAGTTCTGGTGATTATTCAGTTTCAGTAACTGATAACAATGGTTGTGTAGGGACATCTAATACAATATCTGTAATTGTAAATCCTTTGCCAGCAGTACCAACAATCATTGCTAGCGGACCAGTTGCTTTTTGCCAAGGAAATAATGTAGTTTTAACTGCTTCATCAATTGGAGGAAATAGTTGGTCAAATCAAGCAACATCAAATAGTATTACTGTAAATTCTGGGGGAACTTTTACTTTAACCAATACTAACTCAAACGGTTGTTCAGCTACCTCGTTGCCAACTACGGTAACAATAAATTCAAATCCTATAGCTACTGCCAATCTAACAAGTGAGAATGTAGTAACAGCTTCACCAACTGGAATGAATTATCAGTGGATTAATTGTTCAACAAATCAACAAATAAATGGTGCAAATTCTGCAAGTTTTACTGCACCTGCAAATGGAAGTTATGCAGTTATTATCACTAATAGTTCAGGGTGCAAAGATACTTCAAGTTGTGTTATGGTAAGTAAAGTTGGTATCGAGGATATGAGTTTGACGAATGCTGTTTACATAGCGCCTAATCCAGCAAGAAATGAGGTGAAAGTGTTTTTTCAAACGCAGCAAGATTTTGGCTTTTATGATTTGAAAATTTTTGATTCTCAAGGAAAATTAGTTCATAACAACCACTATTTAATTAGTGACATCATAGATTTGAAATCTTTTAATCCGGGTATTTATTTTTTAGAAATTCAAACTACAGTCGGAAATTCATTTCAAAGAATAGTCAAAGAATAATTCTGATGTAAGAGATTTAAAAATTAAAGTTAATTAGCGGAATAAAATTTAATTAATTATTAAATTAGCAATCCTTGGCTAGCGGAATTAGTATCGTTTGCCAGGGATTTTTTGGTTTTTAATATACTATAAATGGAAAGTATTAAGAAATTAATAAGTGTAGGCGAAAATCAACAGCAGGATTTCAAGTTTAGAATTGATGATCAAAGAAAGATTGCTAGAACGTTGGTTGCATTTGGAAATACTGATGGAGGAAGATTGCTAATTGGAGTAAAAGACAACGGTAAAATAGCAGGAATAAATCCAGAGGAAGAATTTCATATGATTCAAGGTGCAGTAGAATTATATTGTAGTCCAGTTTTAAATTTTGAATCAAGAATTTGGCAGGAAGAGATGAAATTAGTGCTTGAAATAATCATCGAACCAAATGCAAATCATGTTTTTCGAGCACAAGACGAAGAAGGCAATTGGAAATTTTATATCAGAAGAAATGATCAAACGCTCATTGCAAATAAAATTGTCCAAAAAGTTTGGAAATTAGAGCAAAATGCCATCAATAAGCCATCAATTTTTGGTGAAAAGGAATTGATAATATTGAAACTAATCAAAGAATCTACTCCAATAACTTTGAGTAAACTTTACAGAATTTCACAATTAAACAAATCTTCAATCGATCAAATTGTTTCACTTTTGGTTTATTGGCAAATGATTAATATGATTTATAGGGAAGATAGTGTTTACTATGAAATCAACGAGATTGATGCAACTAATATTTAGATAGCAACAGGAACAAATTTTTCATAAGTATCTAAAACGCGAACTTGAATCATGGCCAAAAT
This sequence comes from Crocinitomicaceae bacterium, assembly GCA_040403095.1. Lineage (GTDB taxonomy): Bacteria > Bacteroidota > Bacteroidia > Flavobacteriales_D > Crocinitomicaceae > JAQVCM01. The sequence goes on from JBBALI010000032.1 coordinate 3,634, forward strand.
TCTTTTATTAATGTCTTTTTGCTTACTCGCATAAAAATCCCATTCTTGTTTGTCGAAAAAAGAAATAATCATTCCAATTAAATGATTTCTTAATGCTTGATTTCCCGAAAGTAAATCGTTCAACATTTTGCGTTTTTTTGTACCAGATAATCCACCAAAACTTGGGTTCATTTGAAAACAGTAAATCAGCGTTAGTCGACAAAGTCCGGGTCCTTGAAATTTTAGAATTGGTCTGAGAGTTTGATTTTGAAATAATTCTGCTTCAGTCATTGATTCAGTTATATCAAATTTGATTATTGGAAGTAATGATTTTATATTAATTTCAGACATTTAATTGGTTTGTTTTTTATAAAAATTCAAGAATGCAAAATTAGTGTTTTATAATTCAATTCTGCTTTTTAAATATTTTTTGCAGTTAAAAAAGGTTAACATTGAACTTATTTCAATATTAATTGCTATATTTAGAATCATTCTAGAATTTAGAATAAATAATAAACATAAAAAATACAATCAAGTATGGGACGTCCGCCAACAAAACCAGCAAGACTGCGTGATGGATTTTACATAGAAGTTAAAAATTCCGGTTCAGGAGGAATCCGTATTAGACGCGACACCAAAGAACAAATGCTCATTGCAGCGGAAGACTATGGAAAAAGTAAGCAAGTAACAATTTTAGGTGAAATTAGAAACGATAAGTGGATTCACGATTGATACAGTAAGTTTAAAACTTTAAAAAGCCAATGATTTTAAGAAAGTCATTGGCTTTTTAGTTTGTGCCATATTTGAAAAAATGAATTAAATGTAATAATCTCAATTCTCCAGAATTTAAATATTGCAATATTTCCTACTAGATAATTTTCTTCTGTTCTTGAGCTAATCTAAATATCGCAATATTTCGAATGGTAGATTTTTCTTCAAATTTCCAATTACATTAAATATCGCAATATTTCGAATTACCAAGATTTATCGAGTTTCTTTTTATACTAGATTTCGCGATATTTCGAACGGTATAATTTTCCTCGGATTTTCAGTATAATCTACGATC
>JBBALI010000032.1:4778-45997 GCA_040403095.1 Crocinitomicaceae bacterium
TCGCGATATTTCGAACGGTATAATTTTCCTCGGATTTTCAGTATAATCTACGATCCCGATATTTCGAATGTGACAATTCTCCACGAAAACCAATTAGATCAAATATCGCAATATTTCGAACAGGACAATTTTCTTCACATTTACAGTATAACCAAATATCGCAATATTTCGAATGACCAAGATTTATCGAGTTTCTTTTTATACTAGATATCGCGATATTTCGAATGTGACAATTCTCCACGGAAACCAATTAGATCAAATATCGCAATATTTCGAACAGGACAATTTTCTTCACATTTACAGTATAACCAAATATCGCAATATTTCGAATGACCAAGATTTATCGAGTTTCTTTTTATACTAGATATCGCGATATTTCGAACGGTATAATTTTCCTCGGATTTTCAGTCTAATCTACGATCCCGATATTTCGAATGTGACAATTCTCCACGAAAAACCAATTAAATCAAATATCGCTATATTTCGAACAGGACAATTTTCTTCACATTTACAGTATAATCAAATATCCCGATATTTCGAATGTGACAATTCTCTACGAAAAACCAATTAAATCAAATATCGCAATATTTCGAATGTGACATATTTCTTCAAATTTCCAGCTAAACTGAAAATCGCAATATTTCGAATACTACAATTATCTTATCATTTCCAGCCAAATCAAATATTGCAATATTTCGAATTACCAATTTAAAATACCCACTTTCACATCAAAACTCTTTTCCCCAAATCCTGAATCAACAAAATAATAACAAAAAAAATCCCGATAACTTTCGCTACCGGGATTCAAAAATTAATTTAAAACCTCCTAGTTCAATGCTCCAGTAAAAGTTGGATTCTCAAAATATTTCAAGAACTCCATATCTTTCGCTGCCTTCGCTTTGAAGTTTTTATCTTTTGAAATCGCTTTTTTCAAGTTTGTAACTGTCAAGTCTAATTTGTCTTGACGAGCTGCAGCAATTGCTTTCAAATAAGAACCTTGTGCAGATTCTTTGTCTGCAGATGCATCAATTGTTTTAACTGATCCTGCCACATCTCCATTTAACAATTGAGCCAATGCTTTGTTGAAGTTATTGTCACCCAAATTAGAAACTGCTGACGCATATATACCATCTTGGATTGCAATAATTCCCATATTGTATTTTGCTTCTGGAGAACCTCCTCCTTTAGCCAATAATTCTTTTGCTTTCATTCTGTCACCTTTAACTCCAGCAACAGCTCCCAAATTGTTTTGAGAAATTGCATTTTCTTCCAAAGAATTTGCAGCTTCAAATTTAGCTTTTGCCTCATCCATTTTACCTTGCATGAATAATACAGCTCCAGCATTGTTGAACGATCTGTTGTCAGTTGGAAACAAACGACTAGCTTCATTGTAAAGTCTTAATTTCTCGTTTAAGTCACTTGTTAAAGTTGCTGTGAAAAGAATTTCTTCCAAATCCAAAGAATCAATCATTTTTTGAGACATGTTAGTCAATTCTTCATCAGAATAACCTGTCAAATCATAAATTACACGAATTTCAGAACGACGCAATCTTGGTAAAATATTTTGCTCTAAGAACGTAAACGTCTTTGCCATGTTACGGATTTCTTGCTCTCTTTGAACAGGATCTTTATACATTTCCAAAACTCTTACAACCAAGTCTTTTTCATCTTGTTTCATGTTAGATTTCGCCAATTCAGCTTTGAATCCTTCCCAGTCTTCACCTCTTCCAGCTGTTGAGTAGATTTCTTCTTGACCTTTCGTGTTTTTCGCTTTTTTCGCAATTCCTTTTGCTGCTTCTTTTGCAGTATTTGAGCGGTCTGAAGACAAAGATTCATTTGTTCCTTGCTCACCTTCTGGAGATGCAAAACCTGTTACACTAACATTTTTGATTGCGATTTTGGGATTTGATTGTGCTGCATCCAACCAAGCTTCTAAAGCTTTGATATCTGCATCTTTCAATTCGTTTGGCTTAACGATTGACTTGCTTTTATCGTAATTGATTTGAGCTGTATAAGATTGCTCTGTGGTTCTTTGAAAAGCATCTTCTGCCATCATCACTTTGAAATCTTTGTTCACCAATAATGGAGTGATAACTGTTCCTTTAGCAATTTCAATTGGATCAATTTGATCTTTTTCTTTTCCTCCTTTTGAAATTTTACCCGTAACCATCAAAGTGGTGTTTTCAAAAGATGGTTGGTAAGCAATTACATCTGTGTAAACCATTTTACCTCCAGATTTGTATGCAATGGTATTTCCATTTCCAACCGCTTTTTCACCCAATACCGTGACTGGTTTCAAAGCAACTCCACCTAACATAGGAATGATTTCTGCCGAAGCTTTTTTCTTGATTCCTTTTTCTGGGAAAGTAACGTCAACTTTAACGCGTACGCTGTCTCCGTGCATTTCTAATGGACTTGGAGTTACTGTATACTTCAAATCTTTCATCAGGTCACAACTGGTCAACAATGAACCAGCAACAGCGAAAAACGCTAAACCTTTGATACTCTGCTTTCTCATAACTAAAATTTATATTTCTATTTTATTTTAAGATACAATATTAAGCATTTATTTTTTTACTTAGTTTTTTGAGTGAATTTTTAAGTGGATTTTGAATTTTATTAACAGTTACCAAAGTTCAATTTTGAAGATTTTTCAATTTCAGAAATGTCTTCAGTTTCTTCCAATAATTGTTTCATTGATTTTTCATGTCTTGCATCAATCCATTCTGCACCAATTTCTACCATCGGCTTCAAAACAAAAAGCCGTTCTGATATTCTAGGGTGGGGAAGAATTAATTCTTCTTTGTCGGATATTAAATTATCGTAATACAACAAGTCTAAATCTAAAGTTCTATCTGAATAATTTTCAGAATCGTTTCTTTTTCGTCCAGCTTTTGATTCCAAATATTGTAAAATATTCATGATTTCTTCGGGCGTATGATTGGTCTCGAATTTCAAAACAGCATTTAAAAATGAATTAGTAGATTCAAATCCCCAAGGAGCTGTTTCGTAAATGGATGAACTTTCCATTAAATATCCCACATTTTTTTTCAAATCTAAATAAGCATCACGCAAAATTTGAATACTATTTCCTTCATTACTTCCCAAACCGATAAATATAATTGCCATGATTTCTGAATTCTGTTTCAAAGATAAGTTTGATTACTCGAAAATTTAGATTCCATTCAAATAATATTGTTTTTTCTCTTTTTGATACCATTGAAGTACTTGGATATGCTTAAGAATAATCATTAAATTGTTTATTTATATCGTTTTACATCTGTTGATAAATTTAGAAGCTCACATTTTTGATTTCCAATCAATAGTTAATTAACTTTGCAATTATGGAGAATCAAACAGGAAATTCAAAAAAACCAATCAGTCGCATCAAAAGTGCCTCCAATATTATTGCCACTGAAATTGGTAAAATTCCACCACAAGCTGTCGATTTAGAGCAAGCAGTTTTGGGCGCAATGATGTTGGAAAAAAATGCAGTCAATGATACCATTGATATTTTGACTCCTGCCAGTTTTTATGATCCTAAACATTTTTACATTTATAAAGCCATTCGCGAACTTTTTGGAAATTCAAATCCAATCGATTTATTGACCGTTTCAAATAAATTGAGACAAGAAGGTGAACTCGAATTGGCTGGTGGTGCTGTTTACATTTCTCAATTGACAAACCGTGTTGCTTCTGCTGCACACGCTGAGTTTCACGCGCGAATTATCTCCCAAAAGTTTATTCAACGCGAAATCATTCGCATGTGTTCTGAGGTTTTGAGAGATGCGTACGAGGAAACGACCGATGTTTTTGAATTGCTTGGAAAAGCTGAAACAGACTTATTTTCTATTGCTGAAAACAATATGAAAAAGAACGTGGACGTGATGCAAAACGTGGTGCGCGAAGCCATCATGGAAATAGAAAAAGCATCTAAAAATACGGACGGAATTTCTGGTGTTCCAACAGGATTTAGAGAATTAGATAAATTAACTTCAGGCTGGCAACGTTCAGATATGATTGTAATTGCTGCACGTCCTGCAATGGGGAAAACGGCTTTTATTCTTTCCATGGCAAGAAATACAGCCGTTGACTACGGAATGGGTGTCGCGATTTTCTCTTTGGAGATGTCGTCTGTTCAGCTGGTAAAACGTTTGATTTCAAGTGAATCAAGAATTCCTGCAGAGAAACTAAGAAAAGGAAATTTAGCTGAACACGAATTTCAACAATTACATTCACGTATCTCTAAATTAGCAACTGCGCCAATTTACATCGATGATACGCCTGGAATCAGTATTTTCGATTTGCGTGCCAAATGCCGAAGATTGAAAATGCAATACGATATCCAAATGGTTGTCATTGATTATTTGCAATTAATGACTGCAGGTGGTACCAAAGGACCAGGAAATCGTGAGCAAGAAATTTCTGCCATCTCCCGTTCCATCAAAGAAATAGCGAAAGAATTAAATATTCCAGTCATCGCACTTTCTCAGTTGAGTCGTTCGGTGGAAACGCGTGGTGGAGATAAACGACCAATTTTGTCAGATTTACGTGAATCGGGTGCGATTGAGCAAGATGCCGATATCGTGTCATTCATTTATCGTCCTGAATATTATGATTTACATCAAAATGAAGATGGTGAATCCAATAAAGGAGTAGGAGAGATTATCATCGCCAAACACAGGAATGGTGCCACAGACAGCGTGCGACTTCGTTTTATCGGTGAATTTGCTCGATTTGAAAACCTCGATTCTTTTGGCGCAGAATTTGAACCAGTGATCAGTTCTGCAATGAATGCAAATCAAAATTTTGACGAAGCGAGTTCGATTTCTAGTTATACAATTCCAAGTAAAATGAATGCTTCGGAAGACAATATTAATTTTGATCAACCAGATGAAACGCCATTCTAATGCAATTTTAGTGTATTTGTAAACGCAACTGTTTTTAACCATGAAATCTATTTTTTTAGTATTCATTTTCGCTTTGATTGCCAATCTCGGAAGAAGTTCGCAAATTCTTGTTCCGATGGACGAAACGCAAACTAATCATCTAAAATCTTATGGTGTCGCTTTTTGGATGCTGGAAAATGATTTAGTGATCGAATGGTTACTCAATTACCGCGGCGGTTCTTTTCTTTTTCCGCATTTGAAAGCGGTTGAAGAAGAATTGATTATTCGCGGTGTGAAATATGAAATCATTTCTGACGGTCAAGCCAATTCAATCAAAAACCAAATCGCCAATCCTGAAGTGAATCAGGAAGTGGTGCAACTTGAAAAAGCACCGAAAATTGCAGTTTATACTCCTGAAGGAACAATGCCTTGGGACGATGCAGTTACGATGGTATTGGAATATGCCGAAATTCCTTACGATAAAATATACGATTCAGCTGTCGTAATGGGCGTTTTGCCAAAATACGATTGGTTGCATCTACACCACGAAGATTTCACAGGACAGTACGGGAAATTTTTTGCAAGATACCGTGGAGAAGCGTGGTACAAAAAACAAGTGGAAGACGCTGAGGCGGATGCCAAAATGTTGGGATTTAAAAAAGTTTCTGAATTGAAATTGCAAGTTGCCAACAACATCAAAAACTTCGTCGCAGGCGGCGGATTTTTGTTCACGATGTGCAGTGGAACTGACAGTTACGATATTGCTTTAGCAGCGCACAATACGGACATTTGCGAATACATGTATGATGGCGACGGAATAGATCCAAATTGTCAACAAGAATTGGATTTTGGCAATACATTCGCTTTCAAAGATTTTTTGTTGGTGAAAGATCCTTTGATGTACGAATATTCAAACATTGACGGCACCGAATTACATCGTTTACCTGAAAATCAAGATAAATTTACTTTGTTTGATTTTTCTGCCAAATGGGACATTGTTCCCACGATGTTAACCCAATGTCACACGGATGTGATTGATGGATTTATGGGACAAACAACAGACTTCAAAAAAGATTTGATTAAACCAAATGTCTTGATTTTAGGTGAAAATAAATCTTTAGGAACAGCGCGTTATTTGCACGGAGAAATGGGACAAGGAACTTGGACTTTTTACGGAGGTCACGACCCAGAAGATTTTCAGCACATGGTTGGAGATCCGCCGACAGATTTGAATTTACACCCAAATTCTCCTGGATATCGTTTGATTTTGAATAACATTCTTTTCCCTGCTGCGAAAAAGAAGAAGAGAAAAACGTAGCTTGAAAATTACTTTTCAATAACTCTCACTTGTTTGAACAACCAATCATACATTTCATCAGTCCTAAAAACGCGTTCTAAAGCACCATGGTCTGCACCCGGATGGATCGTGTAAATCAACTTTGATTCGTCCACCGCTTTAATGGCGTTCACCATTTTTTCTGATTCCGAAATTGGAACCGCATAATCTTTATTTCCATGCTGAATCCACAACGGAATAGTTGCTAAACATGCTGCGTCTTTAGGATTTCCTCCGCCACACAAGGCGACTGCGGCGGTAATTTTATCTGCATATTTACCCGCAAAATGCAAGGTTCCATATCCACCCAAACTCATCCCAACGACATAAATTCTGCTGCTATCGGTATTGTACGTTTTTTGAACATATTCCAACACCGTCAACACTTTGTCAGGATCCCAAGAACCAGTTGCCACTTGCGGCGCAACCACAATCGCTGGAATTTTTCGTCCTTTATCAATTTCATGAATCACTCCATAACGACGCACGCGCTCTAAATCCGTTCCAGACAAGCTTTTCCCATGCAAGAAAACCAATATGGGCGGTTTTGAATTCAAAATGCTATCTGAAGGTAAATTAATCCAAAAAGGATATGCCGCTTTGTCTTTCATCGCAGTCAATTGACTAAATGCAAAAACTGGCAAAAATGAAACTAGAATGATTGAAAAAAATGTTTTCATAGTGGGGAAATGGAGTGCAAAGATAGGGTAAAAGATTTTAATGAATTTAGTTTCTAATTTCTGTTGGAGCGCAATGCATTGCGCCCCAACAGAAAAATTAACGTTTTAAAGTTACTATGAACAACAACAATCTAGTCTAATAGTTGCGTAGCAACGGTTCTAATGTCTCATGTCTAATAGCGAAGCGGGTCTTTTTTTTAAGACAGTACGATTTTAAGATATTAGATATTAAGACTTTTTATTTTCGTAGGTTTTACATTATTCGCCAGTTTGCAATGCAACAACAACGACAATTTTGTCTTAAAGCTTCGAAGAAGCGTGTCCTAAAATCTTGATATCTTAAAGCGAAGCGGGTCTTTTTACTCTGGTCGGTAGACGTGCAATTCCCCTTTGTAGATATTTTTCAAATCAATATCCGTTATTTCAACACGATTGTTTCTTGTTCGAATATTTTGATGCGCCAATTTGTATTTTCCGGTTCCTGAAACTTCGTAAATTACTGCTGTGTGGTGCAACATCATTTCGGTGTAAGTCACTTGGTCTTTGACGTATTTTAATTTCACATTTTCAAATTGAATGATGTCGCCAGGAAAAATGCAATCTGTGTTTGGGTCCACTTCTTGGCCGAAAATGTATTCTTTGTTCCATTTTGCATCCACAGATTCAAGTGCTTGAGCAGCCAAATCCCAGCATTCACCACGACCAACTTTTTTGTTGATTTTACTTTTTACAAATTTCAAAACGCCGACATTCAATGTTGGGATTTCATCGCAATCTGCAAGGCTGTCACTTTGGGAAAATCCAAAAGTTGCGAGCAAAATGAAACTCAAAAATGTAATTTGCTTTTTCATGACTTTCGATTAAAAACGACTATTCAAGCTGAAGTTACAAATCATTTTTTTTCAAATTCATAAATGTTGTAAATTTTTTCAAAATGATGCATCTTCTTGAGGTTGTAGTGCTGATTTAAGGTGCTCAAAATATTATTTCCTGGATTAGAAAAATCGGCCGCAGCATCAAAATAAATCACTTTTGATTTTAGTTCCACTTCAAATGGCATCGAATAAACTGGATAAATCGATTCTTGATTCAATTTGGAATTCATTCGATCGTACACTTTGATTTGATCGACATCTTGGAACAATGAAATATCGTAATAATACGCAAAATTGAGCACAAAATCATGTCCGCAAACGATGACGGAAGTTCCCTCTGTTTTCAGTTCTTTGAGCGCTTGAACAGCTTCTCGAACGTGGCGTTTGTTGTCTAAATTGGGTTTGAATGTAGCTACGAATAAAATAAGCAAAGCTCCAGAAAAAATCCATTTCAAATTTGCTTTTTCAAACAAATAATCCAAGGAACAAATGATGACAAAGTAATAGCCAAATGAAACGAAAATCAAGTATCGTTCAATGAAAATCGGAATCCAAAATGAAATTCCAAACATGAATAAAAATGGAAATAAAAACCAAATAATCACGATTTTTGCGTTCGTTGTTATCGATTTCAAATCTTTTTTCACAACCCATTTTACCAGTGCAGAAACGAGAATCAATAAACACAAAACCGTATTGACAGGTTGGTTGGAGAAAATCCAAAGCATGTTATACAAACTTTCAATTCCTGAAGGTTTTTCAATCCAAGTTCCATTTGTAGCTGAATGACCAAAGCGCCCAATCAATATCCACAAATTGGGAGCAAAAAGCAGTAAAACGCCAACGCCTGATAAGACAAATTTCAAAAAAAATCTTTTTCTTAAATCTGAAATCACAATGATTGAAAGTCCTTGAATGGCAAAGACGAAAAACCCAAAATAATGCGTGTAAAAAAGCAACGCATTGAGAAGAATGAGTAACCAAAAATATTTTCGATTTTCTTTATTATCAATAAATTGAATGAAAACATAAATCGTGCAAACGGTCAATAAACCAAACAAACTGTAAACCCGCGCTTCATGGGCGAAAAACAGGTGGAAATTGGTGAATGTAAAAAGCAAAGCAGTTAATAATCCGACTTTGAAATGAAACATTTTGTTTCCGAGAAAGAAAATCATGACCGCTGTGAAGCTGCTAAAAATCATCGGTAAAAATCGCACTGAAAATGGTGAAATCCCGAAAATTTTGATCCAAAAATGTAAAACGAGTTCAAAAAACGGTGGATTATTCCCCAAATAAAGTTGATGAATAATATTTTTCACAGACATCTGTGCGTGGTAAATACTGAAAGGTTCATCCCAGGCAATCGACTCGCTTGAAATGAAAATGATTTTCAGTAAAATATTGAGCAAAAGCAAAGAAATCGCCGTAATCCAAAGTTTTTTCTTCAATTTTTTGTAATTTTTTGTTGCTTCAAAGCTAATTACTTTTAGGTAATTGACAATTTTTACGCGTAATCAATCCGCTGAATTGCAGAAATAGACAACTGTTTGTAAATCAATGTTGGTTTTTCCATTTTTTATTGTTGAAATCTTTCCTTTATCACATTGTGATAGAAAAGATTAATGTTTAATTTCGTTCAAAAGCAAAACTTTGTTTTATGCCACAGATTAAAAATGCGATTATTCGATTCAGAATTATTGACCGTTGTTTACGCAACAAATACAAGCCTTTCCCAACAAAAAGTAATTTAAGAACTGCCTGTGAGGAAGCGCTTTTTGGAAGTGAAGATGGTGCTAACATTTGCGATTCTACCATAGAAAAAGACATGTTTGCCATGAAAATGGAACATGATGCGCCGATTAAATACAGCAAAAGAGAAGGCGGATATTATTACACTGATGAAGATTTTTCAATCAATGATATTCCATTGAGCGAAGATGACATCGATGCAATCAAATTTGCAACAAATACTTTGATTCATTTCAGAGATTCAGCGATGTTCAAACAATTTGGATTTGCCATTGACAAAATTTTTGACCGTGTCAATATTTCTCCAGATCCAAACGCGGCTGATATTAGTAGTTTTGTGCAATTTGAAGTCGGCGTTTCTGCCCGTGGAAATGAATTTTTGGCACCAATTTTAAACGCAATCCGAGGAAAAAATATCATTCATTTTGACTATGAAAGCTTTGTAAATGGAAAGAAAAAATCACGCAGAGTTGTTCCATTGTTATTGAAAGAATACAGAAATCGTTGGTATTTAATTTCCTTCGATATCGATAAAGAGACGATTATTACCTACGCATTGGAAAGAATGGAAGATGTGATCATGAGTAAGAAAATTTACAGTGATCCAATTGCTTTCAACGCGGAAAAATTCTTTAAAAATGCAGTTGGAATTACGGCAAGTGACAGCGCTTCACCAGAAAAAGTATTTATCAAAGCAGACAATGTTGCTGCCAAATACATTGAATCTCAGCCGTTTCATCACAGCCAAAAAGTAGAGAAAAAAGGAAAGAATAAAACGCTTTTCTCTATGGAAGTTTTGATTTCAGAGGAATTAATTAGATCACTTTTGAGCTACGCAGGCGAAGTTGAAGTGCTAGAACCTTTGAATTTAAGAGAAATGATGGTGAAAAGATTGGTCGAAATGTGTGATAAATATTACATCTAAAAAGCTTAATTCAGCTTTGAAGGGGTAATCAAATCAAATCGAGGAATCAATACTGGAAATTCAATGCCAGTCTGCTTGTTCACGAATGTATAGTGACCAGTCATAAATCCGATTTCACTTTTTAAATCACAACCACTTGAATATGTGTATGTTTCTCCGGCCTCAAGTACCGGTTGCTGTCCCACAACGCCTTCACCACTTACATATTTGGGCGCATTTAAAGAATCGTAAATAAACCAATCTCTGCGCAACAATTGCACAGCAAATGCATTGAAATTTTCGATACTAATTTTGTAATCAAAATAAAAAACATCAACTTGTAAACCAGACAATTCAGGTCTAAACTGACTTACGACAGTAATTTTGATTCCTTCTGTAATGGCTGTTATTGTCATAACAATTGATTTAAATTATTAATCTCCCTTGTGAAACTAACGAATAAATTTAGTTAATAGTTTTCCTAAATGTTAAAACAACTAAAATTTAACAAATCAAAAGTCAATCTTTTTGGTTTTTTGATTGATTATTTTGTTCAATTTTGGTGTAGTAATCAGTTAATTATAGTTGTAAATGTATAATAATTATTTGATTATGAAAATAAAATTTGATTTTTTACTTTTAATTGAAAAATTGAATATTTTCTTTCTCCTCAATCGATTTGCATCCTTGTATTCCGCCCGTGTGCAGAAAAATTACTTTTTGGTTGTCAAATTCCGAAGATCTTAGTGTTTCAACCAATGCATAAAATGCTTTCGCGGTATAAATGGGGTCGAGTGGAAGTAGGTGCTTTTTGTATGTTTTCTTGATGAAATTTAATAATTCTGGCGTATATTTTCCGTAGCCTCCAAAATGAAATTCGTCGTGAATTTTTACTTTTTCGACCAATTCCGCCGCAAGATCTTCATCAAATAGAAACCAATTTAAACGATTTTTCATCGTGCTTTGTACATCAAATCCTTTCAATACCGGAACGACATGCAGTTTCGTTTTTTCTGGTATTCCGAGCAATAATCCGCAACTGGTGGTTGTTGTGCCTTGTGCCACAAAAAGATGGTCAATATCTGATGGAAGTTCTTTCCAAATCGCCTGACAACCAATGATTCCAAAGTAGTTTGCGCCACCTTCTGGTACCGCGTAGAAACCAGGGTTTTCCAGTTTTAATTCGTCAATAAATTGTTTGTCGTTGTGCAAAACATACATTTCACGCGATAGAAATTGCAATTCCATGCCCAATTCACTGCATCTTTGAAGCGTGTGATTTGAGTTTTCCGTTAATTCATCGCCTCTTACAAAACCGATAGATTTTAAACCACAAGCTTTGGCTGCAAAAGCGGTTGCGAGCAAATGATTAGAGAAAGCGCCTCCGAAGGTTAAAATTCCGTCACATTTGTATTGCTTCGCTTGCTCTAAGTTGTAATACAATTTGCGCCATTTATTGCCAGAAACTTCCGGATGCAATAAATCATCTCTTTTGACCCAAACTTCAATATTGCGCTTATCCCAATCGCTGCTGTGTAAACGCTGTAAAATTGATTTTTCGTGTTGAATAAAATGAACTGATTTTTCTGACATATAATTTTAATCGGGCGATGATTTCAAAGATAAAAACTAATTTTGCACCATGAGTGATGATTTTTCAGGTTTTTCAAAAAGAAATAGTATGGATTCGGAAGATTATTACCTGAGTCCAGAGGGTTACATCGTTTTTACTGAAAAGTATCACTTGAAACGCGGATACTGTTGTAAAAGCGGATGCAAACATTGTCCGTATGGATTCAATAATAAAACAAGTACAATTGAAAAAAAGTAATTATTTCGATTTCAACGTTCTTTTTTTATCATCTTCCACAGTAAAAATACCGTTTTCAGGAAATCTTCCTTGGTATTTGCTCAAAATTTCCTTGATAGTCGCAATATCTGCGTCTGAATTTCCAGTCGGTTGAAAAAGTGTTGGGCAGAATCCACCAATTTTCTTTTTGTAATCCATGTAACCAATGTAAATTGGAACATTTGCTTTTTGGGCGATGTAATAAAAACCTTTTTTCCAATTTGGACTGTATGAACGCGTTCCTTCTGGTGTAAAAACCATGAACATCGTTTCGTTGTTGTTGAAGTATTCAACTGCTTGGTCAGTAAAATTATTGTTCGATTTTCGATCCACAGGAATTCCACCAATCGCTTTCAAGAACCAACCCAATGGCCAAAAAAACAATTCTTTTTTAATCAAATATGTACCTTTGATATTGTATTGCATAAACGCAACTTTTCCAATAATAAAATCCCAATTAGAAGTATGTGGCCCCATCACAATGACCGCCTTTTTCACTCCCTCAGGCGAATGTGGATCAATCCTCCAACCAAACATTTTCAAAATAAGCATCAAAAACTTTCCCATACCACAAAGATAACGCTATTCACAATATGAAAGCTAAATCCTAAATCCCGAACCCTAAATCCTATGTCCTAATGCCTGAATTTCCCTCCAAATCATTACCTTTATCCCATGCATTTAGAATTTAAAATAAAAAGAATTTTACCAGTACTTTTCGGCCTGTTGTTTTTGTGGGGAACTTTTCTATTGTCAGAGTTTTTGTTTGCCAAAAAGACAAATGAAAATGCTTTTTATATTCCTGAATCAGCAGAATTAGTGGTTAAAATAGATGGAAAATCTTTTTTTCAATCAGCGGTTTATGATGTTTTTTTGGACGATAAAGACAAAGAAGTTTTTGCGCAGCTAGAAAAAATGTTACAAGGAGATTTTGATAATTCTCCATGGAAAGATTCGGGAATTGATTTACTTTCTGATGTTATTTATTTTGAAAAATCAATTTCAAATGGCAAAATCTCAGGATTTTTATTCAATTTAACTGATGCAAAGAATTTCAAAGCAAACATTTCGAGTATGGTTTCTGAAAATCAATTTTTCAACGCAAACGCAAACGTGGGGATTTTGATTTCAACAACTTCAGGAATTTCTGATAAACAAGCGAAAGCATTTGCATCAAAGGCCTTGACTAAGAAAAATGTCAATCCGAAAATTTTCACTTCCGAAAGCAAAGAAGGTCAAATTTTGTCAGTTTCTACTTCTTCGAAATCTCCTTTTGGCAAGGGACAAATGAATGTACAACTCTTGTCAAATCAGTTGATTTTAGAAGGCGAATTTGCAGCACAAAATAATATTTCAACATCCAATTGGACTTTGAAAAAAGATGGTTTTCACTTGCTTTCAGGAATTATTCCACAAAATTTAGCGGACACTTTGCAGTCGAAAATGAACGCAGATGGTTTTAATTTGCCGAAAATAAATCGCCTTTCTGTCAATTACAGAGGAACTAATATTGGCGAAAACAACATTTTACCTGATGGTGATTTATTGCTTTCATTTGATTCTAAATTGGACAGAAAAGCATTTGTGGAAAATCAAATTCCTTGGCAAAGATTGGGATTTGTGGTTGAAGCATCTACACCAAATGGTTTACTTTTAATCAAAGAAGAAAAAGCCTATACATTGAGGGTTTTGGATGATTTCACTTTGTTTTTTGGTTCAAATACTGCTAATTTGGTACAACAGAAAAACACAGATTTATTTCTTTTGGAAGGTGATTTGACGAATATCACAGAGATCAACGGAGGAGGATTGATGACAGTTGGATTGAATTTTTATCCACCTTACAAAGCTAGCAAACAGCTTTTTCAATCGCTTTCAATCGCTGAAATTAAGTTCAAATCTATGAACGGAAAAAATAAGTTGATTGGCAAATTTGAATTTAAAAATGAAAAAACAGTGGTAACAGAAATGTTGCGATTTTTATTGACCTTGAATAATTGATTTAGGCAAAAAGCGTTTTAAAATAAGACACACTTAATTTCAATCTTGAGCCATACCAAGAAAATAATTCTCCATCAACCAATAAAATTTTAGCGTGAGGAAATTGATTCTCAAGCTCGTCAAGGTCTTTTTGTTTAAATGGAAATGGTTCTGAACTCAATAAAATATAATCTGGAGTTTCACTTTCTTGTGGATTCCATTCAGGATAACGATCAATTTGCGTCAGATTTTCAAGTCCGCATCGTTGAAGCATATCGTCAATAAAGGTGTTTTTTCCAGCGATTAAATAGGGATTTTTCCAAATCAAATAAATCACTTTTGGAATTGAATGACTTGATCTAAAGGGATTTTCAAACGTCTCGAATTGACTTTTTATTGATTGAACAATTTCATCGGCTTCTTGCGACTTTCCGCAGATTTCACCTACTTGTTGCATCATTTCAAAAGCATCATCCAAGGTAAATATATCGCTAATCCAAACAGGTGCAATTTTTTCCAATGCTTCGATGTCTGCTCGCGTGTTTTCTTCTTTATTGGCGATGATCAAATCGGGCTTCAAGGCTTTGACTTTCTCGATATTCACGGTTTTCGTTCCGCCAATCCTCGTTTTCGAGCGAAACCACGCGTCCGGATGAATGCAGAATTTGGTGATTCCAATAACTTCATTTTCTAGACTTAAATCAAATAAAAATTCTGTTTGGGATGGCACCAAAGAAACAATCCGCTTGGGAATTGCTTCCAAGCGGATTGTTCGATTCATTTGATCTTTGAAAATCATATTTTTACGACAACGAAGAAATAATATCTTGTCTTGAAACAATGTGAAATTTACCTGACATTAATTCAACCAAAACAGCGGCTGTTTCTTTGTTGATCAATTTGGAAACTTCTTCAATTGTTGTGTTTTCTTTTACAACAGGAAATGCTTTTTGCATGATTCCAGAAATTGGTGTGTCAATCAAACTTGGATTGTCAACCAAACTTTGGTAAGTGTGAACGTCATCCAATGAGCCAACAAAAGCATTGTCTTTCATCACAGGAATTTGTGAAATGTTGAATTTACGCATTTTAGCAACAGCGTGAGAAACCAATTCTTCCGCATATACAAAAACCAAAGGATGATCTGCATGATTTGAAACCAAATCGCCTGCAGTTTTGTTTCCTTCGTCCAAGAATCCGCGTTCACGCATCCAATCGTCGTTGAAAATTTTTCCAATATAACGACTTCCGTGGTCGTGGAATAAAACTACAACTACATCGTCTTCGGTCAATTCAGCTTGCATTTGCAACAAACCTTTGATGGCAGAACCAGCAGAGTTTCCAACAAAAATCCCTTCTTCTCTTGCCAAACGACGCGTATAAACGGCAGCATCTTTATCAGTCACTTTTTCGAAATGATCGATTACTGAAAAATCAACATTCGCTGGTAAAATATCTTCACCGATTCCTTCCGTGATGTATGGATAAATTTCATTTTCATCAAAAATTCCAGTTTCGTGGTATTTTTTGAAAACCGAACCATAAGTATCAATTCCCCAAATTTTGATGTTTGGATTTTTCTCTTTCAAATATTTACCGATTCCAGAAATGGTTCCACCTGTGCCAACTCCAACCACAAAATGCGTGATTTTTCCATCTGTTTGGTCCCAAATTTCAGGTGCTGTTGATTCATAATGTGCTGTGCGGTTTGATAAATTATCGTACTGATTTACATACCAAGAATTTGGAATTTCAGTTGCCAATCTTCGTGATACGGAATAGTAGGAACGAGGATCAGTCGGTTCAACTGCGGTAGGACAAACCACCACTTCAGCGCCAACCGCACGCAAAATATCCATTTTTTCTTTGGATTGTTTGTCATTCAACACACAAACCAATTTGTAACCTTTGATAATTGCCGCTAACGCCAATCCCATTCCAGTATTACCAGAAGTTCCTTCGATGATTGTACCACCTGGCTTCAAAAGTCCAGATTTTTCAGCATCTTCAATCATTTTTACTGCCATTCTGTCTTTCACAGAGTTTCCAGGATTGGTTGTTTCAATTTTAGCTAAAACTGTTGCTTTGACGTCTTTTGTCAAGACATTTAATCGAACCATTGGCGTGTTACCAATCGTTTCTAGTATGTTGTTGTGAATTTTCATCCTATTAATTTATGAATGCAAAGGTAAGCAAAGGTTTGAAATTTTTTGTTTTCGATTGGAAATGTGTATTTTTAAAGTAAAATGAATTTCAATATTGGCGTAAAATGAGAAAAAATAGATTTTTATTAGTGATTTTGGTGGTTCTTTTTGTAAGTACAATTTCTTGTCAATCAAATGAATTTCAAGATATTTATCAAACTGGTGATTTGGTTTTTCAAGATTTTGAGTTTGGTAACAGTGCAGCGATAAAATTGATTTCCAATTCAAAATACAGTCACATGGGAATGATTGTGAAGCTAGATGGTAAAAATTATGTTTATGAAGCAGTTCAACCAGTTCAAGTTGTACTGTTGGAAGATTGGATTACAAGAAATCCTGAGAAGAAATTTGAGGTGAAGCGATTGAAAAATAGAGCGACCTATTTTACTGAAGCAAGCCTGCTCAAATTCAAAGAGGAAATGAACAAATACATGGATAAAAACTACGACGGAAAATTTGCTTGGTCGGACAACGAGATGTATTGTTCAGAAATTGTTTGGAAAATTTACAACCGCGTTTTTAATTTGGAAATCGGTAAGCTTCAACAAATGAATGATTTGGATTTTTCTAATCCACTGGTAGCAGCCAAATTGGAAGAGATTTATCAAGGAGATATTCCATTGCATGAGTGGGTAATATCTCCTCAAAAAATGTATGAAAGCAATTTGTTGGAAACTGTGAAGTAAAACAGTTTATTAATAAAAAGTCTTCCCTTCACGAACCATTCGTCGCAACAATGCGCTTGGTCTGTAACGATCTTCTCCGTATTCTTGGAACAGATTTTCTAATGAATTCAAGACAAAATCCAATCCTAATTCATCTGCCCATTTGAGCAATCCTTTGGGGTAATTGACTCCATTCGTCATTGCTAAATCAATGTCTTCTTTCGAAGCAATATTTAAAAATAAAGCGTCTATCGCTTCGTTGATCAACATCACGATAATGCGTTCAAAAATGGATTTTGCCAATACCAAATCCTCTGTTGGAGCTGCGGGAGTTACATCTGCACTATAATCAAAAAATCCTTTTCCAGATTTTCTACCAAAATATCCAGCTTCTTTGTGGCGTTTTTGTGTGAACGAAGGTTTGAACCTTGGATCGAAATAAAATGCTTCAAAAACTGTTTCAGTAACCGTGTAATTCACATCATTTCCAATGTAATCCATCAACGTAAATGGTCCCATTCTAAATCCGCCGACTGTGGTCATCGCCCAATCAATCGTTGCGAAATCTGCAATTCCTTCTTCGTAAATGCGCAACGCTTCGCCGTAAAATGGTCGAGCAACACGATTCACAATAAATCCAGGAGTGTCTTTCGTTACAACAGAAATCTTTTTCCAACTGTCGATGATTGATTTCGCTAAAGTCAATGTTTCGTTAGAAGTTTGTACTGCTGGAATAATTTCTACCAATGGCATCAATGGCGCAGGATTGAAAAAGTGAATTCCGATGCAACGTGTTGGATTTTTCAACACTGAACCAATCGAAGCAATCGAAAGGGAAGAAGTGTTGGAAGCAATGATGCAATTTTCCGAAACAACAGATTCGATTGCACTGAAAACTTGGTGTTTTACTTCCAGTTTTTCAATAATTGCTTCGATAATCAATCCACTTTCTTTGAAATCTGAAAGTTGCGTCGAAAATTGAATGCGCGCAATAATTTCATCTGCTTTTTCTCGGGTGATTTTTTCCTTTTCAATCAGTTTGTCGTAAACTTTTCGCAAACCGATTTCCGCTTTTGTCAAAGCTTCTGGATTGGCATCAACAATAACAACTTGATGACCGCTCTGGGCAGCAACTTGCGCAATTCCAGCGCCCATTGTTCCAGCGCCAACTACTCCAATATGAATTGAATTCATGAATTTTAATGTATTAAATATCGTTGAACGAGTTTATTATTTTCCCTTAAACTCAGGTTTTCTTTTTTCTAAAAACGCAGCAACTCCTTCGTTGAAATCATACGTTTGACCAGCTTCCGTTTGCAGTTTTTCTTCCAAAGCCAATTGAGTAGTAAGGTCGTTGGTGAAACTTGCGTTCACTGCTTTTTTGGTCAATCCCAATCCACGAGTTGGCATTTTAGCTAAATTTTCAGCGAAAGTGCTTACCGTTTCTTGGAAAGTTTCATCTGCAACTGCTTTATAAATCATGTTCATGCGATCTGCTTCCTCAGCAGTAATTTTGTCGCCAGTCATCATCAAAGCCAATGCTTTTTGCGAACCGATAATTCGTGGTAAAAAGAATGTTCCTCCTGAATCTGGAATCAAACCGATTTTTGAAAAAGCTTGAATGAAACTCGCTGAATTTTTGGCAATCGTAATGTCACAAGCCAATGCGATATTTGCTCCGGCGCCTGCTGCAACGCCATTTACAGCAGCGATGATTGGTTTTTCAATCGTGCGAATCAATTCGATGATAGGGTTGTAATGATCTTTCACAATCGATTGCAATTCTGGTCCGTTTGGATCAGTCGCTTCCGCTAAATCTTGACCTGCGCAAAATGCTCTTCCTTCGCCAGTTATGACGATTGCGCGCACTTCTTCATTTGCAGCAGCATTTTTCAACGCATCTTGCAAAGCAAAAGCCATTTTTTGGTTGAAAGAATTGAACACTTCTGGACGATTCAATGTAATCGTGCATACGTTATTGAGGGTATTTTGAATAATTTCCATTTTTCGATTTATTAGCGCTCAAAGTTAAGTAAGAATCTCTAATTTGGATTTCCTATCTCAACCAATAATTGCGCAATTTCAAAGTTTTTTCGTTGTTGTCGAACGTCATTTTGTACGTTGGTCGTTCGTAAGTTCCCATGATTGCTTTTATTTCCAACAAAACATCGTCGCGAGAAATCAAAAGATTGATTGATTCTCCTGGAGTTAATCCTGCGAAAATTCCATCCAAATCTCCAGCTTCAACACGGTAACCATTGAAGCCAATTACTTCGTCGTTGACACTCAACCCGGCATTTTCAGCAGCAGAATTAACGCGAATTCCTTTCACCATCGCTTTTCCATTCGATTGCGAGAAACTTGCGCCAAAAGACGGTTTCGCGTTGCCAATGTATTCAACTTTCAATCCAACAGGTGCAAAAATTGATTTGTAATCAGGAACTTTGGTATCGTTGACATAATCTCTGAAAAATGCCGACGTGTCTTCTTCCATGAAGTCGCTCAATGCTTTTTGAAATTCAGCTTCAGAGAAACCGCGATTGAGTTTTTTGTAGAAATCTTGATATAATTTTTGCATGAAATCATCCAAACATTTTTTGCCATTGAATTTCGTGACGATTTTTGCATCCAACACAGCTGCAAGCAAGCCTCCGCGAGAATAATAAGTCATTGTTGTATTGGCAGAATTTTCATTTGGGCGGTAACTTTTGATCCAAGCGTCAAAACTTGCATGAGCCACAGGTTGAACGCGTGAACCTTCAGAACCTTCCACATAATTCAAACCGCTTGACACTTTTTGAATGTATTGTTCTTGCGTGTAATAGCCAGCGCGAAGCAATAACAATTCATCGTAATACGAAGTAAAACCTTCCATCACCCAAAGCAAAGAAGTATAATTTTCCTCATCGTAATTGAATGGTCCTAATTCTACTGGTCGAATGCGTTTTACGTTCCACAAGTGAAAATATTCATGCGCAACGAGTGATAAAAAACCGATGTAGTCGCCTCCTTGATATGTCCAACGATTAACGCTCAATGTAGTAGAATTGATGTGTTCCAATCCTCCTTGTCCGTCAACGACATTGTGAATGATAAACAAATATTCTTTGTTAGGATTTTCACCAATGACTTGCGTTGCCGTGGCGGTGATTTTCGCCATGTCTTTTTTGAGTTGTTCCACATCAAAATTACCATCACCATACATAGCCACACGGTGATTTACCCCAGCAGATTGGAATGAAAATTCAATGTGATTTCCAATTTCGATTGGGCAATCTACCAATTGATCGTAATTCATAAATTCGAAAGTTTCAGCGCCATCACTGGTCATACCTTCTTTCGCTTTTGGAAGTGCAGTAGAAATTTTTTTGAACCCAGAGTAAGGATAAACAATCAGTTTTCCTTTGTTTTCTTTCTGATTTTCAACATACATAAAGATTCCTGCTCCGCTGACATAACCATGTGTTAAATCGAGAAAACTTGTTCTCACACTGAGTTCAAAGGAATAAACTTCATATTTTACTTTGACACTTTTCGCATTTCCTTTTTGGATTTTCCAAGTGTTTTTATTCGTTTTTTGAACGGTTAGTGCATTTCCTTTTTCATCAAAAGCTTTAACCAAGTTTACATTTTTCGCAAACTCTCTCACCAAATAGGAACCAGGTGCCCAAACAGGCATTTTCACTTCTAGTTCGGCTTCTTTGTAATCATCGATGAGCATTTCTACCTCGAAATAATGATTTTGCGGTTTTGGCATCTTCAGTGAATACTGAATGTTCATTGCGTTAACGGAAGAAAATCCAGATAAAACAATCAGGGTGAAAAGGGCGAAAATATTTTTAAGCATAATGTAATTTTAATTTTCAAAGATAGTAAAAGTGATGGAGATGCATGAATTAAAAGTATCAGTTAGATGAGGTGAAATTGATTAAAACAGGTGTTTGATATATTGAGCGTAAATTCAATCCATCAAAACTGTCCGTTTGGCACGTTGAATAATCCAATAAATAAGGATATTCAAAACAAAAACCAGTAAAGTGATTTTATCAAAAGTCGTAGTGTCTTCCATAAAATACCTCCATCTAAGAAAAAACACGATCATTCCCGCATAAACAAGCAATGGGATGAAAATGAAATAATTGAAAATTTTGTTTTTTCTCCAAATCAAAATTAAACCTATGAAAATTGTTCCCCAACAAATAGCACTTATTAAATGATATTTGAGTAACAAGTTTAAAAATTCATAAGGTTGAAATCCGAGTAATTTACCGCGTTCAAAAATCAAGGCTTCTACGTCGATTTTTTTTTCAGTAAAGATAACTTCACGCATCGAAATACTTGCAAACCCGATGAGGTGCCAAGCCAAAAAAATAAACCAAATTAAGGTATTGAAATAAACGGTGATCCGAGTGTAAATGTCTGGTTTTAATTTCCCAAAAACTAAATCTCGTAGTTTTAATATCAAAGGCAAAGCGCTACTGAATTTCGTATGTTGCTCAAATTCTTCGTTCGTTTCCATAATTTCCACCCCAAAGTTACAAAACCGAAAACAAAAAACATTTAAATCTCAATCATAAGCCAAAAACTCTCCACCCTTCATCTTTAATTTTGCACTCATCCATTCATAACTTTTAACTCTTCACTCTTCACTCTTAAACTCTTTTTCCTTAAATTCGTAAAACTTTCAACATCAAAAATACATTGATTTGAATAATGTAAATTTCAAAATACATGACTATCAAACATATTTTATTCGTTATTTTTTATTCTTTTATTTCCTTTGTTTTTCATGCACAAAACATTGATTCATATCCTATTCATGAAGTGAAAGAGACGCCAATCGATGAGCTACTTGATGATCGAAGTTTTGAAGTGAATTTTCTAAATCAACAAAATCAAGATCCATTTTTGAAATTACAACGCATGGAAATAGGAGTCACACTTCCGCTCAAAATTAACGGAAAAGTGCGCAATTTTGTTGATCGATTTTCCACTGATACAACCTATTTAATCAATCCATATTTGGACTGGGAATTGAAAGTCGAAGCTAGATTCATTTTTGAAAATGATACTTTAAATCCAATTTTGGTTGATGGATTTTATTTACAGAACTATCAATCTTACATGAAAAATCCTTTGCCAGAGCCCAAGAATGCTGCGTATTATACGGATGAAGAATACATAAAACTTGGTGGTTGGCGTAAATTAGAAAATCAATTTCCTTTTCACATTCGTTTTTCACCGCCAAAAGCTGGAAGTTGGAGAATGCAAATTCGCATTCAAACTGTGGACGATTTATTTTGGTCGCCAATATTTGATTTTTATGTTGATGAAAGTGAAGATCACGGTTATGTTCAACTTGCTGAAAATAAGCGGTTTTTAGAGTTGGACGGAAGCCCATTTTACCCTGTTGGGATGAACACACCTTGGCCAGAAACCGCGCCAGAATTTGATTCGGCTTTGTTTTCATATCACACCATCAAAGATCAAAATACGACTTGGTATCGACCAGAAATGTACCGTGAAAAAGGATTTTGCGTGCCTCGGGTCTATGACAAATACAAAGGAATTTGGTCTAAAATGAGTGATGCTGGAGTCAATTATGTGCGTACAATCATGAATCCTGTTTCTACAGAAATTGAATGGGAAAAATTGGGCGATTATACAAGTCGACTCAATCAAGCGCAAGAAATGGATGAATTGCTCGAGTTTGCTGAAGACAAAAATCTTTTCATTCATTGGGATTTAGCCATACATTATACATTTAAATTTAATGTGTACTACCTAACTCAATGGGATTGGATTGACAATGACGGAACTCCGTCTTACTGCTACAAAAAAGCTTTTAATTTGGATAAGCCAATCGATTTTTTTACTAGTGAAAATGCCAAAAAATATTACAAACAACGATTGAGATATATTTTGTCCCGTTGGGGATATTCTCCCAACATCGCTGCTTTTGAAATCATGAGTGAGATTAGTAATATTGGTTCTAACGCGAATGATGACAGTGAATTTTATCAAAAAAACGCCAAAACCTTTCAAGATTGGCAAATCGAAATGGGAGATTACGTCAAATCAATTTACAATGGTAAGATTCATTTGTTGACAGCAAGTTATAGCGGTGAAATGAGTCCAAGTGACAGTACTTTTTTCAAGTCTAAATCGTATGATTTTATGACAAGCAATATTTACGATTTTGGAGCCACCGATTTTGCGCGTTTTTTCATAAAAGCTGTTTCTAAAAGGTTGTTGAATGAAAGCCAGATAAAGCCTTCCGATAATGCATACAATCTAAGAGTAGAGGAAATAGCAGGTGAAAAGATTTATAGCTATAATATAAAACCGTTGATGTTTTCTGAAACTGAACCAATTGATTGTGGTAAGAATTGTAAACGGAATGCAATTGAAATTAATCGTAGCCAATGGCAAGGATTGTTTTCTGGTTTAGCTGCTGCTTTGTCTTGGTCTGGATGGTATCTAACCGACAATTACAAAGTTTATGGACAAATGCAAAAATGGATTTCAACAGTCGATTTTCTTTATGGAGATTGGCATCCTGGCGCGAGTGAATTATTTGAAAATGACTCATTGAAACGCTGGAATTACAATTTCAAATACGCTGAAGCCATGGATGCATCCTGGCGAAAAGTAGATCTCTCTTATTTGCGTTCAGGACAAAAAGCAGAAGCGATTGGCGTTGTGACTAACAAAACCTATAATATTTACAATGTTGATACTTGTCTAACAATTCCAATTGAAATTCAGAATTTGGCAAAAAGAGAAGCAATTAATCTTAAGAATCAAAAATTGCAAATCAAAGGGATGAAAAAAGGAACTTATCAGATTGATTATTATTTGCCCGAAAATCAAGAAGAACCCATTTTTACTTCTGTACAGTCTGGTAAAAATTTAGAAATCGATTTACCTTCAATTGCTGCAACAAAAGAAGGTTATATCGTACTTTTTAAGGTAAGTTGGCACGCAAAAAGATAAGGTTTTTTTAAATTTCTATCGTGTTATTCCAACTTACAATTGTTTCTTTGGTTCTAGTTTCACTTTTGTCTTGGGTGTTGAGCAAGTAATGTTTGAACTGAAGTGATGAATCAAAAGAATCCAAATAATGCAATGATTTGATAAATTCACTTTTAACCGTTTGAGAAGCTTTCATTTCAATACATTGAATTTTCAATCCTCGTTCTATGATTAAATCAATTTCATTTCCGTTGCTGTCTCGCCAGAAATAATAATTTTTGATTTCTCCATTGTTTTTGTGATTTTTGATGATGTCAACCAATGCATAATTTTCAAAAATCGCTCCTTTGTAATTGGAAGAAATCAATTCATCTTCATTTTCTATTCCAAGAAGATTGCAAACCAATCCCGCATCGTAAAAGTAGAGTTTGGGAGATTTTACAATTCGTTTTGAAAAATTTTTGTGCCAAGGTTTCAGTTTAAAAGCAATGTAACTCGTTTCCAAAATAGACAACCATCGTTGCACTGTTTTGATGTCAATTCCCAAATCTTTTGAAATGGTATTTGCATTGAATATTTGTCCAACATGATGTGCGCAGATGTTGATGAATTTTCGGAAAGTCGATAAGTCATGCACATTGACCATGCTGCGAACATCTCGTTCTATGTATGTCTGAATATAAGATGGATAAAAATCAAAAGGTGCAATTTCTTTGTCAAATGTTCGCGGATATCCGCCTTGAATGATTGATTCAAAAACATTCAGTTTTCTTACTGCTTTTATTTCTGCATGGCTCAATGGCAACAATTCAAGGATGTAAACCCTTCCCGCCAAACTTTGAGTTACTTTTTCTAACATCAAAAAGTTCTGAGAGCCGCTTAAAATATATTGCCCGGTTTTTCCTGATTCATCAACTATTTGCTGAATGTAGGAGAATAATTCAGGTGCATTTTGGGCTTCATCGATAATTACTTTATCGTCATACATATCCAAAAATCCTCTTGGATCTGTTTGCGCAAAGTAAAGCATATCAGGATTTTCCATGGAAACATATCGATAGTCTGAAAACACCATTTTACTCAAAGTCGTTTTCCCAGATTGCCTCGGTCCTGTGAAGACTAAAACTGGAAATTTTTGAGCCATTTTTAATATCTTTTGATATGCAAATCGTTGAATCATATAACAAAAGTAATACTTTTTATGTAATTATGGAATATTTTCTATGTAATTATGGAATTTGTTTTATGCGAATATGGAATAAATATTATGTAATATTGGAATTTTATCTATGTAATATTGGAATTTTTTAACAGTAATGACATTTTATTACTTTTAAAACCCAAAACAAAAATCAAATTACGACATTTTGTCATTCGCTTTCCCTTGGCATAGTGATTGACTAAAAGGTATGTCCACAAATGGATCAAATTGTAATAAATTAAAAATTATGAAAACAGGTCAAATTAATGTTCAAACGGAAAATATTTTTCCAATCATTAAAAAATTCTTGTATTCAGACCACGAGATATTTTTAAGAGAGTTGGTTTCGAATGCAGTAGATGCTTCTCAAAAAGTAAAAGTATTGGCATCGACAGGTGAATTTAAAGGTGAAGTCGGCGATTTGAAAGTCGAAGTTATCTTAGACAAGGAAGCAAAAACATTGACAATTTCAGATCATGGAATTGGTATGACGAGCGATGAAATTGACAAATACATCAATCAAATCGCATTTTCTGGCGCTGAAGAATTTGTGAAACAATACGAAGGTAAAGAAGGTGCTGAAAGTATCATTGGTCACTTTGGATTGGGATTCTATTCTGCATTCATGGTTTCTGAAAAAGTACAAATAAGAACTTTGTCACGTCATGAAGGTTCGCAAGCGGTTCAATGGGAAAGCAACGGTTCGCCAGAATATACCATAACAGAAATTGAAAAAACAGGAAGAGGAACGGATATCATTTTATACATCAATGAGGAATCAATTGAGTTTTTAGAAAAAGCCAGAATTCAAGGGATTCTAGATAAATACTGTAAATTCTTGCCAATTCCAGTAATTTTCGGAAACAAAACGGAATACATCGATTCTCCAGAGGGCGAAAAAGACGACAAAGGAAATGTAAAACGCGTTGCGATTGATGTGCCAAATCAGGTGAATAATCCTTCACCAGCTTGGACAAAAGCACCTATCGACTTGAAACAAGAAGATTACAATGCTTTTTACAGAGAATTGTATCCAATGACTTTCGAAGATCCATTGTTTCACATTCATTTGAATGTAGATTATCCCTTTAATTTGACAGGAATTTTATATTTCCCGAAAATCAAGGAAAACGTAGAAGTTCAACGCAATAAAATCAATTTATACAGCAATCAAGTGTTTATCACTGATAGTGTTGCAGAAATTGTTCCTGAGTTTTTGACTTTGTTACACGGAGTTATTGATTCACCAGATATTCCATTGAATGTTTCTCGTTCTTATTTGCAAAGCGATAGCAATGTGAAAAAGATTTCAAGTCACATTACCAAAAAAGTAGCTGATAAATTGGCGGAAATGTTCAAAAAAGACCGACCAGATTTTGAATCTAAGTGGGAAGATTTGAAAATTTTTGTTGAGTATGGAACACTTTCAGACGACAAATTTGCGGAGAAATCAAAAGGATTTTCTTTGGTGAAAAACACGGAAGGAAAATATTTTACGGTTGAAGAATACAAAGAGAAAATCACAGCATTGCAAACAGACCAAGACGGAAAAATCATTGTACTTTACACCAATGATGCAGAAGCTCAGTTTGGCTTTGTGAAAGCAGCAAAAGACCGTGGATACGATGTGTTGTCTTTAGATGGACCTTTGGTGCCTCATTGGATTTCCAAAATGGAGCAAGAAGGTTTAAATCTGACTTTTGCAAGAGTTGATGCGGATACTTTGGATAAATTGATTAAAAAATCTGAAGAAATTCCGTCTAAACTTTCGAAAGAGGAAGAAGCGCAATTGCAAACTGTTTTTGAAGGTTCTGTCAACAAAGAGAAATTCAAAGTTGAATTTTCAAGCATGAGTGAAACTGAAGCACCTATCATTGTGACGCAACCTGAGTTTATTCGCAGAATGATGGAACAACAAAAAATGGGTGGCGGTGGCTTCTTTGGCGCTTTTCCAGAGACATATCAATTGGTTGTCAATAGCAATCACCCGAAAGTGGGAGAATTGTTGAATTCTGATGATGCTCAGCGCGCAGACAAAGCAAAGCAACTGACAGATTTGGCTTTGCTTTCACAAGGAATGTTGAAAGGTGAAGCATTGAATCAATTTATTGAAAGAAGCATAGAATTGGTATAAAAAAGTATAAATTTGCCATGTATAATGAATGCATGGCATTTTTTTGTCTAAAATTTAGATTTTATAATCGGCGGTTTGAAAAATTGCCTAAAAATTACAGATTTGTTTAAATTGGTAGGAGCTATCGGAGGATTTTTACTCTTAGGTAGAAGTTTTTTTGGAGGATTTGTGGGTTTCATTGTTGGTGGATTTATTGATAATTTGCTTAGTTCCAATGTTTCTCAAAAACAAGGTGCAACTGGTGGAAATAGAAGTGGTTTCTCTGCCGATGATTTATTTTCGTATTATCAGCAAAGAACCACAAATACTGATTTTGCAACCATGTTGATTGCCCTTTCAGCAGCCGTTATGCGTGCCGATGGAAAAGTATTGAAAGCGGAATTGGATTTTGTAAAATCTTTTTTTCGTCAGCAATTTGGTCCTCAATTTTCTACGACTCATTTGCAGACTTTAAAAAGATTTTTAGATTCTGATGATATTCCTTTGGAGCAAATTTGTCAAGATATCAGAATGCGAACGCAAGAAGAAGTGCGTGTTCAGTTATTACATTACCTTTTTGGAATTGCGAAATCTGACGGTCATGTTCAGGAATCAGAAATGATGATTTTGAAAAAAATTGCACAGTTGATGGGCGTTCCCAATATGGATTTTGAAAGTGTCAAAAACATGTTCTACCGCGATGTGAATTCTGATTTCAAAGTTTTAGGATTAGAAGCTACCGCAACGGATGAAGAAATCAAAAAAGCATATCGTCAAATGGCTATCCGTTATCATCCTGACAAAGTAGCGCAGATGGGCGAAGAATACCAAAAAGGAGCCAAAGAGAAGTTTCAGAAAATTCAAGAAGCTTACGACAATATCAAGAAAACAAGAGGTTTGAAATAAAAAAAAAACTCGATGAGCAATCATCGAGTTTTTCATTTAGTATTGTTTTTACAATTAATCAATAATTGTAATTGATTCAATTTTATCACCTTCACGAATCGCGTCAATCACTTCCAAACCTTCATAAACTTTTGCAAAGCAAGTATGGTTTCTGTCTAAGTGAGAAGTTTGTCTTCTGCTGTGGCATACAAAAAATTGTGAACCGCCTGTGTTTCTTCCTGCATGAGCCATTGATAAAACGCCACGATCGTGGTATTGATTATCGCCATTCAATTCGCAATCGATTTTGTAGCCAGGTCCTCCAGCTCCAGTTCCTTTTGGACATCCGCCTTGAATAACGAAATCAGGAATCACGCGGTGCCATGACAATCCGTTGTAGAAACCATCTTTTGATAATTTTACGAAATTTGCAACTGTATTTGGTGCATCATTTTCATAAAATGCGACCTTCATTTCGCCTTTATTTGTCTTAATAATTGCTTCCATTGATATAATTTTTTAGCAAAAATAATCAATTGAATCTGATTTTAACCTGACTTTGAATAATCGAACTCAGGTTTTTAAACTTAATCGAATTATTCTATCTTTATTTCCAAAGATTTTGGTTAATTTCGAAACTGAAAACAAAAGTTCGAATTGATTTTTTGATAGTTTGACTCTTTTTGAATCAGATTTAAAAGTTGTTTCAAAACCATAATTTATGAGTTATTTGTTAATTAAAGTTGGTAGGGGAGAAGACAATGATGTTGTTATAAATGACCCTACAATTTCTAAACATCATCTAGAAATATTTGTAGACGTTGAAGGAAATGTTTTTTTGACAGATTTACAATCTAAATTCGGTACAAAAGTAAATGGCAAACTCATCAATGATTCAGTTGAATTAAACCCTTTCGATGAGGTCACAATGGGCGATGAAATTCCTTTCAATTGGAAAAAGCACGTTGAAAAAGATCAAAATAATACAATAACCGTTGGACGTTCACATAAAAATGATGTGATTTTGAATCTTCCTTATGTTTCAGAACATCATTTACAACTATTTAGAGACAAAGACGGAAACATTTTTATCACAGATTTAGACTCAGCCGAAGGTACATTTATTAACGGGATAAGATTGAACGGAATTGCACTTTTGAATCCCAAAGATAAAGTGAAAGTGGGAACTGAATTGTTTCAATGGAATACACTTTATCCAGATTTACAAGTAATTGAAACAATCGCTGAAATCAAAGCAGAAGTAAAACCTGAAATCAAGTCACCTGAAAAAGAAGCCGAAAAAATCAAGAAACCTTGGTATATCGAGCACAAAGATTTAATCATCATTTATGGCATCGATCTGTTGCTTATTCTGCTGATTTCTTGGAGTATGAAATAAAAAAAACTGCTTCCTTTTGAGAAACAGTTTTCTATTATCTTAAAATCCTTTGATTAATATTGAAACAAAGGATATTCTTTCATTTTTACATTGATCTCAGCTTTCACTGTATTGATCACATTTTCATCATTTACATTGGATAAAACATTGTCAATCCATTTCACAATCTGAACAACGTCATTTTCTTTCAAGCCACGTGTTGTAATTGCAGCAGTTCCAACTCTTATTCCCGAAGTCACGAATGGTGATTCAGTATCAAATGGAACCATGTTTTTGTTTACTGTAATATCTGCTTTCACCAAAATAATTTCAGCATCTTTTCCAGTCACATTTTTTGAACGTAAGTCGATTAACATGCTGTGATTTTCTGTGCCACCAGAGATTACTTTATAGCCTAATTGAACAAACTCTTTCGCCATGACAGCCGCATTTTTCTGCACTTGTTGCATGTAAACTTTGTATTCAGGGGATAAAGCTTCTTGAAAAGCAACCGCTTTAGCTGCAATCACATGCTCCAATGGTCCACCTTGAATACCTGGAAAAACAGCTGCGTCTAACAAAGCCGCCATTGATTTCAAATTTCCATTGTTCCATTTCAAACCAAAAGGATTGTCAAAATTGTGACGCATCATGATGATACCACCTCTTGGTCCACGCAAAGTTTTGTGGGTTGTTGAAGTAACAATATGACAATGATCTAGAGGATCTGACAATAATCCTGCAGCGATTAAACCTGCAGGATGTGAAATATCAGCCAAAATTATTGCGCCAATTTCGTCTGCCACTTTTCTAATTCGAGCGTAATCCCAATCACGACTGTAGGCAGAAGCTCCGCAAATTATCATTTTTGGTTTTTCTTTTCGCGCAATTTCTTCTAACGCATTGTAATCAACTAAGCCAGTTTCTTGATCAACACCATAGAAAAATGGTTGGTATAATTTCCCTGAAAAATTGACAGGTGAGCCATGCGTTAAATGTCCTCCATGAGACAAATTAAATCCCAAGATTTTATCTCCTGGATTCAAGCAGGCAAGAAAAACAGCTGCATTTGCTTGAGCACCAGAGTGCGGCTGAACATTGGCCCAGGTAGCACCAAAAAGTTCGCACAAACGGTCAATTGCTAATTGTTCAACTTGATCAACAACTTCACAACCACCATAATATCTTTTTCCAGGAAGTCCTTCAGCGTATTTATTAGTCAAAACTGAACCCATGGCTTCCATGACTTCATTACTTACAAAATTTTCAGAAGCAATAAGTTCAACTCCATGTAGCTGGCGATTTTTCTCAAGATTGATTAAATCAAAAATTTGTTGGTCTCTTTTCATATATTCAAAAAAGCGATTTTAATAAGTTATTTTTTGTAATTGATTTGTTGAATCAATTTTAAACCTTCGTCAAGAGAAGTCAATGGCTTGTATCCAGTTAATTTAAGCAATTTATCAGAGCTTCCAACCCTTCTTTCTACTTCATAATCGTAGCGTTTTTTAGGCGCATCAATAAAAATGATTTCAGATTCAGAGTTTGCAATTTCTTTGATTTTCACAGCCAATTCACTAATGCACCATTCTTCTTCGTTCGCAATGTTAACGATATGGCACCCTTCCAATTCCATTAATCTTACGCAAGCTTCAACCGTATCGTCGATGTAGGTAAAATCTCTGGTTTGTTTTCCAGTTCCAAAAACAGTAATTGGTTCGTTTTTCAACGCTTGTTCAAAAAACAAAGGAACAACCATTCTATTATCTTGGTTATGACCATAAACATTGAAAAAACGAAGTGAGATAACATTCAAACCTTTTTCTTCATGGTGTGAAGCCAAATAAATCTCATTGTATCTTTTTGCCATTGCATAAGAAGTTGTTGGATCGACCAAAACCTCTTCTGTTAAAACATTTTCAAATGCTGAGTGACCATAAATCCCACTTGTTGAGGCGTACATGATTTTCTTGATATTATTGAACTCAGCCGCCATAATTGCATTTCTGGTACCTATAACTTCAACATCCATTGTTTCAACTGGATTGTCAGCCACAATGTCAACCCCTAAAACTGCCGCAAAATGAATTATTAAATCACATCCTTTGGAAGAATCAATCATCAATTGAGCATCTCTAACATCTCCTTTGATAAAGTTGATTTTGGAATAAGTGTCTTTATCCAATTTGTTTCCACGAAGTAGTGAATCTAAAACTGTGATTTCATGTCCTTCATTGACAAGTCGTTTAGTTAAATTACTCCCTATAAATCCTGCTCCTCCTGTGATTAAAATGCGCATAGTAAAAATTTTAACACAAATATAGTAGTTTATACTCTTTTAATAGCATAAAGCGTATGTGTAATCTCTTTTTTAGATTCATTCAAAATACCAGTTTCAATAAATTTATCTATTCTGACTTGACCTGAGGCATGAATAATTTGGTCGTTTTCTAACACAATACCAACATGAATCACTTTACCTTGATTGTTTATAAAAAACGCTAAATCTCCAGGTAATTTTTCCAAAAATTCAATATTTAAGCCTAATTCTACTTGTTGGTATGCGTCCCGGGGTAAATTGATGTCAAAAAATCGGTAAATAATTTGTGTAAATCCGGAGCAATCAATTCCAAAAGGACTTTTACCTCCCCAAAGATAAGGCGTGTTTAAATACTCTATTGCTAAATCTGAAATTGAATTAAAAACTACATTTGGAAGTCTATCAATAAACGAAAATAAATGATTTCCTATTTTAAAATCTTGATTGCTTGCGCCAACAAAAGCGCCTCGTGTTATCCATTGCTTTCCCCAAGGTGTTTGTAATTGACGCAATAAATTAGCTTCCAAAGTTTGCGAGTCTAACCAACGAGTTGATTCTTTTGGGGTGAGTAATTCAATATGTTTTATATCAATCCAACCTTCATAATTGTCTTTGTATATCGCTATCTTACACCATGATTTTTCAATTTCATGCACTTGGAAAACTTCACCAAAAAGCAATTGGGTGACAATTTCAGCAGTATCGCTGTTAATAGAGCGTACTGGCGAAATGTTAACTTTACAAAATGCCAATTGCTCTTTCATTATTTTTTTGGAAAATTTTGATGAGACAAAACATTCAAGGCCTGCTGCATATGCCTTTCATTGTGATAAACAACAAAAAGTAATGCATCGCCCAATCTCAATTTAATGATTTTACTCATTGAAATAGGCACTTTAACTTTGCGAATATTGACAGTATTTGCTTTGTCAATAATTTCTAAAAGATTTTTTTGGCCATTTTCAAACATTTGAATATCGTTGTCATGCAACAAAGATGTTTCAATTGTTGGATTATAATTTCTAGCGGCTTTAAATTTACGTTTAACATTTCTGGCGTTACCCAATTTCATCGATTTCCATGCAGAGCGCCCTAAAGGTGAAGATTGATAAAGTTCTTTGGGCTCAGTAAATCTTGTTTTGTTGATTCGATTTAGAAAAGCTTCATGATAAAATGTTGCGTAGTGATTTAAGTGAGCAAAAATTTCTTGCACATTCCAAGCGTGTTCAGAAGGTTTCCAATTTTTTTGTTCGTTTGAAAGATGCATGAACTTTTTTTTCAAAACCTCTAAATTATTTTGAGTAATTGTTCGAACTTCTTCCAATAAATCTGTAGATGTCATTTTATTTATTTTCGTAGCTCAAAGTTAATTGGAATAGTTAATAGAAACAAGAAATAACAATTCATTATGAAAAAACAGCGTGATTTTATGAATCCAAATTTGGAAACTCAAAAATATATTTTGTGACAGGATTGTCTGAGAAAGACATTTTACCTTCCAATTGCTCAGTAAGCGCATCAATTAATTCCATGCCAAACGAATCTTGCCTCGTTGGAATTTTCCAAGTTCCATTGTCTTGATAGGTCAGAACAAAATTTGTCTGATCCATTTTTTGAAGTTTGATATCAATTATCGCCTCTTGACTTTCACAAAATGCGTATTTCAAAGAATTAGACATTAATTCGTTAAAAATCAAAGCTAAAGGAACGATGGGACGCATTCCTAAAGTTTCAATACTGCAATAAATTTTAATTTCGATTGGAAATGCAACTTGGTAAGAGCTTAACAGATCATTTGATAAACTATTGAAATATTCTTCGATGTTAATTTTGGAAAGTTCTTCTGATTGGTACATTTTTTCATGAATCATAGACATAGCGATGACTCGATTGGTCGTTTCTTGAAATTTAGAAATGGCTTCTTCATTTTCTAATTCTCTAGATTGAAGTCGCAAAAGACTTGTGATTACTTGTAAATTATTTTTCACACGATGATGAATTTCTTTCAACATCATGGTCTTTTCTTCATTTTGTTTATTAATCGTATCAAATTGAATTTGAAGCTTTTCTCTTGCTTCCTTTAGATTGTTTTGCGCAAATTGATTTGTTTTGATGTTTTGATAACTCAAATAGAATATAATCATAAAACAAAAGAAAACATTAATTGATACACCAAAAAGTTGATCGCCCGTTAAATCATGAATCAATGGAATTTGTGAGTTGAAAGTAAAAAAGTAAAAGGTTGAAAGTGAAACCCCATGAATCAATGCAATAAAAACACCCCAATTTTTACCAACTGACATGAAAGTAAAAAGAATATTGATTATCATCCATAATCCATCGATCAAATGAGGTTGACCTTGGATACCAAATAGCGTAATCAAACACATAACTGCCCCAAAAAGATTGAAGTAAAGTGTAAAAGTTTTGTATTTTCCTGTTTTTCGGATATGAATAAATGAAAGTAGAACAACAAAAAAACCAAGGAAACTTAAAATACTGTATTTTGCGCCATAATCAACAATTAAAATTACCCCTAAAATTCCCAAAACTGCAGCTAAAAAAAGTGCCATTCTGTAAGCTAAAATGTAACCTGCTTCATCAAAAAAATCATCAAAATTACGTTTGGGTGCTTGTAGTATATTTAATATTGTGGAATATTTATGCGAAATCATTCTTGAGTGTCATTTAATTCGAGCGATAAATTTAGTTTTTTAATTCGAAATGATTGATAATTTGTGAAATACAAAGCTAAATAGTGGATTCCATTTAAAATGATTTCTTTTTCTTAAAAGAATGGTTACTTTCGAAAAAAAGTTTCGTCTAATGTTAAAATTATTCAAGTTGAAACATTTCATTTTAATATCATTTCTTTTTTTGGGGCTTGTAGGTACTAGTCAAGTGGTAACTAAAAATAATTCTGAGCTTGAGATTTTAAAAAAGCGCATTAGGCAAAGTACGTATTATGATTCAATTGCTGTGTTTCAAAATGGAGCAAAAGCAATTAAATTGGCAAGAAAATTAAATTCTTTAAGTGAAGAAGGTATTATTTTTCAATACTATGGGAATTTTTATTTCTTTTCAAGAAACATCCCAAAAGCAAAAGAATATTACCAAAAAACAATTGAAATTGCTCAAAAAGCAAAGGATAAAAAATTGCAAAATTCAACAGAAATCAGGTTGGCTTTTGTACTGAGTGATGTAGATAAATTAGCCGCTGAAAAGAAATTCAATTACCTTTTAGAAGAAGCAATTAAAAATAATTTCATAGAGAATATTGTTGAAGCTTACAATGGACTTGGAATCATTTATGAAGACAGGAAAATCCATGATGAATCATTGAAATATTATTTAAAAGCACTCAAAGTTGCAGAAAAAAATAATCTTCATTATCAACAAGCAATCGTATTAAACAACATTGGATTAGTGAAGTTTTTTAACAAACAAACAAAAGAAGCAAAAATCGATTTTGAACGGGCGTTGGTTTTGGCAATAAAGTCAGAAGAATCTAGATTGGCAATTAGTTTACATAGTAATTTAGGGCTGGTGAATGACGATTTGAAAAATTTCACTGAGTCAATAAAACATTACAAAGAAACACTTAAGAATGCAAGAAAATTAGGATTTCCAACTGCAACAGCTGTAGCGATGGTAAACATTAGCAATTGTTATTTTGAAGACAAACAACTAGATTTAGCGATGAAAGATTGTGATTCAGCAATTACAATTTTTAAAAAATACAATGAGAAAGAATTTATTGGTCAAGCTTATTTACTCAGGGCTTCAATTAATACTGAAATGGGCAATATAAATGAAGCAAGAGCTGACGTTGATTCAGTCTTAATTTTCCATAAAAATTATCCAAATCCTAGAGATTATGCTATGTCATTTCAAGTTTTGTCTTCGATCTTTGAGAAGGAAGGAAATTTTAAAAAAGCGCTTGAATATACCAAAAAGTTTGATCAGTTAGATGACAGTTTATCTGAGATATCCAACCAAGATAAAATGGCTGAAATGCAAGTTGTATATGGAAAAGAAAGAATTGAATCTGAATTAGAAAATGAAAAAAGCAAGAATTCACTTTTGCAAAAAGAAAATGAATTAAAGCAAATTCGCTTGAGGTTTGTTTTGATTCTCGGTCTTTCCATTTTAGTACTTGGAATTGGCATCATTTTCATTCGTTCTGTCATCATTACAAGGCGTCAACAAGTCGTGTTTTCTCAAAAGCTAATTGAGAATATTGATGAAGAACGGAGTCGTATTTCAAAAGACTTACATGACAATATTGGACAATCATTGTCTGTGATCAAGTCAAAAATAAATATGTTTAACACAGGAAGAATTCACGCTATTGAGGGATTAGACATTGATTTGGGAGACGTTATCAATCAAACTAGAAGTATTTCACATCATTTACATCCTGCATTTTTAGAGAAAATTGGTTTGTCTCGATCTTTGGCTTCATTGATGGAAAAAGTGCAAGAGAGCACCAATATTGTTTGCAGTTTGGACCTGTTTAAAGATATTGAATCCTTGCCTATAGAGACCAAAACACAAATATATAGAATCATTCAAGAATGTGTCAATAATACAATCAAACATGCACAAGCCTCAGCCTTAAAAATATTAGTATACAAACAGGACGAAAATCATTTTTTAGAATACAAAGACAATGGAATTGGAATGAGAGATGCACCAAATGCAGATACTGGCATTGGAATCCTTACAATCAAAGAAAGAGGAAACAAATTAAATGGAAAAGTGACTTTTGTTTCAAATGTAAATGGATTTAGATTAATTTTGAAATTTTAATTAGATAGCAAGTAAAAGCCATGGAAACGATGCACGTAGCAATTGCAGATGATCATCCGATTTTTAGAAGTGGACTTAAGTTTTTACTTGAGACTTCATTTAAAAATATTGTTATCGACCAATTTGAAAATGGTGAAGAAATATTAGATTTTGTTAAAACAACCGTTCCAGATATTATCATTGTGGATATTGACATGCCTATTAAAAATGGTTTGGAGGTATGCGATTTAATCACCCAAATGGAAATCGACTCTAAAGTGATTGTCTTAACCATGTATAAAGATATTGAAATGCTAAAATTGGCATTTTATAATGGTGCCAAAGGATATTTGGTCAAAGACAATACTTCTGAGGAACTTGTAGATTGTATTCAAACTGTCATGGAAGGTAAAACATATATGGCAAAAGACGTTCGTGAGCTTGGAGCTAATTTATTTAGCAATGATAAAGCAAAATTCCAAATTTCTGAATTAATCGGAAGCCTTACACAAACTGAATTAAAAACTCTAAAATTAGTCAGTCATAAATTATCAAGTAAAGAAATTGCTAATTTACTTTTTGTATCAGTTAAATCTGTTGAAAATTATCGTTCAAGGATATGCAAAAAGCTCAATCTAGATGCCAGAAACAATAGTTTGTTGCTTTGGATCATGGACAACAAAATCATTCTTGATAACATCAAAGAATTTGATTGATCTCTTTTTGAGGGGCTAGCCCCACTAAACATTCTTTCAATATTTTCTATTTTTACTTTCTAGTAGTAACATTTCAATTTGTCTTAAAATTAATTCAGATTTAAAGACAGTTTGATGCTATTTTATCAAATTAGGTTAAACTTATATTGCTAATTAACGCTGAAAGTATGTCAAAAATTAACGCATTATTTCTATTGTTTTTCTTAAACATTGGATTAATAACTGCTCAAAATTTGGTAATAAATCCAAGTTTTGAAAACACAGCAAATGGTTGTGCAGGTTTCCCATTTCCTGTAGAAGGTTTTACAGATTTAAATGATTGGGACAATGCCAATTCAAATGCACCTGGAGATTCTTGCTCTTCCCCAGATTTATTTTCAACCTGTAATACTGGAATTACAAATATTTTAGGTGTTCCGGGAAATGCCCTAGGGTACCAAAATGCGAGAACAGGTAACAAATACGCAGGAATCATTAATTATTCTGCGCCATTTGGTATTAATGATCAATATAGGGAATATATTCAGGGTCATACCTCGTCGGCTTTGGTTGCAGGTCAAACTTATTGTGTTTCAATGTATGTAAGTTTAGCAGATGATTCGCCTTGGGCTTGTAACAACATGGGAATTTATTTCTCCAACACTCAATACTTGAGAGATGCCTGCGCAGGCTCGAGTCCCAGAATAAACGTAACTCCACAGTTAAATTACTCCTGCGCCGTGATTAATGATACAACTCCTCAGTGGTTTAGAATTCAATGGAATTACGTTGCTGCAGGTGGTGAACAATATTTTGTGATTGGAAATTTTTTCAATGATGCAGGTACGAATTCAGTGAGCACTGGTGCTTCCAGTTTGCAAAATATGTTCGCCTATTACTACATTGATGATGTAAGTATCGTTCCAAATACATGTTGTTTTGCTGATATTTCCCCTGTTGGTACTGTTTGTATAACCGATGCCCCAGTGGTTTTAACCGCCGCCGCACCCAATTCTGGTGTGAGTTGCTCCGCTTCACCTGTTACAGGAACTTGGAGTGGTCCTGGAATGACAGCTTCTGGAACTTTTACACCTGTAAATGCAGGGCCAGGGACACATACGATAACATTTACTTTAAGTTGCGGCACAGCTGTAACGACAGCAATTACAGTGAGTCCATGTGTTTCACTTGCTGTTTGTGTTGAAACAAATGGAAATTTGACAGCATCAAATGGTGTTTCACCTTATTCATGGCAAAATCAATCAACTACACAAGATTGTAGTGCTTGTTTAGTTGGCTGTAATTTCCCTCCAGGTTGCGCTGTAAATGTAACTTCATGGGCTACATTTGCT
Organism: Crocinitomicaceae bacterium; assembly: GCA_040403095.1. Lineage (GTDB taxonomy): Bacteria > Bacteroidota > Bacteroidia > Flavobacteriales_D > Crocinitomicaceae > JAQVCM01. The sequence continues at coordinate 43,623 of JBBALI010000032.1, forward strand.
ACAGGAAATTCAATTCCTGCTCCAGCTACATTTCCGGTTCAAGTAATTGATAATGCAGGAACTATTCTACTCATAACAAGTTTAGCATCCCTTCCTGCATGTTCATCTAATCCTTGTCCAACTATCAATGTTACAATTTCAAATCAAACAGATGTAGGTTGTGGATCAACAAATAATGGTTCTGCAACTGTTTCTGCTTCAGGCGGAACTACACCTTACCAATATCTATGGACTCCAGGAAATTTAACTGGTCCAATTCAAAATAGTTTAAGTGTAGGAACATATACAGTATCTGTTATTGATGCTGCAAGTTGCACAGGATCAACTACAGTTGTAATTGGTCAAGCAACTACTTTAAATTTGGCAATGACTTCAACTCCTGCTACTTGTGGCTTGGCAAATGGAACAGCTTCAGTAGTTGTAACAGGTGGTTCTGGAACTTATGCTTACACTTGGTCTCCTGTAGGTGGATCTTCGGCAACTACTACTGCTGTAGCTGGTGGTGTAACCTATACTGTGAACGTTTCAAATGGTTCATGTTCTGGTTCAAATTCAATTTTAGTTGGTACTTCAAATGCAATTGCAGCCACATCAACTACGGTTGGTGCCAATTGTGGAGCAACAAATGGAAGTGCAACTGTATCTCCTTCAGGTGGTACACTACCGTATTCATTTGTTTGGTCACCAAATGGAGGAAATGCAGCAACAGCAAATAATTTAAGCAGCGGACCATATTCTGTCTTGATTTCAGATGCATCCGGTTGCTCTTTGACTTTACCAGTAAATGTTCCAGCAATTGGAGGGCCGACAGTAACAATTTCAAATATTGTAGGTTCAACATGTGGACAAAATGATGGTTCAGCGACTGCCGGGGTAACCGGTGGAACTGCTCCATATTCTTATTCTTGGTCACCGTCTGGAGGAAGTTCAGCAACGGCTAATGGTATTTCAGGTGGCACTTATGTTGTTTCTGTTACAGATGCTGCAGGTTGTTTAGTTTCACAAACCGCCATAGTTCCAGGTGGACCGCAAATTGTTATTTCAGGAACTGTGATAGATGAAAATTGTGGACAAAACAATGGTCAAATTTCTTTGAATATTGTTGGAGGAACAGCACCTTTAAACTATTCTTGGACTCCTGTGAATTCAAATTCAGCTGTTATTTCTAATCTACCAGGTGGACAATATATAGTAAATATTACAGATGGAGGCGGCTGTTCTGCCAATGTAACTTTTACAGTTGATATTCTAGGAACTTTACCAGTAAGTGTAAATCCGGCAACAGCAACAATTAATGAGGGTGAAACGGTACAATTAACAGCATCGGGAGGTGCGACTTACGTTTGGACACCAACAAATGGAATAAATTGCTTGACAACAGCTTGTGATACAGTCGATGCAAATCCGATTGTAACAACTACCTATGAAGTATTAATTACTAGTGCAACTGGTTGTCAGGGAATTGAGTATGTAACCGTATATGTAAATCCAATATGCAGTAAAGAAATTTTTGTTCCAACGATTTTTTCACCAAACAGTGATGGAAAAAACGACCAACAATGTGTTTTAGGTAACTGCATAGAATCCATGGAGTTTTCAATTTACAATAGATGGGGTGAAAAAGTATTTACAACAACTGATCAGAGTTCATGTTGGGATGGAACGTTTAAAGGCAAGAAAGTAAATTCTGGAGTTTTCGTTTACAAACTAAAAGCTAGATTAACAAATGGCGGTGAAGTAAATCAATCAGGTAATATTACTGTAACTCAATAATAAAACATTATGAAATTAAGAACTTTTAGCCTTTTTGTAGTGTCATTAATAGTGGTGCAGAATTCAGGGAAAATATTTGCTCAAGATGTTCATTTTTCTCAATCATCAAATTCTCCTCTTACTTTGAATCCAGCATTGGCTGGAGCGAATAGTGTTACGCAGGCGATTGTAAATTACAGAACACAATGGAGAAGTGTAGCAACACCATATAGCACGATTGCCGCGTCATTTGACATGCGCCTAAATGAAGATTCTAGGCAGAGAAAAGGAATTTTTGCTTTGGGAGTAAATTTGTATAATGATCAAGCTGGAGATTTAAATTTAGCTACCACAAATGCCAATTTGAATATGGCCTATCATTTAATCATCGATAGACAAAGCACAATTGGCGGTGGGATTTATGTTGGTTTTGGACAAAGATCCATAACTACTTCAACAGGTAAATGGGCAAGTCAATTTAACGGCGATTACTATGACGCAAATCTTCAAAGCGGAGAATCCGTATTTGCTGATAAAATAAACTATTTTGATGTAGGAACCGGTTTTGTATATACATACAAGGGTTCTGAAAATTATATGACAAGTAATAATCAAAAAGAATT
>JBBALI010000033.1:0-45981 GCA_040403095.1 Crocinitomicaceae bacterium
CGTTAAGGTTGTTGACTGTGCAAACGCCTCTTTTTTTTTAGATATATGACTGTAAGCCAATGAAAGCAAGGCTTAACGCCCAACCATATAAAGCAACAACCCTTGTTGTGTTCATGTCTTAAATCATTCATGTAAGACTGTTAATATTGCATGTATATAATAGATAATGCACGTGCAAACAACCATTAAATTAAGAGAAGCTATCCAACGTATGCGCAAGCTTACTGAACTTAACGTTCCATTCTCTTTTTCATACATAAGCTATTCGGATGTTAACCAGTCCAGTGATGGGCTAAAGCAGGTAGAACAGGCTTTGTTAAGAGCAGGCTACAGTCATAAGCATTCAGATTACAGTAATATACTTATAGCATATACTAACTATGCAGATAATCAGAAGTCTAGACACTTCTACTTACCATTATTAATGACATTTAACAAACTAAAAGTAATACCATGAGAGATTCATATACTTTAGGTGGATACATAGGCGATGATACGTGTGCGTTTAGCTACGAAGTATCAAGTAATCCTCGTGCTGAAGCCGATACCTATAAATTCAACAAAGAGGAGCTAGATTATGCTACTAACTTTTATACAATTGGTGATTGGCGTATAATGCCTTATGGTACTAATGATAACCTTCCGTTATTGATTAAGAATACTACTCAAGAGAATAGTGCGGCACCTGGTATGTTAGAAAAGAAAACAATGATGCTATGGGGTAAAGGTCCTTATTTATACAAAGAAACTAAAACGGCGGAAGACATCATTAAGACACCAGTAGATGATGAAGCTATACAAGCATGGTTAGACACATGGGATTACGAGACATACCTATTCAAATGTTGTGTTGACTACCATCACATGGAAGGTGCATTTACTAAAGTTTTTAAGAATAGAGGTGCGAGAATAGGTCAACTTGAGAAAATTGCTAAACTAGAGCATAAGATAATGGATAACTGCCGTTTGGCTTTTCCAATGTTATCTAATGAAATAAAACCAACTCACATTATAGAAACTGACCATTCAAGGCTAACTTTAAGCACGATAACAAACATGAAGGTATATCCTATCTTCAATCACCGTGATCCGTTTAAGTTTCCTACGTCAATGGCTTATGCAAATCAATATTCATTTGGTGATGAGTTCTATACTAATCCTCCAATATTTGGCTCACTCGAATGGTTGAAACGGTCAACTGCTACTCCAATTATCTTTAAGGCATTATCTAAGAACTCAATCAATATTAAGTACCATGTTGAAAGTCCGCAGGAGTTTTGGGATCGTGAAGAGGCTAGAATAAAAGAGAATTGCGACAAATCCGGTAAAGAGTACGATGGACAAATGATCATTGACTATCGCCAAGAATTCATGAAGCAATTGCTTAAAGTTTTAGCTTCAGAAGAAAACACTGGTAAGGTTTGGCACACACGTAAGATTATAGAAGTGCAAGGTAATAATATAATCGAACATGGCTGGAAAATTACAGATATCGACCAAAAGATTAAAGACTTTGTTACATCGCAAATAGCGATTTCCCAAAGAGCAGACCGTGCCGTTTCCGCTGGAATCGGGTTGCATGGTGCAATTGGTAATATTGCTGAAGCTGGTAAGAGCGACAGTGGTTCTGAACAGCTCTACGCCTATCAAAACTACATTAACTCTGGAGTTGAAATTCCTGAATTGATAGTTTGCAAAATTATCAATCAAGCGATCAAAATTAACTTTCCTGGTACTAAGTTAAAAATGGGCTTTCACCAGACAACAACCAAACGAGAACAGGACGTCACACCAAGTAAAAGAACCACTAATTAATAAGCTATGAAATTACTTTTTAATAAAGATGGTCAAGGTTCGATAGAAATAAAGGAAATACTTGGCTTTACAGATAAGGACATTAAGTTTGAAAAACTCAAACCAACTATCATTCCAGCTACTGACGATTTAATTCTTCTTATTGGGAAACCTATTTACGATTCGGTTTTAGGCATCTATGAAGCCAGTTCTGCAAGTGATAGCGACAAAGAACTACTACTTAGAACGCAATATGCAATATTGCTAGAAGCTTATAGAAATTTTGTAATTGACAATGATCTTTCCCATTCTCCAAATGGTAGATTCAACCGTGTGGAGCAAAATCAAAAAATTGCATTCGAATGGCAAATCGAACGCAATAACAAGTCAATGGAGCGCAAATATTACAAAGCGATTGATTCATTAATCAATTACATGGATGCCAATGTTACTGCTTGGAAAAATAGCGATGCTTACAAAGCTTCGCATGATTTGTTTGTTAGACTAACCAAAGATTTTGATTTCTATTTTAACATTGAGTCATCACGATATCTATTCATAAAATTGTGTCCTGGACTTCGCAAGTCGGAACGCGAAGACATTCTTCCACGTATTGGAAAAGACAAATTTGACGAACTTAAAACTAAACTAAAAACTAATGTTGATACTTACGACAAAGTACTTTTAGAACTGATAAAAGAGGCTACCGTTTATTTATCATTATCCTGGGGAATTCCACGCATGTCCGCACAGCTTTTCCCAGAAGGTGTGCTAGAAGTTGCCGATACTTCTAGATTAAGTATGTCTGCGAGAAAATCAATTGCAGACAATCGCGCTGAAGCTTTATCACAACGTTTTAAAGCAGATGCAGAAAGTGTGCTGTTAAAAATTGAAACCCATATAAAAATCATTAATAAACCAGAAATCGAATTCCAACCCATAAAACCGAATTTTAATATTGACGAAAACTTTGTAAACTGCTAAAAAAACATGAAAAAACTATTCCTAAACCTAATAAATTGGGTTAAAAAACTACTAAAAAAAAGACAATATAACAAACGACAAGATGTTTATGATGAAGTCATAAACAAATTAAAACCGAAAATCGAAGCCAAAGAAAAGCAACAAAAAGCGTTGATTAATGAAATCAAAACTCACCTTCGTAGAAAGTTTGGTTTTGATGGTGAGTCAGATTTCATTCCAGCCAAAGGAATCAATAAAGCTATGATTAAATTGGAGGTAAGCAAAGAATTTACTTTCAGAATGCAAAAACTGAATGTACAATTAACCGATGATCTAAAATTGATATGCGCTTAATCGAGATACCAGCAATCAAATTCAAAAAATACGTTCCGGAACAACTTTCGGAATGTGATTTTTTGCAGTATATCGAAATTTCGGCACTTATTTTTAAATACCAAATCGGAGAAATCACTTACGAGCAATTCCGCATTTTAGCGTTTTACAAGCTGCTTGAAATGAAACCAGTTAATACTGATAAAGTAGATATAGAAAAGCAATCCAATTTGTACCAATTCTCTCAATTCATTGACCTATTTTTTGAAGAAAATGAAGCAAAAGAAAAAGTAATTAAGCAATATTACATCGACAACAAAATTCCATCCATTCGTGCAGGAATTTTTAAACATTATGGACCATCTAACGAATTCAATAACGTTACGTTTGGCGAATACATCGACGGATTGGAAGCTTTTATAGATTTTAACCAAACTGGCGAAATGATTTATCTTTATCGCCTACTCGCTATATTTTACCGCAAACCTAAATTTTTTAAATCGTCATTTGATATTAGAAGAACCTACGATGCTAACGACTTAGAAAAGCGCACGGAATTATTCAAACACCAATACATCGGCATCGTTTATGGGTTCTATCTTTATTTTGCGAGCTTCCAAAAATACCTTACCAGTGCCAAAATATTTGTAGAAGGAAACGAAATAGATTTATCTATTCTTTACGAGCAAAATTCAGACGATTATAAATCTGATATTCCTGGCATTGGAATGAAAGGTGTTTTGTTTTCTATGGCAGAAAGTGGTGTTTTCGGTGACCAAACGGAAACCCGAAATACTTCACTTTGGCTGGTTATGATAAAAATGTATGACATCGTTAAACGCAATGCTGATGAAAAGGCAGCACATAAACAACTGAACAAATGATAACCATTTCAAATCTTCGAACTTTTACAGCGGAAGTATTAGCCGAAATTCCCGAATTCAATAAACAGTTAATTGTTATTGATGACCCTCAGCTCTCAAAATTCATGGGCGACATTTCAGAAGATGACAATCTGATTTTTGTTGCTGTTATTCCATCACATAAAATGAATGGCAATAACTCAGACGATGCAATGCCTTTGGATTTGATGTTATTTATGGTGCTTAATAAATTTGACCGTCAAGACGGCCAAGAAGCATTTTTAAATTCAATGGAACTTTGTCAATTAGCGACAAAAAAGCTAATTGATAAAATGATAGCCAATAAAAGAGATGAAACTAAAATGTGTGGCATTATGAAGTTCCTCCAGACGCAAAGCATTTCAGTAGATCCAGTGTGGGAATTATTAGGTTGTGACGGTTACGAAATCAATTTTCAATTAAAATCACGTTTTTAGTTCTAAAAGTCGTATATTTGTTTACTTAAAATTAAACAATGAACGCAACACAAATCGATGAACTTTTTCAAAAAGCCATCCAAATCAAAGGAATTCAAAAAAAAGCCAATGTAACCAAGCAAGTCATTTACAATTACCGAAATCGTCCAACTTTATCTCTAGGTGACAAAATTGAATTTCTTTTAAATTTGGGTTATATACAAATTACTAATGTTTTTACAGAGAAGAGAGCAGCTGAAACATGGGAAAAACTTCCTAAAAGCTTTGAAGTTAAGAAGGATGCTTTTTTTGATTTTTTAATTGAACAAATAGAAAAAGAAATAGATAAACCAGAAAATGAACCTACGCCAGAACCGTAACCAAACGCATCAACAAATCCTCGAAGGAAAGTTTATCAGAAATGTACTTTCTGATGAAGGCCGAGCCATCAATACTGATATCGATAACCGCATGAATTCAGCAGGTTTTCGTTCTGGGTTTTGGTCGGACAAAAGTTTTAATGTTGTCGATGGCGGAAATAACCTAGAATACCGCCACAAAAAACAACACAGGTTTGTCGATATTAAAACCCGTGATACCAAAAGCGGAAAAATCCGAAAGAAAAACCACATCATCCATAACCGTATTGTTTACGGACATCTCAACAATATTGCGCGCGAGCTTGCCGTTGGATTTACAATTGGAGTCATTGAAGATTTGAAGAAATTGGAAGATTAAGAAAATATTTTTCTTACTAAAAACAATAAAACCAAATTTTTGTAGTTATTCTATTTCCAATCTAAACAAATTTTTATGAAAACAAAAAACAAAAGAATTTCAGACTTAAAATTTGCCTACAAAACTTTCAAAAACTGGTTTAAGCTTTTGCTAGAAACCAATCAAATGGACGACTGCCACGACCGCCGAACTTTCCAATCTGCGCTCCTGGTGCTTAAACGACAAAAAAAACAAAAAAAGAGGATTTAATCCTCTTTTTTTTATATTTGCAATTCACTTAAAATCATTTAATAATGCAAACTACAATTTTTATTTTAGTGTCATTTTGTTTAATTGCAATAATTCTAAGAACTCTAAAATACTATGCTTTTCAAAAAGAAGAATTTATTATTTTAAAAGACCATGAAAAAGAAAGATTATGGTCAAAAAAAGGTATACCATTTATAAATTTTGGGTTAGTATTCATAGCTATTGGAATTCTTGTCATAAATCTTTGCTTTAATGAAACATCTCATATAAATAATGAAATATCAACTGAAAGTATTGAATATGATTTGCAAAATGGATATAAAGCTTTTGTTAATGACACAATACAAAAAAAAGATTCTTTAGCCAAAGCTCAAGTAATTTATATAATTGAAACTTACGGTATAGAAAGTTTAAAAAATTTAGACAAAAATATTTTGGTTTGGCTAAAAAAGAATAAAGTTGATTTAGATAGTATCGAAAAAGTAAAAAAAGAACATCAAGAGATTTTAGATAACTATCAATCAAATCATTCTTCAGCTTCATATCAATCGGCTGATATTGATCCTTGCATAATTTCAAAAGATTTTATTGAAAGAAATCTTAGATATCCATCAAGTGCGGACTTTTCTATGTTTGATTGTTCAAAAGAGCAAAATGCTGACGGAAGCTATACTGTTCTTAGAAAGGTTGGTGCTAAAAATGCTTTTGGTGTAGAATCTGAATTTATATTTAAAGTTAGATTTGGATTTAAAGGCGGAAATGATGTTGATATTAATGATTGGGAACTAATCAATATTCAATCTGAAGAAGTAAAATAATTAAAAATAACCAAATGAAAAAAGAAATACCAAACAATTATGAAGTAAGAGATTTTTATACAGAAATCAAACCTTACACGGATCGAGAAATTCAAGAAGCTCAAACTTTATTTTTATCTACTATAAGTAAAAATGGAAAAATGACAAATAATTTATTATTAGTGATTGCTATTTTGTTTCTTATAGGATTAATAGTATTTTTAAAAATCAGCTTCGATTATCACCAAGCAATTAAAACTTTAAAGGATTTTAATACATAATGAAACCACAACGCCACCGCAATTTTTACGACCCAAAAGACTGGCTATTCAAAATTATTTGGGCTGCCATTATTTGCTTACTAGCTTACATTTTTGGCAAAAAACACTAAACCACTTAACAGTGGTTTTTTTATTTCCAAAATTGGAAAGTATTTGATTTATAACTTTCTAATAGTGGAAAGAATGTGCATTTGCATACTTTTTATTTGGTAAATTAAATTTACATTTGTACGTTTGCAATGCGAAATAAATAAATCGGATTGCAAAATCCCAGCTTTTTTAAAAATAAACTTACCATAAAGGTGTAGTTTCTCTCAATTCTTTCTGTAGCAATACGGTTTGTTTGTTTCGCGACACGAGAGGGGCTACGCCCTATTTTATTTAACTTAATTTATTTTCAAATGCGAAACAATGAAAATCAAAAACCAGAATTTGTATTACAATTCTTAAAAGGATTCCAATTTGCGGAACCAAAAAGAATTATTGAAGTAAAAGCTTTCTTTTCAGAAGCTTTTTTAATCCATGCCGACGAAGACAGTTTCGACGACAAAGAGTATCGAACCGAGTGGCTAAATGCTATTAATTATCTAAACGATTTATCAGAGGAAATTGCTAAATTTTCAGAAACTGAAATCAATGAACAAATCGATGTAGCGGTTAAAATTTTAGAAAGTCAGGAGGTTGCTCATGCTTAGTTGCACTGTCCATTATCCGCAAGGCGTAAAGCTTGAAATTAAAAATAAATTCTTCAAAGAAATTATTTCAATCATTTGCGTAAGGGAAATTGCCATCCAAAAAAAAGAACCTTTAAAATTGGTTTTTGATTCTGGCAAAACGCTGTACTGCGATAAACAAGCTTTTGAGTGTTACTTATCGGGCGAAATTAACCAGCAATGGTTGGTGCAAAACACAGAGTGCGACCAGCTCTACCGAAATAAATTTGAACTTCAATCTATTGAAGGTGCAATAATAGATCCTGGCGCACTCTGGAAAGCCAAAGGCGATAAACTTACTTTAGTTGATGATGATTGCTATGCTACATTTAAATTGAATACAATCGATTTTTATATTGCAGAATAATAGAAAAGCCACTTTAGAGTGGCTTTTTTCATGTCTTAAATAAAACTTTTTGCAAACGTACTATTGTTTCAAATTACTGAAACTATGGCACGCACGCTCACAGACGAAGATATAAAACTCAACATTATCATCAATGGTAATCCTGCGCAAAAACAACTCGTTGACCTTGAAAAAGCAACCCGAAAACTTACCGAAGAAAATAAAAACCTCACTTTTGAAAAGGGTAAACTAGAAAAAGCAGGGCAAAAAGAATCTGCTGAATACAAAAACCTTACCGCAAAAATAAAAGAAAACCAAACCGCCATCGATAATAACAAAGCATCGATGAAGGAGTTAACCAATCAAATTGGAATAACTGGTTTAACCATGAAACAATTGGGCGACAAAGCCAAATTATTGCGCATGCAATTAAATAATGCTGTTCCTGGTGGCGAAGCCTATCAGGCTTATCAAAAAGAACTTAAAGATGTTAATGATAGGCTTTCGGAATTAAAAGGCAAAGCGCAATCCTCCAAACTTTCTATTTCATCATTGGCCGATGGCTTCAATAAATATGCTGCACTAGGTGCTTCCGTTATTGCTGGTCTTACTGGTGTTGTTTTATCCGTTCAAAAAATCATTGACTTAAACGGTAAATTGTCCGACAGTCAAGCCGATGTTATGAAAACAACCGGCATGAACAAAAAAGAGGTTGACGAACTTACTAAATCTTTTGGTTTACTCGAAACCAGAACCTCACGCATCGACTTATTAAACATTGCAGAACAGGGCGGACGAATCGGTATTGCCAAAGAAGAGATAGGCGCATTTGTCGATGTTATGAATAAAGCTAGCGTTTCGCTTGGTGATTCATTTACAGGCGGTGCTGAAGAAGTCGCTAACAAATTAGGTAAATTGAAATTTCTATTTCAAGAAACCAAAGACATGTCTGTAGACCAGGCATACAACTCTATCGGTTCTGCCATCAACGACCTTGGTGCAAATGGTGTGGCCAGTGAAGCGAATATTGCTGATTTTGCCACTCGCATAGGTTCGCTTACAGATGTACTTAAACCAACCATTAAAGAAACTTTAGCACTTGGTGCCGCTTTTGAAGAATCTGGTATTGAATCGGAAGTATCTGCCAGAGCTTATAATATTTTTATGAAGCAAGCCAGTACTGAAAGTGCTAAGTTTGCTAAAGTAATGGGCATTTCTCAAAAAGCAGTTGAAAACATGATCAACACCAACCCGCTAGATTTCATGATGAAATTTGCGGAAGGAATGCGCGGGATGGATGCAACCAAAACCGCAAAAACTTTAGATTATTTGGGCGTAAATGCAGATGGTGCAAATAAAGTGATTGGTGCAATGGGTAACAACATTGGCAGATTTAGAGAATTGATTGATTTATCAAACAATTCATTTACTACAGCTTCTTCGTTGCTTACGGAATACAATATTAAAAATGAAACCCTTGGTGCAACCCTAGAAAAGATTTCTAAAAAAGTTAGCGGTTGGTTTTCTAGCGAAACTTTTATCAAATATTTAGGAGGAGCAATAGTTTGGTTTTCGAAATTTATTGGTGTTACTTCTGATGCTGATGGTTCTGTAACCAAATGGAAAAATAATTTAGTTGCATTAATTAAAATTTTAGCAGTTGGAGTTGTGTCTATGTTTTCTTATTCATCAGCACTATTCTTAATTAGTTTAGTAACTGGAAAAGCAACTAAGGCTGTATGGTTATCCAACTTAGCTTATGAGGTAAATTGTTTTTGGTTAATTGCTAGTGAAGTAGCAACTAAAGCACTGGCATTATCTCAATCTATTTTAACTTTTAAATTATCTGAAGTAAGAAAAGCATATTCTGCGTTAATGGCTTCTATGTCTTTAAATCCATGGGGAGCTTTAGTTGCTGTTATTGTTGCCGCTGGTGCCGCTTATGCTGCATTTGCAACCAGTAATAAAGATTCTCAAAAAATCATGGAAGCTAATTTAAAGATATTGAATTCAGTTTCTGAGCAAACAGAAAATCAGAAAATTAGAATTAATGATTTGGTTGCAATTATGAAGGATGAAAATGCCACCATTGACCAAAAGAAAAAAGCTCTTCAAGACATAAAAAAAATAACTGATGGTTATCTCGAAGGATTAACATTAGAAAATATTGCTACAGCAGAAGGAACTCGTTTGATTAACCGCTACATTGCTAGTATAGATGAATTGGCAAAAGCAAAAGCAATTGTTGCTATAAAAACAGAATTAAATACTGAAAAAATAAAGCTTGACAACAAAGTTTTAGCGTTGTCTTTAGAAAAAAAGCAAAACAAAAATGAAGGTATTGCTGGCGGTGGTAGTGATGGTAAAATTTTTGGAATTGGTGACCGTAACAAAAAAGAAATTCAAAGTGAAATTGAAGCGGAGAAAGAAAATAGAAATTTAGTTGAACTTCAATTAAAAACTTTAGATCAAACGAAACAATCCGAAATTACTCAGCTTCAAAATGCTATTAAAAATCAAAATAAAAAATTAAAAACACTCAAAAAAGATACTAAAGAGTTTAAGGAATTAACTCAGGATATTAAAAGTGATACCAATACTTTAAATATTTTAACAGGCTTAACCACTATAGGAGATACAACTCCAACGGTTAGCAAATATGGAACGGGTGAGGGTAAAGGGGATAAAAACCCTAAAAAAAATCCAAACTCTTCTCAAGAAGAAATTGCCAAATTATATTTTGATGATGATGCAAAATACAAAGCTTTGCTTTTGGCAGCACAACGTCAGTTTGAAGATGACAAAATCGCTGCAATGGAAGATGGTTACGAAAAAGAAATGTTACTCGAAAACCAACGCTACCAGCGTGAAATTGATGATTTAGAAAAACAGCGTGTTCATGGTGATGAGATAATTAAAATGGATGCCGAAATTGCTAAAGCTAGAGAAGCAGGTAACGATACTATGGTTGCAGGTTTAACTGTAATAAAAGAAAGATGGGCTAAAAGAAATACAGAAATCAACGATAAAATTTGTGAAGTAGAAGAAGGCAAATTAGCACTTCATAATATTAGAATAGCTACTATTGAAGAAAAAGGAGCTAAAAACGCTATTCAAAAATCTAAAGAAGATTTTGATAGAGCAAAAATTTTAAGAGAAACCAAATATCAAGAAGAGTTAGCAGCACTTGGCGACAATGAAAAAGCCAAAGCAAAACTTAAACGAGACCACGAAAAAGAAGAACTAGAGTTTGAAGAAAAATACCTTCGTGAATTAATTGATAAGTTTAATAAAATAGTCGGAAAAGGCACATTTGAAAAAATGGATATGTCTTTGCTTACTCCACAACAAGTTGAAGAATTTACCAAAGAAGCAGAAAAATTAGGTTTGACTTTGGCGGAATTAATCGCTAAAAGAAATGAATTATCTGGAAAGAGTGAACCTACGAACGGTGAGCTTCTAGGAGTTTCAAAAGGCAATACTGATATTTTTGGTTTTACTCAAAGCAATTGGGAAGAGCTATTTAATAACTTATCCAAAGGCAAAGTTGGCATTGACGAAATGGTTTTTGCTGTCAGTGCATTATCTGATATGTATGGAAAATACAGTGCCTATCTAGATGCAAACGAAAATGCTTCGTTAAAGAAAAATGAACAATCTGCAAATCGAAAAAAACAAAATTTAAAAAGACAATTAGATGCAGGTTACATTAACCAAACAATTTATAATCGACGTGTTGAAGAAATCGATAAAGATTTAGATAAGAAAAAAGCTGATATTGAGTACAGACAAGCTAAAAGACAAAAAGTAATAGCTGCTATGAATGTACTAACAAGTACAGCGCAGGCAATTATTGGTATTTGGGCTCAAGCTCCAAAGTATGATGGAGGTATTACTGCTGGAATTCTTACTGGATTTGTTTCTGCTTTAGGAGCTTTGCAATTAGCCACTGTTTTAGCTTCTCCGCTTCCTGCTAAAGGTTACGAAAAAGGACTTTACCCAGAATATGTAACACGCCAGCAAGATGGCAAATCTTTCAAAGCAGGTTACCAAGGTAAAGTTAAATCTGGAATGGTCAACAAAACCAGTTATTTTATGGTTGCCGAAAATGGTCCAGAAATGGTTATCGATAACAAAGCATGGAGACAAATTTCACCAGAAACCCAAAACCTACTCATCCGAGAGTTGCAAGGCATCAAAGGTTTTGAAAAAGGCTATTATAAAGACAATGTTTTGTACAGTGGTTCTACTCCTACTGCGCCAAATCAACCAAGCAATAACGATAATTTATTAGTTACAGTTATTACGCAAAACAATATGTTGATTGCTGAAAATACTGCTGTTCTAAAAGAAATTAGAGACAAACAATTTATTGCCACAATGGATAAACGAAATCTCCGTGATATGAAAGACTTAAACGACGGCATCAAAGATTATAATGCATTACGAAACCGAAATAAACTATAGATTATGGACATTTTAAAAATAACTTTTAACGCTACACCTATCTTTAATTTTGCTGTACAGCTTATTTTTGCAGATGCCGATGGTAGTAATTCTGAAGAAATAATTTTTGTTTGGAAAGATATACGTGCAAACGTAAATGAAGTTACACGAGATAGCAATTTAGTGCAGCAAGCTTTAAATTTAGAATATGCCATATCAATAGATTACCCCACAAAATTAATTGCGATAGCTGATGGAAATTCTGTGAGTATTTATTTTAAAAATGGTAAATTTTTAACTTCTTACGATTGCTCTTTTTTTAATACGCAGACTATTATTGATTTTGATCAATTAACCGGTAATTTAAATGTTATGAGTGTAAATTCTCCTTATGCTCAAAATACATTTGCTTACACTTTAGAAAATAAATCTTTTATCATTCAATGTGGATTAGTAGATGCGTATATTCAAGTTAATGCCGAAATAATCATCAATAGATATAATAGAACACCTATTTCATTTCCTATTCTAAATAAACTGATTCCGTTTAAAGGCGAAACTTCAATTAGTTTTAATCAAATTATTCATAGGTTGATGGCTTCAAATAAAGATTTAGAAAGTGTAAATTACATTGGCTTACCTGCTTTTTTAAATTTAACCTTTCAAGCCAAAAAAAACTCCGATAATACTATTATAGATGAAATTAGCTTTGCGACATTTAAGTTTATTGCTGGTTTAAAAAAATCTGTATCTCCATTTGGAATACTAGATTTTAATCTCAAACCAAATCGTGCATCATTGGCTTCATTACCATTCGTAAATTTATTTCTTCCAGCAGGAAAATACTGTTTTAGAACTTTTAGAAATGATCAAGCTTATCAAGAACAAACCCTTGAATTTGCTTTTGATATTATTTATCCACGTCAACTTTATTTTGCTGATTTTGCAATCGGAGATACAATAACTGTTGATGTTATTAAAGATGGAGGAATCACTACACCTATCCAAACTAAAAAATTTGTCATTTTTCCAGAACAAAGGTATTTTAATACTATTGTTTGGGATGATGAATTTTTGATGCAAAAGTCAATTGATTGTTTAGGTTCATTTAATATCAAATCCGAACTAGAATTTACTACACAAAAAACAATAATTGACCTAGTAGAAAAGCTTGAAATTTTAGATAATACGAAAGATGTAAAAATACAAATCAATACAGGTTGGTTGATGTACTCAGACACAGATACTGTCGAAAGTTTGATGCGTTGTAAAAAAGCATATTTACAAATTACAAATTCAAACGATACTATCGATTTGCGCCCAATTGGAAAGTCAATAATTAACCAGGATTCAGAAAAAGAATTGATTGAATATACCCTAGAATTTACGATAAATAAAAAATACAATGAGGAAACTTATTCACTCTAATTTTGAGCTAGATTTATCTTCGCTAAAAATTTCAGACACAGAAGAAAACTCTTGGTTTTCTGATACTTTTTTTACACGTTATAGCTTTCCTTTTGAAATAGATTTAACCACTAATTTAGATGTGGCGTTTGAATTTATTTCATTTTACAACACCAATCCTGTAACTTTTTTTAATTGCAAATATGTACATGATAATCAAATTGAAGATGCAGTTTTTGAAATAGAATCGTTCCAGAATAAAATAAGTGGTACACTTCGATTTGGCTTTGAGCAATTACCTAGTTTTGATAAAAAACTTTCTGAACTTTCTTTAGATAATTTTGATTTACCAACAAACACTAATATTTACAATTATGCTAATACGATTGTTACGAAATCTTGGCCAGATGTTAACTTTAATTTTCCGCAAATCCATACAGACAAATACAGTACAGACGATGAAGATTGGACTTATTTTGAAAAAATAATAAATAAAAGAACTAATGCCAGTCCTTTTTTCCTTAATAATTATGTAGACACGGTTACCGATATATTTTATAATCGCAATATAATACAACCACTTCCCTACTTTCTTCATGTTTTACAAAGAGGTCTTGTAGACGCAGGTTTTGAATTATCTGGAGATATACTAATTGATGATAGAATTAAAAACGCAACGTTGTACGGCGATGTGGATTATTTTAAAAAAAGAGTGCTTCCCGAAATAATTGAGATTTATAAATTAGGAATAGATTATACTTCTAGTATTTCTATTGTTGCTGGTACAGTTTGGTTTGCTAGCTATGTCTATACTTTGAATATTGCAAAGCAAGGTAAATATGTAATTACAGGAAAAATAAAAACATTTAGTCCTGCTGCTTTTACTGATGATGAACTAATTGCAAATATTTATATAAATTCCACTTTAGTTTGGCAAGGAACTTTCAATGATGATGATGAGATGTTTACATTTGATTTGGAAGAAAAATTTTTTGTATATCTTGATAACTCAACACTTACGATAACTGTACATTCACGGGTTATAAATTATCATGAAATACTAGATTTAGCACTAGCCAATCTCTATGAAAGAGTTAATTACAATTTTATCCCTAGTATAAATAATGAAAATAAAATCAATCTTACTAAAGCAGTTCCAGACATCACTTTTGGAGACTTTGTAAAAGTCATAAAAAATTGGTTTAATTATGATTTGAGAGTGGAAGGAAATTTGGCAATAATGGACAAAATAGAAGAAGAAATTAATTACAGCAATGCAATTGATTTGTCATTTACAGAAGTTAAAAAACCATTAAGAAAGTTCCAGCAGGGCATGTCGTTTTTATTGAAATTTCAAGATATTGAGAATAAAGATTTTTCATTTTTGCCTGTCTTCCATAACAGAAATGGATTTGTAAATGGAAATTACAAAACCAATGAAAAAACAAATACGATAGAAATTTTGGCATTGCCTTTACCTAAAGTTAATCGAACTGGTTTTAATACTGCTTATGCTTTCGAATTAAATAATTCTAAAGTGTACCTAGTGCCTTATAATGGTTTGGTAAATGGAAACAACTATTCACAACCTAACGATAATTATCTATTGCCAATAGTACATTTAGCCTATTGGAAAAAATGGTTTGATTTCAGAATTAATGCACAGCTTTTTCAATGGCCGTTTCTTGCATGGAACGAAAAAATTTTAGACCTAAAAGTTAAATCTAAAATTTTCGCATATAATAATTTCCATATCATAAAAACATTAAACAAAACTGAAATCAAACCAGACCTTTTTGAAATTGAAATAGAAACGGAATCACTCAAATAAGTTATCCAATAGAAAAATATCTTTGTTGGCATCCGCTTGTACTATATGAACATAAATCATTGTTTGTTTTATGTCGCTATGTCCAAGCAGTTTTTGTAATTTTTCTACTTGGCCGCCTGCTCTTAAAAAACTTGTTGCAAAAGTGTGCCTTCCTACGTGAAAAGTAACGTGTTTATTGATAGATAGTAATTTCATTATTTTTTTCAGTTCATCATTAATATGTTGATCTGCAAATTTTCTTTCAAAAAGTAGCGGACAGTGATTTACAATTTTTCTAACTGTCATGTTCATTGAAATAGACTGATCAATATCAGTCTTCGTATTTACAAATGTTATGAAGTTATCCATAAAATTACTCCTCGTTAATTTTTGAACGTCTGAAATCCTCAAGCCAGTCATGCAACTGAATAAAAAATAACCTAAAATCAATTGATTTGATTCGTTGATATAAGGACTAAGATAGTAATTCACACATTTTTTTAATTCGAAAGGCATCAAACTCGTTCGATTACCTTTGGTAGAACCAACATCGATTGTTTTTAGATCTAAACGCAATTTGATTCCATCTTTAGCAGCCAATCCTAGAAATTTTTTTATTCCTGCAACATTGCCAGAAATTGTCGTGTCCAAATTGCCAAGGTTTTTATGGTGCTTTCTAAATCTATCTAACCAGTTCTCGTCGATGTCAATGAAAGTTACATCATCATCAAATAAAACCAACTTTCTCCAAAGAGATCTATAACGTTGGTAAGAACCTGAAGCCATCATTACTTTTTCCTCTTCTAATTTCATATCAAAGAAAGCAGTAAACCGAACGCGTGGCATATTGCTAGTAATTTCTCTTTTTAATAGCGCAGGTGTCAATCTTTTTTCTGACAACCGGAATAAAGTTTTCGCAGCTGTAACTTTTGAATTTAGATTTTCTAATATCAAATTTACATCTTGGTTTTCCTTTGTGCTCGGAAAAAGTTTTTGATTGGTTTTGTCCCAATCCTTAACTGAAATTTTCAATTCAGTAAATAACCTTTCCCTTTTTTTGTCTCCAGTAATAAAAAGATAAACCAGAGCTTTGTCTGGGTTGCTCTTTGTTGGTCGAATTGTAAAATAAGTTTTCATTGACACGTAAAGTCTTGTGGTGTCAACCATGGTGTCAAAAATCCTTTCTTGCGCTGAATTAATCATAAGTTTTGTGTAAAAAATTAAACAATAAAAGCCCACTAACAACAGTTAATACCGTTATTTGTGGGCTTACTTATGATTTGCTTTTGGCAAATTGTGAAGGCAGAAGGATTACTTTGAATCATAGTTTACGCCTGTTAATAATGGTTTGGTGTCATTTTGGTGACACAATTTTTTTCAATTCCTTAATTTTCTTCTCAATTTCTTCGATTAAAACAATGCTTTTGGTCTTATAATTTACTCTTTCTTCAGCTACAATATTGAATACTTCCTCTGAACGTAGCATTATATTTAAATCAAAATCCGCATAGTTATTTGCCAGTTGAACCAAAAACTTTGGACTTGGTTCATTCTTTCCTAATTGCTTAGAAACATACACTTCACCTTCTCCAATTTTACTAGCTATATCTCTTTGACTTATACCTTTATCCTTAAAGAATGCTTTTGCTTTTTTTGAAAATTCCATAATTATTTTATTTAAAATTATTTTAAATTAACCAATATTAGAAACTTTTATTTTAAAAACTTTCCAATATTAGAAAGTTTTTGTGTAAGTTTGTGACAGATTTACAAAGTTTATGACAAAGATAAAAGAAAAAAAAGAAAAACAAGATGTGCGGTTGCACATTGCTAAAGCATTTGTAATCATTAACGAACATCTGCCAGATAACTACGTGCAAGAAGTTCGTAAAAAATTACCAGAAGTTTCTTCAGGTGTAATAAGAAATGTAAAAAATCAAGCGAATAAAATTACAGACAATAAATTAAATGTTGTCAATGCGCTAGTCGAAGTAGCACTTGCCAATAAGGAAGAAAAAGAAAAATTACAATCACTTATTAATTAAAATTATCATGACACAAACTTATCCAGGAATGGTCGACGGAAGTACAGAGTTTTTTCTTGTCGAAAAAGAATTTAAAGTAATTCAAAATGGTACAGTAAAAAACTTTACTGATCTTTCAAGCTACACAATGGGAATGCTCAAAGAAGCTATAAACAGCGATAAGCCAACAAAATTGGCTTTGTTTGAGATGCACCCAAATTCAGAAATGCGTCGATTAGAGCAATTCGCTACATGCCGATTTGGCGGTTTGGACTTTCAAGCCGATATCAAAGATGGTGTTTTGCAAGATGGTGAATTTTGGGAATGTCCAAACCGAGGTACCTGCCCACACCAAGGTGTTTTATGCAAATTGCCACTCATTAATGGTGTGAGATTGACTGACCAAGATGTAGAGTTAATGCAGCTTTCTACAACAGAGCTAACCAATGAAGCCATTGCAGATAAAATGAAGCTTCCTCTAGGTTCTTTTCATAAGAAAAAAAATAGAATTCACTCTTTTACAGGTGTGAATACCCGCCCAGGAATTACAAAGATTTGTAGTTTTTTTAACCTCATTTAGCCTCGCTAGATATTACGTTCTTACCATTATTTGTGTGCTTACACAGTAACAAAACCACTTCATCGTGGAGTGGTTTTTAATCAAATAAATAAAATTATGTATTACAAAATTGAAAATAAAGATTGCACAGTATATAAAGAATTATACTCGTTAAGAAAAAAAGAGATTCAAATTGAAAAAGACAATCTCGTAGCGATCGAAGAAAAAACTGGCTTAAAATTCATTAATACTTTTGGAAGACATGGCCAGCAAAATTTTAGAAGAGTTAGCAGATATGCAGGTTTTGAATTTCTTGAAATTGAAAAAGTTGATTTAAAAATTTGGAAGCAACATAAAGATGAACCTGGTGTTTACGTTCCTAATACTAGAACAAAATTAGGTCGTGAAATGCAAGAATTTTTAAATAATGGTTTAGAAGGTAGTAACTATAATGATGTAATTGATATTTTAAAGCTTGAAAATTTAAGAAGGTTTAATTTTCCATTTGTAAAAATTTCTAAAGATGAAATCATTTATCTGTTTTTAGACGATGAACATGAACCGAAAGATCCAAATGTCATTGAAGTAACAAAGACAGAATTTAAGGAAGCCCAAAATCAGGAGCAACTAAAAAATAATTAAAATCATGAGTTGGAAAATTGAACCTCATAAGCGAGGAAACGGAACTGCTGAAATACAAGTTTCCATTTTGGTAAAAGAAATGAAAGATAGTTTCGCCAGTAATTCTGAAGAATGGATTTCAAATTTTAAAAATCGTGTTAAAAATGAAATACCAGTAACAAACACGTATCGCGCTGAGTTTGGATACAAAGCAATTGCAATTGATCTAAAATCTTTAGAAGTTTTCAAGATGAAAGTAAATGGCGATATTAACTATAAAATGTTTACAGTAATCAAAGAATAACCAATGCCATTCCTCAAAATTAAAATAGGCTTAGTAACAATTGAAAAAGTACCATTCGACAGCATCAAAGCTGCAAAAGAATATGTCAATTTTAATTTTGAACATGGCCGCGAAAAAATATTTATCTATTCCACAGTGAATGATAAAAACATTGAAAACACAACAAAATTAATTCCTTATATCAAAAGATCATGGACGACTTAATCAACTCAAAAATAGATTTACTTGAAGCTCAGATAGAAGATTTAGAGCGTTCTGGGTTTTTTACCGAAGCTGAAATCGACAGACTTTCAGGTCCAATGAAAATTGAAAAAGAAGCTTTGCTAAATTTAAAACTGCACATGGATTACATGAATAATCTTGATGTAAAAAAAATTGATGTTGATTCTATAAAAAGTCCAAATCTTAAAATTAAAAAGAAACAATTATTACTATTTGTTCAAACATTGAGTAATGCAATTACTATCAATAATCTTCAATTTCACATATAAATGGGCTACATTTCAAAAGACTTTATAGACAAACTGCTCGACCGCGCTCATATTGATGAAGTGATAGGGAAGTTTGTTGATTTAAAAAAAGCCGGTGCAAACTTGAGCGCAAAATCACCTTTTAGCGAAGATAGAACTGCATCGCTTATGGTTTCTCCATCAAAAAACATGTGGAAAGATTTTTCATCTGGCAAAGGAGGCAACGTTGTAACCTTCGTTATGGAAGTCAAGCCCTGCTCCTATCCAGAAGCAATCGAAATCATTGCAGGAATTTACAACGAACCAGTTGAGTATGTAAAAGACGAATGGAGCGAAAAACGTGTAGAGATTTTAGCCAAAAAAGAAGTTTTGCGCAAAGTGCTTAATAAAGTGCACGAATTGTATTTCAAGAAATACCAATCTTTAGCAATTGATCATCCTGCAAAAATAGAAGTTGAAGGCAAAAGACAATACACGCCAGAAATCATTGCAGATTGGGGAATCGGTTTTGCTCCGGATAATTATTTGTACGACTTGCTTAAAAATTCTGGTAAGGTTTCAGAAGGCGAAGCGTTAGGAGTTATTAAAGGGCAATGGGATAAATATTCTAACCGTATTGTTTATCCAATAAAAGACATCAATGGTTTATTGATTGGCTTTGGCGGTCGTGATATTTCTGGAAAAAGCAACACTGCAAAGTGGATAAATCCGCCCGTAGATTCAGAAAATTTACTTTACAATAAATCTAAAGTTTGGTATGGATTAGATAGAGCAAAGTTTGAAATCAGAAAACGTGGTGAAGTTTTTATTACAGAAGGTTATAATGATGTCATTGCTTGGCATACTAACGGACTTGAAAATACGGTTGCCAGCTGTGGAACCGCTATTACTGAACAGCAAATTAATGAAATCCAAAAACTATGTACTAAAGCAGTTTTTTGCATGGATCCTGATGAAGCTGGAAAGAAAGCAGTTTTAAAACAATTACCAGAATTTATCAAAGCGGGATTTAGAACAGAAGTAATTTCATTAGATGCTGATCCAGATGATTATGTAAGAAATTATAAAAGTGAAATTACTACAGCTGGAGGATTGGAAAAAATATTCAAAGTACCAGGAACTCGAAAAGATGGTTTTGCAGTGCTTATTGATGAATTTATCAAAAAGGACTATCTACAATTAGAAAATGAGTTGGTGCATCACCGTGCTATTTTAGCAAACGAAATTGTAGAATTTCAAGACGAAAAGGAAAATCTTACCTACGCAAGCGGTAAAATTGCCAATGATTTTATTGAAGCTCAAAATCTTCTAAAGGAAATAACACTAAAGCATACTAAAAAATCAGAGGAATTCACAACTCAAAATGCGATTGTCGTTGACCTTAAAGGTAAATTAGAGAAGTCAAAAAATGATATTAAAAATTATGCTGAACCGATTCAACTAAAAAAACAAAGAAAAGTAGTTGATGAATTAACCACTCAATATGATCTAGCTTATACAAATTCAGATTTAAAACGGTCGTCTGGAGCAAAAGAACTTTGTAAAATAATCATCAATATTCAAGATGACTCTCATTTTGAAATCTATCTGAGTTGGATTCAAAAAGAAAGTAGAATTACTAAAGCAAAACTTAATGCCTGGATAAAAGAACTACGTGCAGAAGCTCCACAAGTTGAAGAGGAATATAATCTGCAATATGAATTACCAAAAAATGTAAAAATTCCATTTTCCGAACTTGAAAAAGACATCAAAACTTATGGAATGTTTATGGCCAACAATCAGATATTTTTTGCGCTTCCTGAGAAAGTGGATGGTAAAGTAAATTTCACGTCAATGTCTAATTTTGAGATTGAAGCTTTGCAGCATATGAACGACGAAAAGTTTCCAATGAAATTGCTTCGTATTAAAAATGTTCACAATCTAGAAAAAATATTTGATACACCTTCAGAGAATCTTAATACACCGCAAGCATTTGACAATACAGTAACTGGCCACGGCAACTTTCGATTTGATGGCAATAGATCTGATTTATTAAGATTGCGCACCTGGTTATTTGACAAAATGGGAAATGGTAGAAAGATTGATGTCTTAGGTTGGCAACCAGATGGAAAGTTTTGGTGTTGGAACAATAAAATTACAACTGAAGCTGGAGGAGATGTTCCAATAAATGAACATGGAATTTTCATAATTGACAAAACGCATTACTACGTTCCTTCCGCTAATCAGATTTATAAAAATAATTCTTTCAAATACGACGCTCAGAAGCGGTTCAAAAAAATTGACAACCCTACATCCTTTGCTGTTTTTGCTTTAAAAGTAAAAGAAGTGCACCGTGACCATGCCATTTCCGCATTGTTATTTGGAATTGCTTCTATTTTCCAAGACATCGTGGTAGAAAAATTAGGAAATTTTCCAATACTGTTTTTTTATGGACCAGGTTCTTCAGGTAAAGATGAATTGGCTGCCATCGTTCAAAGTTTTGTTGGAGTTCCTCAAATCGCCATCAACTTAGAAGGAAACGTTTCAACCATCAAAGCACAGGTGAGAGAGTTTGCACAATTTAGAAACGGAATTTCCCAATTATCAGAATATAAAAGAGGAAATCCGCAACTGGATGGAATGCTAAAAGCATTATGGGATAGACGTGGTTACAAAAGGGGAAACATCGAAAGCCACGTAGGAACCGAAAGTATTCCGATTGAAAGCTCTGCTATTCTTACTGGTAATGATTACCCAAATGAAGAGCCTTTAATTCTGCGTTTGATTTGGAACGAAATGGATAAAAACAAATTTAGCCAGGACGAAATGAAAGCTTTTGATGAATTAAGAGATATGCGCGAAAAAGGAGTTTCTTGTTATAGTAATGATTTCTTTCAGCACAGAATATTCATTGCAGAAAATTTTGAAAAAGAGCAAAGGAGCTGGAAAGGAATTTTACAGGAGTTATTTCCTGAGGCAAAATCGAGAATTATTTCTAATCTCTCTATACTAGCATCGGTATATAGTATGCTCAAAGATAAAACAAATTTTCCATTTACGCAAGAAGAAATGATAGAACATTTCAGAAAAGGAATTGATCAACAAATCAGAAAAATCAACTCAGCTTCTATTCTTAATCGTTTTTGGGATTGCTTCATTGCATCGCTTCGAGGCAATAGAGAGCAAAGGTTACAAGTTGGTTATATCATCTCTGTAAGTGGTGACGAATTATTTATGCAATGGTCACATACTTATAACAAAATTCAAATGGAATGGATTGCGCGCTACAAAGAACTGGCTCCAGCGAAGCAAGTGATCAAAGATCAATTAGTGCAATCTGGACAATTTTTAAGATATGAAACAGCGCACAGTTTTTCTGAAGGAAGAAACGCAAATAGATCTAGCGCAACAGTTATTAATATGAATGCATTGTTTCCAGATGCAAAAACGGATATCATTGGTTCTGTAATGTATCAAGTTAATGAAGGAACGCTATGGGAAAAACAAAAAGAGGAAGAAAAGCCAGCAGATCCATCTCAACCGGCTATTTCTTTTTCCGACAATTCCGATTTTTTCGAAACTTAAATTTTTTTCCCTTCAACCCTAAATAAAAAAATAATGTATAGGAAAAGCTAAAAATCACTTTAAAACCTCTCGACAATCTCAACATAGTTAATATATTGATTTTTAGTAAAATAATGTTGAGAAAGTGTTGAGAATGTTGCAGAAGGTTGAGAAAGTTGTTTTATTTTCTGCAACATTCTCAACATAAATGAAGCTAAAGTATTGATTTTAAGAGGTCGAGAAGTCGAGAAAGTTACAGAGCGTTTTCAAGTATAATGAACGAAAAAAAAAATATTTTTTTTATGTACAAAAATTTAGAAATTTTAAAAATATATGACTCAGTCCAGTCAATTCAGGAGTTTTGGCAAGTTTCTGAAACTTTTCAATGGCTTATTGAAAATAAATTCATGGAAAAATCACTTTTTTTGTGTTTTATCTCACTCGGAACCTTTTCAAGAATCGAAAATTTAAATAAATCATGAAAACAGAATTTTACAAAGTTAAGTGCGGATTAGTTCCTGCGAACTGGAACGATTTTAAAAATACTGAAGGTGAATTTCTTCCAGATAAGCAATTTATTGTGGGCTATTTAATAAAAAACCGTTTCGATTGGTTCTACACTTCTAAAAATTTAGAAAAATTAGACCAAAAATCGGTCGACTATTACCGCGAAGAGCTGAATATCTTATTAGTCAATCAAGCAATTCACAAAATAATTGATTGTCCAGATTCGATTTACTATAACATGATCATCAGAACCGCTAGCGAAGATGATTTATTTGTGGGCAAAAATCACCTAAAAGTGAATGCAACTTATTACAGATTGAACAAAATGTTGAATGTGATTACTGGTCCATTCTTCGTTACAGAAAATGATTCAGTTGAAAGCTTCAGAACCAAAATAGAGCACCAAGAACTATTTGTCTTCAACAAAAAACAACTTTTCGAAAAAATAATAATTAAAAAAGCAGCATAAAATGAACTCATTAAAAACAAAATCTAAAAATTTCTCAATAGTAAATGGAAAAGCTATTGGAGGATTAGTCTTAATTCCTAAGGATGGATATTTTCAAGCTTATGTAGCTTGGGAATGGCAAGAACCAGCAAAAGAAAAGTTTTTCGCAATTATTGAAGCTCCTCATCTTATTGGAAATGATACTTTAAATAGCGAAACCATCAATTGGATTGCAGATTACGGTAATGACGTTACTCTAAACAAAGAAATTCAAGAATTATTTCCACATTTATTTTAGAAATTATGGTACTAACAGGCGCATGCAAACAAGCTTTTTTAAAAAATAACAGTTTTACTGTTCAATTATTACCAGAAAATTTAAAAAATCTAGTGATTTATAGATGGTTTAATACAGAAACAAAAATAGGAATTGACCTTGTAAACTGGGAAAATGATGGTTTTGATTATGGTGTTGCACATCCTTATTTAAATAAAGTTTATCAAAGTACAAATCACGCTGGTAATAGAAATAAAAATTTTGATAAAAATTTAGTAGCTGCTTTAATTCGAGCAAATTCAATTTATAACGAAAAATAATATGCCAACACTAACCAAAGTTTTAACAGTAAGTGTTACTCCAGAACAATTTTTAGAAAATTGCTCAGACTTGGAACTAAAAGAATTGGATTTACTAATTCAATCGCCACGTTATGCCAATCGCATCAACCAAAAAAAAGAAATTGGCTATATTCAAAATGAGAAGCAAGATGAAATCAAAGAAATTAAATCCTAACCAATGTACAATTTAGAACTAATTAAAAAAGGACATCCGATTTGTTGCCGTGATGGTAGGAAATTAATTTTCGAATATGTAACTGAAGAGCGAATTTGGTGTAGACATCCATTCGAAGAAAATGCAAGTGCTTATGATATAAAAACAGGATTTTGGCGCAATGATAAACAAAGCTCTTGTGCTGATATTATTTTAGATAAAACAACAAATTTTCAATTTTCAATATTATAAACTTATGAAAAAACAAACACGTTATCAATCGCTACTGGAAAGCATTTCACAAACATTAGTTGGCTTAGCGATAACGTCTCGTGGCTTCACGCAGTTGCGGGAATTTAAGACTCAAACTAAATAAACAAACACTAACATTAAATTAAACCTTATGACTGAAAATAAAAACCTAAACCCGCAATTGAGTGAAACCGCTGTTATAGTTAGTGGTGGATATTTAAAAAATGCTTTACAAATTATTTATGAACATATATTTATTATTTCAGATTTTGAAACGGCTAAAAAATGTGCTGTAGTTACAATTAGAAACATTATAAAAGAAACGCTTCAAGAGTACACAAACGATGAAAATCACGATAGAATTTTACATTACACTAAAGTTTTAGAAGAAGTTCAAAACTTAAAAAAAGTTTATTTTATTAAAACACCGTTTTTAAGTGAAAATCATTTTATAAATAAAGTTGGATGTTTGAGATATTATTATAATGACGGCAGAGAGTCAAGTGTAGTTGAGCCAATTACAATGGATGTTTATTTAGAAGAAGAATTTCACCAAATAATTTGTGCTTTTCATTGCCACGATAAGAAAATAGTTGTCGTTGGAAATAAAATGTAGCCATTGACTATAACTCGTTTATACACGCTATAAAAGTATTACAAATCGATGCCAAAGTCTAAATTATATAGTAAAGTTAAAGTTATAAGAATTTCAGAAACGCAACATAAAACCTTGCAAAAAATGAAATCTTATAACGTTGATGTGGGCAGATTTGTACGTGATGCAATTGCAGAAAAAATAAAACGAGAATACAAAGACCTAATTCCAAAAGAAAAAATTAATTATCCTTTTTAAAACTGAAAATCCACTAAATGTGGATTTTTTTTGTTTTCCATTTTTGGAAAGTTATTTATAAAAATACTTTCTAAAAATGGAAATATTTATTTATATTTGTTCAAACATTTTTGTTATGCAAATTCTTGATAGAGTTTTATCTAACGTAAACATTTGCGATGTAGAATTTTCTTTTACAGGAAAAGCTAATCCTTCTACTATTGCCAATTGGCAGCCTTTTTATAATTCAACTTTTGATGGAGCTACATTTGAAAAAGCCTATGCCGGACTTGCCTCTTTAGAATTTGGAGAGGAAAGTGTAACTAGTGCTCCTGGAACTGCCTACAAACAAAAAATAGTTTTCCGTTTTCCTAACTCCGATGCTCAACGTTCTGAGAGAATTGCATTAATGCAAAAAATTAAATTCGTAAAACTTAACCTAAACAATGGTTTATCTGTTGTTGTAGGCAGAAACGATTTTAATCAAAACAAAGCTCCAGACGTAAAAATAAAATCAAACGAGCAATTATGCGAAGTTGAAATTGAAAGTCAAAGTATATTTTCTTCAGGACTTACACCAAACTTTGACCGTTTTGGTTTACCAGTATTCATTCCTTTATCATTTTAATTATGCCTACGAATAGCCCATTTCCTTTAGATATCGTTCCTAAAGTTAATTCACCAGAATTAGAAGCTTGGTTTTTACAATTTGGTTTCCAATTTTATTTATCAGCAGAAGAAATAGGCTTAATGATTCAAGGAATGCAATATTTATATGAAAATATTGATCCAACATCAAATGATAATTTACTGCAATTGGGTGAAACACCTACAACTGCATATCCTGGTGATAGAGGAAAAGATGCTTATGATTTTGCTGTGTCTCATGGTAATGTCGACAATACATCAGATGTTAATAAACCTGTTTCGACTGCTCAAGCTGCTGCCGATGCTTTGGTAGCGAGTAATGCAAATAGTTATTCAAATAATTTAATTACAAATTTAAAAGATGGTGTTTCTACCGCTGGGAATACATTACAAAAATTATATAATTTAATTTTAGGAGCTACATCTGAAGTCTATGTAGCTAATATTACAGAAAGAAACGCATATAATATTCCTAAATTACCATTTTCAATATTTGTCACAGATGATGGTGATGGAAAATGGGCAAAGTATCAAGCAACAACAACTGGAGTTAATGCTACTTATGTAAAAACTTCAGATCCTGATTTGTTAAATGCCGTGATGTCGGCAGTTGCTATTAAAACTGCCTACGAAAGTAATGCTGATACTAATGCTTTTACTAACGCTTTCCTTTCTAAATTAACCGCAATTGCTAACAATGCGACTGCGAATAGCTCTGATATTTATTTATTAAATAGATCAAATCATATTGGTTCACAATTAGCATCTACAATTTCAGATTTTACAACTGCCGTTACTGCTTTAGCTTTACTAAAATCGAATAATCTTTCAGATTTAGCGAATAAATCTACAGCGCGTGTAAATCTTGAAATTGATAAAAAAACTATTGTTGGTAATATAAGTTATACCATTCTATCTTCTGATAAAGTAATATCCACTTCTGTTGCTTTAACAGCTAGTAGAACTTGGGCATTACCAACTGGATTAGCTGCCGGTAAAGAAATATTAGTTACCGATGAAGCTGGAGTAGTTGGAACATTTAATATAATAATTTCAGTTCCTACAGGAAAAAAATTAAATGGAGTAGTTAATGGAACTGAAACAATAAGAGCTGCTTATGGTTGGAGACGATTGCTAGCCGATGGTGATGATAATTTTACATTTGATGCAGGTGTTCAAAGAATTATACAGAATAAAACAATTGGCGCAAGTGCATATACTATTTTAGATTCAGATAGTAATTTTTTCTTAATTTTTACAGCTACATGTACTGTCACAGTTCCAAGTGGCTTGACAAATTTACAATTTCAAGGTATGCAAAGTACTTTTAATGCACCAGTAACTTTTGTAGCAGGTTCAGGTGTAACACTTCAAAAAGCAGCGAGTGAAAATTTAGTGACAGCAGAACAATTTTCAGCTTTTGGAATAAGATATTTAAGCGGAACAAGCCCTCAAATTTATAATGTTTTTGGTAGACTTCAACAAATTTAAGTATGTTACATTCTATAATAGCATCTAGCACAATTAGAGATAGAGGTACTTTTATTAGCACATGGAATACTTCTAATGTTTCTAGTGGTTCTTCTGCCTCTAATCAAATAAAATTACCACTAACAGCAAGTG
The DNA here is from genome assembly GCA_040403095.1 of Crocinitomicaceae bacterium. Taxonomy (GTDB): domain Bacteria; phylum Bacteroidota; class Bacteroidia; order Flavobacteriales_D; family Crocinitomicaceae; genus JAQVCM01. The sequence goes on from JBBALI010000033.1 coordinate 27,799, forward strand.
GTCTTTTTAATTTTTCTGTTGATTGGGGAGATGGTAGTTCTAATCAAATTACAGTTTGGAATCAGGCGCAAGTTACTCATACATATAGTTCAGCAGGTACATATACTTTGACTATAAAAGGCACTTTGAATGGTTTTAGATTTGCAAATTCAGGTGATAGATTGAAATTAATTAATGTTCAGCGATGGGGATGTTTAAGACTTACAAATAATGCTGTTTTTGATGGTTGTGCAAATTTAACATTAGACTCAGTTGTTGATGTTCTTAATTTTACAGGAGCTAATAATTTAGGACAAACTTTTAGAAACTGTTCGTCTATTGTGACAATAAATAGAATTAATGAATGGCCTGTTTCTAATATAGTTTCTATGAATAGTACATTTTCTGGCTGTACATTGTTTAATAGTAGTTTGAGTAATTGGAATACTCCACTAGTTGCAGATTTTAATGGATTCTTATATTTATGTACAGCATTTAATCAAGATATTAGTAATTTCAGTTTTGCAAGTTGTACAACAGCTACCTTGTTTATGAGTGGAAAAGCCGCAGCTAATTATTCAGCTACTTTTTATGATAATTTATTGATTGCGATGGCTAATCAAACATTTTCAACAAATGGTTGGACTATTGCTTTTGGAAGTATAAAAAGAACCGCTGCAAGCACATCAGCAAGAAACATATTAACAAGTTCGCCTAAAAATCTAACAATAACTGATGGAGGAATATAATTATGGAATACTTAAAACTCCTTGAAACTTTTACAAAAGAACCTATAACCATTGTAGAAAACCCAGTGAAAACAATTTATTTCATTGTTTATGATGACGAAAAAACAAATGTTTCTTATGGTTTTATAACGCCAGAACAAACGCTACAGAGTGGATTGCCGAATATTTTTCAAACTGAAAAGAAAGAAGAATTTGTTTCAAAATTGTCATTTGATTTTAACCTTGAATATAAAGAATAATATGCAAAACATCGTTCCATTACGAATTAGAAAACACCTAATTCCATTCTTCTACAAAGAATTTGAAGGAATCGATGCCGTATCGCTAAACATGAAAGTAAAAGCGTGTAAAATCAATAGTAAATCTTCTTTAGGATTTATGATTTTAACTTCATTACAAAAATGTGATTTACCTGCAAAACCTACGAAATATTATGTTTACATCACTTTTTCAGATAATGATCTAGATGCTAAATTATACAAAGTTGAAAAAGGCAAAAATCATTTTCTAAAAGTGCCAGAACATCTTAATGATAAAATTAATGATATTCTCGAAGATCAGTTTAGAATTGCATTTCAATTCATGATCAAAGGAATGATGATTGCCAATCCTAAAATATTAGTGCGCGATGCCATTTCAGAATTTATGACAGAATATGAAATGGATGAATGTGGATTTAATCTAGAGAGCATGCGCCGGTTACTCAATAGAGGTTCTAACTTCAAATTGGCGCGCCTACAAAATAAAATTGCAAACCGAATTTTGCAAACTTAGTTTCATGTCTTAAATAAAATATTCCTAAAAAATACTTTTGAATCATAAACTTAAAGTTATGGTTCAAATTATTTATAATTTCCTTCTACTCAATTTAGCAAAAATACATTGTGGAACTCTAGTAGTAAAACTTAAAGCTTCATTAAATATTGCTTTAGTAATTTCTCCCATTGCATTTATTACAGAAAAAATAACTGATTGGTATCTTACTAATCAAGCATATATCTTATGGGTTTGCGTGGCTATTCTAATTGATTGGGCTTTTGGACTTATAAAACATTTGTTTTTTACAAAAGATTTTGATTTCAAAGCAATGGGCATTGGTTTATTATTAAAATTAGGATTAGCAGTTTTTGCAGGAATCCTTTTTGAAGGTTTACATTATTTTCTTAAAGAAGAGAATATAGTTTCTAATAGTCTTTTAATCATTACACGTTTATCTGTTTTCATGTACCCAGCAGGTTCAGCTTTTATGAACATGGCCGTAGTCAGTAAAGGTGTATTTCCTCCAGTTGGATGGATAAAAAAACTTCAAGCATTTAACGAAAATTTAGACTTAACACAATTTAAAAATGGGAACACGAGCCAAACAAATTAGATACATCGTCATTCACTGTCAAGCAGGAACCGGAACACTATTAGCAATGCAAGCATTTTGGAAAGAAAAAGGATGGAGCTCTCCTGGTTACGCAACTTGGATAGACTTCGACGGGACAAGACATAAATTGTCAAATTATGACAAACCTACTAATGGTGTTGCTGGGTTCAATTCTCAATGTTTACACATGTCTTACCGCGGTGGTGTAGAGTTGGTAAATAAAAAATATGTTGGAAAAGACACGCGTACACAAGCGCAAAAAGAGGCCATTCTAAAAGAAATTTTAGAAATGAAAACTTGGTTACATGATAATGGAAACGATTTACAAAACGTAATGATTATTGGACATTATCAATTTTCTGACGATCAAAATAAAAACGGTTCCATTGAATCGTGGGAACGTATCAAAGAATGTCCATCATTCGATGCTTATGCAGAATATGGTTTTCTGATGGAAAAAGAAAATCCATTGTACCATAAGTTGAAACTACCAAAAAACAGATAAAACGTTTAACAATCTAAATTTATAGTCATGAGAAAAACAGCAGCAGAATTCGCAGAAAGATTATCAGAACCAACTCCGAAATTTTGGAGAAAAATCAGAAACATAGCAATAACCTTGGGAACAATTGGAGGTATAATCGTTGCCGCACCAATTGCATTGCCTGCCGCAATAGTTACCGTGGGTAGTATTCTCGCAACCGCAGGAACCGTTGCCACAGTTTTAGCACAGACCACTTCAACAATGAGATAATTTTCGCTATAAAAAGCATGTCCGAAACGCTTATAAAGCATCAAATAATTTAGCTTAAAATTAATAAAATGAAGTTTAGTCCACTTTTAACAGAAATTATCCGGGGTCAATGGCTTTTTGATATTAACAATATTGAAAGCTATTACACTATAGTAGACAATTTACTTCAAGGAAAAAAGATTGAATTTAATAGCAATTATTCCAATGAAGTTAAAGTCATACAAATTTTTGATAGAACAGGTAAACTTATAAATTCTAGTTCGGACAACCCGATAGAAGTGCCGCAAGGTGCAATCGCTCAAGTAAAAATGATTGGCGAAATTGTAAAATACGGTGATTGGTGTGTTGCTGGAGCTGATGAAATTGTAGCGGAATTATACCAAGCGCAATCTTTAAAAAATGTGGATGCTACAATTTTTAAAATAGATGGACCGGGAGGATCGGTTAAAGCAATTGGACCATTCAAAGAATTTGCTAAAAATAAAACAAAACCGGTTATCGGTTTAATAGATGATGCCTTATCACTTCACTATTGGACTGCAGTTGAAATTTGTGATTTTATCATTGCAGATAACGATGTTTCGGCTCGTTTTGGTTCTGTAGGCGTGGTTTCTTCTTTTAGAGACAATCAAGAAGCCATGGAGAAATTAGGCTATAAATACCATGAAATTTATCCAAAGGAATCAGAGCATAAAAATTTGGCATTCACATTAGCCAGAGAAGGAAAGTATGATATGATCAAAACAGAACATCTTTCTCCATTGGCGCAAAAGTTTCAAGCTGGAGTTAGAGACAATCGACCAAATTTAAAAGAGGAAGTTGGAGTATTAACTGGTAAAACCTTCTATGCAGATGAAGCTTTAAAATTAGGAATGATTGACGCCATTGGCGGTATGGACTTAGCCTTAGAGATGGCGCAAAGATTTGCAAATCAATACAAAATTAAGAGTTTAATTTAATCTAAATACTAATCTAAAAATCAAATTGTTATGTTTAAAAATGCCAAATTAATTAAAGCGGCGGCTTTTATCATGAGTTTTTTGGGAACTAAAGAAATTCCTATTGCCGATGGCAAAGTGAATTTTATAGATGACCAGCAAACAAAACTCAAAGAGGAACTGACCGAAAAAACGTTTAACTCTCTTATCGAAGCCTTCAATAAGGATTTAGCCGAAAACAAGGAAACCGAATCTATTAGAGCGTCTGTTGAAGACTTGCTAAAAGAAACGGAAATTTCTCAAGAAGCTTTAGACCAAATCTTAGCAGATGCCCAAGCCAAAGGAGGAAATGACACACTAGCTATCGTAAAAGCTATCAAGACTGAATTATCCACTTACAAGGAAGATTTAGCCAATCACAAGTTAATGATTAAAAAATTAGTCGATAGTGCGGAAGACGACACTCCAGAGGCTTTATTGAAAAACAAAATGAAAGAAGGATTCAAACATTCGTTGACTCATGCTTTTGGTTCAAACAAAGATTACGATGCTGTAGACGGTCGTGGCTGGAACCAAGCTTTGATAAAAGGTGTAAGCGCATCTAATACAGATTATTCTGATCAAGTTGTAATAAACAAATTGAACGGTGATGCTGACTTGTATTTTAGAGAAAATCCAACAGAAATTAAATCTTTACATAGAGATAATTTTATGTTGCCAGACTTTTGGCCAAAAAGATTAAATGTTAGTGATAAAGTTGCAAATGGCACTATTTTAACTGCTGAAATTACTCAAGGACGTAAGTTTAGCTTTTTACCTAAAAATGTTCAAGAAATTGAAGCTGAAGAAGGAAAAATCTATCCAGTACAAATTGATGCAGAATGGAATGGTGCGCAATTGCAAGAAATTGAAGCTTCATGGTTAAACATGATGAACAAAGAAGGTTCTCAACCAGAGAAAATGAGTTTTGTTCGTTTCTTAGTTGGCGAATTAATGAAAAAAGCGCGTGTTGAAGATAGAATTTCATCTTTGAATGGAATCTTTGTTCAAACTCCAAAAGATTCTACTAAAGCAGGTAAATTCATTAACCGTCAAAATGGATTGTTTTTCCAATTATGGAAAGCTAGAGACATCAATAAGAAATATAGAGCATATTCTATGGGATCAATTACCTCTCAAAATGTTTATGATTATTTCCATTCTGATGATGAAGCTAATTTAGGATTCTTGAAACGTTTAGATCAAGAAGTTTTGGCAATGACTAATTTAGTAGTTTACATGCACTATAAAGTTTGGGTTTGGTATAAAGCTAAATACAAAGAAATCAATAACACAAATATGGACTACAAAGGTTTGCCAGACCATTTTGAGGACCATCCAAATATCCGTGTGGAAACATTTGTTGACCAAGAAAATCCAAACTTTGTTTTTGCAACATTCGATGATAACATTGAAATCTTAGAAAACATTCCAGCTGAAAAATCTGCTTACAGATTCCAAACTTTGTTGAGAATGATCTATTTATTGGGTGATTACAAACTAGGAATTAGATTAATTCATATTGGCCGCGAAGTGAGAGAAGGTGATCCAAATGAATTCAAAGTTCAGTCAGTTTGGTCTAATGATGCGCCGATATTTTTAGAAGAAAAATACATTCCTGCATTTGACACAACAACAGGCAAATTATCAGTTGCATACAAAAATGTTCAAGTAGATGAAACTTGGAAAACAGACATCACAGAATTTACAGATGTTAAACCAGGACAACTAATTAAGATTAGAGGTAATGTAAACATGACAGTTTCTAAAAAAGTGAAAGATGGTGCAAAAATCGATTTGCTTAGCAATGCTGATTTTGATTTACAAACTGGCGGAACTTTGACACTTTATGTGAAATCTGATTTAACAGTAATGGAAATTGGAAGAACAGCTGCTCCAGCAGGTTTACCATCGACAGATATAGAATTTGATGGCGATGTTATCAACGCCAATCAAGGAACTAAATTCATTTATACAGGTGCAGCAGATGCAACTTTAGATGATATTACTGGAGGTACAGAAGATAAAGTAATTAGAATTTATGGCAATGATATTGCAAACGTAGATTTCACAATTGCGACTATCACTGGTAAAGTAAATGTTGGAGGAACTCCAATAGTACTTAGCGATGATACACACTTCTTAGAACTTGTTTCTGTAGGTGGTGTTTGGTATAAAACAATAAGTGTAACTGCTTAATAAAAAAAGAAAATGACACAATTTAGAAAATCGGTGCCAGCTCCAAGTCAAGGAGCTGGAGCACCAAGACCAAAATCAGCACTTGTAACAATCGTTCATACAGCAGACATTTTGGTATTTCCTCCTTCAGATTTGAATGGAGTGCTTATGATAGGAAATATCATTTTAAAGCAAGGTGCAGTAATGCACAGGGTTTATGAAACTGACGATAGTCAAAAAGCTTCTCATTCAATCGAAGGAGATGCAGATGCGGAAGGTTTCATGAAAAAATTTGAAGGTTCACATCCTGGAGACAGTTTGGAAATTAGCGAATTTGTTCAAAATACAATTGGACAAGGGGTAATTATCATTTATCCTACAGATTGTGGTGCTAATTCTAAAAAAGTAATTGGTACGCCTTGCAATCCTTTGTATTTGAAAGGCGAATTTATGGACGACAAAGATGGTGTAAAACACACTTTGCAATTTGAGCAAAGAAGACGTGACCGTTTTGTTTCTAAATTCTACGATGGTACTTTGAGTTTTGGCGCTAACTATGAAACATCAAGCTTTGATGTTGACGTAACACAAAATGAAAGTTTAGTTTACCAGCTTCCAGCTTCAACTGCTTCAGATACAGAAATCGCATTAAACGTTGTTGTTTTAGATAACAATAAAATGATTTCTCTTATCGGAACTGGAGGAGTAGAACCTGCAACTTTATTAGGTAATTTAGCGTCTACGCCAAAAGTTTTACTTAACAATGGTACACCATGGGTAGCCTTGAAAGATGCTACAATTACGCTTCAATACTTTGATGCTGGCGCAACAACTTATCTTATTGAGGTTTCAAGAACTTAGTAGTTTTTTATAGTTTTTAATTGGAAAAAGGTCTGCAAATGCAGACCTTTTTTTCATGTCTTAAATAAAATATTTGCACGTGCAATATTTGTTTAATCTTAAAAAAGAAAATAATGAAAACTGAAAAAAAAGAAGTAATTAATTTTTTAGCTACTCAGCCAAAAAATCAAAGCGAAGCTTTTAATGAAGCTTTTGCGCTTTATCGCGCTAGTGATGGGAAAAACTTATCACAAGAAAGGCATTTAAACAAAATTGGTGCCACAGGAACTGGATTGCTCACCGTGATTTATGAATTGAAAAAAATTCATAATGTTTCGGATTATGATGTAAAAAAAGCAGCTAAAGACATTTTGAATTTACAAGTGAATCCAGATCAAGATTTAGGAAAAGAATTAAAACTTTCCATCGTTTCTAATGAGCTTGCTAATGAAATTAAAAAAGTTTTTGAAACTGCTCCAGATGAAGTTAAGACTGAAATCAAATTCAGAGATGAATTTTCTTTCATTAACGATGTCGATTTGCCTGAAGAATTAAAAATTCTGATTACGGACAAATTTGGGCACTACTACAAATTTGTAGATGCGCATACTGAATTATCAACGAAACTAGCGCAAGTTTTTGAAGAAAACGAAACTACAAAAGATAAAGCTTGGGAATTGACCTATGCTGAAATTTTCGAATTGGCAAAAAAAGCGGTTGAAAATTTCCAAGCAGATCAAACTATTTGGTTAGAGTTGAACCACTACAAAGAAACAAAAACACTTTTAGGCAATCATCCAATTTTTGGAAAACGCAAAGCGCAAGATGCAGTTGATAAAATGACTATTGCGGAAGCTGCTAAACGTGCTGCTAATTTAGACAACTACGTTCGTAGAGATACTACAAAAGCAGAAAATGCAACTACGCCAGAAGACAAACAAAAGTTTGAGCAAAAAGTCAATGAGTGGAAAACAGAGCTTGTTTTGGTTAACTTAAAACTAGGAATTAGTGCTGAAAAATAAATTTTTCAATATTAAAAATAAAGATTCAGAGGCGTTACTGGTTAATGCCTCTGAATTATTTATTTCAAAATACTTGGCGATGCACTATCAAAAAATTAAATCTTTACCAGAAGATTTACTTCGGTTGCCAAATGAAGAGGAATTTTTCTTTTTACAAACGGAAAGTTCATTCAATGCTTTTACATTCATTCCTCTAATTGCCAAAAATCAAGGCATTAAAGAATTGTTTGCCTCTACCTACTCTATCAATATTCGAGTTATTGAAGCTTTGGTAGAATTGCATGATGCAGGAATTGTAGAACAAATTACGCTTATGGTTTCAGACAGTTTGATAAAAAGAAATCCTACGACCATCAATCACATAAACGCACTAATCAGCACACGTCCAAACATCAATCTTACTTACAGTTGGAACCACAGTAAGGTCTGCATAATGAAAACACAATTTGCGCACTTTGTTGTGGAAGGTTCTGGGAACTGGTCGGAAAACGCCTTATATGAGCAATACATTTTTGCAAATAGTAAGCAATTGTATGAATTTAGAAAAGAATTATTTACACATTCAAAATTAAGAAATCAATAAATGTCAGATTTAGTGCTTTTCAATCCGCTTATGCTATCAGATGAACAATTTGATACTATCGCAGCGCTTTCTGCTCTGAACTATACCAAGGCACAAATGGCGGTTTATTTAGAGATAGATTTACTAGCATTTGAAAAGGCAATTTGGGCAAAAGATAGCAAGGTTCAACATTACATCATTAGAGGAAAATTACAAAGTAAGTTTTTAGTAAATGAAAAATTGCTAGCCAATGCACAAACAGGAAATATTACTGCAGCACAGGAATATTTTAAGGCTGTAAATGCGCATGAAGTGGAAGAAATAAAACGTAAAATCTTATTTTATGAAGATTAATATTGACGATATCGACATTCAGGATATTTATGCTTTTATGGAAACTGGAAGTGCCAACAATGCGCCTCCAGAAATTGTTTTTTATCTCGAGATATTAGATAAAATTCACGGTATGCACCTTCGCATACTTCAGTACGGAAATGTGGAAGCAATTATTAAGCATTTGAATATTGTGCATGGATTTTCTCATTACAAAGCCAAACAATTGTATTATGAAATGCTGGAATATTTCTATCGGGATTTAAAGATTTCGAAAAAAGTTTTAAGGAATATGTATGCCGAAAAAATGGACAATTTGGCAAATGCAACACAAATTATAGCTAAAACGCCAGAAGATTTTGACCGTGCAAGCAGAATGTTTGAACGTGCAGGGAAAATGCGACAATTAGACTTGCCAGATCCTCCAACTTTTCCAAAGGAACTTTTAGCAAAGCCTATCAAGATTTATGCAATGGACACGGCATTTTTAGGCGAAGAAAAAATTAATCGTTTGGAATTGGCCAAGCAAATTGATGAATTACCAGATTATTCAACAGCCGAAAGATTGGCTTTGAAACAAGATGCAGCACTAGAACCTATAAAACTATTCAACAATGAGCAGGAAGACATCCGTAAACCTGAACGATAATAGAATCGAAAAACGATTTGCGACCTGGATAAGAATTGTTATAGATTTAATTTCTCCTAAAAACCTTTGGCTAGTTGCCGGGCGTGGAACCTCAAAAACATCTGATATTTTGGCAGAGCGTTTTATGGATATTTGCTATGATATGCCAGGAGCATACTTTGCTTTGGTTTCTGACACTTATGTAAATGCCAAAAAAAACATTCTTGATGCACTTTTGGAAGGTTTGACAAGAAAAGGCTGGATCGAAGGAATTCATTATGTTATAGATGCGCCTCCGCCAGATCATTTTGATAAACCATACAAAGCTCCGCAACAATACAAGCATACTATTTCAGTTTTTAATGGTTGTTTTGTGAATATCGTTTCGATGGATCAACCATCGGGAGCTGCAGGAAATTCTTATCAGCATATTTTTGGTGACGAAACCAAATATTTACAGTTTGACAAAATTAAAAAACTTACACCTGCGTTGCGTGGTTACAAAAAGTTTGCAAATTCCGTTTACTATTGCGGAAATACTTTTACTACCGATATGCCCAACATTTCTGAAGGCGAACATGATTGGATTTTGGATAGAGAAAAAGAAATGGATACAGAACAATGTCAACTTGCTTTGCGTGTAGGATTAGTTTTGAATGATTTGCGTATTGAATTAATGAATGAGGAAAAAGTTGGTAACAAACTAAAAATAAACAATCTCAATAAGCAAATTGTTCGATGGGAAAAAAGGTGGCGCAAAGCTAGAAAAAACAGCACTTATTTCAAAATTGTTTCTTCTTATGCGAATGCCGATTTCTTAAATGTAGATTGGTTTCACGATACATTTAACGCATTAGGACCCGAAGAATTTAAGACAGCGGTTGGTGCATTTCCAAGTAAACTAAAAAAAGGCGAACAGTTTTATGTTAATCTGGGTGAGCATCATTTTTATAATGATGGCATTATCACCGATTATTATAAGAACTTTTCGATGAAAGAAGAATGGAAGGAAAGTTCTTTGGCACAAAAGTACATTTTCCATTCAAAACCGATTGATATAGGCGTTGACTTTGGAAATATGTGTTCTATGGTTACGGGTCAAGAAATTGGCAATACCGTTTATTTATTTAAAGAATTTTTCACTATTCCTCCGCATGGAATGAGAGAATTAGCAAATCAATTTTTGTCTTTTTATAAAGATCATAAGAAGAAAGAAATCAATTTTTATTATGACCGTTCTGGGAATGCTTACGGTTCTATTGGTCGGGATTTTGCGACTGAATTAGCTGGATATTTACAATATTATGCCGATGGAAGTAAAACAAGTTGGAAAGTTAACTTTATGAATAAAGGCCAAGAAACAATTTTTCAAGAAGAGGAATATAATTTGATGAAAAATATCATGGCTGGAGATAATCCAAAATTACCAAGATTAAAAATTTGTGTTTTTGGTTGTAGAAATTTACGTTCTTCGATGGAAAAAGCCAAAACATTAGTAAAAATAAAAGTCGGTACCGGAAAGAAAAGCATTCATAAAGATAAATCATCAGAGAAATTGCCAGCAGCTAAACTGCCAATGATGTCAACCAACTTGAGTGACGCGTGTAAATATTTCTTTTTTAGACCAGATTGGGTTAAATTATCAGGACAAAAACGTGTTAGTGGTGGTAGTATGGCTCCAGAAGTGCATTAGCTATTTAGAACAAAAATAAATTAAAAAAAATAGTTTAAAATAGTTTGCGCATAATACATTAATGTATTATATTTGCCCTATCAAAATAACTAAAACCTCCCGCGCCAAGGAGAATAAAGTCGAGGCGAAACATTATGGAAACTACTCCAAAAATTACAATCGAAGAATTAGCAGTAAAACTTAACGGCAAAATGTGGTTTAAAGATGATTTGAAAAGAATCTATCTTGATCGTGGTTACAACACAAAAAAGATGTCTACAAAAACTTATGTTTTTGAAAAAGACGGACAATTTATTGTTGTTTGTAAAGTTGAATGTGATAATCAGCCTATGCAGTGGTGTGATTCTCAAGAAGCGCAAATTATTGAAGGCGTTGAAAAAGAAATTGAAGCTGCGCTAGTAACTGAATATTATTTAGTAATAAATAATGATACTGCCATGTTTGTTGATGATTGCGGAACAGAAAAACCAATGAATGACCTTTACGGAAGTGACATTTATTTTTCAAAAAGAGCAGCTGAAAGATTTATCGAAAACGAATTAAACGGTAATTATTCAGTTCAACAAATTTCAAGAGTTGCTTTTGATAGACAAGTTGCGGAATTAGATGCAAAAGAAAAAAATGAAACAATTCCTTTATATAATATTGATGAGTTAATAGAAAATGCTGCAATGCAATCTGGAAACTCTAAAAAAGAAGTTTCAGATATTATTAGTAAAATGGTTTTAGCTTTTGATAGTGATATGTTCAATGCTTTACACAAATTAAATGGATTTGCTTTATATATCATGTTTAATTATAATAATCATCATGCAATTGATGTTGTAATCAATGATAGAAATCAAGAAATCGGATTTTTACATAATTCTGGAGGGTTCTTAACTTTTACTGGAGACGACTGGATGGGTAATGATACTTATAAGAAAATTGGTCAAATTTCTCAAAGATATTTTCAATCTATTGAGTAATGATTAAATCAGCTAAAATAAAATTTGATAAGCACGTGGGAGAAACTCCCCGTGCTTATTTAATCAGAATTGAAGGCGAAGAACACTGGATTCCAAAATCCTGTTGTTATGGATTTAGAACAAATAATCAATTGAAAGGAAGTGTAGAATTACCATCATTTATTATCAATAAAATCTTTGATATTGATATTAACGAATTAAAAGAATTACCAAATAATATCACACCTACTTACATCATCGAAAAACACACTCCAGAAAGAGTTGAGCCAAAAGAAAATAATATAATTGAACGATTAAAAAAATGAAATTAGAAGTAAAGTACATATTAGAATTAGAAAGAATAGAAGCTATTTTAGGTAAGAAATTAATAAATAAAAAATTTGTAAAAAAACATTTTGGACAGATGGAGATTTTAGGTGCATCTGATTTTATGACACTGATTTGTTTATCAGAACAAGGTCAAATCTTTAATATTGATGTTGATGAAGTTTTAGAATTATTATCTAAATGATTGATTTACTCCCAAAACAAAACCATGCCTTTACAAAGCTCCTATCAAATAAGGTAGGTGCTTTGTTTATGAAAATGGGAACTGGTAAAACTCGTGTAGCGGTTGAGTTAGTCAATTCAGTTTCTGAACTTGATTTAGTAGTTTATGTTGCGCCTTTGGACATAATTTGTCCAAAAAGTGAAAGTATAGCATCTATTAAAGATGAAGTTGCTAAATGGGGCGGATTTAACGCTAAAGAAGTAGTATATATTGGCGTGGAAACTATCGGAATGTCAGACCGTCAATATTTGCAGCTTTACAAAAAGATTGCTACTGCTTGGCGATGCTTCTTGATAGTTGATGAAAGCATCAAGATAAAAAATATTGATGCAAAGCGTACTCAGCGACTTTTGGGACTTTCTAAAATGGTAGAATACAAACTCATTTTGAATGGCGAACCCATCACCAGAGATTTGCTTGATTTATGGTCACAATTTCAGTTTTTAGACCCTGAAATTCTCAATATGTCAATGGCGGAATTTAAAAATACTTTTTGCAGTTATACAACGATTACCAAAAGTTTTCCTGGGCGATACAAAAAGTACACAAAAGAGTTTATTACTGGATATGAAAATATTGATTATCTATATTCGTTGATTGGCGAATATGTTTATGAGTGTGATTTAGAACTAAACGTTCATCAGATTTTTGAAACGGTAAATTATTCGCTTTCGGAAGCTGCAATGGAAACTTATACTAAACTCAAAGAAAAGTATCTTGATAACGAAATGTTATTAATGTTGAATAACAACATCTTTCTTGAAATGACCCAAAAGATGCAGCACGAATATAGTTGCACTTCTGAAAAGTTTAGAAAAGTTGATGAATGGTTTGGAACTTATCCTTCTGACAAAGCTATTATCTATTGCAATTATATTGTTTCGGCAAATGAATGTCGTGAACGTTATCCAAAGGCATTAGTTTTGAATTATAATAGTAGTTTTGGGCATAATTTGCAAGATAGACCATTTACGGTTTTTTTTGACCAAACATTCGACTGGGGAAAAATTACACAAGGAACGGCAAGGAACTATCGAACTGGTCAAGAAAATGATTGCCGTTATTTGCGATTAGTGGCAAACGTAGGGTTAGGTCAATTATATTTTAAAAACAACACCAAGAAAATCGGAATTTCCGAATATTTAAAGAAAATTAGTAGAGAACAATTAAAAGAGATATTATGAAAAAAGAATTTACAAGTCCAGTTTACAATATTATTGCAGTTCCAATTGATAAAATGGAAGCCAATAATTATAATCCTAATCATGTTGCAAAGCGTGAAATGGATTTGCTTTATCAAAGTATAAAATGTGATGGTTATACAATGCCAGTTGTGGCATTTTATGACCAAGAACGAGACAAATATATTATTGTGGATGGATTTCACCGTTATACGATTATGCTGACCAGAAAAGATATTTTTGAGCGTGAAAAGGGAATGTTACCCGTTTCTGTCATCGAAAAGGATATTTCAGATAGAATGGCATCAACTATTCGCCACAATAGAGCTCGTGGCAAACACGAAGTGGAGCTTCAAGCTTCATTGGTTGGAATGCTGAAAGAAGGCTGGGACGAATTGAAAATAATGAAAGAATTGGGAATGACTTTGGAGGAAGTTCAACGGTTAATCGGGTTGAAAGGAATTGCATCGGAAATTAAAGGAGTTCCTTATTCAATAGAGCGTCAAATTGTGGAAGTTGAAGAAGATTTAAAAGAAAATGACCATGAATAAAGCATTTAATAAAGATATAATGTCATGGGATAAATTCCCTGAATATGATATAATTTGGTGCGACCCACCATGGGAAAATAAAATGGTAAAGTTTTTTGAAACAATGATGTTTAAATCTGGACAAAGAAAACCAAATAATTCTATTGAAGATATTATAGAAAAATTAGCTGTTTTAGCACATAAAAATAAACCAGTTTTTATAGAATATTCATTAAAAGGAAGTGATGATATAATTGCTATAATGATTAATGCAGGGCATTTGTTTTATTCAAAAGTAGAATCATTACAAGAAAATGGTAATCCTTACTGTATACTTGTATTTAATAGTATAGATTTTGAACCTGATGGTTCAAAGCAAGGATTTAAAATTATTGATTTTACTTGCCAAAATTTTAACTTTGACATAGTATTTGACCCATTTGCAGGTATTGGCAAAACAGCCAAGACATTTATAAAAAATGGAAAATCTTATATTGGTTCTGAAATAAATACCGAAAGATTTAATAAATTATATAAAGTGCTATGGGAAGAACAGCAATAAGAGGAACAGAAAACGTACTGGATGCCGTAATTAAAAGAATATCCTATTTATTTGATAATTATGATACTATTCAATTGGCGTTCTCTGGAGGAAAAGATAGTACAGTGTTATTTCATTTAGTAAATGCTGAATCTATAAAACGCAAAAGAAAATTCATTCTTTATTTTCAGGATCAGGAGGCGGAATATCAAGGAACAATAGATTTTGTTGAATGGGCAATGTTACAGCCTAATGTTATTCCGCAATGGTATCAAGTGCCAATATTTATGACTAATGCAGCAAGCCACGAACAATTATTTCTTTGGGCTTGGGGCGATGGTGAAGAATGGGTTAGAGAAAAGCATCCATTAGCAATTCAAAAGCTAGAAAATAAATATCCTAAACGATTTTATAAGTTTAATCTTTGGGTCGCACAGCAGAACCGTAAAAACTTTGAAGGAACTTTTGTTTCGATAATTGGTTTAAGAGCTGAAGAAAGTCCGGACAGGAGATTTGTGATGTTTGGCGAAGATTCAGATTTATTTTGGTTAAGAAGAAAAACAGAATCTAACAAAGCATATCCAATAATTGACTGGAGCTATACAGACGTTTGGAAATATTTGATTGAAAATAATTTGAAATACAATAAGGTTTATGACAAAATGTATATGCTTGGTGGTAACTTGAGAAGTTTTAGAGTTTCAAATTTGGTTCACGAAAAAGCATTTAGATGTTTGACAGATTTGCAGGAGTTAGAACCAGAAACCTATGACAAATTAGAACGAAGATTAAAAGGAGTTCATACTGCTGCTATGTATGGCAAAGAAAATTTGATGTACTCTATTAAAGAGCTTCCGCAACAATTTAAAACGTGGAAAGAGTATAAAGATTTTCTTTTAACTTCAATTCATCCAGATTTAAAGCGAATTTTTGAATATCAATGGAGCCGTTTCGGAAATACTGACGATGTTCAAGCTAACAAGTATATGGTTAAGCGCATATTGCTATGTGATTGGGAAGGAAATATAACCTGGAGCAGAGATTTTGAGTTTAATTATTCAAAGGATCAGATTCTTTTTAAGAATAAGCTAAAAAGAGAAGATGAGATTATTAAAAAATGGACACAATTATTATAAATTATGAGTACAGATAATGCAGCAGTAACAAAGTTACTTCAAGAAAAAAAAGACAAAATTGCGCATATCATACAATCGGCTAGGGTTCAGAAATGCTTGACACAACGAGAACTTGGCGATAGAGTTGATATGTCACAAAATACTATTGCAAGAATTGAAAATGCAAAGTTTTTTCCCGAAATGAAAAGTTTTCTGTTAATTTTGGAAGCTTTAGATCTAACCTTAAAAATTGAAGTTGAGCAAATTTAATTACACTCAGCCTAGTTTTTTATTTTGTGAAATTGCTGTCAAAGATGGAACACAGAATGACGATAGAATTTGGATTTATCATTTAAAATCATTGTCATTGATTGAATTTGTTTGCGCAAATGATGTAGATGATTTTCAATTTTCAGGTAAACAAGAACGTTTTGATTTTGAAAATATCGACGGAGTTATAGAGGATTGGTTTGGTGTTTTCGTTCAGAATAATTGTGAGGCAACTGATTTTAATCCTGATAAAGTTTTAAAAGTTGCATGGGAATATTTAAAGGAATATATGATTTGGGAGGATGAAAAAATATAAAAAAAACGCTAGTTTTTAGAAAAAGAAAGAAAAATAAACAACGAATCTCCGCCCGCTGGGCGGATTTTTTTTATATTTGCATACACGAAATAGAGAAGTCCGAAAATACTTAATTCTTTGTACCGCCAAAAAAAAAGCTACTAATCAGTAGCTTTTTTTATTGTTTCAACTTGGGCATTAGAGAAAAGATAACACAAAGGATAAAAAGAAAAAACCTTTTCATCTTCTGTTTTTGGTTCTTTGCTTTCTTGTTCCTGGTTGTTCTTTCGTTTTCTGCCCCAAACTAAAAAGGCTTTTTCACCTTTTTTGACTTTGAAACCTTGATTTAACCATTCGTGGAAAGTGTTAAAAGTTTGATTTTCTGAATTAGAATAAAAATCATCGATTAAAATTGAATTTATATTTCTGTCGTCCTCTCCTGTTTCGATTTCCAAAAGTTGTATTTCTTTTGCTTTTGCTGAAAGTTGAATTAGTAAATTTCGCTTTTCTTTGTGCGCTTCTTGCTTATCGGTCATTATTGTATTTTTTGAATGATTAGTAAATTTTGAGATACTGATATTGTAACGTTTTCTCCAATTTCAAAGCCTGCTTTCTGGAGCCAGTCGCCTGATAAAATTAATTTGGGTTTAATTTTTCTTTTGCTCCAAAGTGGTTTTGTATAGAAGCTAGAAATTTTTAGTTTTCGGATTTTAAAAAATGTACTCATTGAAGTCTGAATTAGAGTTAACATTTTCTTGAATAAACATTTCTGCAATTGCTTGCGCTTTGTCGAATGCTTTTTTTGCTTCCGCTCTAAAGTAGTAGTAATCATTCCAATTCCATAAAAAAGAAAATCCTTTTTCGTTTAACAATTGGCGTACTTGGTAACTTAATAAATTTACCTTATTTTTGTCATCGTTAGGTGTCATAATTTTGTGCATGGCGTTTAATTTTTAAGTGATTTAAAAGCCGTACTCTTCGACCAGTACGGCTTTTTTAATTGGTTTACATTTCGAAAGTAACGACTTCGTTTTCTGCTTCTCTCAAAAGAATGTTTAGTTCCTGTTCCATTACATCACGAACTTTTTTAATAACAAAAGAATTTGAAACTTCGAAGGCAAAACCTGCCCCATTTTTCAAAATGATTTTTGTATCAATTTTGTCGTTTCCTGCATCAAACATTTTCAAATCATTTGCTTTTTCGTTTAGCAAATTGAACCTTTTAGAAACTGCATCAAATTGTTTAACTCTTTGAATCCTTGCTTCTGCCGTTAATGGCGTCGGTTTAAAGGTTTCCATTAGTGCTTTAATGGTTGTTTTTTCTTCTTTTAAGGTAGGTTTTACAACTTCTAAAACGTTTTTACCTTTTTCTTCGTTTGCGATTTTATCGCCTTTTACTGCTGTACTCATTTTTGAGATATTTAAGTGATTATTAATACTTAAAGATACAAAAAAGTAAACAAAATAACGACTTTTTAAAACGAAAAAACACGATTTTAAATAAATATAGAATCAATCTAAATAAGAAAAAGACATATTTAAAATATCAACTATTGAAACTCAAAAAATAAATAAAAAAAGACAATTTAAACAAAATCAACGCATTAACCATTAAAGGTTATAGCATTGATTTTTTTGTTTGTCAA
>JBBALI010000034.1:0-43715 GCA_040403095.1 Crocinitomicaceae bacterium
CTTTGAACGAAGATTTGTGCGGGAAACCCCGTCTTTGCCTAGCGCGAGAACGTTAACAACAATAAATGAAACACTTTCGTCTTCTAATATTATTTTTCCTTTCAAACTTTTACTTTGCTGGATTTGCGCAAATCACCACAAACGCGCAAACCCTCCCAAATGAACCATTTTTTTATTACAAAAAGGACCCTGTTTGGTTTAAGAACTCTGACCCACCTTCTGACACATTATGGTTGATGCCCGATACATTGAATGTATGTCGAGTGAAATCAAATAGAATTAAAATGCTCCAAATCTATAAATTCAACTCATCTTCTGATTCTAGTTTATTTGAAACAATTTATTATAACAAATTTGGATTGATTGACTCGCTAAAACCAAATAGAGGTTGGAAATTGTTCTATGGTTTTCACATTTATGACACATTAATAATTGATTGTGATAGTATCTTTAACAACTACAAGCTTCATTCATCTAAAAATGCAAATACCGTTCAACATTTTAATGGTAGACAACGAACAAGACATTCTTTTAAATATGACAGCTTAGGATATTTAATAGAAATAAAAGATGAAAAGAAAGGATTAATTAAGAAAGGATATTTATTTAACAGTACAACGAATTATAAAAAAAAATATACATATATAAATAACTATTCTGCTGTAAAAATCTCATATTGTCATGTTAAAAGAGGAAATGTTGAAAAACTTTGCGATTTTGGAACTGGTTACTTTTATTTTGAGCTGGATAGTCAAAAAAACTTAAAGTCAGAGCTCTACCTTGACGAAGCAAATCCCGAAATGTATGAAGGATACAAATACTACTACTCGTATTATTAATTATTTGAAAATAAATGTTGTTAACATCATCTAAAAGCCACGGGCTGAACAACCATAACCGAGAAGCCCGCGTCTCCTAGATGAGAAACGTTAGCGGTCAGGCTAAGAAATCCTCGTCAGACATATTTTCAGACAATAAATAAAAAAACTTTTCGCCTTTTTCTGTAAACCAAGAACCATAAACAGAGCTACCGTGTTCTAACAAATCATTGTGTTCTAAAATGTGGAATACAAATTCAAACACAACTTCTGTATCAGTTTCTTTGATTATTCGTTTACGATTTTCAGCCATTACTTCGTAAGTGATTTTTTCGTCTTTGTATTCCTTGTGATTTTTCAAAAGTTCGTAAATAAACTTCTTTACATCTTCGGGTTGACCACAATCGCACATTCCTATTTCACCAAAATAAATGGTTTCAAAATCTTCTTTTCTTTTTTCAATATCGTTTGACATTTTGTATAATTTAAATTTGATACCCTTGTGAACCAAGCCCGAACCGCTAACAAGGGTTTGTAGCAATAGGGGCAGAAGTGCAAGTTTTGAGCCTTAGTACTTCTATTAGGCTGTGGTGCTATAATGAACAGTAGTACTATAAATCCCCTACTGCTACAAGCCCCGATACGTTATGAGTAATTACAATTACTCTCAAGTAAAATGAATGAATTTATGAGAAAATCACCTTTAATGTTTCTACTTTTTTTATTCGGTTCTGTTCTAATAGTAAGAGGACAAGAAGACAATGAAAAAGAAATTTACAGATTTATTACCACCACAATAAACTCAAATAATACTAAGTTTAATCTTAGAGAAGTAATGGTTGTTTATCCATTCACTGAAGATTCTTATGGTTATTTTAAGGATACCATTTTTACACAATCAGATATTGATACTTTTAAGCTTCAAATCGAAAATAACAAATTATTAATCTGGAAGCAGGATTTGATTTTAAATTCGAATGTGATTAGTGCCAAAGAAATCAAACGACTTTTTAAAACTCGAAAATTGTTTAATCGAAAGAGAAAACAAAATGGATGGAATAAATTTCGAGAAAAATATGGTACCTGTTTGACTTCGTATTCATTACCATTATTTTCATCGGGATGTAAATACTGTATTTTTTATCAATGGACACAATGTGATTATGAAATGGGTTCGGGGAGCACAGTAATATATAAAAATGTAAATAATACTTGGAAGTATTACAAGTTATTAATGAGTGGAATAAGTTAAGATGAACGATTTACTCATAACACCAAATAAGCAAAAGCGCAAAAAGTACTAAATTTGTTAGGCGCCTTTGCCTATTTGGAAAACGTTATGTACAATGAAGTATACCCTAGTCAATATTTTTTTTATTTTATCATGTCTTTGCTTTGCTCAGATCTCTGATAATGTTGATGCAGATAGATTTGGGGTGTATGCGAAGATTGACGAAGCTTACAATTTCAGTGATAATATTTTTATAGGCGCTTCAGATCAAAAAATATCTGTTGGATTAACTTACGCTCAGAAAAATGGGAAATACGTTGTATTTTTAGGTGGAGGGTTAAGGTTTTTTAAATACACATATACTGTTCCTAAACTGACATCTTCTTTTAATGAAACGATAGACGAAAACTATATTCCTGTACAGCAATCCGGATTCGATAGTCTTGTAGGCGCTGCAATGTCTCAAGGTGGATATTTTTCAGGAAGTACTGGTGCCTGGTTACATGCAAGCTTTAGTTGGATAAATCGTTATCGACCAACTATCACTTTTTATTATGGAGCAAAGGGAACTCCTTCGTATGGACCAGGTTATTTGCAATATACAGATCCTGAATATCAAGACATTGAATATGCTCAATTGAGTAATAGTTTTTATGAAATTAGAATTGGATTTAGTCCGCCTTTTCTCAATAAGCGAGATTGGCCATTTTCCGCTTGTATTGATGCCGGATTCAGACTCAACGATTATAAAGATTTTTCAATTGGTGAAGTTCCTATAAGCTCTTACACGAACCCTACATTCGCAAATAAATATCGCTTCAACGGCTGTTTTACCATGGCTTTGACATTTTGTTTTTGGTCGAATTGGACATGGAATTAAATTAAAAATAAAATGTACATAACAGAGGCTCATGCACCATTCCGAAAGTCTTGCTTCGATGAAACGAATAACTATATTTAAAAATATTTTATACTTCGAGGTTGCGGTTTTGGGTGAAAATTCGGAACGGTGCATAGCCTCAAAACGTCAAACTGTCTAAAAACCTTTAGTTTATTCACTATTACATTTTCAAAACGTATTAATTTTTTTCAATGTTAAAAACATGATTTTTTGTATCTTTAACTATGAAATTTATTCAAGGAAAAGATAGAAGCCAGACTGAGTTTTTCTGTTTAAATCAAGTTGTTTCAACTGACAATGAAGTACGATTAATCGATTTGTTTGTTAGCGCAATCAATCTTTCAGATTATGGTTTTAAGACCGATTTAATAGCTAGAATTTACGCAGAATTTTTTGGTTCTGAGGAGACATTTTAAGCTTTTATATGAACTTTTCATAAATCATAATCGGCAAAGAATTATTTTAAAAATGAATCCAAAAGCATTTTAAAAACGCTTATATTTATCAAAAAAAACAGTTTGTTTTGAATCTGCGGAATAGTTTACTTTCATTGCTAATCAGTGGTTTAGACGAACTGCTGTTAACAACAATAAATACAAAAGAATTATGAGTGAATGGAATCCAGATGATTTATCTACCTACAGTGACTTTGGACATCCAGGTGTTGCAAAGAATGCAATTAACCTGATAAAAAAAGGTGCAGATCCAAATGTTAAAGATGACGAATTGGAAGCAACACCTTTAATAAAAACTTCAATTACAATTACTGAATCCTCTTTAGAAGTAGCGCAGTTATTAATTGAAAATGGAGCAGACGTCAACTTAACTAATAGTTACGGAGTTACTGCTTTGCATCAATTAATCAGCCACCACAAGCCTGGACATTTTTGTTATGGTGATCAGTTGAAAAGGGCTCAATTTTTAATTGATAGTGGAGCAGAAATGAATACATTTTCAGAAGGTTTTTGCAATACCCCTTTACACTTTGCTGTATACATGAATGCCAAAGACATGGTTTCATTATTATTAAGGAATGGAGCAAATAAGGAAATTAAAAATTCCGAAGGTCAAACCCCGAAAGAACTAGCAATTGAAGAAGGTTTCACATATATTGCTGAATTGTTTTAAAACTGTTGTTAACAAGGGCTAAACTGCATTGAAATACAGTTTAGACAAAGCGTTAAGTGTCATTGGATGTAACCCGTAAATAGAATGAAACAACTAATTCTGATATTAATAATATTTCCTTGCTTTTTCAGTTGCTCACATGATGATAATGAGAAAGATTACTATGTCATAAAAGATCTAAGTAACAGAATTAATATTACGAATGACTCTTTACCCAAAGTCTTTCCTGTTTTTTATGGTAAACACAATTTTATTTTAATTAATAATTCAAAAATTTATTATCACCACTACGATCCATATCCTGGTTGCGGAACAGGAGTAGATTACAATAAACCTCCTAGGTTGAATTTGATTCTTGGTAATTTAACTGAAATTGAATTAAAAGATTTAGAAAAGTTTTTGATGACATCAATTAATAAAGGTTCAATCACCGAAAAAACAATAATTAACATATCATCAACAACTGATACAATCAAAAACAAAGCTTTAACAATTTTGAGAGAATATTTTGCATTTAACAAAGAAGCATTGTTGAGTATTAAAAGATGTACTGAAGAAGAAGAATATGTTGGCTTTGCCAAATTGAAGAATATTGAATACAATGCAAGTTTAATAAAATGGAAAATTGGTTTTGCCCAAGATATCAAACCAGATGAAATTATTAAATTTCTTCCTCCAGATAAGTAAAACGAACGACACATAACAGCGCCTAGAGCGACACCGCCCTATTTTTCCATTGGAACAGTTTGGTGTTTAAAAGGAAATTTGGTAGGTTTGATAAACAGAAGAGAACAGGCTGCCCTCGCTTAGGCGAAAAACGTTGCCTGCAAGCTCAAAACCCTAAAAAACATAACATTTTATGAAAACAGTAATGACTTTTGTTTTGATTATTGTATCGATATCAAATTATTCATTTGCACAAATAACAGATGAAAGCAAACAAAGTGGTATTCCAATTGAAATGCTTTTCCCACAAGGAAAGCAGAAAGCGCTAATTTTAAGTTATGATGATGGAAGAAGTTATGACAGCGAATTGGTACAATTAATGAACAAGTACAAGTTAATTGGTACTTTCCATCTAAACTCAAACAAATTAGATACAGAAGATTATTTAAAAAAAGCTGAAATAAAAAAGCTCTTTTCAGGTCATGAAGTTTCAGTTCATTCTTTTAATCATCCTAATTTGACAACTTTGTCAAAAATTGATATTGTTTATGAGGTTCTTGAAGATAGAAAAGAATTAGAACGATTAGTTGGATATCCAATTAGAGGTATGGCATATCCTTTTGGTAATAATAATGACAAAGTAATAGAGACCATCAAGGATTTAGGTATTGAATATGCAAGGACAGTTGACGATACCTACAATTTTAAAATCCCTGAAAATTTTCTAAAATGGCATCCAACAATTCATCAATTTGCTAAAGCTTATTGGATTCCAAATGATATAGAAAACGACAAAAAAGAATTGGCAAGTTTTTATAAAACTATAAATGAATTTTTACAAACTAAAGAAGTAGCATTATTAGATGTTTGGGGACATTCCTGGGAAATGGGAAATGACGTAAAAAAATGGAATGAAACAGAGAAATTTTTCAAACTGATTGCAAATAACGATTCCATACATTATTCTACCCAAATTGCTCTAACAGACTATATTTTTGCATTTAAAAATCTTAAATATTCAGTTGATAAGAAAGTATTTTACAATCCAAGTTCAATTACTTTGTTTTTCAAATTAAGTGATAAAAACTACATTATTATGGGTGGAGAAACATTAACTATAAATGAAAAGTAAAATATTTAATAAAAAGCCAGAAGGTAAAATGGGCTTGGCGCCAGAGCGGTACTTTTGTGTAAAATTGTTCGTCTAATTTTCATAACTTCGTTTTCGGTCACCGAAAGTACTCGGCTCCGAAATTGCCGTATCGTCGCAAAGCCCCGGGCTTTAAGTGTAGCCTTATGACGACAGAAACAGACAAGAAAAACCTAATTGAACTGCCTGACAAAGCGGAACATTTGGCTGGACAATTTTCAGGCGGTTACTCTGGACAGTTTTTTGTCAGCAGTAGAATTTCATTCGGCATTGGTGAACAGAATTATAAAACTCAAAATCGGAGACAATTCACAACTTGACAAACTAACATTTGGTTTATCTAGACTTCCTGTTGGGACGACTTACTAGGCACTGACGGTCAGGACTTGCAAATCAAATAAGTGACATATTATTTAAAATGATAAATGACAAATGACAAAACTCGAAAATAACTGGCGACAAAAATCACTTGAAAGTCTTGAAAAGAAGACTTGGCCTGCATTAAGTTCAGACGAAGGTTCTTATTTGATTAAGACTTGCAACTCATTACGAAAAAAACAACTTCAAGACTTTACAACCGAAGACTTGCGAATAATGATCGGACAAGAAATTGGACTTTATTTTTTAATGCCGTTGGCAATTGAGACATTGACAGACAATTTATTTGCAGAAGGTGATTATTACGAAGGAGACTTGTTGAAAAGCGTGTTAAATGTGGACACTAAGTTTTGGGACAACAATAAAGACTACTGGCAACAACTTAACGAATTAATAAAAAACAGACGACAAGAAATAAAAGAAATGAAATTTGACCTTTCTAAATTTGACAACTGCAAATACAGATAATGAGAAGAAAGGCTACACATAACAGCACCTACCCAAAAGTGGCGGTTCAGTGGTTAAATCAAGCTTTGTGCTTCTATCAAAGTTTATGCTTGGTTGACAGTGAAGTACTTAGAAATCATATTCTTAGCCAAGCGCCAAAACGTTATAGGGCATTTTAGTGACCCTCTCGTAATAAACTACAATTGACGGATTTTGTGACGGAAAAGTTTAAATCGATTATTGAAAATTATATCCAATTACATATATATATAATGAAAATATTATTTGTATACGCAAATACATATAATTTGATAATTTTTACTATTTTTGCATGCAAATACATATAACATGAGTGAATTATCATACTTTGTAAAGACCAGACGAAAGCAATTGAACTTGACGCAAGAAGAATTTGCAGAAAAGACAGGTGTAGCACTTACGGTTATAAGAAAGATTGAACAAGGCAAACAAAACCTCAGTTTGTCAAAAGTCAATCAGGTGTTACAAATGTTTGGTCATGTGGTAGGTCCAATAAATGAAAACTATGAGACAAGGAATAGTTAAATATGATAACGTACAGGCTGGTCTTCTAACTGAGGAGGATAATGGAGAGTACCTGTTTGTATATGACGAAAAGTATGTACAAACCTATCCAAACCAATTCATTACCTTTCAAATGCCTGTGTCTCCAAGGCCATATATAAGCAAAAGACTATTCCCGTTTTTCGATGGACTAATTCCTGAAGGATGGTTATTAAATATTGCGGCTGAAAGCTGGAAAATCAACAAGAATGACCGAATGGGGCTTCTGCTTGCATGTTGCCAAAATGCCATCGGTGCAGTAAGTATTCACCCTATAAATCCTGAAACCGATGCATAAATGCCTCTATTGTTATATGGAGTTGGATAATAATCATGTGGACTATCACCCGAAATGCATCAAGGCATTCTTCGGAACGAAACATGCTCCGATTTTGCCGTATCGGTTAGCGGAAATGGAAAAATTGGCCAAAGAAGCGGCTGAATTATCTATTACGGTTCCTGGCGTTCAGCCCAAATTGTCTTTAGGGTGGATTAATAACGAACTGGGAAATGGACATCAAGGAAGATTAACCATAATGGATGCATTAGAGGGGCAATATATCTTAAAACCTCAAAATGCAGATTACCCCCAAATGCCCGAAAATGAACATCTTTCAATGAAGTTAGCCGAACTGTTTAGAATAGACATCGTACCTGTTAACATGATTCGTTTGGAGTCAGGAGAACTATGCTTCATAACCAAACGAATTGATCGAAACCCGGATGGAACGAAAAATCACATGATTGATTTTCTCCAAATTCTTGAGTTGGCAGATAAATATATGGGAACAATGGAAGCATTGGGAGAAACCATTGGTGAACTATCGGTAAATACCTTGCTAGATAAGTTTTGTTTTTTCGAATCAACTGTTTTCAACTATGTCATTGGCAACAACGATATGCACTTAAAAAATTATTCGATGTTTTTATCGGACATGGGTTGGGTGCTTTCTCCTTTTTATGACTTGTTGAATGTAAAAATGATTTTACCAAAAGATAAAGAAGACCTTGCTTTAATGCTGGGCGGAAAAAAAGAAAATTTTAATAAAGGGTATTTTGACCGCTTGGGATTAGTATTAAAATTAAATGATAAACAAATAAATACAGTTTATAAAAGACTAATTGAATGGCTACCCAAAGCCATTCAATTAGTCAATAACTCATTTTTAGATGAAGAAAGAAAAAATGACTATGGAAATCTGATTAAGAATCGCATAAAAATAATTACCACAGGGACAGGAATCACAATAAAAGAAATTGATCGCTAAGAAACCTAAAAACGACAAAACTGATTAGTATATAAAAACAAAAAAAAACGCCCTATAACACGGTTTTGGCTCATGGCTATTTTTGGGTTTGGGAATGTGTATCCTTCCAACTACTTTTCTTCTGACGGAAAGCTTTTCGGCTTCGAAACCGCCGCGCCGCCAACACCCAAACGTTAGTGCGAAGATACACACTACAAAAAACCATTGCAATTTTATAATAATATAGAGTCTAATAAAACATGGGTTTATTGTATCTTCTTTACATAGCATATTTTGGAATAATAATCCTTTTATTTCTTCTTACCATTATTAAAAGGCGGAATTTAAAAATTGCAATCCCAACTGGAATTATTTTTGCCACACTAGTTTTTTATGGGTATCATATTTATAAAAAAAGCCAAGAAAATTTAAAGAATACTTCGATCGAATTTTTAGGTGATTATCAACTTAATAAATTAGATGGGAAATCATGTCAAAATTGTAGGGTCAGACTTCTAAATGATTTTACATATAAGATAATTGTACGTGGCAAAATTAAGGGATATGGAAAATGGAAATTGGAATCAGCACCTGATATTCCAAATTATTTTTTAGAAATTGAAAATGGACCAAACCATGCAGTAGCAAACCAAGAAAGACTTATTGAATTTATAAATAGAAAAAAAGAATAATGCCAATAACACAGGGCAAGCGCAAAAAGCTAGAATTGCACTTCGACTGAAAGTTTATTAGTAATTTTAAAGTTGGAGCTACGCAGGAATTGTATCTTTTATATCGCTTTCTACTCCTGCTTAAAACCGTTATATTTAATCGAACGAACCTAAAAAGGCAGTTTAAATTTGCAATAAATGAGACTTAAAATACATTTATAACCAATCGAAAAAACTAGTAAAAAGGGTAGTCAGAATACAATGAAATCAACCAATAGAACAATGGATGAAACTCTTTATCAAAATTTAAACACAGCAATTGGAAGGTTTTTAAAACCAAAAATCAAAAATAGTGGAATAGTTCGTGTTAATCATGGGGCTCAGTTTTCAAGAAAAGGTGCTGTTGTTGGTTGGTTTTTATTATTGTTTTTTCTTATAGTTGGTGTCTTAATGTTTGTTCAAGGATTTTTATTAAACGGTATTATAATCTTCTTCCTTTGTGGTATTTTTGTCACATATATTTTGGATTTTAAAGGAATCGAATTTGATTTTAAAAATGGAAAAGTAAGGAAATATAATTCCTATATGGGTTTTCGTTCGGGTCGTTGGCACTTATTAAAAAATTTCAAATATTTAAAGATTTATGAAGATTCTATATTAGAAAAGCGAGCACTTGATCGAGGAACAACCTACGGAACTTTTAATATTTATGACACGCATCACTTCTATACTTTATTTTTGATAAGTGATATTGAGAATTGTTTTATAAAACTGTACGAAAATGTAAGCGTAAGCAGAGTCAAAATTTTAGCTGAGAATTTCGCTGAAATAAGTGGACTTGAATATTCAGATAATATTGAAAGAAGAAGACCTGAGATTATTAGATAAAAAATAAATATGATGAAAATTTTTACGATTGTACTTTTATTAAGTTGTTCACTTTGTGGTTGCAAAAGTGGTCCGAAGAATTTGGATGAATTTATGATTGACATTTCCGAGTTTAAGATTGATGATTCGATTTTAAGGGATGGAGATTATGTTGAAATTTTAGGATCATCAGGAAACTTAACAAAAGAACACAAAATCGATTTTTACAATTTGGTAGTTGTAAGATCTGAAAAAACTGGAGACACAATAAACGTCCTTGTGACTAATTTTTATCAATCAGATTTAAACGATCCAAGAACACGATTTATATCAAATTCTTCTTTAATGGGTAAACTAGTCGAAAATCTTGAGGATACTGAAAAGTTCGATGGGAAAAATGTTAAAGACATAAAGTCCAAATCTTATAATAAAGTTTTCTACGATAGTGAATTTATTCAAGTTGATGTTAGAAAATATCCATCAATTACCGGAAACTTGGGCGATTACACCATTGAAGAGCATTTAAATGAATAAGGCATAAATCAATAAGCGGATCCGGTTAAAAAAAATACTACCCATAACATCGCCTTGAGCGCCATTGTTTTCCATTGGAAAGTGTTGGGGTTTAAGAGGAAAAATATTAGTTTTGAATATCCTGCATCGTTTTGGTGGTGCTCGACTAAGCGCAAAATGTTAGCCGTGATTGCAGAGCGACCCCAAACTGACCGAAATTTACTTTCAACTTCTTGACTTCCAAAAAAAAACAAAAAATATTTGTGCAGTTAAATAACTGCACTATATTTGCAGTCAAATAGCTTCACAAAATGGAAATTCGTAGAGATGTTTTTCAAGCCATAGCCGACCCAACTCGGAGAGCAATCTTGGGTTTGGTGTCTTTACAAGCAATGACACCAGGTGCAATTGCCGAAAATTTTAATTCGACAAGACAAACAATTTCAAAACATATACAAATTTTGAATGAATGTGAATTGTTGACTCAAACTCAAAGTGGTCGAGAAATCTATTATCATTTCAATCCAATAAAAATGAAAGAAGTTTCAGACTGGGTTAGTCAATATCAACAATTTTGGAACAATAAATTTGACTCATTGGAAAGTTATCTAAATAAAATTCAAACAAAGAAGAAATAGAAAGATGAACAAATACAATACATTCAAACAAGAAGACAATTTTCTTATACACACAAGAATTCTTGATGCGCCAAGAGATTTAGTATGGGAAGTATGGACTAATCCACAACATTTGAAAGAATGGTGGGGACCAAATGGATTTTCGTTAACCACTAAATCAATGAACGTAGAACCTGGTAAGATTTGGGATTTTGTAATGCACGGTATGGGACAGAATTTTGATAATAAAATTCAGTATATCGAAATAATAAAGCCATCGCTTTTATCCTATAAACATTTTGGAGAAAGCGAAGATTACAGTTTTACAGTTTCCATATTATTTGAAGAAGTTGAAGATAAAACTTTGCTAACTATGAAATCAATCTTTAAATCAAAGGCAATTATTGATGAATTGAATAAGCAAGTAAACGCCATTGAAGGCGGAAAACAAGCATTAAACCGATTAGAAGAATATATAAACCAAATATAAACCAAATTAAAATGAGAAAAATAATTTTATTTATGCATACATCGCTTGACGGTTTTGTTGCAGGTCTAAATGGAGAAATGGACTGGATAAATGCAGATGATGAAATGTTTGCATTTGCAGGCAAGCAAACTGACCAAGCAGACACAGCACTTTATGGACGAGTAACATTTGAAATGATGAATGGATATTGGCCGACAGCAGGAGAACAACCAAATGCCAGTAAGCATGACATTGAACATTCAACATGGTATAATCAAGTACAAAAAATCGTATTATCAAAAACACTGGACGAAAATGGTTTGATAAAGACCAAAGTTATCAGCGACAATTTATCAGACAGCATCAACGAACTTAAAAAGCAAAATGGCAAAAATATTTTAATTTTTGGAAGTGCAACAGCTTCACATTCTCTTTTTAATGAAGGACTAATTGACGACTTTTGGCTATTTGTAAACCCTGTTGTAATAGGACAAGGAATTCCATTATTCAAAGATATAACTGAAACTACGAAATTAAAACTTGAAGAATCAAAAACTTATTCTTGTGGAGTAGTAGCATTGCATTACACAAAAATTGAACATAAGAATCAGATGATTTAACTGACAAAAAAACAACGAATCGCTACGAGCACCTAAAACTTATACGGGCGACAACAAAGCATTTGCAAATTCAAGGTCGTTCTGCGCAACATATTTTCATTTTGCAAATGCATAGAAACATAGTATCTTTATTTAAACGTTTCGGTAGACGAGTGTTCCAAAGTCGCACAAGATCTAGCTCCAAAACGTCAACAAACATTGTAATATGAGAAATAAACTCATCTTAATTGTATCAATATTTATATTCCTGACTAGCTGTGAC
Source organism: Crocinitomicaceae bacterium (assembly GCA_040403095.1). Classification (GTDB taxonomy): domain Bacteria; phylum Bacteroidota; class Bacteroidia; order Flavobacteriales_D; family Crocinitomicaceae; genus JAQVCM01. The sequence goes on from JBBALI010000034.1 coordinate 12,568, forward strand.
CCAGGAGTATCTTTTCATCGTGTTGTAACAAACAATACAGATTACACACTTCAATATGTCAAAACGAACTCGATTGGAGAGAATGACACCATTGACATAGCTGTTAACGAAGAATTTGAGTATGCTCAGGAAATGAAAAGAGGGAGACGCAAAGAATATGAAGATTGCGAAAATGCATTTCCGTATACCGATTCTTTAAAATTCATTGTTAAAAACGACACATCTAAAACCGTAGAAGTTGATCCGTTAGGAAAAATTAATTGGGAATTTTCAACAACAGATAAATCGATGAATGGAGGAGGAAGTTGCAATTGTTTCCTTAGAATCAATAATTCAGACATTAAATAAACGTTCACTAATAAGCAGCAAAAAAACGGAGTAAATTTACCCTGTAGAGAAAGCGCCACATTTACCAACTGCCGTAACTGTATAGGGCGTTTTAAAAGACCGTCACCAATAACAATTATCGAAAAAATGAATAAAAATATTACATATATGTTGACGATTTTATTAATTGTTATTAATCAATTGTTTAGCTGCTCATTAACTAAAAACGTTGCCAATCCTGAACCTATAAAAACCAAGAACATTCTAGGGGTATTCGATTTGGATTCACTTTCACAATCGAAAAACTATCTCCGTATTAATAAAAGTATGATAAGTATAATACTAAACCGAAGACATCGGCTTTATTTTCAAGTTCCATATAAAGGAGATAATGGTTTTAATGCTAAATTATATAGGAAGGGAATTTGGAAAAGTAGTAGCGACACTTTATTTCTGACTTTTGGTCTTAAAGATGACAAGAACATCATTGAAGAAGTTTATATATTTAGAGCAGATTCAATAATTCCAATCGATACAGCTAATCATAAAAATTGGATAAAAAGGAAGTAGTGTAAATTGTAATTCAAACAAGATTACTACTAAACATACAAATACCATAATAAAACGGAATGTAACAGTATTTAAGCTCCGTTATCGCCTCTTTGCAAATTGTTAGCGTCATTGTCAAGGACGACACAGCAACCGTTAAACAATCGACAAAAAGCAAATAATAACACAAATAGATAACAATTAAAAAAACAGAAAAGTATGCGAAAAATAATTTCATTTATGCAGATATCGCTAGACGGTTTTTTATCAGGATCTAACGGAGAAATGAACTGGATTTAAGCTGACCAAGAAATTTTTGACTAGGTAGGAAAGTGAATTAGCGAAGGAGACACACACTTTATGGACAAGTAACATTTCAGATGATGGAAAGTTATTGGCCAACCGCGGCAGACAAGCCGACAGCAACCAAACACGACATAGAACAGGAAAAGTATTGATTAGAAATTAAAATAAATAAAGAAATATCACACAACTGGCGTTTGGTAAGATTGCAAGTTTTGCAGTAAATTCACCTTTACATTGCGCAAGAAATTTTATCTTTAGCATAAAATAATCAGGTTAGAAATTTTCAACCTCGCCAGGTGCAGGGACGTAAATGAATGAAGCACTCTAAAAAAATAGTATTTGGTATAGTTTGTATACTCATAATTTTTGCTTGCCAAAAAGAACCTGCCATTGAACTGGATTCGAATTTTATTGGTAACTGGAAACATATTCGGGATGTCAATAAAACTATAATCTTACAAATTGAGAAAGACTCCAAGGGCTATATAGAATATTATGAAAATGGAAGCTTTAAAAGTGACACACAACGCAGAAAATGGTTAATAAAGAAGAACAAACTTTACTTTGGTTGGTTAGGAGCAAACGATGAAAAATTTTCAATCGACCAATATCCAAGTATTTCTTCAGATATGATAATAAATAATTATGATACAATTTTTAGTGGTGAAACCTACATCATTTTGGATGGAAACTACTTTAAAAAATAAAACTAATGCTGGCATCAAAAAAAGCCACCATCAACAAGTTCTGGGTGCGCGGGCTGAATAACCGTATCCAAGAAGCTTGCGGCTGCTACTTGAGAAGATTTATTTACAATATACAAACACAATGAAATTATTAATCATTCTTTTTTCTTTATTTCTCTCTCTCGGAGGCAATAGTCAAAATTGCTTTGAAGTCCATACGATAAAATCTAAAGTTTTGAAGGAAAAAAGAAATATTTGGGTAGGACTTCCTGCGAACTACCATAAGGATAGTTCATATGCTGTTATTTATGTTTTAGATGCAGAACATCGATTTGAGTTAACCTATACACTTGCAAAAGAACTATTTGAAAACCAAAGTGCTATTCCCGAAGTGATAGTGGTGGGCATACCACATATTGACCGATTTCACAGAATTAATGACTTAACTTTCACTGATTCAAAAGTGGACCCAAAAGGTAAGGAAGATACCATAGGATATTTTAATTCTTCTATGACTGGAAACGGGCTATTTTTTTTACAGTTTCTCGAAAATGAAGTGCTTCCCTTCGTCAATAAGGAATACGGTACAAACGGTTTCAATACCTTAATGGGTCACTCAATCGGAGGATATTTTTGTGCCTACATACTTCCTATTCAAAAATCGTTTTCTGCATTCCAAATTTATGATGCTAGTATATGGTATAATGATGGAGATGCCATAAAGTACATACAGAAAGAGCTTGACTCAAACTACAAAAGCAACATATTCATTTCAAAAGGTATTGCTTTCGACGGACCTAGAGAAAATGTAGATCACCATCTATTAATGATTGATTCTCTTGGGATTGCACTAAGTGGCTATCCTAATCTTAAGGTTTCGACTGCCACCTACGAAAAAGATCATAATGGAATGTATTTATTCTCCGTAATGGATGGACTCACGACCTTATTTAAAGATGAATAAATGTGCATAACATCAACTAAAAGTCACTGGCTGAACAACTTTATCCAAGAAGCTTGCGTCTCCTGGTTGAAAACCTTTATCGCTGATAAAAAAAAATAGAGACAAAAAATGAAAAATATACCAACACTTTACGAATGGGCAGGCGATATGAAAACCTTTGAAACTTTATTTACTAAGTTTTACAACAAGGTTTTAAAAGATGACTTGATAGGCGAGGTATTTAAAAATATGTCAAATGAACATGTTAAACACGTATCACATTTTGTAGCAGAAGTTTTTGGTGGGGACAATTTATATACAAAGGAAGATAATGGAAGTCATGCACATATGATTGGCCAACATATCGGGAAAATGCTAACAGAAGAAAAAAGACAACGTTGGGTTCATTTACTTTTACAAACTGCTGACGAAATTGGTCTAAAAAGTGATCCTGAATTTCGATCTGCATTCGTGGGTTATATCGAATGGGGCTCACGACTTGCCGTTATAAACTCAAAACTAACAGAAAACCCAATGAACACAAATGAACCAATGCCAAAATGGGGTTGGGGAGAAACTGGTGGACCTTACATTTCAAACGAAAATTAAACATTGTTAGAAACAACTAACCGCTAAAAATACCCAAAAAAATATGGGTGGAAGTATAAGTTTTTGCCTACAAATTGCCGCTTAGCGAAAGGTTGTTATTTTTTTGTAGGCAAAAGGATTACAGTTTTCGACAACTAATTAATATTGTCTAAGTACAAAATATTTCGGTTTCAAACCGCACTTCTTTTTGCTCCAAAACGTATTCATTTTTGAGGGTCAAAAAAAAGGATATTTCGTATCTTTAACTATGAAATTCATACAAGGAAAAGATAGAAGTCATATTGAGTTTTTCTGCTTAGATCAAGCTGTTTCAACTGACAATGAAGTGCGATTAATTGATTAGTTTGTTGGCGCAATAAAGGTTTCAGATTTCGACATTTTAAGCTTTATATGAACTTATGACAAATCGGAATCAGCAAAGAATTATTTTAAAAATGAATCTAAAAGCATTTTAAAAACGCTTATATTTATCAAAAAAAACGTTTGTTTTGAATCTACGGAAGGGTTTACATTTAGTACTTCTCCTTGGTTTAGACGAACAGACCTTATTAAACTTTTTAAAAGACATCACAATAATAACTATCAACAATTAAAAACAAACACATGAAAAAATCAAGTTTAATTATTTTGACAACACTTTGGGCAATGTCAGTTTCTGCTCAATTCGTAGCTAAAATGGAAGTTAAAGAGGAAATTCCTGGTATTTGCGACAAGAATGAAGTTTATGTCCTTTTTCCTTCCTTTAAAGGACAAGAGGAAGCAGCTTGCCCAATGACGAAGAAAGATATTTTGCAAAAACTAAACTCCGAAGTACCCTTTCTTAAAGATAATCCGAAATACAAGGACCAAGGAATGATTGGTTTAGTAATTAATTGTAAAGGTGAAGTTGTAAAATGCAAAATGGACAACAAATCTAAAACCCCAGAATTGGACAAACAAATTGAAGATGTTTTTAATTCATTAGGCTCTTGGCAAGCAGGGAAATTAAATGCAAAAGCAGTGGACTCTTCTGTTCTATTTAGCTTTAAAATAAAAAATGGTAAATTTACATTTGACTAAATTATTACAAGACAATTAATCAATAAAAGCGTAATAAAATGACCCGCACAAAAGTGGCGGTAAAATGATCTGTAAACACATTTGTGGTTAGTCAAAGTTTGGTTCTCCAAGTTAACGTTTGTGGTGAAAATCGCTACAATCTTCAAGCCCGAAAATGCTAGTAGAAACTATGTTAAGTTACAAAAAAATATTTGCAATTGTCCTATTTCTGCCAGTTACTGCTTTTGGACAAAATATATTGCCGCAAGATACCTTTTCCTATACTTTCAATAATTTGAAATTTGAAATAATTAATATCGATACTGTCGTGACCCATCATGTCAGTCGAGAACACAATATTCCAAATTTTAAACAAATGGATTCAACAAAAATATGGGCAGATATCATTTTGAATGACTTACCCTACATAATTGACTTAGTTGAACTTAAAATAAAAGTTGAAGCCATTATGAAAGATAATAAAATAGATAAAGCATTTGTATTTAGGGATAAAAATTCAAGCATATTATTTAGATTTAGTTCCTCATTTGCGGCTCAAAAACTTATAGAAAGAAATGGTTATTTAGGACAGTTTAATATTGAATAGTTTCATCAAAAAAGGTTTTAAGATTTGGTTGGCTGAAGTAAAATGCTCAAGTGTAGTTTTTCAATTGAACTTTAGCAAGAGTATCGGATTTTGTATTTCGAGTTTTCGCTAGGCCGCAAAGTCCAAAAATGATTTTTGCAATCACCTAGTAGCCCATATTGGATCAATTGTAATAAAGCGATTGCGAAATCGTTATTGTAGCAAATTATAAAAAATACTATGCTAACCAAGAGCCGTCTTTCGTTGAATATTTTTCTTATCCTTTTTATAGAATGTCTTGTGTATTTTTGGGCTTTTTGGACAACAAAAACAGATTTCATTTTTGATAAATGTGCGAGGAATTCAGGAAGGGCTTCCTCAGCAATAATTCTTTCAGTCTTATTAATGATTGGATTTTATGGGTTGAAAAAAATATTCAACGATGTAAAAAAACGGGAAACATTTCAATCTTTAATGATCCTTTTTACAATCAACCATCTAATTCATTTTTTCTTTGTGTTCAACAATTTTAAAAGTCATTCATTGAATTTGAAAATAGCTGAAAATTTACATGGCTTTATAACCTTTTTATCTATAATCACCATTCCATTATTATTAATGGGATTCAAAAAACTTAATCTCTTTATTTACACCTTGATTATCCTATACTTATTCAATACAAGTTATTTTATTATGAAAACCTTCTATTCAAAAATCACATTGGAACATCCGGCATATCACAATCAATTTGGGATACTGATAATTTCTCTTTCGCTTGGGTATATTCTCTATAGAATCCTGAGAGAAATTTATCAAAACTTCACCAAAACCTCAATTGAAATTTAAAAAGACAAAAACGAGGATTAAGTGCTTAAATTAAGTTTTGTGTTACTTATCAACTTCAGTGCTGGCAGACTGTTTTTGGATCTGAATCGAAAATCACAGATACCATAATCCAATTTAAATGTCTGTAAATCGCCAACTTCTTGCAGCAGTAAAACCTTTGACAACGATCTCTAAAAAAAGTACAAAAATCAACATTCATTAAAATTTTAGTCTTATTTTTCCAATTTGCTAATTTGCAGGAAAAAGTCGAACCAAAACAAACATAAAAGAATATGGAACAAACATCAATTTTAGGTTTAAGAACCACCATTTACAAAGTCAGCGACATCCAAAAGGCAAGAGATTGGTATGCAAATGCATTTGAAACTAAAGCATATTTTGACGAGCCGTATTATGTTGGATTTAATATTGGCGGTTATGAATTAGGGCTTCAACCAGAAGAAGGAATCAAAGGCGAAAAAATAGAAAGCGTTGTTTCATATTGGGGAGTTGAGAAAATCCAAGAAGTTTATGATCGACTTATTTCATTGGGAGCAACAGAAAACGAAAAACCATACAACACTGGTGGCGAAATGATGACTGCAACGTTAAAAGATCCATTTGGTAATGTAATCGGACTTATTTATAATCCGTATTTCAAGCTAGGATAAATGTTTTAAAAAAATAATTACAATCAAAAATGAAATTCACCTCTTACTTCATAATCTCTACTGTATTTTACTTAGTATATTCTTGTAATCTAAAAACTGAAATTAACGAACAAGAAATTTATTCCATCATAAACGAGATTGTATTTGATGACACTATTGTTATTGATAATATATGTTGCAAATTTGATGAATTGAAACTAGAAAGTGAAGAACTAAAAGAATTTTCGCAAGACGATATTCAATTCAATGAGCAAATAAAATTGAAATTTAAAAATCTGAAAGTAAAACCCAACAAAATAAAATATTTTCATTTAAATTATAAACCAACTGATTACGCAAAAATTGATTCAACTTGTAGTAAAGATTATGTTGTGCGTTTATCATTACCCTATATCTCAATTGATCGAAAAAAAATATTAATTGAAATTCACGATGACTGTAATTGTATGTTAGGCGGGAGTGGTGGAAAATATTTATATGAAAAGGTCAATAACCAGTGGAAACTCAAAAAAAGCTTTAACGAATGGATTAGTTAATGTAGAATAAAAAAATATCCTCAGAAAAATACTTCAAAACGAAACGCAGTTGATAAAATAATTTTCACTTATTAAAATATTTTCCTTCCTTTAGACAGTCTTTTGAAAAGATGGAAGAATAAAAAACGATGTGTAGCAAATAATATAGAATCATTGCTTACAATCGGCTGGCTGCGCTTCATATTTTAAATATTATAGTCAATTATAAAAAACGATAAACATGAAAAAAATAATGCAAACTAGTTTATTCTACCTCATTATTTACTTAGGTTGTAACACGGACTTAAACGCTCAACGTGTTTTTCCGCTGGTTTCTAGTATTTCTGTTGACTCGATTTATAAGGTAAAAGCAAATGCCACTAAACTGGCTATGAATCCAGTAAGTGGAAGACTTTTTTACACTGCAGTTGGTGGGGAAATTTATGAAGTGTACAATCCCGTAACTGGTTTTGCATCAGATACGCTTAGATATACCGCAGCAAATCATGGCATTACTTTTTTGCAAGGTTTGTGTTTTCGTGATAGCGTAATGTTTGTATGCGGTAATATTTGGTCGAATACCACTTCAATTGGTAAAACAGTGAAAGGCACTTTGCAGCCAAATGGAACAAGAATATGGGTTGATGTTGTTACGACTGATCCGTATCCGTCTGCAAATAGTACTGGAGATCATGGATTTTCAGCAGTCAGCATTAACCCTTCAGGAACGTATATTTACGTTTCGAGTGGATCTAGAACATCTTTTGGTGAAATTCGAACAAACGGAGGTGTTTGGCCTGGTAAAAGAGAAGTGCCACTAACAAGTCGCATTTTTGAGTTTCCCATTAACGCCGTTGGTTTAACACTCCCAAATGACTCAACAGTCATTGATAATAGTGGATTCGTTTTTGCTTGGGGAACGCGCAATGCTTATGATATGGCGTGGGATAGCAACGACACATTGTTTGCCATTGACAATTCTGGTGAAAGAGACGACCCAGAGGAGTTGAATTGGTTAAGGCAAGGAAAACATTATGGATTTCCCTGGCGAATTGGAGGTAACGATAATCCGTTGAGAACTTCGCCCTACAATGTCAATGCCGACTTTCTGGTAAATCACTTAAGTGGTGGTTACCAAGCTGGATGGTTTGCTGATGACCCCACTTTTCCTAATGCTCCGTTGGGAACAAATTTTATGGAACCTGTTCGCAATTATGGAAATGATGCTGATTTTTATAGAGATGCTATCACTGGAAAAGTAAAAAATGCGAGTGATGAAGGCACCTATATTTCATCCTTCACTTCTCACCGTTCGCCATTGGGCTTGGTGTTTGATCGAAACAAAGTGCTTGCAGCTCCATTTAGAGGCGATGGTTTTGTGATGAGTTTTATGCCAGGAGGCGACAGTTTAGGATACACGCCACTTTCTCCTTGGGGCAGTCCATGTCCATTTGTTGACCCTTCAAGAGAACTTGTGCAGATGAGGTTAACTTACAATGCCAGTATTGATAATTATACTATGACAAATACAAACATTGTTAGCGGTTTTTATTTGCCGGTTGATGCAGAATTGATAAGTAATGCTTTGTATGTAATTGAAAACGGCGGAAATCTTTGGAAAATAACTTTTCCTTTACATGTTGGGATAGATGAAATTGAAAACACAAATAATTTAAACGTTTACCCAAATCCATTTCACCAAAGTGCCACTTTAGAATTTAATAATCCAAATGGAATTATGCATTCATTGACGGTTTATGATGTTTTTGGACAATTGGTTAGATCCATTAAAAATATAGATACTGATAAAATAGAATTTGAACGTTTGAATTTAAACAATGGTCTTTATTTTATAAAACTCGAAAGTGAAAACAAAACTTTAATTACTGGAAAATTGGTGATTGAATAAAAGCGTAGGCTAAAGCAACCGTTTTCTAAAAAGCTGGGATTTCTTTTTCTTTGGACAGTTTTGTTCTCAATGAAGTTTTTGTACTTTTAATCACGTTTTACCTTTGGTACTTGCTTCGCGATGAGCTAAAAGCGCCGCTCTTTGAACCTCGACTATACTTCTGCAAAAATATTAGTTATGAAAAAAGCCAGTTTTATTTTTTCGATTTTTTTTAATTTCAACACCATATTTTTTTCTCAAAGTAATTCTCCAGTTGGAACATGGATTTTAAAAGAGCACGTTGTTTTTTCAGCATCGGTTAAAAATGTTTTTAATAATGACTTTGTTTCAAAAATAGTCTTTGATACCAATGGCATTTATACTCATTTCATACAAGACAGTGTTGTTGAAAATGGAAGATGGTTTCTAAAAAATGGAGGTAGAAAACTCGTTGTGAAATATGATGGTTTTGGAATTTATTCACAAAAAAATGAAGCTCCGATTAACTTCAATAAGGGACTTTACATCAATGAAGAATACATGCAACTTTATGACAATTCCATAGATAGTAGCTTTGGAGGGAGCAGCAAATATGTTCGCATTCCTGTGATTAAAATTGATTCATCCCTCTTGATAGGCACTTGGAAAGTTAATGAAATAAAAATTGGAAAGAAAAAAGAAAGTTACATTGGATACTGGTCTTTTGAATTTAGTTTCGATTCAACGAAAGCTAAACAATATGTTGAGAAATGGATTTGGAACGGTCCAAATGATGATTTGCTGATGTTAGATGATAAGTTTCAACCTTTTTGCAATGATTTCTTTATTGATAGCGCTATGCCTGAGTCAATAGTTTTTCTTAGTACTAGAAAGAAAAAAAAGGTGTTAACATATTTAGTTAAAATGAAATAGTACCGCTGCTAAATGCACATTCGCAATTGACGAGATTTGTGCTTCAAATCAAATTGTTAGCAAATCAAATTTTTTGTCTCTGGAATCGCTAAATTATTGGAACAGACTGAAGATTAACCCAAAGTAATTTAATCGTATTTGAATTCAAAACATTTCAACTTAAATGACGAAAATAAATCGATTCAAAATTTTTATTAGTAAATTTGTTTAGCTACAAAATATGTTATATGAAACTAATAATTCTATCCCTTTTCACTGTCATAAATTTTTCCGTTTTTGGACAAGATGAGATTAAACTAAGTTTTAAAAATGACTATGAAGATGTTTATCATCTATCATTAATCTTTTTCACTCCTGACGAAAAAGGTCAAACAAGAGTAAGCAACGTTGATCCAAATGCGATAAAAGATTATAATTTACCTGTTGGTACGGAAATTTATGTTGCTGATAATAAGCAGGAAGCATTTGCAATGAAGGGAAATGACATACGAGAAACCAATGTAAAACCATGGCTAGTTGTATCTGAGTCTGATAACAATAGAATTATTTTACTAACTAGTGTAAAGCTAGAGTAAATTTGGCTCGCAGATAAGAACTGGTGTTTTAAGCGGATTTTGTTAATAATATCTGTTCATTGCTTCACATCAATCCCGAAGGTTTTAGGTATGTTTAAGTCGCTACTTTAGAACGAAACGTTGTTACATGAATTTCAAACGTTGCCAGAAGTTCATCATCAATTTACGATTGAATATTAGTGCCTTACAACACCTATCTGCTAGCTCCACTTTTCCTTTTGGGATTTTTTTTTCTGTGGAAAAATCTTAATTTTAGGGAGATGATTTCGGCATGCGTGTTTGCATGGTCTAGCTAGTTAAGTGAAATTCGACAGAGGTAATGAACAAAAGAACATATTTTTCTGTGATTATTTATTGTTTGATTATTTTGGTCTCATCATGTACGAATGTTCCAGTTAGTCCTGAAGCGGATAGTGAAATTAAAATATTGAAGGTAAATAATATTAAGCTTCAAATTGGAGATACATTTACAATTAAGCTTCCTCAAAACGGTTCAATTGGTTCCAGTAACTGTTGGATTAACGAAGAAAAATGTAAATCAATCAATGAGCATCGAAAATGGTACCTAAGTAGTTTAAAAGAAAAACAAGGTTGCGAAGGTTGCGGCGGAAGTGATTATTGGTCATTTAAAGCGATAAAAGTTGGAGTAGACACAATCAAAATTAAAAATTGTCCAACAGGACGAAAACAAAAGAATTGTTCTTCATTTCAAGAAGATTCGATTTATTATAAAGAAGACCCAAAATATTCACCAAAATTCAATAGAGCAATAATTGTCCAGGTCGTTCATTAATTGAAATTATAACCAACGCACGCTAATTAAAAAAGTCGAAATTTTGGTTACAAGAAATGAATAATGGAAAAACTGAAGATCATAAACGCAAAAAAATATTAACTTTAAAATCGGCTTTTTCGCAACCCAGCGAAACGCTTCCTGAAAGCGCAGCGAACAACAATGACAATAATAACAATGACAAGAATTTACAAAATATTGACCTATTGTATTGCTGCAGTTTGGATTGCAAACGGACTTTTTTGTAAAGTGCTAAACCTTGTTCCAAGACACGAACAAATTGTTGCAAGAATATTAGGAAACGACCATTCCAAGCTACTGACAATGCTGATAGGACTTTCAGAAATCATTATGGCTGTTTGGATTTTAAGTGCGTATAAGAGAAAGTTTAATGCTATCGTCCAAATCACAGTGGTGGCAACAATGAATACACTTGAGTTTATTCTTGTTCCAGATTTGTTGCTTTGGGGGAGACTAAATTCACTCTTTGCATTTATTTTTATTCTAGTTGTTTACTGCAACGAATTTTATCTTAACAAAAAACAACTCAAATAACTCCATGCTATCATTTTTAAAAGATCATCCATTTGCAGTTGAAGCGTATTTTGAAAGCTCGCTTGTTTTGACTTTTGCAGTTCCAAAAGAACAATTACAAAATCTCATTCCAGCGTGTTTGCAGCTTGACACATTTCAAGAAAAATGGGCTTTTGTGGCTGTTGCAATGGTTCAAACAAAAGACCTTCGACCAAAAGGTTTTCCGAAATTTATGGGCAATGACTTTTTTCTTATTGGTTATCGTGTTTTTGTTCGTTACATCAACAATGCAGGTAAAAGTTTACGTGGTTTGTACATTCTGAAATCAGAAACAGACAAAACAAAAATGGAATTCTTTGGAAACATATTTACACATTACAACTACACCACCACAGACATAAAACAAATTGAACGACAAAACACGACAGAAATATACTCTATTAAATCAAATTTCAAATTAACAATAGCCAATACGAACGAACAAATTTCTTTGCCTGAGTTTTCACCTTTTAGAGACTGGAAAGAAGCGAGAAGATTTGCTGGACCTTTACCCTTTACGTTTACCTATAACAAAGAAACCAGAGAAGTTTTAATCATTGAAGGAGTAAGACAGAACTGGACACCTAATCCAGTAAAAGTGATTGATTTCAATTTCGATTTTCTAGATACTCTAAAACTTGAAAATCCATTATTGGCAAATGCTTTTATCATTAAGAATATTCCATATTATTGGAAGAAAGGCAAAAAAGAAGTATGGAAATAAAGAGACGAAATTTTCAAGGCGTATTAAATATATTAAGTTTTAACCGACACTTTTATGTGTTTGGGTTCATAGCATTAGCCTTAATTATTGGAAGTAAATTTGTTTTCAGTTGGCCTAACAGTTTGTATTTCTTGGTTGTTTTGTCATTTATTTATGGACTGACAATGCCATTATTCGTTTCTGCTTATGTTTATGATTTTTCTGGCTTCTACAATTTTGATTGGTTGAAAAAAATGAATGTAGAAGATACAAAAGACAAATTCAATTTAAACATGAATGCTGGTTTTGATGAAACGAGTTTTATAATAGAAAGCATTTTGCCTCAATCTAAATTGCAAGTATATGACTTTTACAATTCCGAAAAGCATACCGAACCTGCAATAGTCCGTGCAAGAAAAGTGAGTTTAGTTTATCCAAACACCCAACAAATCAATTCAAAATCAATACCTTTAAATGACAATTCAGTTGACAATATCTTTTTACTATCAGCAATTCACGAAATTCGAAATCATGATGAAAAAGTGCAGTTTTTAAAAGAATGTCGCAGAGTTTGTAAAACTAATGGAAATGTTATCGTGGTGGAGCATTTGAGAGATTTTCCAAATTTTGTCGCATTTACAATCGGATTTACACATTTCTTTTCAAGGGCAACTTGGAAAAAGGCGTTTAAAGAAGCAGGATTTAATTCATTTGAGGAAAAAAAGTTTACACCGTTTATGTCTATTTTTAATTGCAACTGATCATGGAAATACACTACAAAATAATTGGTGTTTTATTAATTGCTTTGGCATTGGTTCATATCGTCTTTCCAAAATACTTTAACTGGGACAAAGAACTTAAATCTTTGAGTTTAATCAATCGGCAAATGATGGTTGTACACACATTTTTCATCGCATTGACCGTATTTCTTATAGGTTTACTTTGCTTGACATCTTCTACAGAAATTATTGAAACTAATTTTGGAAAAAAAATATCACTTGGCCTTGGTTTGTTTTGGACTGCACGACTTTTTATTCAGTTTTTTGGTTACTCAACTGACCTTTGGAAAGGAAAGAAATTTGAGACCCTCATGCACATAATATTTTCGTTACTCTGGACTTATTTAAGTAGCGTATTTTTGTTCACATATTTTAATTGACAATGAAAAAATATTACGGACTAAAGAAAGCCAGCAGGCAGGGTTTTGGTAAAATCGCTACCTCAGCCAAGCTCGAAATACTTTTACAAAAAAAATCAACTATTTAAAAATTAATTCGTTATAAAATCATGGACAAGCATATACTTATCATAATTGCAATAGTACTTTCTTTCTGCCTTTCGTGTTCGAAGAGCAATGATTTTGTGGTTGATTTAACTGTAAAGAGCGCTTATACAGGAGTAGGTTTTTCTGGAGATGTAGCTTTAAAATACGACACTGGAAGCGGGCAGTATTTGAATCTTGGTAAACTAGTCGACGGCAAGCTTAAAGTAACTGCTGACATTCCAAGTTCTGTTGCTACCGCAGAACTACAAATTTATATTGGAGGTGAATTTTATTCAATTCCGGGAAATAGTGGTCCTCTCTTGAAGAGTATTTCTCGATATTCAGGTCCTATTGTGATGGAAATTGAACCTATCGCGAGAATGGAATTTACAATTAAAAATGTAAATTGTTTTGACGAAACTGATAGTGTTTGGGTTAATTTTCTTAGTTCATCTTTGTACTCACTAAAATTATATACTGGATGCATGAATGAAAAACCTGGAAATTTGCCAATTTGGTTTCCTAGCAGCACGCTGAATTTTGAAACGATATCGAAAAAAAATGGTGTTTATGATACGTTATTACATGAATTTCAAACGCTGCCAGAAGTTCATCATCAATTTACGATAGAATATTAGTACCATACAATACCGATCTTCTAGCTCCACTTTTCCGATTGGGATTTTTTTTTCTGTGGAAAAATCTTAATTTTAGGAACGTGATTTTAGGTGGTGCCGTTGCATATTCTTAAACATTAATAGTTATGAAAAAAACAATAATTGACAAGAACAAATGATCCCTAAATTGATTCTATTATTTTTTTCTTTCCTAGCGCTAACTGGATTAGCACAAAATGATATTGCTGCGAAGGGCAATGATTCAATAGTTTTTTTTAAACCAGGTCAAGCTGCTTATTATTTTGATTTAGCGGGCAAAAATCAATTGCTCTTTTTTGATTCTGCTATTTATGACAACAGACGTCCAATTACGGTATTCATTAAAAATAATACGCCCAATTTAGTTCAGATCTATCCACGATTTCATTCAAATACCTTTTGGAAGCATGATAATAAACAATATTTAGAGCCCAATGCTTATTTTAAAGCCCAACTGATTATCAGTGAAACTAAAAAATTTGAAAGAATAGGTCCGTTCATAGGTTTTTTAAAAATTGAATACTGGGATGCTCCTAATTCAAAGCGCAAGAAATTCGAATTCAATTTAAAAGGAAATGTTGGCTTAGGTTCTCTTCCTCCGTTTAAAGATAAAGTTTTGGATGAGAAACCGATACCGAATGCCGAGACTTTGCCTTTACCAATTCCAAGCATAAAAACGGATAAAATCGACACATTATCTAATCTCGTTGCTAGACAAGAAGATATGGGACGAAATAAGGGTAAAAACCTCACTTATTCTTTTCTAAAGTTGAACAATCAATATTTGACCGAATTTACTTTCAAGCGTTTTGCAGAAACGAGTCAATTAAATTATCGAGATAGTATTTTTGTGATAGAATTCAACAGGATCAAAAATGAGCAAAAACAAGGTGTTTGGTTAGCAAGCAATTTATCGATGGAAGAATTTGTCAGTGAACTTAAACGTTTTGAAAAGAATGCGGGTGGAAAGGCCAGTATGGCTAATCGTGACTTTATTTTTCAATATCCTTGGGAAATTTATCAGGACGGGAAATTAAAGGAAACGCAGTATTACTCTAAATTCGGTGACATTATTAAGCGCATCAAATACCAAGGTCCAGATTCCATAGTAACAAATTATGAAAATAAATTATTGATTGATTCCAAATTAGTTAATCTAGAAACTCCACAAGTGATTTACCACAATGACACCATCACTTTTTTCAATCGAAGAAATTACCAAACAGTTTTAGTCTATGAAAACTCAGAATTAAAACAAAAGTCGTCACCAATTTTGCAAACAATACAATATCATTCCGAATTTCCTGCTTCAAGCGGCATAGAAGACATTTGGATACCATTTACAATTGAAAAAGGAGAATTTAAAGACCTGAAATTGTACAATGGAACAATCGAATATTACGACAAAAATGCGAAGCTGATTAGAATAGCTAACGTTGATAATGGAAAATAAATTTATTCAAGCATTTTATTCGTAAACTTGCTGAACAACAAAAGATGGCTGACAATCAATAGTTACTAATTTGGTAATTAAGGTCAATGCACCATTTGTTGTTTATAGCAGATTAATTTTTTAAAACTCAAAAATACCACCATGGAAATTGGAATAGATAGTTTCGCAGCGAATCCAATCGAAAGTAATATTTCACCTGCTCAGGCAATGTCTGAACTGATAGAACGCATCGTACTTGCTGATGAGGTCGGTTTGGATGTTTTTGGAATTGGGGAACATCATCGCAAAGAATTTCTTGACTCCGCTCCAATCATGATTTTGGCTGCTGCGGCTGCAAGAACCAATCGTATTCGGTTGACAAGCGCTGTTACGGTGCTAAGCGCCAGTGATCCAGTGAGGGTTTTTCAGAATTTTGCTACGCTCGATCTCATTTCAAATGGGCGAGCGGAAATTGTTGCAGGAAGAGGTTCATTCACAGAAGCTTTTGCTCTTTTTGGTCTAAGTCTGAGTGATTATGATGCACTTTTCTCTGAAAATTTAAATTTACTGCTGAAGATTAGGGAAAATGAAGTCATAAATTGGAGTGGGAAATTTCGTCCAGCTTTAATAAATCAAGCGATTTATCCACGGCCAATGCAAAGAGAAATTCCAATTTGGTTAGGAGTTGGAGGCACGCCTGCTTCTTTTGAACGCGCCGGTAGACTCGGTTTACCATTAATGGTAGCTGTGATCGGAGGTGAAACACATCGCTTTAGACCGTTGATTGATTTGTACAAAAATGCAGGAAAAGCTGCAGGATTTTCCGATGATCGATTAAAAGTAGGTTTACATTCTTTGGGATATGTCGCGGCAAGTAAAAAAGAGGCAGTAGAAGATTATTATCCTGGATACGCAGAAATGTTCACTCGAATTGGAAAAGAACGAGGTTTCCCTCCGGTATCAATGGAAAGATTCAACGCCCAAAATGGACCGACTGGTGCCTTGCTAGTTGGAAATCCTGAAGAAGTTGCTGAAAAAATATTGAGGCACAGTGACAGCTTAGGTGGAATTTCACGTTTCACGTTTCAAATGGATGCAGGACTTACTAATGAAAAACTCATGAAATCAATTGAGTTGATTGGAAAAACAGTATTGCCCATAGTAAAGAAAGGAATTTAGCGCAGACTGAGAGGAAGTAGATGATTTTATCCTAAGTTTGAAAAGGTAATTCTTGGAAAAAAAATATGGTATTGGCCTTTTGTCATTTTCAGACTAAAATCAAAAAGCATAAAATGGAATTTAAATTTGACGATAAATACATACTTGAAGACCATCGAGTTCTTTTAAGACCATTGGAACTTTCTGATCTAGAGAATTTGATATCTTTTGCTACCAAAGAACCTGAAATTTGGAAATATTCATTGGTTCAACCAATTGGCGAGAAAGGATTGAAAAACTATTTAAATCTAGCGATTCAAGCAAGAAATGAAGGTAGAGAATATCCATTTATCGTTTTCGACAAGTTGACAAACTCATTTGCAGGAAGCACACGATTTTACGATATTCAATTGGAAAATAAATGTTTGCAATTGGGATTTACTTGGTATGGAAAAGAATTTCAAGGAACAGGACTTAATAAACATTGTAAAAAATTAATGTTAGAATTTGCTTTTGAAAAAATGAAAATAGAACGGGTAGAGTTTCGAGCTGACAATGATAACAAGCGAAGTATTTTGGCCATGAAAAGCATTGGCTGCGTGGAAGAAGGCATATTGAGAAGCAATGGAATAAGAGGTGATGGAACACGCAGAAACAGTATTGTTTTAAGTATATTGAAATCAGAATGGGAAACGAAAACAAAGGAAGCGCTGGAAAAGAAAATAGATTAAAATTTAGGACAATAATATCTAAAGACTTCCAGGTTCACTGTAATAAAACTTTGTCTAAAGTCAGTTTTTGATAGCACTATATCAAGTCGATTGTTATTGTTTTTCAACAAAATATGCTAGATTTTTGCAGATGTCAACTTATTTGAAGCAACAAGAACTTATTTTGAAAATGCATTTAAATCAATTTTAAAAACGCTTATATTTAGCAAAAAAAACAGTTGGTTTTGAATCTAACAAGGGTTTACATTGTTTGCTACTCCAAGGTTTATTCGAACAGTTATTACCCGTTTTGTAATATTGAATGCTAAAATTCAATCAAATTATCAAATAAACAATTTAATATTCAAGAAAATGAGACACTTCCTATTTGTTATCTTTTTACTCAATTTAAATTTTGTTAATGCACAACAAAATTTAATTAAATATGTGAAACCCATCATTGGTTCTGAAAAAATGGGACATACTTATCCTGGTGCAACGGTACCTTTTGGTGCGGTGCAATTGAGTCCTGAAACGGATACCATTTCTTATGAATTAAACGGAAAATATAATGGAGAAGTCTATAAATATTGTGCAGGATATAAGTATGAAGACAAAACAATCGTAGGGTTTAGCCATACGCATCTCAGCGGAACAGGACATTCTGATCTTGGTGATTTTTTGATTATGCCAACGCAGGGAGCACTCCAATTAAATCCGGGAACTGCGTCGAATCCTAAAAGTGGGTATCGTTCTGCTTTTTCTCATACCAACGAAATTGCTGAAGCAGGCTATTACAAAGTGAAATTAGATGAACACAATATCATTGCCGAAATGACAGCGACCACCAGAGTAGGAATGCACCAATACACATTTCCCAAATCAGATGAAAGCCATATCATACTTGATTTAATGTCTGGAATTTATACTTACGATGAAAAAAATGTTTGGACTTATGTGCGCGTAATTAACGATACTTTAATAACTGGTTATAGACAAACAAATGGTTGGGCACGAACACGAACAGTGTATTTTGCCATGTCATTTTCAAAATCGTTTATGAATTATGGACAAAAAAACGATGATGAGAAACAGCCTTATGGGGGCTTTTGGGGAAAATTTGATCAGTCTATAAACTTTCCAGAAATAGCAGGAAAAAAAGTACGAATGTATTTTAATTTTAAAACTTCTGAAGGAGAAAAAATAAAAATAAAATTCGCGCTCTCATCAGTCAGTCAAGACAATGCTTTGGAAAATATGAACGCTGAAATCAAAGATTGGGATTTTGAAAAAGTGAAAGCCGATGCTCAAAAATCATGGAATGCAGAATTAAATAAAGTTATAATTGAGGCTTCTGAAGATATTAAAGTGAATTTTTACACCGCTATGTATCATACATTTATCAATCCAACAACTTACACAGATGTAAATGGTCAATATAAAGGATTGGACCAAAACATACATACTGCAAATGGTTTTACCAATTATAGTACCTTCTCGCTGTGGGATACGTATCGGGCATTACATCCTTTGTTCAATATCATTCAACCTTCACGCAACAATGATATGATAAAGTCGATGATGGCACATTACAATCAAAGTACATTGCACATGTTGCCCATTTGGTCGCATTATTCAAACGATAATTGGTGTATGAGCGGTTACCATAGTGTTTCGGTAATTGCAGATGCCATTTTGAAAGGTGTTTATACTGGCGATGAAAATGAAGCATTGGATGCGTGTATAATAACAGCCAATCATAGAAATTATGAAGGCATCGGATCTTATATGGATTTTGGATTTATTCCTGCGGAGAAAAGTGGTATTTCGGTTTCAAATACATTAGAATATGCTTATGATGACTGGTGTATTGCCCAGCTAGCAAAAAAACTAAACCGACAAGATGTTTATGAAGCGTTTATAAAACGCGCTGGAAATTGGCAAAATAATTACAATGCTAATATTGGATTTATGCAACCAAAATTAGCCGATGGAACATTTAAAAATAATTTCGATGCGCTATCGACCAATGGTCAGGGTTTTATCGAAGGCAACAGTTGGAATTACAGCTTTTTTGTTCCCCATAATCCAACCGAACTGATTGCAAAAATGGGCGGTAAAGATGCTTTTGCTTCTCGGTTAGATACTTTGTTTTCAATGCATTTGCCCGATTCGTTTTTTGCAGAAACAGAAGATATTACCAGAGAAGGAATAATTGGTGGCTATGTTCATGGGAATGAACCGGCACATCACGTTGCTTATTTTTACAATTGGACAAATCAACCTTGGAAAACACAATATCAAGTTCGGAAAATTTTAAATATGCAATACAAACCGACACCAGATGGATTGGGCGGAAACGATGATTGCGGACAAATGAGTGCTTGGTATATTTTTTCATCCTTGGGATTTTATCCAGTTGCTCCAGGTTCAAATGAGTATGCGATTGGTTCTCCCTTGGTTAACAAAGCGGAATTACATTTGGAAAATGGAAAAACATTTACAATTGAGGTAGTTAACCAAAATACCAACAATGTATTTGTTCAAAAAATACTGCTAAATGGTAAGCCTTTAACATCTTTATTTATAAACTACAATGATATTCTCTCAGGTGGTAAATTAACATTTTATATGGGTTCTAAACCAAAAAAATGACGATTTTAATTCATAAATAGACCTAAATTATTAATCATTTATTTTTAGATGACGGTGATGAAAGATTAAACAGTTCTATCTCATTGAAAACCGAAATGTATAAATTTTAAAAAAGCTTTTATGACACCAATATTTTTTCCGACACAAAATGAATTTAGATCTTGGTTTGAAAAAAACGCACACAAAGAAAAAGAACTAGTTGTTGGATTTTACAAAGTGAATTCAGGAAAGCCATCAATGACCTGGAGTGAGTCGGTTGACCAAGCTTTGTGTTTTGGTTGGATTGATGGCGTTACGAAATCCATTGATCATGAAAGTTATAGTATTCGATTTACACCTAGAAAACACAACAGTATTTGGAGTGCTATTAACATAAATAAAGTGGAGATGTTGACCAAAGCTGGATTGATGAAACCAGAAGGACTTAGTGTTTTTAGCTTGCGTAAAGAAGAAAATTCTAAAATTTATTCGCACGAGAGAGATATTGTGGAGTTTACTGCGGATCAATTGTCTAAATTTAAACAGAACAAAATCGCTTGGGATTATTTTAAAAATCAAGCGCCATCGTATCAGAAAGTGATAACACATTGGATTACAAGCGCGAAACAAGAGAAAACGAAACAAGCACGATTAGAAAAAGCAATTAGCGCAAGTGAAAATCAAAAGCGAGTAGTGTAGGTCGAAAACCGTTTTGTCCTCCGAAATTACCAATTTCTTTCAGCAGTATAACTGCTGGCGTAAGCTCATCGACACTATAAATGGATAGAAAAAATATAGCAAAAATGAAGACCATACTTATTATTTTAACAATTGTAAAATTTCTAAATTGTTTTAGCCAAGATTTAGCTATTACGAAATATGAAGGATGTGATTGTAAAATTGATTCATTTGCATGTGGGCATTGAGAAAATAAATTTATTTACAGGTAGGAATTAGTTAATAATAACAAGAAAAATAAAGCAAACTGAATTTAATGAAATCAGCGTAAAGCACCAAGCCAAGTAAAACTTCGCAACAAAAACTATTCTAAAGGAAAAACACTTTATCTTCAGAAAAATAATTTACTTTGTTAGTTGGACTAAGTTGCCAAGAGGCAAAACGTTAATTTCGATCATCCAAAGCAATTATGATTTACCGACTTACCATATTTCTTTTTTCAATTTGTTTTATGGAAGGTTGTTCATCTGATATCCATAAAAAAGCAATTGAACAAAAGCAACGAAAAATAATTTCAATTAAGTCATACGATCAGAATGGTGGATCAAAAAACTCGATCTTTTTACAATTGCTTGACAGCTGCGAAAGTGACTTGACACACATAAAAGTAAGACTTACTCACGGATCTGGCTGTAAACCAATGCGTAATTTTGTTCTCACAATCTTTACAGACAATAATGGGTATTCATTAGTAATGAATGATTTTAGATTTCTTGAAAATGAATTTAATTCAAAGAATGACACCGTCATTGAAAGAGATATACCATTAGATTTGTACAATTTCCACTCCTTTACAGACAGTGTTTTAAGTTACACTGCGCTGAAGAATAGCATAAAATCCACGAAGAGACTTGCTCTTTTAGCTACGATGAGTGATATGACTTTATTAGAGAACCGATTTTCATCTAGTTCTCGCAGGCGTTCAAATTTAATTGAAATAATTTATGAAAAGTAGCTCTACATTTTAAAGCGAAAAGACACTATCTCGATTTTTTTAACTGACAGTGTGGTGGTTAAAGAAATTTTTTGTAGATTTAATGCAGTTTCGTGGGTAGATTTATT
This sequence comes from Crocinitomicaceae bacterium, assembly GCA_040403095.1. Taxonomy (GTDB): domain Bacteria; phylum Bacteroidota; class Bacteroidia; order Flavobacteriales_D; family Crocinitomicaceae; genus JAQVCM01. Next base: position 34,721 of record JBBALI010000034.1, read on the forward strand.
GATAACAAATTTCAACCGCCTTCGAGATAGATAATATATTTGGAAAAATCTGGTATTAAAAAAAGGAGAAAGAATACATGAGTAAACCCTTCGAACAAACAAATGACTTTGGACTATTAGTTGCAGACCGAATTGAAGCGATGCTGGCTTATTGGGATAAAGACTTAATTTGTCGGTTTGCAAACAATGCTTACATCGAATGGTTTGGAAAAAGCAAGGAAGACATGGTTGATAAAATAACGATGAAAGAACTTCTTGGGCATCTTTATGAAAAAAATCTTCCATACATCACAGAAGTACTTAAAGGAAATACACAACAATTTGAGCGCGAAATTAAAACTCCTGGAGGAGAAATACGGCATTCTCTTGCCAATTATTATCCAGATTTTCATGAAGGTAAAGTAAGGGGTTTCTCCGTTCATGTTGCTGATATTACAGAAATTAAAAAAGTACAGGAATCGATTCGTGATTCTGAAGAGAGATTTCGTACGCTAATCAATTTTTCTCCTGCTGGCATTACTCTCTCGTCAATGGAAGGCAAATTATTAGAGGCCAACCAGACTATTCTTGATATTTATGGTTACGAATCCAAAGAAGAATTTCTGAATATATCTTTATTGGAACTTTATTACGATAAAATGGATCGGACCCACTTGCTTGAAATGTTTCAAAAAGATGGTGTTCTTAATAATTATGAAGTCAGGCAAAAAAGGAAAAACGGTGAAGCATTTTGGATAAGCAGCAACGTTCATATATTCAGAATGCCTTCGGGAGAAATAGTAAGATTGGCAACCAGTGTAGATATTACAGAACGAAAACAAGCAGAGCAAGCACTGAAAGAAAGTGAAGATAAATTTAGGCGCTTGTTCAATTTTTCTCCTATTGGTAAAGTCCTTACAACCGCTGAGGGAAAACTTTTAGATGCTAATCCTGCTATTCTGAAAATAATTGGAATTGATTCATTAGAAGAACTAGCAAGTAAACCTGCACAGGAATATTATGTGGACCCAAACGAACGAGTAAAAATGTTTGACTTATTTCGTAAGAATGGATTTGTTAAAGAGTTTGAATTTGAGGTTAAAAAGAAAAATGGAGAGCATGTTTGGATCAGTAACCACATGGAATCTTTCAGTTTTGAAAAAGATAATAAGCAAATAATTTCGGCATCACTTGATATCACAGCGCGAAAAAAAGCAGAAGAATCATTACATGCACTGAACCACGAATTGGAAGCATTTTCCTATTCTGTTGCCCATGATTTAAGAGCTCCGTTGCGTTCGGTAAACGGCTATGCTGAAATTCTAAAACAGGATTATGAAAAAATACTTGATGTAGAAGGAATACGCATTATTGAAAATATTAAATATTACGCTTCTAAAATGGGCAGGCTGATAGATGACTTGCTCGCATTTTCCCGACTGGGAAGAAAGGAAATACAATTTAATGATGTTAATATGAATGAACTTACCAATGAGGTACTTTTAGAATTTAACAAATCATTTCGACATAATGCAAAAATATCGGTAGGCAAACTGCCAGAAGTATTAGGAGATTATAACTTGTTGAGTCAGGTAATGGTTAACCTTATTTCAAATGCTGTTAAATATTCTTCCAAAATAGAAAAACCAGTTATTCAAATATTTTCAGAAGTACAAAACGGAGAAATTATATTCTCTGTAAAAGACAACGGAGCAGGTTTTGATATGAAATATTATGACAAATTATTTGGCGTATTTCAGCGACTGCATGCAGATAAGGAATTCGAAGGAACAGGTATTGGACTTGCTCTTGTTCATCGGGTCATTACAAAGCATGGTGGAAAAATGTGGGCAGAAGGAAAAGTAGATGAGGGAGCAACTTTTAGTTTTACATTAAATCAAAAATTATAATTATGTTAAGCAGCGCAATTGAAATTCTACTTGTAGAAGACAACATGGGAGATGCGGAACTTACTATCCGCGCTCTGACTAAGAAAAAACTGGCAAACAATTTAGTTCATCTTGAAAATGGGGCAGATGCGCTTGATTACCTTTTTGGTGAAGGAATATATCTTGACCGGAATGTCAACAATTTGCCGAAGATAATTTTATTAGACTTAAATATGCCGAAAGTAGGGGGCATTGAAGTGTTAAGAAGAATTAAGTCTGATGAAAGGACAAAAAAAATACCTGTTATAATCCTAACTTCCTCACAACAGGATCCTGATATTGATATATGCTATAGTTTAGGAGCAAACAGTTATATTGTAAAACCTGTTGAATTTGATAAGTTTGTAAAGGCAGTAGAAGAGATTGGTTTTTACTGGTTGGTTTTAAATGAACCGCCTGATTTCCACAAATACAGGTAAATTATGCTTATAAAATCGTTGGAATTTGTTTGATAATCATCCACAAAAAGCAATGATAATAGGAGCAAGTCTTTAAAAGACTGGGTTTTTTCTCCACTGATTTTTTTTTGGTTACAGAAATTTCAGTTCTCGTCATTGACATTTGAACTAAAAAGCATGACCATCTAAACTTAGCTTTTCAGTTAGTCTAAATAATGGAAGATTCTAAAAAGTTTGATGCAAAAGAGATTTGGTTAAATTTCTACAAACTTCTTAATGATGCAATCGGGCATTTTAAAATTAAGATTGCAACATTCGATGATCAAAAGAATTTTTGCACCAAAGGACGAAGCTTGAAAAACTAGTTTCTCTTCAATTAGTACTTTTGCAATACCATTGTTGTTTGATATACTGTGGAACGGCGAAAATGCATTGGTAAATTTGAAGCAGCGCATTTGCCACTTAGAAAAATTAGTGAAACTAATATTCAATGTACTTTAGAAGCAAAAGTCACAAATTTTGATGTAAGAATAAAATTAAACTCATGAGCGAAACAAATATTTTAGAAAACGACGTGATAGGAAGCATTGGAGTACAAAAGTACATTTGCAAAATTGTTTGGAGAAATGGAACCCTAATTATGGATGAACCAACAAATGTTGATGGGACGGATTCTGGGCCTGACCCATACTCGACATTATTAGCATCTTTGGCAGGCTGCACGCTTTCAACACTAAGAATGTACATTGATAGAAAAGGATGGGATATTCCAGAAATATCGGTTAAATTAAATATGCGTCAAGAAACTGATGACCAATTGACAACTATCATTAAACGAAATATAACATTTCCATCAAATATTACCGTTGAACAAAAAGAACGTTTAATGATTATAGTCGGAAAATGTCCAGTTTCAAAAATTTTAGAAAATAAAGTAAAAATAAATACAACAGCATAAAATATGGAAGTATTACAAAAAGACAACGGAAAGAAAGGGTTATTTTTTATTGAGGAAAATAACGTAATTGTGGCTGAAATGACTTACGTTTGGACTGGAATCGACAGGATTATTATTGATCACACTGAAGTAAGTCCTCAATTAAAAGGAAAAGGAGCAGGTAGATTATTAGTAATGAAAGCAGTTGAATATGCACGATTGAAAGGGATAAAAATAATACCTTTATGTCCATTTGCAAAAAGTGTATTTGACAAAACTTCTGAAATTAAAGACGTATTATAATTTAAAATATCATGGATAAAACTAACATCACAAAAGAATATACAAATGGTGAAGCAACAGTTATATGGCAATCTTCAAAATGCATCCATTCGGCAAATTGTGTAAAACACTTATCATCTGTATTTCAACCACAAACCCAACCTTGGATAAAAATGGAAAATGCCACAACAGATGAAATTAAATCAACTGTTGCAAAATGTCCATCTGGTGCGCTGACTATCAAAGAGACTGAATGATAAAAACAGTATGTTGATTTAAAGAGCCATTGACGATAGATACTACAAAAAACCAAATGAGACTTCCCCCATACCAGCAATTTCCGAGTATTTCTGCCGACAAAATATGTTTGAAGCAAATTCAATTTTCGGACATCAATGAAATTATTGAAATTTCATTCTATGATTCAATTAAAGCAACAACATTGACACAAGCAATTGATATGCAAGCCAAAATAGATTTGGACTACTTGAATGGAAATTCAATTCACTGGGGCATTTTAGAAAAAGAAACTAATAAAATTGTTGGAACTTGTGGCTATTATCGTGGATTTGACAAAGGCGAAGGCGAACTGGGTTGTGTTTTATTGCCTCAATACCGCGGACAAGGTTTTATGACTTTTGCAATGTTATTGGCAATTGAATTTGGACTAATTAATATGGGTCTAAATCGCATTTGGGCTGTCACAACTAGTCAAAACGAAAAAGCAATAAAACTTCTTGAGAAACTTAACTTTATTAAAATTGCAGATTTGGACGACAATGAAGTTGAATACGATCTGCAAAAGCTTAAAATCTAAGAAATTAATAGAAAAAATGGTTAACGCTAATTGACAATTAGCTCGATCGTGTTTAAGGTAGTTCGCTAAAGATTCCACTGCAATTCAACTTTTTACGCCTGTTAAAGGTATTGTGCTCCAAAATCCACCTAAATATAATCGTTAACAGAAATATTACGAAAGATTTAGCTCCTTTAAACGGACTAAATAGCATTGATCAAAATTTCATAAGTCAAAGATGAAAATACAACTAGACAAGTTTATTTAGCGCATGTTATCGAATTTTAATGTGCGATTGATGCAACTCTTTTCTCAAATTATGTAATGAATTTCCAGTCTGTTTACTTCAACTTTGTATTGTAGTAATGCAGCTGCCAAAAAAAATAACATAGATGAAAAAAAATGAATGTATTGCAGCTTGTTTTGCTTGTATAATAACTTGTGAAGGCTGTATCAACGATTGTATCAAAGCTGGAAATCAACATTGTATCTCTTTGTGTCGCGATTGTGCTGACATCTGTGCTTTGTGTGCAAGATTATGCGCAAGAGACTCGCAGTTCGCTAATGAACTTTGCGCTTTGTGCGTAAAAGCTTGTAAAGCTTGTGCTGAAGAATGCAGTAAACACGCATCACATCATGAAAGCTGCAAAGCTTGTGCTGAAGCTTGTGAAAAATGTGCTGAAGCTTGTGCTTAGGAAGTCCAAATTTCAATTTCATTAGTGCGAAAAGAGAAGGTCAAAAGCCTTCTCTTTTTTTCGTTTCAGCAAGGCAAGCACTAATCCAAAAAGATTAAATTCACCTATAATCAACTAATAGTTTCTAAAAGAATTTCGCTTGGTTTTTTCGTTCTGAAGAGACATTTACAGCTTTAGTAGCAACTTTTCATAAATCAGAATCTACCATAATTATTTTAAATTTGAATCAAATAGCATTTTAAAAACAATTATATTTAGCGAAAAAAAAATGAATTTTTGGAAGGTTTTTTAGATAATCTAAAATTAGCTTCATGTTTTGAAGTTCATGATTTAGGTTTGATGAAAATCGGAATATTTTATAATTTTTCTTCGATTTTTAGTTTGCTATTTAAGATGAATAGAACTTGAAAAAAAATGATTAACCATTTCTCCTAAAATGTCAAAATTTAGAAAAACCAAAATTTAAAAACGTTTAATATGAATAGATTACTTTTTTGCATCTCAATTTTTGTTTCATCATTTATTTTTTCTCAAACAAATATCAATGAACTAGAAAGATTGAATGGAGTTTGGATTACAAAAAAATCAAAAGAAAAATTCACAGGAACATTTATTGAATATTTTCCGAGTGGAAAAAAAATGGGAACGTGTGGTATAAAAGATGGAATTCCAGATGGTCAAAGAATCGTATATTTTGAAAATGGAAATATCAGTCAAGATAAAATGTTGAAAAAAGGCGCATACGAAGGAAAAAATATGGAATATTTTGATAATGGAAAGTTAAAACAAGAAGGAATCATGAAATCTGGAAAATCAGATGGAGTATGGAAAATATATTATGACAATGGAAATTTGCAAGCAATATTGACATTTGTCAACGGTGAGGAAAAAGGTGATTATTTTCAATATGACCAAAATGGTAAATTAGTTGCCCAATATTATATTGTTGACGGAAAAGAAACTTATTCAAAAGAATTTTTAGATTTGAATAGTAAAGCGATTGACTTACAGCAAAAAGGAAAATTTAAAGAAGCAATTGTTTTGTATGATAAAGCCATTTTAAGTAATCCCACTGTAGCCAAAACATATTACAACAGAGGTGCTTGCAAATCAAATTCGTTTGAATTTGAAAAAGCAATTCAGGATTACGATAGGGCAATTGAAATAGATGAAAAATATAAAGAAGCATATAGAAATAGGGGCATAGCCAAGATTAATATTTTGAATTCCAAGAAAGCCAATGCTGGTGAAAAATTATCGCTGGAACAAACGAAAAGTGCATGTGAAGATTTTAATTCAGCCGCACAATTAGGTGATAAGTCGATGGATAACGAAGATATGCTTTTCCTCTATTGCAAAAAGAAAAATTAAAATGACTTAAAGAATTGTGTTAACTAAAAAACTCGAATGCCAACAATTGGTGTTTTTCTATTAAACTAAACAAAGTGCCGATCACAAGAAACACGCGAGAACAGAGAAGAGAAATTGCTGAAAATATAAAGTCAGCTGAGCGTTTAAATGAACGTAGAAAAAAATTGTACATTAGAATATACAAAAAAGGGTGGTTGTATAGGTCAACCTTCAGTATTAGAATTGTCTATCTAACAGTTCTAATTGTTGCTTTATTTTTTGATGACACTTTATCTACTCAGCGCAAGGAAACTGTTAAAAGTGTTTTTCTGGATCATCTAACTTACCACTCTAAAACAAGAAGCAGCCATAGCGTTACCACGTTGGAATTTAGTACAGAAAATGATGATTATGAAGTATATGATGGAATTTCAAACTTACAAAAAGGCGATAAAGTTATAATCGAAAGAAATTTATTTGGAAAACCAATATATTATATGAATCTAAGTGCGGGTCAAAAGTATGAAATAGACATTAGCAGAATGTACTATATAATCTTCTTCACGACTGCTGTTTCTTTTCTTTTGATAGGAGGAATAGATAAAGCAGCTAGAAAGTTTCTTGTAATTATTTCAATTATTGATATTTTAGCTTTAGCGGCATATTTATTTACATAAATTAAAAGATGGAAAACCGTATTAAACTTCGCATATTGAAAAGCAATAATTCAGAGTCAATTATGTTCAATAAAAATAAGTGAACCTTTGATAACTTCTTTTTGTAATTATTTATTACATTTCCAACACCAGATAATGAGTCGAGTTTATTCACTTTTTTTCTGCTAATCAGTTTTTAGTAAGGTTACTAAAACTAACAAACAGACATTCAACATGAAGCAAATAATACTTTTTACGATTTCATTTTTGACATTCGCTCCGATTTATGGTCAAACAAAAATTACGAATACTTTAACAGCTGAACATATTACTATTGAGGGTACAAAAATTAGTTTAATTCCACCCGCTGGATTTATAAAAGCAGCCAATTTTTTTGGACTTCAACAAAATCAAAGTGGTTCATCTATCATGGTGTTGGATATTCCAGGTCCATTTTCAGAAACATCAAAAGGAATGTCCAAGGAAGGTTTTTTAAGTCAAGGTGTTGAAGTAAAGGGTGTTGAAAAATTGACACTAAATGATCTGCCAGCAATTTTTATAACAGGAGAGCAAAATTCACAAGGAAGAATTTACACAAAGTATGTGTTGTGTTTTGGAACTGAAAGCGAGACCATAATAATTAATTGTGCTACACCAAACAATCTAAATGAAATCGCGAAAGAAGTTAAAACTTCAATTCTGACAAGTTTTTACGAAGCAGATAAAAATATAAATATGTTAGATATTGTTGATTATTCGATTGACCTTGACAGCAGTAAACTACAATTTGCAAATGGTGCCTCTAATTCCTTAATTTTTACGACAGATGGAATTATGCCCACAAAATCAGCGGATAAAACCACGCTTATTATATCTAAATCATTTTCTAATACTGATTTTGAAGACAAAAAATTATTTTGTTTGAATAGACTAAAACAATTGCCAGTAGAAATCACCAAAATTGAAACAACAACCGAAACATCCATAGATGGAATTTCTGGTTTTGAAATAATTGCTTTGGGCAAAGATAAAAAGACAAGTGCAGAAGTAAAAATGTGCCAAGTAATCTTATTTAGCGACAATTTATATTACATATTCTATGGTTCGACAATACAAGATTTTGATAATAATATTAGAGAGATAACGAACCTAATCAGCACATTTAAACGAAGGTAAAAGCCTCATTTAAAAATATTATAGCCAAAATTATAGCAAAATAGCTAAAATGAATATTTGAAATTTGAATTTCCAAATTTTAGTAAGATCCAAAACGTTATTGGACATTTTAACGGAACCTAAAAAACAATAAAAATGAAATTGTTGATATTTTTTTCTCTTATTTTTTTAGCTTTTGGATGTAAGTCCGACGCAAAAAATAATTTTGATAATAAAGAAAATAGGCCTGTTCAAAAAAACAACAATAAAAAACTTAATGGAAAACAAATTGTTGAGGTTTTAGAAAAACTAAATTTCTTTAATTTGACAAGCAAATCTGAACTAAATGCAGAAAAACTTGAAATTCAAAAATCTTATAATGAATTAAATTTCTTTGAGGGTAAAGTAAGAGGTGAAACTTTAATCTTTTTAGATAATCGTTTTTATTTTATTGATTGCGAAGAACTTTTTGAAATTGGTGGTTTAATTTATTACCTAAAAACTATTAAGCCAACTTTTGAAAAATTAGGCTTGGAATTAAGGTTTTCTAATGAAAAAAGTTCACAAACGAAAGAACATTGGAAACATACAATTGAGCTTAATGGAAAAGAATATGTCGCATTTGACAATAACTTTGGAGAATTAGATTGGGAATTTGCCTACGTGAAATTTATTGAAATGCTTAACGCTGAATTGGAATCGCAAAAAAGTGAAGAAAGATTTTATCCAATCTCAGGACAAAACGATGGAAAGATTGTGTTATTATCAAAAAAACAATTTGAATTTATAAAAGAAAAT
>JBBALI010000035.1:0-42989 GCA_040403095.1 Crocinitomicaceae bacterium
TGGGTGATCGATTGGTGATTTGCAACTGACAAATTATCATATTCCAAAAAACAGGTAAAAATGAGGTTTTTGTATGGATCGGCAGCCCAAACTGCGCCTCTTTGACCTCTTCCAGCTGTTTGCTCACCTGACATTATTACCGTTCCATGAGACAATTCACCTGCTTGAAGTAACTTGGCAGCATAATTGTTTGTGGAATCAAGCGTTTCTTTGAATATGATTTTTCGACCAATCATGTTTAAACTTTATCGCCTCATGAAGCGTTTATAGTGCGTAAAGTTAAAATATTAAATTAATTTTGTAAAGAACACAAATTATAGAATGTATAAATTAATAAACAGCATAGATTCAAAAGTACTTTGCGATTGCATAGTAGAAGGAATGCAAGAAAATAAAGCCAAAGACATCGTTGTCCTTGACTTAAGAGAAGTGAAAAATTCAGTAACTGATTTTTTTGTTATTTGTTCTGGTGAATCAACTACTCAGGTGGATGGTATCAACAGTTCAGTAATGAGACATACAAGAAAAGAACTTCAAGAGAGACCTTGGCACCAAGAAGGTAAAGATAATTCTGAGTGGATTTTGTTGGATTATGTGGACGTAGTAGCTCATATTTTCCACAAAGATTCTCGCAGTTTCTATGATTTAGAAGACCTTTGGGCTGACGCGATTAGAACAGATATTCCCAATTTGGATTAACAACAATTTTATTAAAATTTCATGTCAGAAAATCAAGAAAAAAAGAAAAGTCCTTTCAACATATATTGGATATATGCGCTGATTGGAATTGCAGCCATTGCCATCAGTATTTTCACCAGCAGCTCTAACGTAGTTGAAATGAAACAAGATGTGTTTTTCAGTTTGGCAGATTCGAGTTATGTGAGTGATGTCAAAATCGTTAACCGTGAAAGAGTTGATTTTAAAATCACTGAAGAAGGCCGCAAATTTATTACTGCAAGCAAAAAGCCTAGTTTCGAAAAACTAAAAAAAATTCTTAACCCTGAAAAGAAAACTAGACAAAGTAAAAATCCAAGTTTTCAGTTCAAAATTGCTGATCCAGGAAATTTTTTAAACCGTTTAGACGAGACTAATAAATCTTTGCAATCATTAAAAAAGCCAACAATTAGTTCTGAGCCAGTAGTTGAGGAAAATTATTTGGGAGCAGTAATTAATTTCTTGCTTTTACCAGTAATTTTAATTGTTGTTTGGTTGGTAATTATGAGACGTATGTCTGGCGGTGCCGGAGGTGGAGGAGGTCAAATCTTCAATATCGGAAAATCAAGAGCCCAAGTCTATGAAAAAGGCAAATCTACTAATGTGACATTCGCTGACGTTGCAGGTTTACATGGTGCTAAAGAAGAAATTCAAGAGATTGTTGAATTCCTGAAAAATTCAAAAAAATATACCGAATTGGGCGCAAAAATCCCCAAAGGTGCTTTATTGGTAGGACCTCCAGGAACAGGAAAAACTTTATTGGCAAAAGCTGTTGCAGGTGAAGCTAAAGTTCCTTTCTTTTCGCTTTCTGGGTCTGATTTCGTTGAAATGTTTGTTGGAGTTGGAGCTTCCCGAGTAAGAGATTTGTTCAAACAAGCCAAAGAGAAAGCACCAGCAATTATTTTTATCGATGAAATTGATGCGATTGGTAGAGCAAGAGGTAGAAACAATGGAATGGGCTCAAACGATGAGAGAGAAAACACATTGAATCAATTGTTGACAGAAATGGATGGTTTTGGAACAAACTCTGGAGTTATCATTTTAGCTGCTACAAACCGTGCTGATGTTTTGGACAGTGCCTTGATGCGTGCAGGTCGTTTTGACAGACAGATTTATGTTGACATGCCAGACATTAATGAGCGCAAAGAAATTTTCAAAGTGCATTTGAAACCTTTGAAATTAGATGATTCAATTGATATTGACTTTTTAGCAAAACAAACACCTGGTTTCTCAGGTGCGGATATTGCCAATTTATGCAATGAGTCTGCATTAATCGCTGCAAGAAAAGCCAAAACGCATGTTGAAAAACAAGATTTCTTGGATGCTGTTGATAGAATTGTTGGCGGTTTAGAAAAGAAAAACAAAATCATTACCAAAGACGAGAAGCGTGCAATAGCTTTCCATGAAGCAGGTCATGCTACAACATCTTGGTTGTTAGAACATGCGCATCCATTGGTGAAAGTAACAATCGTTCCTCGTGGACAATCTTTGGGTGCAGCGTGGTACTTGCCTGAAGAGAGAAGCATCACAACTACGGAGCAAATTTCAGATGAGATGTGTTCAGCTTTAGGAGGAAGAGCAGCCGAAGAGTTGATTTTCGGAAAAATCTCGACTGGTGCATTAAGCGATTTGGAAAAAGTAACCAAACAAGCTTATGCGATGGTTTCAATTTACGGTCTAAACAAAAAGATTGGAAACGTTTCTTTTTATGATTCGCAAGGAAGAGACAGTTTCACAAAACCATATTCTGAAGAAACAGCAAGGGTAATTGATGAGGAAGTAAGTTTGTTGATTGAAGCGCAATATCAAAGAGCGTTACAGATCTTGACTGAAAACAAAGAAAAATTGACGATTTTAGCTGAAAAATTACTAGAAAGCGAAGTTATTTTCAAAGAGGATTTGGAACTGATTTTTGGAAAGCGCGCTTGGGAACCGTCAGAGATGACTGGTGAAGAGTTTGTTGCTGGATTAGCAGAATCATCAGAAGCGAAAGAAACACGTGAAAATGAAGAAGCAAAATCTGCCGCTGAAAGTAAAATTGAAATGAAAGTTGAACCTTTGAAACCTGAAAATTCAGAAATTTCAGATTCAACTGAAAATAAAGAAAAAACAGAAGAATAATTTTTAATTTCTGAATTGAAATTGTTCTAATAAATTTCAAGTATTCCCGTTTGGTTTTTGCTAAACGGGATTCTTATTTTAAAATAATTACGATGAATAACATACTTGTTAGAGCATTATCTGGAGCCGTTTTTGTGACCTTGGTGATTGAAAGTTTAAGTTATAATTTGATTGCAACAGTTATTTGTATCGGACTTTTTACTTTGTTGGGTTTAAATGAATTTTACAATCTTTTCAAAGAGTCAAAAACAATTTCAGTTTCACCATTTTTAGGAACATTTGTTGGATTTTCAATTTTCGCATTGTTTGCGTTGAATTTACTTGAATTGATTCCGGAAATCTATATACTAATCACCTTGCCATTGTTGTTTTTAAGTATGATTGCGGAACTTTGGAGAATGAAAGAAAATCCTTTACTCAATTTAGGAATCTTATTTTTGGGTTTTTTCTATGTTGTTATTCCATTTGTTTTAATGATATTCATGCATGCGCAAACGATAGAATCACACACCTTAATTTTTATGTTTTTATTGATTTGGACCAATGATACTTTTGCTTATCTAACAGGAAGATGGTTGGGGAAAACAAAATTAATTGAGAGAATTTCGCCAAACAAAACTTGGGAGGGCACAATTGGTGGAATTGTCATGACTTTTGTTGTTGCGCTAGTTATCGCTTATTTCAATGATCAAAATTATATTTTTTGGGGAGTTTCAGCTATGATTATTGCGCCTGGAGCAATTTATGGAGATCTTTTGGAATCACTTTTTAAACGAAGTTTAAACATCAAAGACACAGGAAACATCATGCCTGGACACGGTGGGATTTTGGATAGATTTGATGCAGTCTTATTTACAGTTCCATTTTTCTTTTGTTGGTGGCTGTTTTATAACTATTTTTGACCCAAATTTTTGAAATGAAAATACACAGAGAAGGATATTTAATCATTGCGATTGGTCTAACGATTCTTGGATTAATACAAGTTGGGAACTACTTTTTATATACCTATTTAGAGTGGATGTGGCTTTATCTTTTGCTCAGCGCAGGTGCTGTTGTCATGGCTTATTTGATCATTCAATTCTTCAGAGTTCCCAATATCACATGCAAATATGATATTAACGATGTAATCTGTCCTGCTGATGGTAAAATCGTAGTGATCGAGGAAGTAGAGGAAACAGAATATTTTCACGACAGAAGAATTCAAATTTCGATTTTCATGTCACCAATGAATGTGCATGCAAATTTCAATCCTATTTCTGGAATTATTAAGTATGTGAAATACCATAAAGGTTTGTTCTTGGTCGCTTGGCATCCAAAAAGTAGTACCGATAATGAAAGAAGTACTTTTGTGATTGAACATCAAAATGGACAAAGCGTTTTGTTTCGACAAATTGCTGGAGCAGTAGCTCGAAGAATCTGCTATTATGTTCAGCCAGAACAAGAAGTAAAAACAGGCGAAGAGTTTGGTTTTATTAAATTTGGTTCTCGAATTGACGTTTTTTTACCCATTGGAAGTGAAATAAATGTTAAAATTGACGATGTTGTGAAAGGAAGAATCACTAAACTTGCAGAATTAAAATAAATATTTGTAAATTTATCCTATAAAATAGATTGTTATGAAAAAAGCGTTTGTAGTATTATCATTGATGTTGTTTACGGGTTCATTAACTTCTACAGCGATTGCTGCTGTTAGTGGTAACAAAATGGAGGTTAAAAAAATCGACGATAAAAAGAAAAAGAAAAAATCTAAAAAAGGTAGCTGCTGTGCAGGAAAAGCTTCATGTGCTGCTGGTGAGAAAAAAGCTTGCGCTTCTGGTGCTGAGAAAAAATAAGATTTTTTTCAAAGAAATAATTAAGACTGTCTAGCAATAGATGGTCTTTTTTTTTGCAAATTATTTGATTGCATAAAAAATTAATAATGAAACACAAAGTTAAGTCAATCAGACCATTTATTGGTGCTGAAAATTTTGAAATATCCCGTCAGTTTTATCTTGATTTGGGATTTTTAGAATCTATTATATCAAGCAATTTGAGCTACTTTTCAATTGATTCGTTTGGGTTTTATCTTCAAAATGCTTTTGTGAAAGATTGGATCGACAATACCATGCTTTTTATAGAAGTTGAAAATGCAGAAAAACATTGGAATGAAATGATAAAATTGAATTTACAAGCCAAATATCCAACGGTAAGGTTGGTACCAATAAGAAAATTAGATTGGGGCAAAGAATGTTTTTTGCATGATCCTTCTGGTATTTTATGGCATTTTGGTGAATTTAAATAAAAAAGACAAATCATAATTGTATTCCAACGACACAAACATCATCAACTTGCTCTAATTTTCCCTTCCAATCAGAGAAATACGTATTTAATTTTTCTTCTTGTTGGTGAATTTTAGAACTAGTAGATCGAATCAATTTTCTGAAACCCTCTTTATTTAATTTTTTCTGTCTTTCACCACCAAATTGCGAATAATAGCCGTCAGAAAATAAATATAATATATCTCCTTTTTTGTAGCTAATCACTAATTGATCAAAGTTTTGACTAGAATTTTGTAAATCTGAAAGTCCAATTGATTTTTTAGTACCGTCGAATTCAATAATTTCCCCTTCTGAGATTATCCAAGCAGGACGATTTGCACCAGAATATGTAATTTGTTGCTTTGCTTCATCAATGATGCAAAATGCCATATCCATTCCATCATTGATATTGAATTCAGGATTTGGAGAACGAAATTTGTGATCTACTTTGAAGTTAATATAGTTCAAAATTTGACTTGTTTCAGTATATTTTTCATCTACAACCGCTTTCTTAATAATTTGATTGGCTACAATAGATAGAAGTGCACCAGGCACACCATGTCCTGTGCAATCAATCACTGAAATATATTTTAAATTTTCTTCCTGATAACACCAGAAAAAATCACCACTTACAATGTCCTTGGGTTGTAAAAAGCAAAATGAATTTGGAAATATCTCACTCAAATCTGATTTTTTAGGAACTAAAGAATCTTGAATTCTATGGGCATAATTGATACTATCCATTATCTGCCTGTTTTTGTAAGTCAATTCATTCAAAGAATCATTTAATTCAATGGTCCTTGAAATTACTTTTTCTTCTAAAGTTTGATTTAATTTTAGAATTTCTTTTTCTTGTTCTTTGATAAATGAAATGTCTTTTGCTATTATCGAAATTTCATTTGATAATGCTCCATATTTGTGAAATACAAATGAACAAAGTACTGGGATTTCTTTACCATCAGCCGTTATCAGTACTAATTCTCCATTCCAAGATTCTTTTACCTGAATTTTTTGAAGAATTGGTTGAAAAAATTGCTGATTAAATATGGGACTTAGGAAACTTCTAAAATTTATTGGACCATTATCAAGGTTTAATTTCAGCAATTGTTCCGCTTTTTTATTTAAATAATTGACAGTTAAATTTAAATCAGAAGTCAAAATCAAGTCACCAGAAGATGAAATTATTTCAGAAAGCTTTATTGTTTTAGTCTCAAGAATTTTGTTTTGAAGTCTAATTTTATGTTCATCGAGCTCTCTTTTAACAACCTGAGGTAATTTTATCAAATTGTCCTTCATAACATAATCACAGGCTCCAGCTTTCATAATTGAAACTGCAGCAACTTCCCCAATTGTTCCAGACACAAGAATAAATGGAATATCTTTTTTTTCTGATTTCAATAATTTTAGAACGTCTAAACCATCAAATCCTAATAAATTATAATCTGAAATAACCAAATCATAGTGATTGTAGGTTAGCGCATTTACCAAGTCAGAAAAAGTTTCAATTCTTGTGAAATCAAATGCTTTTTTTGTTTTATTTAATTGACGCTGAAGTAATAATGCATCATTTTCATCGTCTTCAATAAGTAAAATCTGAAAATTCATAAATTAATTAATTAATTGGGTTAGGTGATTCATTTAATAAAATCCAATAGTTTCCTATTTGCTTAATAACATTAACAAATTCAGTAAAATCTACAGGTTTTCTTATGTAACTATTTACTCCTAGATTATAACAGGTGAATAAATCTGATTCTTCTCTAGAAGAGGTTAAAATGATTACAATGTAATGCTGAGTTTTTGCATTGTTTCTAATTTCCTTTAATACCTGAATTCCATCAATAATGGGTAATTTTAAATCTAATAAAATCAATTCAGGTTCTTGCGCAATATCATTTGAAGCATAATTTTCTTGACAAAAAAGGTAATCAATAGCTTCCTTTCCATCTTCTAAAGTGACAATAGGATTTTGAATATTCGCTTTTTTTAAAGCTCTTAAAGTCAGATCTATATCACTTTTGTTGTCTTCAATAAGTATAATTTTTTTCGTAAACATTCGGTTACAATTTAAATTTGAATACTGCGCCTTCATTTATC
Source organism: Crocinitomicaceae bacterium (assembly GCA_040403095.1). GTDB lineage: Bacteria > Bacteroidota > Bacteroidia > Flavobacteriales_D > Crocinitomicaceae > JAQVCM01. Next base: position 7,230 of record JBBALI010000035.1, read on the forward strand.
TTTGATTCAGACCAAATTTGACCTGAATGTAGTTCCACAATTCGTTTTACTGTTGCCAATCCAATACCAGTTCCGGGAAAATCAGATTGTTTATGCATGCGTTGAAAGGCTCCAAAAAGTTTATTTGAATGATTGCTATTGAAACCTGCTCCATTGTCTTTTATGAAACATAACTTTGATTTATCTTCACCCATCATTTTTCCAATAGTGATTTTGGGTTTTTCAACTTTACTCGAAAATTTAATCGAATTGGCAATTAAATTGGTCATCATGATGTCCAATAAATTCTCATCTGCATAGATGGTAAGTTTCTTTTCAATTACTATTTGATAATCTTTTCTAGCGGAAGTTTCTATTTCTCTTTGGAATATTTTTTGGCAAAAATTTGTAAAATCTATTTTTTTAATCTTTAATTGAACTTTTCCAATTTTTGATAAATTTAATAAATCATCAATTAATGTTGCCATTCTTTGAGATTCTGTTCTTACTCTCGCAATGTACTCAATGGCTTGTGGATCTAGTGATTCTCCGTAATCCTCTAATAAAGCCAAGCTCCATCCATCAACAGCCCTGAGTGGTGAACGTAAATCATGAGAAACCGAATATGCAAATGCATCTAATTCTTTGATTGCAAGTTCCAATTGATTGGTTCTTCTCAAAACCATGTCTTCCAAATTCTGAATTAACTCTTCAATTTTTTGTTCGGCTATTTTTCGTCCTGTAATGTCAATTCCAAGTCCAATCATGTTCTCTAACTCGTTATTAGAATTAAAGATTGGAGTGAAATGACGAAGCATATATTTAGGATTGCCTGTCTTGTCTTTTAATTTTTCTTCAAATGGAATGGTCTTTTTTTCTGAAATTGCTTCTAAAAATAATTGATGTCTTAATGTTGGCATTTCTGATGAACCACCTCTCAAAGCAACATATTCAAAATCAGATTTACCAATAATTATTGCCCTTAATTCAGGGTCTTGAATAGCTTTATCATTTAAAAATACATATCGATGATCAGGATCAAAAATGGCTAGATCGGCTGGAATATTGGCTAAAATATTTTCGTAAAATTCCTTTTGATTTTTAATTTCGTTTTGAATTTTTCTAACTTCCGTTACATCTCGCAATGTAATAACAAATTCAGTATTGGAACCCTCATTATTGACAGTTGCATTTGCTTCAAATTTCGTCAAAGTATTTTCCCAATTCGGAAATGAAAATTGAAAATAATTATTCAACGCATTGTCGTCATTTAAGATCTTTTTCAATTCCATAAGTTGAGTAGGATTGAAAAAGGAATTTAAATTACTTCCCAATAAAGAATCATTTGAATATTTAACTTTTTCGTAAAAATTACCACTTACAAATTTGATCACTAAATTTTCATCGACAATTAAAATAATTTCAGCAATACTCTCAATAATTGACCTTATTCTCTTTTGAATCTAACTCTTGAAATGCTGATTGAAGATTTTGTGTTTTTTCTAGAACATGATTTTCCAAATTTGAATTCAGTTCTTTTAATTCCTCGTTTACTTTTAATAATTCGGCTTGATTTTCCTTTACTATGTTTTCTAATAATTTTTTGTCATCATCATATTCAAAATATGCTTGATTTATTGACCTCATAAACGATTCGAAATGCGTGTTTTTTAAAAGATTTTTTAACAATTCTTCGTCCTTGTAATGCGTTTTAAATTGTCTTTGGAGCAGCCTATGAGTATCTTTTTTGAACATAGTAAATCTAGTTTTCGGTAATTAGCGTTAAAGTCATTGTTTGGTTGTGCAAAGAACAATTTTTAGATTTACCTGAACTTAATTCACCATAGGAGTAAAATCCTGAAAAACAGAAATCATCATTAAAATATTTGGTCACTGCTTCAACTTCCTCTTGAATAATTTGTTTTAAAACAAGTTTACGACCCACACAACTTATCATTATCATTAATCCATTATTTTCGCTATTCTTTTTAGATAACTTCAATGAAGCAATTTCTGCTGCATCTATAATCGAATCAATATTTGTTTTCATTAATTTAACTGAAGAATTTACTGGAATGTTACCAGCAAATCGGATACTATTTTCTTCTTTATTTACACTTAAAATCGTTCTTATTGCATGTCCTTCCTGTGTTCTCAATGAAAGTGGTAAAAAACGTCCTGAACTTGGTAAATATTTGGCTTTATCACCCAAATAAGATTTGTACAATTCCAAGGCTGGTTTGTGGTCTATTTCATAAACAATATTTTCATTACTTTTGGTTATTATTCTATCCTTTCCAAAAATTTCCCAACCACTTTCAGACGAACATTGAATTTTAATCTTATCACCATAAAATCCAACTGCAGAAATGGTATTTTCTTTAAATTCAACATTTTGATTGGAAACTAGGGTTGAATTAAATAAAGCATTGTCACCCGCTAATCCTCCCGAGACACTAATTTTCCCGTTCGTAACAGAGTTAATTCCATCAACCAAATTGGTTCCATTTACATTTAATCCGTCTGAAAGTATAAAAATATGTTTTAAATCATCCTGAATCAGCGAATTCACTAACTTTTGACCAATATCAAATGATTCTTCAATGTGATTAATATTGATGCTCTCTAAACGAATTTGGGTGTGATCAAAAGATACAGTAGTTAAAGAAAAATACCCGTCATAAACACTTGAACCTACTATTTCACCAGCAGTTGAACACGCAATGATTGGTGTTGATTTAAAAATTTTACTTAGGACGGTTGAAATTTCTAAATCTAAGAATTGCTTATCCGAAAAAACGAAAACAAGACTTTCATCTGTGAGATTATATTCATTTATATAATTAATAATCTCAGAGCGACTATTTGAGCTAAATTGTTTCGTTTTCATTTTTAAATAATTAAAATTGAATTAACGTCATCATCAGATTAGCAAGAATATCGACAATTGTAATTTGTAATATACTTCTCAGTATAAAAATTCTAAGCAGAAAAATAATTTTTTCTTTTTGTTTTAAAATATTTGTCTTTAGCGAATATAGTTAAAAATTCTTAAAAAGCAAACAAATCAATGATTTTTTTAGATAAAAGAGAGAATTAGATGTATCAAAATACAAATTTTGGATGTTGAAAATTTCTAGATAAACGAAATGCTGTTTGAATTCAACTTACAAATCCAAAATCTAGTTTTCGTACTAAAAGTAATTTTAAGTCTGGAGACTATAAAGAATAAGGTGGCTAAAACAGCAAATTTTGGATGTAAATTTTATTGTTTGATCAACTTTCCCGTGCTGTTTTCTTTTACAGAAATAAGGGAAGGTGTTCCATAATACCAGATGTCACCAAATGATTTTATTTCTCCTCTCAAAGGAATTCCATTTGCTGAAACTTTGATTTTCCCCACAGTTTCACTTGAAACAAAAACAGAATCTTTTATTTTTAAATTCTGAACATCGCAAAAACCATTGCTTCGTGCTGAAATCCGAGCAAAATCTGTTTTACCAGAAAAAGTATAATCTCCCCAGCCGTGAGATATATCGGCATTTATAATCAAAGATTTCAAAGTTAAATTTACTGATCCCGCACCATCTCGAATCAGCATAGTGAAAAAAGGTAGATTCAAAGTATCCTTGCTTCGCATCGGTTCCGTACCCTCAAATTGGATATTAAAAAGAGATGTAAAATGAATTTCACACGTAATTACTTGATTTAGTTTTCTCAAAAAATTGCATTTATTGTTATTCTCAAGATACAAAACTTGGTCATCATCAATACTCCAATGAATAAAATTCACCAAGTTTTCGCCTCCTTTAATGACTAATTTATCTGTGCTGTCTTGAATTAAAATGTATTTAATGTGCTCTTTCAAGAAAAGTTTGTCAAATGATTCTAATTCAATCGTTTTTTCAGTTGTTTTTCCTATGCTTTTAAAACAACTTCGATTTTCTGCTTTTTTGCAACTTCCCAAAAGCAAAGATGTCCAAAAGAGATAAAGGATAATTTTTTTCATATCTTTTTGTTTTAAAAAGTGTAACCAATCCCATATTCAACATAATCAGCTTTCGCCCAATGAGTTTTCAATGTGAAGTTGAGTAATAGTTTTTCTGTTAATTGATATCTCATTCCAAGTCTGTGGTACATTCTGCTATCAGGAAAATATTCATCTCTGACATAAAGTCCCATTCCTAAAACAAAGTCTAACTTGTCTAGCGGCAAAACATAACCACAATAAAGTCCAATTTGTGCAATTCCTTCCTTTGTTTTGTGGATTTGCGGTTTATAAGCATTGATGCTGGTTTTGTAAATCAAATCCAATCCCAATTCCATACCGCTTCTAGGTGTAAATATTTTCTTACCAATCAATGAAAGTGCATAAATCGGATATTTTTTACCACCTGTTGGAAAAACTTCTTTGGTAGATAAGATTCCAATTGCTGAAAGTTTCCATTTTTCTTCTGGTGTGTCATAAATTTCTTTGTAGATTTTATTTACTTGCTGAAAGGTGTGACCAATTCCCAGGCTCACATAAGGTAAATTAATTCCCAGATTTGGAACTTTGGTAGAACCATTACTACAATGCGTCAAGTCAATTCCAGCTAAAATGTGATTCTTTTTATAGATTCCTAAATAAATTCTTGAGCGCAATCCAAAGCATATCAGTGCATTGATATGAGTGCTCATGGCGACGTTTTTTGGATTTAATTCTTGGTCGAAAACTTTGGTATTCCAACTTGCACCAGCGCCTAATCTTCCAGAAAATTCAAATCTATCAGATTTTTTAAAAGGAAAATCAATGAAGGTGTAAACACCATATACTTGACCTAAAATCTGATTGTTTCCAACAGTACTGCCGAATAAAGTAAGACCAACTTTAGGGAAATTGTAAGCTCGATGGTAATTTTTTGATCCATTCGTAGAGATAAAATAGCTGATTTCCCCACCAATCGCATGTTCGCGCGGTAAATGTCCCATCACTCCACGGTGAGCCAATAAAAAACCAAGTTTTGGATTTGCTTCAATTCCCCATTCTCTGCGTTGAGAGAAGCTCAAAAATGAATAAAAAAACAATCCAAATAGCAGGCAAAATCTCATTCTCATAGGGCAAATGTATATATAATCTCAATTCTACATAACTTCGCGGAAAAGAATAGAATTTTGTTTTTTAAAAAATAACCCATGGACGAAAGATTAAAAGCATTTGAAAGATTATTGAATATCATGGATGATTTAAGAGAAAAATGTCCTTGGGATAAAAAACAAACTTTTGAAACACTTCGTCCATTAACGATTGAAGAGACTTATGAGTTGGCTGATGCGATTTTAGATAAAGATCTAAATGGAATCAAAGGAGAGTTAGGTGATTTATTCTTGCACCTCGTATTTTACAGCAAATTAGGCTCTGAAACAGGAGATTTTAATGTTTCTGATGTCTTGAATGCCATTTGTGAAAAACTAATTTTCCGCCATCCTCATATATATGGTGATGTGGAAGCGACAACGGAGGAAGAAGTGAAGGCCAATTGGGAAAAATTAAAACTAAAAGAAGGAAAAAAATCAGTTTTAGAAGGCGTTCCAAAATCACTTCCTGCGTTGGTTAAAGCGGCAAGAATACAAGAAAAGGTGAGGGGAGTGGGCTTCGATTGGGACAATAGAGACCAAGTTTGGGCTAAGGTGCAAGAAGAAATTGGTGAATTGAATGAAGCTGTTGATGAAAGAAATCAGGAAGAAATTGAGAATGAATTTGGTGATGTACTTTTTTCGCTAATCAATTATGCCAGATTTATCGATATCAATCCAGAAAATGCCTTGGAGCGAACCAATAAAAAGTTCATCAGTCGTTTTCAATGGATGGAAAATAAAATCACCGAAGATCAAAAAGTGATGACAGACATGAATTTGGAAGAATTAGATGCCTATTGGAACAAAGCTAAATTGGACTTAAAAAAGAATAATTGAAGAAAATAATTTTCAATTCATTGTCAAAGTGTTAAATTTCCCGTTCACTCAATCAGAAGGTGAGTTTACTACTTTTCTCTAATTTACTTCGAAAAGAAAGATAAATTATGTACTTTCGCAATGCTAAAAATTGCTAAAAATCAATAGAAATTACAATATGCAGACTAGAAAACTCTTCTTATTTCTCTCATTTACTTTCATCACTTTCCTTTCAATAGCTCAATCAGCAACGATAAGAGGTTATATCCGTGAAAAGAAAAATGGTGAGCCAATTTTGTTTATCAAAGTCAAAGTTACTGACGCTTCTGGTTCTTCATTTAGAGCTACCACTGACTTAAATGGTTTTTTCTCCATTCCAAAATTAAATATTGGAAAATACAATTTGGTTATTGACAATGATGGATACAAAAAACTAGAGAAAAAAGTTGATGTTGTTAAAGCTACAGGAATTATAGATCTAGAATTCGAGCTAGAAGAAGCTGCTGAAGAATTGGGAGAAGTAGAAGTAAGTGCCTCTCAAAAACAAAAAACAACGCAAGTTGGAAACTCTGAAATTCGTTTAAGTAAAAAAGAAGTTGAAAGAATTCCAAGTCAAGGTGGTGAAAGTGATGTTGTAGCTGCTTTGAGTGTAACTCCAGGTGTAACTACCACAGGTGACCAAGGTGGACAGTTGTATGTGAGAGGTGGAACGCCAATTCAAAACAAAATTTTATTAGATGGAATGACCATTTACACGCCTTTTCACTCCATCGGATTTTTCTCGATTTTCGAAACAGAATTGATTAAGAACGTAGATATTTACACAGGTGGATTTGATTCAAAATATGGAGGAAGAATTTCTTCGGTGATGGATATCACTTACCGTGATGGGGATAGAAAAAGTTTCGGAGGAAAAGTTTCTGTAAGTCCTTTTTTAGCTAAATTGGTTTTGGAGGGGCCTTTCAAAAGATCATCTGACGGAAAGCCAAGCAAAGCATCATACGTTTTTTCTGCTAAACATTCATTGCTTGATTATACATCTCAAAATTTGTATCCTCGTGTGAATGATGGAAATGGATTGCCTTTTGCTTTCACAGATTTATATGGAAAAATTACTTTAAACGCACAAGGTGGTTCTAAATTTAGTTTCTTTGGATTTAGTAATAACGATAAAGTAAAATACACCAATGTGGCTGATTTGGCTTGGTCGCAAGCGGGTGGAGGTATGAATTTTGTTTTGGTTCCGATTGGTTCGCCAGTTTTTATCCGCGGACACTTGAATGCATCGAACTATTCATTGAGTTTCTTGGAAAAAGGATTGCCTGAAAGAACAAGTTCAATAGGTGGTGCAGATTTAGGATTCGATTTCACTTTCTTTCAAAAAAATGAAGGACAAATTGATGTTGGTGTAAATATCAATGGTTTCCAAACCAAATATTTGACCTACAACGAAGCTGCAAGAAAAATTGAAGATCAAAATTTCACATTTGAAGTTGGAAGTTACATCAATTACCGTGTAATCAAAGGCCGTTGGGTAATTCAACCAGGTTTCAGAGCGCAAGCTTATGCTTCAAGAGGTGTGATTTCTCCAGAGCCAAGACTTGGTTTGAAATACAACATGACCGAAAAAATGAGATTGAAAATTTCAGGTGGTCGATTCTCTCAAAACTTTACTTCAACTTCTTCTGATAAAGACGTAGTGAACTTATTCAACGGTTTACTTTCTTCTCCAACAAATCTTCAATCAACTTTCGTAACTGAAGGAGGAAAAGAAAAAACAGTTAGAAATGGATTACAATATGCTTGGCATGCAATCGTAGGATACGAATTAGATTTGAATAAAAATTTGAGTGTTAATATTGAAGCATATTATAAGTATTTCAGTCAATTGAGTAACATCAATCAAAATAAATTATATGATGATGTGGCTGAGTTTTCAGATGTGGACGATGTTTTCAAAAAAGACTTCATCATCGAATCCGGAAAATCTTACGGAGCTGATTTATTGGTGAAGTATTCTAAAGATAGACTTTTTATCTGGACAGTTTATTCTTACGGAAAATCAACGCGTTGGGATGGTTTCCAAACGTATGCGCCAGTTTTTGACAGAAGACACAATGTAAATGTGGTTTCAAGTTATACTTTTGGTAAGAAAAAATCATTGGAAGTTAATATCCGTTGGAACTTTGGTTCAGGATTGCCTTTCACACCTACTGCTGGTTACTACCAAAACGAAACTTTCCAAAATGGAGTTACTACTGATATCAATACTTCTAATGCAAATAATGTAACGGTTTTATTAGGAGATTTCAACTCCAAAAGATTACCAACTTACCACCGTTTAGATATTACAGTTAAAAAGAATTTTACATTTAAAAACAAAACTGTGATGGAAATTGTAGCAAGTGTTACAAATTTATATGACAGAAAGAACTTATTTTATGTGAATCGTGTCACAAACCAAAAAATATATCAATTCCCAGCGCTGCCAAGTTTGGGTGTGAGTTATAAATTTTAAGCACTAAAAATCAAATTTAAAAGTCTTCCAATTGGGAGACTTTTTTTTTGAAAAAAAATACAAGTATTTGGAAAACAAGACAGCCATGTTTCGATGCAAAGTAATCAAGCTACGAGCATGCCATTATTTCGGATTCATGTCAACAGTCAGAGTTTATTCCATCCAAAAATCAAAAGCTTTTTTCTGCTCGTTCGTTGGGTTTTCAATTTTAGAAACACTGTATTCTGAATAAAAATTGCGATTCGCTTCAGGCAAAGAAAGTTCAATCAATTGACCTTTTCGACTCACTGTGATGATCTTTCCATCCAAGTCAAAATAATTCAACCATTTGTCTAATTCGCCTCCGCAATTGTAACCATTTACCGCTATTAATTCATCTTCCAACATCATACCGCATAAGTCAGCAGGACTTTCAGGATAAATTGATTTCACAATAAAATTTAATCCCTGAGGAATCGATTTGAAACCTAATTTTCCAAAACTGTATTTAGGTGAAGGTTTCTGTTTCATTTCCAAACCTAAATAATCGAATGTTTCAGCCAACATCGATTCAAAAGGTGCCGTTCCGTATATAAATTTGGTGTAAAATTCATCCATTTTTGCGCCAGCAAAGCGTTCAATCGTTTCTTTGTAATCGATTTCAGAAACACCTTTTCCTTGCAAGAAAAAGTCAAAATACAAGGCGTGCATGACATCGTCTAGTTTGTATTTTTCTTTGGAATTTTTGGCAATAAATGCATCTGTGGCCAAGGCAATCAAACAACCTTCAGTGTAAATCGATACCTTGCGATTTGGTGCTCCTGGAACGTAGCCGTCTAACCACGTGTCAAACGATGATTGCGCCACGGAATATTGAAATCTTCCAAAATTATCAAAGTGTTTTTGCAATTGGTTATTCAATTCCAAGGCATATTGTTCGAAGGTAAAAACGCCACTTTTGAACAAAAATAAATCGCCCATGTAAGTGGTGACACCTTCACACAAATAGCCCAATTGTGAATAATTTTCTTTCGAAAAATCATATGGAAACATTTCAATCGGACGTATCGCTTTGACATTCCAAGTGTGGTACAATTCATGCGAACTTACACCCAACAATTCTTTGTAAATCGCATCAAAAACATCGTAACTTGGTCCAAGTAAAATAACAGTAGAACGCTCATGTTCAACTCCGTGATAAGCTTTGTAAGGTACAATTTGAAACAAGAAATGGTATTCTTCCACCGGAAATTCCGCGAATTTTTCAACTTGTTTGTCCGTAAAAGCAATAAAATCTTTGGTGATTCTTTCCCAATCAACTTTTATTTCACCTTGAAACCAAATGTTGAATTTGACATCGTTGATGAAATATTCGCCATGTTGCAAATTGGCAGAGGCAATCCAAGGAGAATCAGCCAATTCGTCATAATTTGCTGCAAAAAGTTTTTGTCCTTCTTGCTTTAAAGAAGTCGCAATGCTGTATTGCGCAGGTATTTTCAAATCAATTTCGCAAGGTTGAGATTCCTTTCCATGCACCCAAAGACAGCAATTTACTGGATTTACATACAATTGATCTTTGGCTAAATAAGTTGAACCAGCATTTAAATCCGGTGCATAAAATTGGTATTCTACAGTGATTCTTTTTGCATTTTCGGTTTTAATTTTCCAGCTGTCTTTGTTGATTTTGTTTGCGACTAGCAATTTTCCATTTTCATTGAAAACTTTCAAGCCTTTCACGTTTTTCGCAAAATTCCCCAATTCGTATCTACCTGGTCTCCAACTTGCCAATTGAATGATTTCAGATGTTTGATTCGAGTCAAATTGAGTATTGATTGCAATGTATTGTTGCGCTGGATTTTGAACTGAAAATGTATATTGAATCATGTGATTTGATTTAAAAAAAGAAACCGAAAAACAATTGCTGGATTTTCGGTTTCAAAAAGTGATATTAATAATTTTAGTGGTGATGTCCACCTGGTCCATGAACGTGCCCGTGAGCCAATTCATCTGCAGTTGCTTGCCGAATATGTAAAATTTCACCAATAAAATGCAAATCTGTTCCAGCCAAAGGATGATTGAAATCCATTTTCACGATTTCTGCAGTGATTTCTTTCACTTGACCACGCATGTGATTTCCTTCATTGTCAGACATTGGAACCAAAGCACCTACTCTGATTTCGTTTTCATTGATTTTTCCACTTTCATCTTGGAAAACTGAAATTGGAATAGCGACGATATTTTCTTCACTGTGATTGCCGTAAGCATTTTCAGAAACAATTGAAAATTCAAAAGAATCTCCTGCTTTTTTACCAAAAAGGTTTTCTTCAAATTCCGGAATCAAGGATCCAACTCCGTAGAGAAAAACCATTGGGTTTTCGGAGCTCGTTTCTTCAATTTTCTCACCTGTATTGTGGTTTGAAAGTTTGTAATTCAAAGAAACTACGCTGTTAACTTCTATTGTCATTTTCAATAATTTAAAATAATAGAACAAAGTTACTTTATTAATCTCAAATCTGACGCGAATAAGAGTTTCAAAATATCAACTAAATAGGGGTGTTTATCAACTAAAACTGGCCAAGGACCTTGTCTTTTGCTTCAGATTTGTGAATATTTCCTAAAATTCAACTTTCAGAAGTAACAAATCCTAAAAAGTTCATTCATACTCAACAAATACTGCAAATAAATTATAGAATATTCATTTTAACATTCATTGTACATCGCATTTCAAACTATTCCTTAAATTTATACGTATAGAATTAGAACAATTGTGTTTTCACTCTTAAAAATTAGAAATTATGAGACAATTGAAAATTACCAAGCAAGTAACCAACCGTGAAACCGCGTCGTTGGATAAATATCTTCAGGAAATTGGAAAGGAGGATTTAATTTCTGCTGAAGAAGAAGTTATTCTAGCGCAAAAAATCCGCAATGGCGATCGAAAAGCTTTGGAAAGATTAACCAAAGCCAATTTACGTTTTGTAGTATCAGTTTCTAAACAATACCAAAATCAAGGATTGACTTTGCCTGATTTGATCAATGAAGGAAATCTAGGTTTAATCAAAGCAGCTGAGAGATTCGATGAAACACGTGGATTTAAATTTATTTCCTACGCTGTTTGGTGGATTCGTCAATCTATTTTACAAGCATTAGCTGAACAAGCGAGAATCGTGCGTTTGCCTTTGAACAAAATTGGAACAATCAATAAAATCAATAAAGCATATTCTGAATTAGAACAAAAGTATGAACGTCCGCCATCAGCTGAAGAGTTGGGCGAATTTTTAGAAGTTTCTGCAGACGAAGTGCGTCAATCCTTATCGAATTCTGGTCGCCACCTTTCCATGGATGCGCCACTTTCTGAAAATGATGAATCATCTTCAAGCATGTACGATGTATTACCAAATACTTACATGAATAGTCCAGAAAAAGAATTGGTTACGGATTCATTGAGAAAAGACATCGAGCGGTCACTTTCTACTCTCACGATTCGAGAAGGCGAAGTGGTACGTTTGTACTACGGTTTAAATGGTCGTTATCCATTAACGCTAGAAGAAATCGGAGAACAATTCGATTTAACAAGAGAAAGAGTGCGCCAAATCAAAGAAAAAGCAATCCGCAGATTGAAACATACTTCGAGAAGTCGAATGTTGAAGTCGTATTTGGGGTAGGGCGGAGATTTTAAGATATTAGGATATTATGACTTTAAGACTGAGAAACAAGACTTAAGACATTAGACTATAGACTTTTTTTGATTTTTCTTATTTTATTGAAAATTCTCACTTAAATTTTTTCGAAAAGTATTTTTTGTAAATTTAAAATAGACATGACTTTTAAAAATTTCTTTTCAATTTTTTTAATCCGTGAAATCTGTGCAATCCGTGGCAAAAAGACATTTTGATTCCCAAGAATCGAAACGTCTAACAGTCCAATAATCTGTCAATCCAAAAATCTAACTAGGATCCACATCAATCACAATCCTAACAGATTTCTGTACAGGAACTGCGTAAAACGCATCGATGATTTCTTCAATTTTGGCTTTTACTTTGTTTTGCGAAGCGTCGCGCTCGATTTTGAGTACGATTTGCTTCAAGAATAAGTTGTTGATTCTATTGATCGACGGATATTCAGGACCCAAAACTCTTTCTTTGAAGACATCGTACAATGATATTCCCAAAGCTTTAGAGGCCGAATCAAGCACATCTTTGTCGCGGTGTTTGAGCGTAATTTGAATCAATTTATAAAATGGCGGATAAAAGAAATTTCGCCTTTCTACGATTTCATTCGTGTAAAACGACAAATAATCGTGTTGCATCACTTTTTGAATAATCCAATGTTCTGGCTGTCCAGTTTGAATAATCACGGTACCGCGTTTTGATTTTCGTCCTGCGCGACCTGCAACTTGCGACATCAATTGATAACTGCGTTCAAAAGCTCGGAAATCTGGACGATTGAGTAACATATCTGCATCTAATATTCCGACCAAACTCACGTGGTCAAAATCCAAGCCTTTCGTAACCATTTGTGTACCAATCAAAATATCTATTTTGCGATTTTCGAATTCAGAAATAATCACTTGATAAGCGTTTTTGCTTCGAGTTGTATCTAAATCTAGACGTGCCACATTTTTACTAGGAAACATGATGGCCAATTCATCTTCAATTTTTTCTGTTCCAAAACCCAACATTTTCAAGCGATTACTGCCGCAGTTTCCGCACGTTCCAATGGGAGCGCTTTCATAGCCACAATAGTGACATTTAAGCGTATTCGTATGTTTATGATAAGTCAGAGAAACATCGCAATTTTTGCATTTTGGCGACCAATTACATAATTCGCAAGTCCAGATTGGAGTGTAACCGCGCCTGTTTTGAAACAAAATGATTTGTTCGCCTTTTTCCAAAACTGTTTCAATGTTTCGCATCAAAAAAGACGAAATATGAGAATGCATCGTTTTTTCCTTGCGTTCTTTTTTGATGTCGGCGCAAAAAATTTCAGGCAAAGCCAATCCGCCGTGTCGCTCCATCAAAGTGACCAAGCCAAATTTTCCTTCTTTGGCGTTGAAATACGTTTCGATGGAAGGCGTCGCAGAACCTAAAAGTACTTTCGCACCAAAAGATTTCGCCAACACAATGGAAGCATCACGCGCATTATAGCGGGGAGAAGGGTCATATTGTTTGAATGACGATTCATGTTCTTCGTCCACAATTACCAAACCTAAATTCCTGAAAGGTAAAAAGATGGAAGAACGTGCACCTAAAACGATTCGGTATCTTTCAGGATGGTCATGCAATACATGATTCCAAATTTCAACGCGTTCATTTTGATTGAATTTTGAATGATAGACGCCAATTTTGTCGCCGAAATAAGCTGATAATCGCGTGATTAATTGCGTTGTTAAAGCGATTTCAGGTAAGAGAAACAAAACTTGTTTTCCGAGTTTTAATTGCTCTTCAATCAGTTCAACATATATCTCAGTTTTGCCTGAACCGGTAACGCCATGGAGTAGACAAACATCTTTTTCCATGAGATTTGCTTTGACTTCATAGAGTGCCGTTTCTTGAACTTCTGACAATGCTTTTTTGGATTTCAGTTCATTGTCGTTCTGACCAATTCGGTCAATTTGCAACCGTTCAGACTTGATAATGCCATTTTTCTCCAAGGTTTGAAGCGCTGAAACGGAAACTTCCTTTGCTTCCAAATCTTTCTTCGCAACTGGTCGATTGTAGGAGTCTCTGAAATCTCCCAAACTCAACATGGACATCAAAGCGTGCAATTGTTTTTCTTTGCTTTTTTGATTTTCCATGCTTTGAAACAATTCGTTCAAAGTTTCTTCTGACTGAAATTCAGCAGTAAAGTAATAGAAAATCGCTGTTTTAGGAACGTATTTATAATTTAATTCTTCTAAAGATATGACTACGCGCCAATCAATCATTTGTTTGATAATCGGCTGAATGGTTTTGATACCAACAATTTTTGAAATTTCTTTTAAATCGAGCACTTCTTGCACTTCAAGCGCTTCGACGATTTGAAATTGTCGGTCGCTCAATTGATCCGTTTTTCCATCAAAATCAGGATGCAATGAAATTTTAGTTTCAGAAGCCAATTTGAAGTTGGCAGGAAGAGCAGCATTCATCACATCACCAATAGGTGAGAGGTAATAATTGGCAATCCATTTCCAAAACTGGTATTGATTTCCAGTGATGATTGGATTTTCGTCCAACAAATATTCAATGAATTTTGCCTGGTATTTTGTGGGGATTTCTTCATGTACTTTAGAAACGATTCCTGTATACAATTTTCCCTTTCCAAATGGAATTACAACGCGCTTTCCAGCTTGAATCAAGTCATTCATTTCAAAAGGAACGCGGTAAGTAAATTCGTTTTTTACCGCAATGGGAATTATTATATCCGCAAAAAGCGTTTTTCTTTCAGACATGCGATAAAGGTAATTAGACTGAAATGATGTTCAAAGTTTTTTCAAGGATTCAATATTAAATCGAAATCTAATGTCTATTAATTGCAGAAATATTGTTCTGGCGTACCAATGTTGTATTGTGGATTATCAGTACAGAATAATAAAGAACCAGTCAACGAACCAATTCCCAATTCTTTCATGGAGTTTTTATCAATGGCAACTTTGTAAGTTGAAACACCGAATAGAATCCAATCTTCTTTACTAATTGTTGTAGTACTTCTTGCAGAAAATATCCCAACAACTTTGCGATCATTTGTTGCTGTTAAGTTTGTGAAAGTTGGTTTTGTTTGCGCCAAAGATGACGAAGGTGCGACCAATTTCATGTATTTTTCTAAATCTTCTGAACCACCTGTCAAAATCACTTTGATTGATTTCAACATGCGTTTTGTAATGTTTGGATCATTTGTTACACCATCTCTAATCACCGTGTAGAAGGTTTTTCCATTCGCATTCACCAAATTGGTAGAAGTTGTCATACTCGCTGAGTTCAAATCTCCTACATTCCAATCCAATATTTTGGTAGTAAAATTGCTTCCAATAAATTCTTTGATGGTGATTTGAATTTTAACATTGGCTACAAAAGCATCACCTTTGGTAAATCCGACAGTTGAAGTTGCATAACCTTTGGTTGCGACATCGCTGGTTGCAAAAGTGAAATAACTTTGCGGTTGCGTAATTGCCATGCCTGAAATTAATTTGGTAATTCCAGAAACTGAAAATTCACCTTCATTGATGTTCACATCCAATTTATACTGTGTATTTGCATTGGCGATCAATGGTTGAGTAGTTGTTGTTTTGAAGTAATACAATTTTTGTTCAGGTGCATAAAAAACACCTGGTTCTTTATTGTCTATAATAGTATCTTTTAGCGTCCATGTTCTAACAACATTTCCATTCACGATTTCCTTGATGGTTGCATCGATATTTTGGAAATAATTGGAATCAGGAATTTGAGCAGTAACTAAGGAATTATCGTTGCTAATAAAAGCGCGGTTGATTTTGATGAAGTGAATGCTGTCTGCTTGGTTTAACAAACCGTAAACAACAGCTGTTTCTTGTGCATCTCCAGTCAAATCAATGTCTTCCTTGCAAGAAGAAACGAGCACCGAAAATGACAGTGCAATGAAAGAGAAGAGAATTCCTTTTTTAAATTTCATATTTATAGTTTAACAGATTTCAAAGATACAAAATACTTTCACATTGAAATTGCACTTCAATCAAGATTTCGCACCTTTAAATCAACGCTTAGTTTTTCACGCGATTAAAACGCATGGTTTTCAACATCCATTTTGGTAAATGCTTTCTTGGATCTCGATTTTTTAGTTTGATATACCATCCTAATTTTTTCAAAATGGGCACTTTGTGTGTTTCTACAAATTCAATCCAAGTTCCATCTGGATCTTCGATGTAGCTGAATCTTCCGCCTGCTTCGCCCATGTCGAAAGTTTGTCCAGAGTCAACCGTAAATGGAAAACCTGCTTTTTCGCAATTGGATTTCAATTCAGCCATTCCTTGTATATCAAAGCAAAGGTGAATGAATCCCCAATCGCCCCAAAATCTATTTTCAAACATGTTTCTGCAATCAGTTCTTTCAACCGCTTGAATCAATTCGATTTCTGTTGGCCCCAACAATTCAGCAAAAGGTCCTTTTCTCGGTTGAGGATGACGCAATAAAACACGGCGTACTTTTTTATCTCCTGAAGGGAAATTTTTAAAAGCTTCCACCGTCTCCGTTACATCATAAACGATTTCAGAATATTGCAAAACATCTTTGTATAATTTCAATGAGTTTTCAATGTTGCTCACACAAACCATGGCACCTGCAACACCGCCCGTTTTTCCGGCGAAATTGGTTTCCATAAACCAGCCTGAACCTTCCACAATGTCAAAAACATTTCCATTTGGATCTTCTACCAAAAAATGAAATTTTCCTTCTGGAGTAGGCAACAATTCACTCAAAATTTTAGCACCTTCTTTTCTGAAGTAAGCGTAAGATGCTTGAATGTCTTTGGATTTAATTCTACAAGCAAATAAACCAAAATCTCCAAATTGGATATCAAATTTCGCTTTTTCAGTATTTCTTGATTTGTATTGCCAGATTTCAAATCCGCCGCCGCCTTCCATACTCAAAGCCAAAGTAGCTGTTCTATTTTGAACAATTCCACCCGTGTAAATTGTCATCAATGGTGCTTCAGCAGCATCCTCAAAAACTTTGATATCAACACCAAAAAATTTTCTATACCATTTCCAAATTTCTTGCACGTTGGGAACACCAATTCCCATTTGTTGAATTCCGCAGATTTCCATTTCGCTTAATTTTTTTGACAAAAATAAACATATTATGGAAAGTTTAAAATTACGTATTTTTTGTGGTGACTGAATAAGTAATAAATCAATGTAAAAAGTTACTTAACGCTTCTTTGATGGAGGTAACAAAAATGATTTGTCCGATTTTATTACTTTCAAAAATGAAATCTTTTAAACTTTTAGAACTATAACTTGAAAAATCGCCCACAATCGCAAGTTTGATTCTGTAATTAGAATATTTCTGTAAAATTTCGCCAGCCATTCCATTTTTTAAATCAAAAAAATCAGTTGTAATTTGATGTTTTTGGATGATAATTTGGTCAAATTGCTGATAATAAAGATTTCCCAGTAAATCTAAACTGTCTTCAATATTATTTATGACTATGTGGTTGGTTACAATTTCTGCAGCCAAGCCATTTTTATGTTGATGAGCAATTATTTCCACAGAAATACTTTATCGAATTGCCCTTTCGTTGAACAAAACATAGCCATAACTAAATTGGAAATAGAAAGGTGTTTTTTGCTTGGGGAAATAATTGGTTGTGAAACGAATCGGTCCAAATGGACTGTGGAAAATAATCGAAGCTGCAGCCAAGTATGTTTCACCTTTGAATGGCCTAGAGTATGTTACAGTGCCATCGTCATTCAATTTGATTTGTTTAAACGGTTGGTAAATGTATCCATCGAAACGAATATCAATACTCCTTTTGATACTGAAAATCACATTCGTTCCTACACCTGCATGCTGCGGTGCTCTGTATTCTTCCAAGAAAAATGTTGCCGCATCCGGAGTTGGTGAAAAGGAAGTTGTGCTGAGAATAGAAGCTTTGTAATTACTGAAAAGCGATTGGCTATTCATGATAGATTTTGCGTGAATTCCAAGGTGGAACATGCGGTTATTGATAATAAATGATTGTGCTTCGAAATCTAAATTGATCCAATCATGGTTTTTATTAATGTCATATTTCGTAAGTGACGTTGAACCAGAAATACTGCGTTCTTTGCCTTGAACATATCTCGCTTTGAATGAAAAATAATGTCCACTTGAGGCGAATTGTTTTCTATTCAGCGAATTGTTTTCTATCTGCCAGCTTGCCATTTCGCCAAAGAATTGTGTATAATCAGCGGTATCTGTACTTTTAAAATTTTGCGTTTGGTAATAATCGTCTTTCAATTCAAATTTTCTAATATCGAAAATACTTCTGGTATTATTTCCTATGGGATGTTTGATTTTTGCGCCATAATAAATCTCATTTTGTACAAGAAATGAAGGCTTGATGTCTTCAAAAAAGGTGGAAGAACTTCGGTAATAATCCCAGCGATTCAAAACAAAATAAGGAGAAATTGAAACAGGATAGTACATCGGTAACTGCAAATCAATACTTGTTTTAAGTGAGGCGTAAAATTTTCCAAAATAAGATTCTCCTTTCACTTTCAATGCTACTTTACTTAGGCTGTAATAAGTCAAGCCAATGTAACCGGTATTTACTGATCTGGATGAAAAGTGTCCACCGACTTCCAATTTAAAATCTTTGGTTTTACGCACCAGTAAATCCAAATGAAAGGTTGAATCTGGTTTCAGTGTAACTGTTGGTAGCAAATAATCAATTTGAGGAATGGCGGCAGTTCTGAAATATCTTTTGGTTAAAAGGTCAGGCGTAATGATTTGATTTTTGGTGTTTTTCAAAATTGATTTCCTCACAAAACTAACATCCATTTTTTTAAAGCTGTAAGTATTTACAGAGCTAATATACAATTCAAGAAATTTCGATTTAAATGCAGCACGTTTTTTAGTCAATTCTTCAATTGAAACCCTTCTAATAACATGCATTTCAATTGAATCAAGGTATTTGATGGTCGAAAGATAACCGTCTTGAATCGCATCTTTTACTTCTTCAAATTCAAATGTTCCAACATTGGTTGTAGGTTGAATGATTATTCCTTCATCACAAGGCAAGTCAAAATTGGTATTTGATACAAGCATGTTTCTGAGTTGACTCAATAAATCATCTTCCGAAGGTGGTTTGGCATTTCCTGCTACGTTGCTGCCAATCATATAATCTGGTGCAAAATCGTTGTACATTACATCAGTGGGGAAATTATTGTATAATCCGCCATCAAATAACAATTGACCATCTACACGAATTGGATTCACAAAAAAGGGATATGTCATGGAAGCCCTGACCGCTTGATTCAATTTCCCGTGAGAGAAAACGACACTTTTTTTGTTATAAATATCAGCTGCAACGCATCTAAAAGGAACGAAAAGGCTGTCAAAATTTTCACCATACGAGGCGCCAATCGTTCCCAAAACTGTCATCATTTCGAAATCCAGCAATGTTGGTCTAATGTAATTAGTTGGCAATGATTTCTTTAAAATACTATCTTTTGAAAATGCCAAATCTATCAAACTTGCATCTTCATCGTCTTTTTGAAAAAGAAATTCTTGGTTGCGTTCCAATTTTCCACTTGACATTAATTGAAATCGCTCACTCAAAACATACGTTTCCATTTCTGCGGGAGTGAAACCGATTGAATACATTGAGCCAACCAATGCCCCTGCAGAAGTTCCTGTAATATAGTCAATCGGAATGCCTCTTTCTTCAAGCGCCTTGATTACGCCAATGTGTGCAAAACCAGTTGCACCACCACCACTCAACACTAAACCAACTTTTTGGGAAAATATCGGTGAAGCCGTAAAAACGGTAAACAGCAAAAAGACGATGAATTTTAGGCGGCAGTTTGTTCTCAATTTGTGTACTTTTGTACAAAAATAAAGGATTTTTTTACATCAAAAGCAATGTTACTAGCTATTTTTGAACATCTTGGAATTTTTGTTTTTGCAATCAGTGGATTATTGACTGCTTCTGAAAAAAAATTGGACTATTTTGGTGGAATGGTGATCGCATTTTTTACGGCTTTGGGAGGAGGTACAATCCGTGATTTATTGCTCAATACTGAAGTGCGTTGGATGGAATCTTCTGTGCTCATTTTTACAGCTTTATCAGGTGCTTTGGTAGGAATCATTTTCAAACAATATTTGATAAAATTGCGTCGAACTTTCTTCTTTTTTGATACTATCGGTTTGGGACTTTTCACCATTTTGGGAATTCAGAAAGGCATTCAATTTGAACAAATTCCAGTCACTTGTCTCTTTCTTGGCTTAATTTCAGCTACTTTTGGGGGCGTTATTAGAGATGTGCTGTGCAATGAAATTCCATTGATTTTCAGAAAAGAAATCTACGCAACCGCTGGAATTGTGGGTGGTTTGTGTTATTTGGGTTTCAGAATGATTGGTTGGCACAACAGCGCTTCGATGATTGTTTGTGTGTTTATCATCATTTTGATCAGAATATTAAGCGTCATTTATGGCTGGAAAATGCCTTTGTTGAAAAAAGAAGATATATAACGCAATTAGAATAAAAGAAATACAATATAAAATGGAAAAATTAACAATCACCATTAAGACAATTTTTGGCGTTGAAGATGTGTTGAAAGAAGAATTGAATGAATTGGGTTACAACGACGTAACGGTATTAAACCGTGCAGTTCAAATTCAAGGCGACTGGAAAGATGTGTATTATTTGAATTTACACCTTCGTTGTGCGATGTCTGTTTTGGTGGAAGTGAAAAGATTCAAAATTCGCGATGAACAAGATTTGTACAAACAATGTATGAAAATTGACTGGACAGAATATTTCGATATCGATAAAACTTTTGCTGTGCGTGGTGCGATTCAGTCTAATTTGTTTTCGCACACACAGTTTCCATTTTTATTGGTAAAAGATGCCATTGTAGATACTTTTCGCGATAAATTGGGTGAAAGACCAGATGTAAATATCAAAACACCACAAGTTGTTTTTGATTTGTATATCAAAGAAACACAAGCAACTATTTCCTTGAATACAAGTGGAACAGCTTTGTTTCAGAGAGGTTATAGAACTGAAATCGGGCAAGCGCCATTGAATGAAGTAGCTGCAGCAGCATTAATAAGAATGTCTGGTTGGGACAGAAAATCGACTTTCATGGATCCTTTTTGTGGTTCAGGAACTTTGTTGATCGAAGCAGCTTTGTTGGCGAGTGGAATTCCTTCAAATATTGATAGACAGCATTATGCATTCAAAAATTTCAAAGGATTTGATGCACAAATTTGGGAGGAAATTCAATCCAAAGCAACGAGATTGTGCAAAGGTTTTGATTTTGAAATTATTGGTTCTGATATCGATTCAGACATGATGATGATGGCGAAACGCAACTTGAGAGGTTTGCCAATTGGCAGATTTGTGACGGTAAACACAGCATCATTCGACGAAGTTAAAAAGCCAACTGACAATGGAACATTGATTTGCAATCCGCCTTATGGAGAAAGAATGGGCGAGGAGATAGAAGAAATGTATCAAGGTTTGGGTGATTGGTTCAAAAATGAATTGAAAGGCTGGAATTGTTGGGTCATTTCTTCCAACGAAGACGGTTTTAAATCAATCGGTTTGAAACCAAGTCGCAAAGTGAAAATGTACAATGGTGATTTAGAATGTAGTTTCCGCGAATACCGCATTTTTGACGGATTCAGAAAAGAATTTGTGAAAGGAATGAAAGAGGGAACGGGAGAAATTGAAGAAGGAAAATCGGAAGAATAGAAAGCGTTAGATTTTTTGGAAAGACCATTTGATGTGAAAGTTGAATGGTCTTTTTTTATAGATTAAATTTTTTCCACACAAAAAATTTGACTTTCAGCACCAAGAACAAGAAATAATCCTAAATTTATCAAAAATAAACTCGTTTTCATTGCCTTAACTACTGTTTGATGATCAAAAAAATAACATTTCTTACCCTTTTTAGTGCCTTTTCGCTGACTTTAACTGGTCAAGCATTCTTCAATCGCCCATATTTTAACGATTCCTTAAATAGTAAATATGGCAGTGCTAATGCTGTGATTCAAACAAGTAATGGAAATTTTCTAGTGGCGGGAACAAATCGAAGTGGTGTAAAAATGTCTGCTTTAAAATTAAATTCACAAGGTGATACAATTTGGTCATTTTCTCCTTGGGAACCTGCCAATAGTGATCAGGTAATATATTCTGTATTGGAGGCATCTGATGGTAATTTTGTTTTAGGGGGTAATTATTATAATCTTTTAATTCAAGATTGGACAGGCTTCCTTATTAAGATAAATTCAGAAACTGGGGCAATAATTTGGCAACGTGATATCGGTGAAATTGGTAAAGGTGAACGGGTTTTGTCAATTAAAGAAACTGCAGATAAAGGATTTGTTCTTTCAGGAGGTGTTTCTTTTTTGGATTCGACTGGTGTTTCCCCTTTTTCTAATGTAAACGCTTTATTTGTGAAAACTGATAGCTTGGGAATATCTGAATTTACAAATAACTTCGGGAGTTTTGATAGACAAGAAGCCTACTCTATTGAATTAACCGACGATGGAGGTTTTATTTTACTAGGATCATCCAGTTCCCTTAATTCAAGTTTGTCAAGTATATATGCAGTCAAAACGGACAATTTAGGAAATATGTTGTGGCAAAAATTCTATGGAGGAAATTTTGAAAGCAATTATGGATTGAATATTTGTAAACTTCAAGATGGCAATTATGCCATTGTTGGTCAGTCAAATTATGCTGTTGATTCAACAGGTTCTTATATCGCCAAAATTGATCCAGATGGATTTATTCTTTGGGAAAAAAATCTAAAAGGAACCAAATTACTTCAGTCTTTCCGAGATCTCGATCAATTACCAAATGGAAATATTGTCGCTTGCGGATATACCTATAAAGATAATTCTGGTAATAGGATAAGAGGAATTTTGAAAGCCTTTAATCCAGTAAATGGTGATTTGGTTTGGGAGAAACAATATAGATATAAGGCAGTAGACAAAGCACAAAATGCATTTTACAATATCGATGTTTGTAATGACGGAGGAATGATTTTGTCCGGAAATTTTACTAATCTTAACAATTATCCTATTTCGAATCCTTCATACTTTTGGGTGGTAAAAACGGACTGCAAAGGCAGCGTCACTCAATGGGGGAACTCTTGCTCTCAAGCAGGCATTGACGAATTAGAAGATGAATCCTCACCAATTTGGTTCACCTTATACCCAAATCCAACTACAAGTAATTTTTCTGTGCAATGCACACTTCCTGACAACAGTAAAAACAACACGATTTCTATCTATGATGCCATGGGGAAATTGATGCAAATTGTGCCGATTTCCGCTTTTTCCAATGTAGCGGTAGAAATTGATGCAAGCGGTTTTGCGAAGGGAGTTTATAGCATTGTTTTGTCATCTGACAAGCAAATTTTGCAAACGCAGAAGTTGGTGAGGATGGAGTAAAAAATGAAAACTGAAATTTTAAAAAATAATAAAATGAAAGCAACTACATTTGCTATCTCGATTCTAAGCATCACTTTTGCAAATACACAAATTGTTTTTAATAATTTGTATGAACCTTATCTTCCATCGGTATATGGTCTTCATAAAGAGGCAAAATCGATTATTCAAACTTCTGATGGAAGTTATTTTGTTGCTGGCGAACCAGATGATCCTAGTCGTTTTTCTGCTATTAAGTTAAGTAGTTTAGGTGAATTAATTTGGACTTTTGATCAAAATATCGATGGTACAGTAAATTCTGTAATTGAAGCAGATGATGGAAATTATATTGTTGCTGGAAATTCATATTATCCTTATAATAATAGCCGTCCTGTAGCCTTTGTATCGAAACTTAATCAATTTACTGGTGATACTATTTGGTTCCGTAAATTTTTTGCAACTGATTATGGTTTTGAAATTAATTCGATAAAACATACACACGATAACGGATATGTTCTAGCTGGATCCCATTTGAACTTCAATATTCCAGGGGCTGTATATGTTGATCCGAATATATTATTGATAAAAATAGATAGTTTGGGAGTTACTGAATGGGAAAATAACTATGGAACTATAAATTTTGAGTACGGATATTCGCTTGAAGAAACATCTGAGGGCGGTTTTATGATATTTGGAAATTCTAATGATTACGACCAGGTCAATTATCCTTATACAAAAATGTGTTTGGTTAAAACGGATCAAATTGGAAATATGATTTGGCAGAAACAGTTTAATGGAGAATTTTCTTCTGATGAAGGAAGTAGTATTTGTAAGCTTTCTGATGGGAATTTTGCAATATCGGGTCATGTCACTGATTCATTGGGTATTAAAGGAGGATATTTGGCGAAAATTGACAACGATGGAAATATCTTATGGAGTAAAAAATACAATGGATTTACTAACGGGGAAGAGTTTAAACAAGTAAAAGAACTTCCAAATGGTGATTTAGTAGTTTGTGGAACAACGAAGTTGAATTATTGGGCTACAAAACGTTATGGTGTTGTATACCGAGTCAATCAAATTGATGGCGCCGAGGTTTGGAAAAGGAGGTGCAAATTTTTTAACCAAACAGATTCAATACTAGCTTATCACTCTCTAAAAAGTATAGGGATTTGCGCTGATGGAGGCTTTATTATGGCAGGAGGAGTTTGCACGGTCACTCAAGATCCAAATTATTATTTTGTTACAAATTCATTTTGGGTATTAAAAACAGATTGCAAAGGAAATCCAAATCAATGGAGTAACCAATGTCTTCAGATAGGCATTGACGAATTAGAAGATGAATCCTCACCAACTTGGTTCACCTTATACCCAAATCCAACTACAAGGAATTTTTCTGTGCAATACACACTTCCTGACAACAGTAAAAACAATACGATTTCTATCTATGATGCCTTGGGGAAATTGATGCAAATTGTACCGATTTCCGATTTTTCCAATGCAGCGGTAGAAATTGATGCAAGCGGTTTTGCGGCGGGAGTTTACAGTATTGTTTTGTCGTCCGACCAGCAAATTTTGCAAACGCAGAAGTTGGTGAGGATGGAGTAAAAAAAATGAAATCCCCTTGAATTAGATTTTCAAGGGGATTTCATTTTATATTTAGATTCTACGATATTACGACGCATAAAACTGCGCAAATAATTAATAGCACTCAATGAATCCAATATTCTAACAATCCAATGATCTAATAATCTAAATATCCTATTTCTTCACCAACTCCAAAGAAATTTCCTCATAAACACCATCCCACAATTTGATTCTTTGTTTCAATGATTCGATAATCGCAATTTCTGCTTCTTGCCATTTTGCTTCGTCGTTTCCACACAAATTTGCGGTCATTTCTAATGCCAGATGCGAATGGTGATCTCCGTCCACTTCAATATGACGTTCCAAATAGTATTTGAAAACGGAAACGCTTTCAGGAAATTTTTGGTGAATGTCGTTGATGATTGAATAAAACATCCCAGGAATCAAATCTTCTCTACCAAAGGTAAAAATCGCTGATTGTAAATAAGCTTTTTCAGAATCAATGATTTGAAACGTAAATCCAACGAAATCTTTGATTGACTGCGAGATATCAATTGAATTTAAAGCATCAGTAACAGAAGTTCCCGCTTTTAATAAATCAATGAATTGATTAATTTGCGTCAAATCTGCACCAGCTTGTTTCATTGCGTCAGAATACAATTCAAAGTGACTTTTTCGAACGCCATTTTCGTCTACATCAGATTCTTCACCAACCACAATTTCATTGATGAGGTAACGGGTATCAGCATAACCAACAGGAAACCAAGGAACTGAAACGCAAGTCAAGTTTCGTTGCAAAGATTTTAAAAGTGACATGAAATCCCAAACAGCAAAAATATGATGCTGCATAAAAACCTTCATATCGGCAGTATCGTTGATTAAGGAATATACTTTATGATTGATAATTTCTTGTCGTAAAGGTTCAATGTTTGTTTGGATTTTCTCAATAAACTGATTCATTAATTTTGATTTTAATTTAAAAAATTCGTTCTCAAAATTAAACAGTTTTAAATAATGTTTTGTTTTAAAATTTACTTTTTCGAAATGAATTTTCTCAAAATAGGGGCGAAATACAAGATGGAAATTCCCACCAAAACAAAAGCAATTGCCCACGTTCTCATCCAGATGAAAAGAAAATCGGCGACAAAACCAACATTAATTGAAACAATCACGAATGTCACAAAAAAGGTTGTGATTAAACTCATCAATACTGCAAATTTGATTTCTTCTTTTGTTTTCAAAGGGTTTATTTTGTTTTTTCAAATGCAACTCTTAAACAAAGAAAAGCAAGAATGAACGTTAACGGCGTAAAAATATAAGTTTCTAAACTCATTTTGGCAAAAAGGTTTCCAATGGTATTCAGCGCGAAAATCACTGCAAAAATGTACAGAATTACTTGAATGATTTTTGGATTTACATTCCAGCGAACGATTTTACCTTTGATTAAAATGGCAGAAAATAAAATGACATTTATCAAAACAGAAACACTTTCAAACTGATACATTTGAGTGTCATTCTTCATTTTTCCAGCCCAAACAATCGTGTAAGGAATGATTTTCAAAATCACTAAAAAGTGAAAAATTAAAATCAATGAAAGAAAAGTCAAGAAGAGTGAGATTGCGACTTTAAAAGGGATTTTTTGAATCATAATGCGTTGATTTTAAACATTTCGTCCTTTCCATTCAGGTTCGTAAAACAAAGTCATCACCAAAATCATCAACATGTAAATCGGATAAATCATCGAAAAAACAGGAATAAATAATCCCAACCAAGCGCGTTTTAAAATGCGTAAATAAGGGAAAATCAATAAGCCATCGAGTAAAATTTTCCAATAAAATAGAATCGTTAATTGATTCCACGTGGCATCAGTTAAAAACATCAACCAAAATCCAACATGGTAAATTAATCCAAAAATGGCCAAATAATTGGCAAAACGATCTCCCACTTTTTTAGATTTTCCAATCCATCTCAAACGTTGATTGATAATTCCTTCCCAAGTATTCGGAATAGGCGTTTTGACTTGTAAATTTGGATGTAAAGCCAATTCAATCGATTTTTTGTGGTTTTTGAAATCGAGCAATAAAAAGGAATCGTCGCCACTTGCCACATCTGCATGGTCGTCGAAAGAATCAATTTCTTCAAAAATCGCTTTATTGAAAAGTAAATTGGCACCATTTGCTGAGATTGGTTTTGTGTGACCAGAAATCGCAGTGTTCAGCGCATTTAAATACTGAAAATCCAATTCAAAAAAGAATTGTTTCAAATTTTTGCCAGGCATCGAAACGGGCAAAATCAATAAATCTGACAGTGGCGTTTTCGCCAATTGACGAAAGAAATTTGGATTGACCACGATATCAGCATCCCAAGTCAAAATGAATTCGCCGATTGCATCTGAAATTCCAGCTCTTAACGCGGTTTTCTTGCCTTCATCTCCTGGCGCTAAATTGATCAGTGAGGTTTTAAACGGAACATTCAATTCGTTGAAACAAGATTTGAAATCGTCCTCAGAATGATCGTTGACAAATATAATTTCTCTAGGAAACACAACCAAATTATTGAGAGATTGAATCAAGTTCGGCAAGTTGTGTGCTTCATTTCTGAAAGGAATGATCACAGAAATGTCCTCGATTTTAAAAAACTTGCGCTTTTCTTGGTAGTTTTTATTCCATTGCCAGCGAATCCAAAAACCGAAAAGACAGAAAATTGAAAATACACTAAAAATAATCATGTACAACCAAATCATTGTTTTCTCGAATTATTGGTTTTTAAAAATGGGATCCCAACTGCTGCCGGAACTGCTTGGTTGATGATCCAAAGTGCAACCGATGCAAACAAAACCAACGCAGGATTTGAAGTCAAAGGCGCCAGAATCCATAGTGCCATTGATTCGCGAATGATTAATTTCCCGAACCAAAGCGATGGAATCAATGTTGCCCAAAAGAAAATCTGCCAAATCCAACCCAACCAATTTATTTGTATTTCAATTCCAAAAGCATCAAGCAAGAGCCAATACTGAAGCGCAAAGACAAAGTGTCTAACACAGCTCAAAATTAACAGTTTCAATCTGAAAAAGCTATTTTTTTGCATCAAAGGTGCGATTCGTTTGAGGTGTTTGTTCTCTTTTATGAATTGAAAGGGGATTTTCTCAAATTTGAAATAAAGCAAAGTTAAAATCGAAAATCCAATGATTGAAGCCAATAAAAATGAATCTTCCGACCAACTGAAATCTTTGTCAGGTATGCCTAACCAAATGATTCCCAATATTCCAAAAAGAATGCTAGCCAAAAATTGTGCTGCATTTGAAAAGAGTGTCAGTAAAATAATCGAAGGTCGTTCTCTGCGTTGAAAATAAAACATGCGACCTAAGAAGTTGCCAATCATGTTGGGCGTCAACAATCCTGTGATGATTCCAGCCAAAAACGATTTTACTTGAATTATTTGCTTTGTTTTGGCAACTGCAAAATCTAAAACCACTTTCCATTTCAGAAACTCGATTCCCCAATTGATAACAACTAGGAGAATTACCAAGATAAATTCAAGTGGATTTTGAATTGAAATTTCATCCCATTTTGACCAATCAATTCGTTTGATTTGATTAGAAAATAACCAAATCAATGCAAAAAACAATAAGATTTTAAGCAAAAATGTAAAAATTCGTATATTTTTCTTAGTTTTGAACACTTGAAGAATGAAATAATGGTTGAAGATAAAATAATTCTTGGAATTGACCCCGGAACTTCCGTCATGGGATATGGAATAATTCATATTCAAGGCAAAAAATTGGTTTTATTGAACTTTGGAATCATTCAATTATCCAAAATCGCTGGTCATCCTGATAAGTTGAAACGCATTTTTGATCGTTTAGATGGATTGATTGGCGAGTACAAACCTGACGAAATGGCGATTGAAGCTCCTTTTTTCGGGAAAAATGTACAATCGATGATGAAATTAGGTCGCGCTCAAGGTGTTGCCATCGCAGCTGCTTTGAAAAACAATGTGCCTTTTGAAGAATATACTCCAAGAAGAATCAAGCAAGCCATCACAGGAAATGGAAATTCTTCCAAAGAACAAGTCGCCGCAATGCTCCAATCGTTACTCAATTTTGAGGAAATGCCCAAATATCTCGATGCAACAGATGGATTAGGAGTTGCAGTTTGTCACCATTTCTCCAAAGGAATCGGAGAGCACAACAAAGCCGGCGGAAATTCTTGGGCGTCTTTCGTGAAGAATAATCCAGGTAGGAAAATATAGTTTTTTTGAAGACCAAAGACGATAGACCGAAGACATTAGAGGTTTAAATTTCTTGAAATTTTTGAATTTGCGTAGCTACAAACTTAAAGTCTTCAGTCTAATGTCTAATAGCGAAGCGGTTCTTCAATGCAGGTGATTCAATTTCCAATTCAATGAATCCTGCACTTCTGTGTATATCGATTGCATTTCGTCTTGGCGTGAGCCGTAGTAGCTGACTGATTCATCAAATCGTTTGAAGCCGATGTGGTATTTTTTCAATATTGCATCGCCTGATTTGCGCATGACTTTTTCATTGACATGTAACAACGGATATTTTGTGGTGATATATGATTCCAAAACGGTTAATTCTTCGATGACCAAAACCATCGAATCTCTAGGAATTAAATTTTCTGGCTCGTCGAATCGTTTTACTTCTGTTTTACATGAAGCAAGAAATAAAATCAATGAAATGAATGCTAAAATTTTCATTTATTGAATGTTAGTCTTTTCCCAAAAAGGTCGGTTCTTACTTTTTCGCCGTCGTAGACCAAATTTCCATTGACAAAAGTTCCAGCGATTTTATGCGAGAAATTCGTTCCTTCAAATGGCGACCAACCGCAGTGATAGAGCAGATTTGATTTAGAAACAGTTATATTTTCATTTGGATCGACAACTACTAAATCTGCGTAATAACCTTCTCTGATGAAACCGCGCTCTTCCAATTGAAAGCAAATCGCAGGTGCATGAGCCATTTTTTCTACCACTTTTTCAATTGAAATTACGCCATCTTTGGCTTTTTCAAGCATGGCTAATAATGCGTGCTGAACCAATGGTCCGCCTGAAGGAGCGTTGAAATAAGTTCCATTTTTTTCTTCAATCGTGTGCGGCGCATGATCCGTTGCAATGATGTCAATTTTATCATTCAACAAACCTTTCCAAATTGCCAAGCGATCTTCTTCAGTTTTCACAGATGGATTCCATTTGATGAAAGCGCCTTTGGTTTTGTAATCTTGGTCGTTGAACCACAAATGGTGCACGCAAGCTTCTGAGGTGATTCTTTTTTGTTCCAAAGGAATTGAATTGTCGAATAAATCAACTTCAATGGCTGTTGAAATGTGCAAAATGTGCAAACGCGTGTTGTGTTTTTTTGCCAACGAAGAAGCAAAAGAAGATGAAATGTAACAAGCTTCAGATGAACGAATCAAAGGATGCATTTCCATTGGAACATTTTCACCGTATTTCTCTCTATAAATCTCGGTATTTCTTCTAATTGTAGCTTCGTCTTCACAATGCGTTGCAATCAATAAAGGAACTTGAGAAAATAATCTTTCCAGCGTTTCAGAGCGATCGACCAACATATTTCCAGTGGAAGAACCCATGAAAATTTTCACGCCACAAACATTTTTACCGTCTGTTTTCAAAACTTCTTCCAAATTATCGTTGGAAGCACCCATGAAAAATGAATAATTGGCAGGAGAATTTTGGCTTGCAATGTCATATTTATCTTGCAATAATTTTTGCGTCAATGCATTGGGAACAGTGTTTGGCATTTCCATAAAAGAAGTGATTCCACCTGCAACCGCAGCGCGCGATTCTGATTGAATATTTCCCTTGTGTGTCAATCCTGGTTCACGAAAATGAACTTGGTCGTCGATACAACCTGGTAACAACCATTTTCCTTCTAAATCAATTACTTCCATGTTTTCAGAAGCAGAAATATTTGCATCAATACGCGCAATTCTTTCGTTCTCAATCAAAACATCTGCGAAAAATGATTTCCCTTCGTTGAAAATCTTTGCACCTTTCAGTAATTTTGATTTCATAAAATTTTGAATTAGAGATATTTTGATTTTTATAATTTCATTCTTAACATAGACCAAACTCCAAAAAATGCCTCTTTGAAAATCCCTGAACTCATTTTGGATTCGCCATATAGTCTATCTACAAAAGTGATTGGAACTTCGATGATCTTGAATCCATGTTTTTTAGCGGCATATTTCATGCAAATTTGAAACGCGTAACCTTTGAATGGAATGTTGTCTATTTTTACTTTTTCAAGGACGCTTCGGTGGTAGCAAATAAAGCCAGCTGTAGTGTCTTTGATGCCAATCCACAAAATCATGCGGACATAAATTGAGGCGAAATACGACATTAAAATTCTGTCAAAAGGCCAATTGGAAACTTTTCCACCTTTGCAGTACCTTGATCCTATGCTTAATTGACCTTTTCCTCCATCGATGGCGTTCAAAAGTCTGGATAAATCGTCAGGATTGTGCGAAAAGTCGCAGTCCATTTCGAAAACATATTCGTAGCCGTTTTTCAATGACCATTTGAAACCATGAATGTAGGCAGTTCCTAGTCCTTGTTTTCCAGCGCGTTTTTCGATGTGTAATCTTTCTTTGTACGTTTCTTGAAGTCGCTCAACAATTGAGGCAGTTCCGTCAGGAGAACCATCATCGACAATCAAAATGTGAAATTGCTCAGGATAGTTCATCACTTGATGAATCATCTTTTCTACATTTTCACTTTCATTGTAAGTGGGAATAATTACAACACTTTTTGGCACTTTTCTAGTTTTGGGTACTAAAATAAGGATTAATATTAAAATCAAATATATGATTTAGCGAGATAAACCGCACATAACAAAAATTAACGCAATTTTAAGCGAATAGTTGTTTGAACGGAGTCAATTATTTATTCTAAAGAAACTGAATTTTATTTTTCAATTTCTTTCATCGCATCCAAAATCAAATCAAATTCATATCCTTTGGATGCCAAATAACGTTGCGTTCTGGTTTGAATTTGCCAATTTTCTTCTTTGGCTTTTTTCTCTTTCATTTTGCGCTCAGCCAATCTTTTCAGAGTATTCCAATATTCATCTGGATCAATTTCTTGCATGCCTTTTTTGATTGAATAATCTGAAATTCGTTTTTGTTTCAAGTGTTGCTTTATTTTATTTCTGCCCCAATGTTTGATTCTGAATTTTCCAGAAACAAATGCCCGTGCAAAACGTTCTTCATCAATGAATCTGTTGGAAATTAGATCGGCAATGATCTGACTGCGTTCAGTTTCGTTGAATTTCCAAGTGAATAATTTTTGGTCAACTTCAAACTGACAGCGTTCTTGATACGCGCACCAAGCTTCCATTTTGGCTTTGGCTTCTAAAAACGAAGGAATGTAAGGTGTTTGCGGTTTCATTTATTTCAAAGATGCTAAATAAAGTAAAATAATGGCAGCGATTGAAGCAGTTAAACCAACGATTTTTAATTTGTTGAAATTCTCTTTGAATCCCAAAAAACCAATGATTGCGGCGAGTAAAACTACGGAAACATTGCAAATCGCCAATACGGTCGAATCATTCCAACCTGTTGTTGAATAGGAGAGTAGCAATAAATAAATCGAAAAATAATTCGGGATTCCCAAGCAAATTCCTGCTACAATGTTTTTAAAAGCAAATGTGCGTTTTTTGCGAATCAAATCAACAATCAAAACAGACAATCCAAAAAGTCCTGCAATTCCGAAAGAAACGGCGCTAAATAGTGAAGAAGGAATGAATTTTTGGTGATAGTTTTGCACGTAATTGAGTAAAAAATCCAAAATCCCACTTCCCAAAAATAAAACGATTAACAGCCATAGAACTGTTTTTTCTTTTGTTTCATTTCCAGATTTACTAGGCCACGACATCGCCAAAACGCCTACAATGGCAAAAATAATTCCCAGTATTTTAAAAAGTGAAAGCGATTCGTTGTAGGCAAAAATCATGATGCACATGGTCATCGCCATGCTCATTTTGACGGAAACTGAAGTGATAGCCATGCCGTTTTTTTGCGAACTGATTCCAATAGCAAGAAATAATGCGATTAGCAGAAATCCGCTCAAAATCGCGAAAGGAAACCAAGAAGGATTTTCAATTGCTTCTACTTTAAAATCTTTGCCATAAAGCAAAAAGCCGCAAGTTAAGGCAGTGAAATAATTGAAAACAATCGCTTGAAAAGTATCAATTCCATATTTGGGGAAGAGTCTGAACAAGATGAAAATAAAAGCAGAGGATAAAATCCCGATTATCAATGGAATCATTAACGATAATATTGGTAAATTTTGTCAGTTGAAAAACTGAAAGAATGGGCTGGAATTGCGGTAATTCTTGGTGCTTTGATTCCTTCATTGAAAGTTGAATTACCCACAATTACGCGTGCTTCGTCCCAAACATTATCCACCAAAAAATGTTGAATTGTGCGACTTCCTCCTTCAACAAAAACGGAGAGAATATTCCGCTCATATAAGGCTTTTAAAATGTTTTCGGTGTCGAGATTGGTCATTTTTACAAATTCAACGTTGCCAACGGTTTCACTTTTGATTCTATTCAGTACCAATGTTTTTCCATTGTCGCTGAAAATTTTGGATTCTTTTGGCATGCGCAATTGACTGTCAATAATCACGCGCAGAGGATTTTGTCCTGTCACTTCACGAACGGTCAAACTTGGATTATCGAATTCAACTGTTTTCCATCCCACCAAAATAGCTTGTTCTTCGCTGCGCCATTGATGTACCAGCGATTGTGTTTCAGGAGCTGAAATCCAATTGATTTTTCGAACTGATTCATTTCGAACTGAATCAATGAATCCATCTGCAGTCTGCGCCCATTTTAAAATAATGTAAGGTCGCGCTTTTTGATGGAACTTAAAAAATCTCTTATTGAGTTTCAAACATTCAGTTTCTAAAACACCTATAGTTACATCGATATTTGCTTTTTTGATTTTCTTGATACCTTTTCCCGCCACTTCAGGAAATGGATCTTGGCAACCAATGACTACACGTTTGAAATTTGAACGAACCAATAAATCAGCACAAGGAGGTGTTTTTCCTGTGTGCGCGCAAGGTTCTAAACTGACGTAAATAGTAGATTTCGAAAGCAATGATTTGTCAACAACTGAATTGATTGCATTTACTTCAGCGTGCGCTTCGCCGTATTTTTGATGATAACCTTCGCCGATTATTTTTCCATCACAAGCAATTACAGCACCCACCATTGGATTTGGTGCTACTTCCACACCGCCCAATAGCGCCAAATCAATACATCTTTGCATAAAGATTTCGTCCATGTTGCGAATATAGGGAAATTAATTAAGCACTATTTTTTCCAATTTTTTTTTCAAATTATTTTTAAAGGTTTTGATGTTGAAAATTAAAAGATTTTATCAAAATTGTACTGTAACAAAAGCAGTAATTTAACGCTATGAAAAAATTGGGTACGACTTTTGAATAAAACTGCCCGATTCAAGGAACAAAAAACTGATCATGATAAAAAAATACTTTTCGTTCGTAATAATTACTTTAACAATGACTTCATTTTTCGCACAAGTGGAAGATGAATCTTGTTTGCCACCTGCTAAAAAAGTCTTGAAATTAATTGAAACAGCCAAAAATACTGCTGATGCTAAAACTGCTGTTTTAAATTTCAATGAAGCAATTGCTGCTGCTCCAGACAATGCCATGGCTTATTATGAATACGGAATGTTTGCCTACAAACAAGGAATGAAGTTTTACGATCAAAATCCTAATCCATCAGTTGGTGATAAAAGCATGGTAAAAGCAGATGAAATGTTTAAGCAAGCTTTGAATTATTGCTCAGATTACCATGCGAACTGTTCTTATTATATAGGTGTGATTCAATATTCTAAAGGAAACAAAACAGAAGCGATTGAATATTTTAAAAAGTTTGCGGCTTTCAAAAGTGACAACCAAGAAAGATATCCGGAAGATTTTTCTAAGAAATTGGCTGATGTACAAGGTGTATTGAAAGAATTGGAGGGTGAACAAGAATTATTGACAAAAGCGGTTCCTTTTAATCCAATTATGGTAGCAAATGTAAGCACGCCGAGTTGGGACGAATATTTTCCAATGATTTCTCCAGACAATGAATTGATGTTTTACACGCGCAAAATTGACAGAAAGAATATTGGAGATGTAATTTCAAACATTGTAGAAGAATTTACCTATTCTGCTAGAACTAAAAACGAAGGGCCAAACTTTGACGGAGGAAAACCATTTGAAAATCCTTTTAACGATGGAACTTATCCAAGTTATGGCGCCGCTACCATGTCAGTGGACAACAAAGAAATGATTCTTTGTGCTTGCAAAGACGAAATGGTTGATGCCCAAAAATACAGAAATTGTGATTTATACATTACTAGATTTGAACGAAGTGGAGAAGGTGGAAATGATTTCAAATGGACACCTTTAGAAAATATGGGTCCAGGAATCAATTCAGCTCGTGGATGGGATGCACAACCAACACTTTCAGCTGACGGCAACACTTTATATTACACAACTTTAAGAAGTGGAGCAGATGCAACACAAGACAATGACATTTGGGTTGCACAACGTGATTCAAAAGGAAAATGGGGTGCTGGGAGACCTTTTGCTGAAATCAACACG
>JBBALI010000036.1:0-41780 GCA_040403095.1 Crocinitomicaceae bacterium
GAAATCAAGACTGACAAGATCTATTTTATAAATTCTAATTTTTACAAGTATCATTATGAATTCTGTCAATTTAACTTAAATGAAAACAATGATTTAGGAGAATTTAATCGTGCAAATTATGATGAATCAGAAGATCGAAAATATCTGTTAGCTAATTTGAATTACAGCAAAACGCTGAATCGATATTTTGTTGATTTATCTCCGTATGACCAAATGCCGCTGGACTATATGAAAAAATTATATGATGAAATTGCTTCAAAAACTTTCATAAGTACCAAATTGTCATTTTTATTGAATACAGCCAGATTGATAGAAAAAAGGGATGATTTAAAAACTAAATTTCCAATTATTTTACCAGAAGAAATTTATGAAAACATCACTTTTCAGTCTGTAAGTCAAGGGAAAACCTATGGTAAACTGCGTTTTATTTCAAATTTAGATTCATTAGAAAGTCCACTTTTACCAACTGACATTATCGTAATCAAAAATACGCCGATGTATTTACCTTTGGTTTCAGGTATTATTGTCACTGAATTTCAAACACCGCTGAGTCATTTATCTATTTTGGGTCAAAACAGAAAAATTCCAATTTGTGCCTATAAGTCTGCATTTTCAGATGTAAAAATGAGATTAAATGACTTGCAAATGGTTGAATTTAGGGTCTTGAAAGATACTTTTTTTATCGCTCAAAAGAATCAGTCTGTCAAATTAAGGCAAACCAAAGAAATAATACTAGATAAAAACTTGAAAGTTGATTCACTTGTTGATGTTAGAAATCTAAATTTCCGTTCAGCCAATTATGCAGGAAATAAAGCAGCCAATTTTGGAGTTTTAAATTCATTGAGTCAAAGTCATGGATTTAAAGTTCCAGAAGGAGGATTTGCGATTCCATTTTTCTATTATGAGCAACATTTAAAATCAACGAAAGTCGATGAATTAATCAATCTGGCCGTAAAATATCAAAACACGCCTGAAAAATTGAATGCATATTTAGGAATGATTCGTGAAGAAATTTTGATGATCAAATTAGATTCTAAATTAATTTCAGAAGTTAAGCTGAAACTTTTGAAATCAGGCTTTAAAACTTTTAGATTTAGATCATCCACCAACGCTGAGGATGCAGAAGGATTTTCAGGCGCAGGATTATACGATTCAAAAACTGTGAGTTTAACAGACACATCGAAAACAATTGAAAAAGGCATTTTAAAAGTTTGGGCAAGTTTATGGTCAAATCAAGCATTCTTGGAACGATCTTATTTTGGAATTAATCAACATTCGGTTTCAATGGGGATTTTGGTTCATCGCTCATTTCCGAACGAAGCTGTCAATGGCGTTGCAATCACGAAAAATCTTTATCGAGATAATTATATTGGCTTTGTTGTGAATGCACAAATTGGCGATATCAGCGTAGTTGATCCACCCAAAGGGATAACTTGTGATCAGTTTATTTGTTCACCAAAAGATATTAATAGTAGTTTTCAAAATACGATTGAGGTCATTACTTTTTCTAGTTTAAATCATCAAAAATTAGTGATGACTGAAAAAGAAATTGAAAATCTGGCTGAGCAGTTAGACATTATAAAACGATTTTTCTTTTTAAAGTCAAAAACACATTTTTCTAGCTATGAGTCATTTGGCTTAGATATCGAGTTTAAATTAGACGAGAAAACGCGCCAATTATACATCAAACAGGTGAGATTTTACAACTAGCCTAAAACAAACTACTGGTATTTTCCTAAGAAAATAATCAATTAGCGTTACCTTTGTAGAATGATTGAAAGCACATCCACCAGATTGAATAAATACATAAGTGAAAGCGGCATTTGTTCGCGAAGAGAGGCTGACAAATTTATTGAATCAAAAGTCGTTTTTATCAATGGAAAATGCGCCAAAATGGGCGACCAGGTGAAAGCAGGAGATGTCGTGAAAGTCAATGGAATTGTGATTGAACCCAAAACAGCCGAAGAAGCAATTTATATTCTTTTCAATAAACCGCCTGGAATTACTTGTACTACTGAAGCGGGGACAAAAGAAAACATCATCAATTATATCAGCTATGGAGAAAGAATTTTTCCAGTAGGAAGATTGGATAAAGATTCTCAAGGTTTGATCATTTTAACTAGCAATGGAGACATTGTAAACAAAATTCTCCGTGCAGGAAACGAACATGAAAAAGAATATTTGGTGACTGTAGATAAACCTGTTACAGAGCAATTTGT
This sequence comes from Crocinitomicaceae bacterium, assembly GCA_040403095.1. Taxonomy (GTDB): domain Bacteria; phylum Bacteroidota; class Bacteroidia; order Flavobacteriales_D; family Crocinitomicaceae; genus JAQVCM01. The sequence goes on from JBBALI010000036.1 coordinate 2,220, forward strand.
GAAATCTATGGCTACAGGAGTTCCAATTCTCGGAGTTCATACCAAAAAATGTAAAGTTTCAATTGAATCAAAATTTGTTTTTAGAATCACGCTAATTCAAGGTTTAAACAGACAAATACGCAGAATGTGTGAACATTTTGAATATGAAGTTTTAAAACTTGAGAGAGTTCGCATCATGAATTTGAGTTTGAAGGGAATTCCTTTGGGAGAGTACCGTGAGATGAAAAAACATGAATTTGAAAATTTGAATGAATTACTTAAAAATTCAAAACAAACATCTGAAACAAAGAAATCAGTAGTTGGGAGTAGTAAAACACCAACTTCAAAGAAACCTATTGGGAAACAGTTTAGCAAGTCTGCAAGTTTTGGGAATGATAAAAGGACTGCTAGTGGTAAAGTTAAGTCTGGGAATGGTGCGAGAAGTGCTAAAGGTGGAAGTTCTGGGGGTAGTTCGGCGAAAAGTTCTGGTGGAAGGGCTGGGAGAAGTCGAAGTGGGCGATGAAATTGAGTGCGGTTTTTATCCGTTCTAATCATTTAGCTACCTGCCACCATTGAGTTGTAGATGAAAAAAATACGATTTTCTTTCAAAATCTAAATAATAAACTTTGAAGATATTAATTGTCAATTCATTAATTTTTCTTTAGCAAAAAGTATTTTAAAAATAACAGTAAAATAGAGAAAATCTCTATTCGTTTTTATCTGTTATAATCATTTAACACCTTTAAAATACTACATTCTTGTTCCATTTTAATTAATGTACAAGTTCAGAAATCGCCTTTTTAGTTCCAATATTTCGAGTGATATAATCAACTTCATACTTTGGACTTCTTGAAGGTGAATATTCTCTCCCGTAAAATATTATTTGAAGATGAAGTTTATTCCAAAGTTCTTTTGGAAATAAATTTTTAGCATCATTTTCAGTTTCAACAACATTTTTTCCCTTTGTAATTCCCCAACGAATAAGCAACCTGTGAATATGTGTGTCTACAGGAAATGCAGGAACCCCAAAAGCTTGAGCCATAACAACACTCGCTGTTTTATGTCCAACGGCAGGCAATTCCTCCAAGGCTTCAAAACTCTGTGGCACTTCGCCACTATATTTATCTATCAAAATCTGCGATAATCCATAAATTCCCTTTGATTTCATCGGAGATAGACCACATGGTCTGATAATTTCTTTAATTTCCTCAACGGTCAATTTTACCATATCAAAAGGATTATTTGCCTTTGCAAAAAGTGCCGGCGTAATTTGATTTACACGCACATCGGTACATTGTGCCGAAAGTAAAACAGCAATTAACAAAGTAAATGCATCAGTATGATCCAAGGGAACAGGTGTTTCTGGATACAAATTTTCCAATTCTTCAATAATATATTTTGCTTTATCTTTTTTAGTCATCCTTTATCGACTTAAGTTATTTCTTTTGAATTTCAATCAATTAAATATTTGATTTTTATTTGTAAAAGTAATATCAAATTCTTTCAAAACATTAATTTAAATCTTAATTAGGCAATTAAAAAAACAGAAAAACTCGCCAGAAATTTAATAAAATTAAAATCAAATCTTTAAGATCTAGTCAGAGAACATTTACTAATTTCGTTTTATGAAAAATAAAGATATTGTCTTTCCACAATTTAGAATGCTTTCAAATGGTAAGTCTTTTTATATGATTACGGATGATAGAAATTTTACAGAAATTCAGATTATTGGGTCTAGAAAATTGAAATTTGAGATTCATGCAGTACAATATCCTGAAATATTAAAAATTCAAGATTTATTATTAAATGAGGACAATGTATTTGTTGAAATAAGTGAACAAAAGTGGTTAGAATATCTATAAACTGAAATATTATCGAAAATACGTTAAAAGTTAAATATTTTATTTTCAATTGTTTAACAAAAAAGTTTAACTCTAAGATTTAAAATTATTTTATTCATTTGCTTCATTTTCAATTATTAATACTACTTTAGTTTTTTTAAAACATAAAAAACTGATGTATGAATAAATGGATAATTGCATGTTCACTTATGCTAGTTCTGTTTTCTTGTTCACTTACTGCTACTCAAGAAACAAATTTTAATGCTCAATCTGCTAGCTATTTAAAAGCAGTAAATGGCGGTGTAATGTTGAAAGTCATTACCAAAACACATCCTTCTTACGTAAAACACATGAAGGCAAAAGGTGATGAAATTTTCATGAAAACTTTTTCTAAAAAGAACATTAGAAAAGAAAGAGTCAGTAATATTGAAGTCAGACAGATAAAGAAAAAAGATTATAGCATTCAAATTGCCTTTATGGCAGAATCAAAAGACTATTTCAATGAGACTATTGACAGAAAACCTTATGTGGCAATTTCTGAAAACAATGGCCTAGATTGGTATTTTGTTCCCTATAAAATCTGGAAAAACAAAGGTATTTACCTGAAGGTTAGAAGATTACTTTAAAATCACCTTACAAATACGAAATCATTTTCGGTTGATTGATTTACATCAAACTGATAACCGTCTATTGAATATAGTTTTAATTCTTCTGAAGAGTTGATATTATTTATGACTATATATCTTGCCATCGCACCTCTTGCGTGTTTTGCGTACATCATAATCGTTTTAAATTCCCCGTTTTTAAAATCTTTAAATACGGGAGTAATAATTTTGAATTTGTTTTTTTTCAAATCTATTGCTTTAAAATATTCATTTGATGCGAGATTAATAATTTCATTATCAGCAGTATTTTTCATTTCAGAATTTAAAAAATCAATGATTTTTGTACCCCAAAAAGCATACAAGTTTTTACTTTTGGGCGTTACTTCCCATTTTGTTCCCATTTCTAACCTGTAAGGATAAATTAGATCTAATGGTTTTAAAATCCCATATAATCCAGATAAAATCCTGATTTTATCTTGCGCCAATTTCATTTGATTTTCAGATAAAGTCATGGCATCAAACCCCTTATAAACTTCACCAGCAAAAGCAAAAATACACTGTCTATTTGAATCTTTAAGATCATTTGGTGTTATCCAATTTTGATACCTGTGAAAATTTAACTCTGCCAAATCCTTAGACAATGTCATCATTTTAGCAATTTTATTCACTGAGTTTTTACTCATTTTTTTCGCTAAACTTTCAGATTCTTTTAAAAATATGGGAATTGAATAATTAGAATAATTAATTTCTGAGTTGTAATCAAGTGATTTTGCTGGAGATAATAAAACTTTCATTTCTATTTATTTGAGTGAAATAATCTAATTTCAGTGGCACCTTTTCCATATTCTAAATAAGAAGCATCAAAGAATTCAATATTGTCTTTTTTACTTAAAAAAGATCTAATTTCATTTTTTAAAACTCCTTCACCAACCCCATGAATTACGATCAATTTACCAACATTCTTTTCTTGCCCTCTTTTGAAAAAAGATCGAAACTCGGTCATTTGTTTCATTAATATTTCAGTATTAGACAAACCAATATGTGACTCAAGCAATTCTTCAATGTGTAAGTCTATTTCCCAAACTGTTGAGGACTTTTTATTACCATTTAAATTTTCCTTTGTAATAATGAAATTGGAGGTGCTTAAAGATTCATCATCATTGACTTCTTTTTTGAATTGATCTAACTTGTAATCAATAGAATGAATTTTGACTATTTCATTCTTAAGAAATGGTCTTTCAAAACCGGTATCATCCAAAACGGTAATTCGACCTGAACCTTCAATATTAATTATTGTTCCGCCTCCTTTCTCGAATAGAAAACCAATTTTTTCACCAATTTTAAAATTCATCGTTTAATTTTTGATTGAACAAAATTACGATTAAGTTTCCTTTAAAGTTTTTTGGGATGCTATTTTATTTTAATCAGTATTTATGGGGTTGTAAATGATTATAACCGCTAAAATCATTTATTTATTCAAAAAATTTGGATTTGAATGAACTTTTTAACTATCTTAGATTGAGTACCAATTAAAAAACAACTAAAATGGAAAATAGTCTTTTTAAAAGAGAAGAAAGAAAATGTTGCGTTTGCAACAAAAAATTATTCGGAAGATCAGATAAAGTTTTTTGCGATATACACTGTAAAAATAAATATCACGCTGAATTAAGAAAACACACTAAAACTGCGTCAGCTACAACAACTAAAATTTTAAATAAAAACTATGCTATTCTTTGTGTATTGTTAGGGGAAAACTGTAAAAAATTTAAAATCAAAAAACTACACCTTGAATCTCATGGATTTAATTTTCAAACCATTTCAGGTTTAGAAAAAACAACTTTAGGTCAGAAAATGAAAATCTATGAATTTTCGTGGTACTATAGTAAAGATGATAATATTGTTGTAATGAGAGATAATGAGCAATCTGCAATTTCACCTTTCGTATATAAAAGGTGGGAAAATCATTATAAAAAACTTCAAACTGAAAATTAGTTTTTGAAATCGAAAATTGATTTATCAACAATTTCAATTTATATAAAAAGTCTTTTTAAATTTGTGCTAATATGGATGATTACATAGTTTCAGCGCGGAAATACAGACCACAAACTTTTGATACGGTTGTTGGACAAAAATCCATTACTTCAACACTGAAGAATGCGATTAAAAACAATCATTTGGCTCAAGCTTTTCTTTTCTGTGGTTCAAGAGGAGTTGGAAAAACGACGACAGCCAGAATTTTGGCTAAAACTATCAATTGTTTTAATCCCAGTGAATCAACTGAAGCCTGTGATCAATGCGATTCTTGCAAATCTTTCAATGAAGGTGCTTCTTTAAATGTATATGAACTCGATGCTGCATCAAACAATTCTGTTGATGACATTAGAAATTTAATTGATCAAGTTAGAATTGCTCCTCAATTAGGTACTCATAAAGTTTATATCATTGACGAGGTTCACATGCTTTCAAACCAGGCATTTAATGCTTTTTTGAAAACTTTAGAGGAACCACCTTCACATGCTATTTTTATTCTTGCTACAACGGAAAAGCAAAAGATAATTCCAACGATTTTATCCAGATGTCAAATTTTTGATTTCAACAGAATTAAAATTAAAGATATAGCTGTGCATTTATCTTCGATTGCTGAAAAAGAGGGAATTGAATGCGATAATGAGGCACTTCATCTTATTGGTCAAAAAGCCGATGGAGCATTACGAGATGCGCTTTCAATATTTGATCAAATTGTTAGTTTTGCTGGGAACAAAATCACTTTAAACTCTGTCCTTGAAAATTTAAACATTCTTGATTACGATTACTTTTTTAGAATTGTTGATAATTCCTGGAAAGAAGATATTCCTGCTTGCTTATTGTTATTCAACGATATTCAGGAAAAAGGATTTGATGGACACAATTTTATAATTGGCTTAGCAGATCATTACAGAAATCTTCTTGTTTGCAAAGATGTTAGGACTGCAAAACTTCTTGAAGTAGGCGAAAGTGTTGAAAACAGATACATTGAACAATCTAAAACATTAGAAGCTCCTTATATACTTAGATGTCTTGGCATTCTCAGTAAAACGGATGTAGACTACAAAGCATCAAAAAATCAGAGACTTCTAGTTGAATTAGCTTTGATGCAGCTTTGTTCTTTAAAAAATGAGCAAGAAGAAAAAAAAAAAGACTGATTGATCAGGTAGACATTATTCCCTTTCAAGGTCAAACAATCCGTCCATCTGTAAATACAACAAAATCAAAACCATCAGAGCCACAGGAACGTGTGATCCCACTAAAAAAAGAAGTAAAATCTTTTTCAGCTCCAACTGGTGCTTTAAACACCAACAACCTATCAATAAAACAAAGTTTAAAAGAAAATATTAATCTGGAGGAAACATCTTCCTCTGAGGATATCTCTAGTAGACCACAAAAATCATTTTCAATTGATGAACTAAAAATGGTTTGGAGACAATATGCATATAAAATCAAGCAAGAAGGAATTGAGGGCGCTGATTCAATGAATCTGGCTCTCACCAAAAGAGATCCGAAAATGCCAGCATTGAATCATATTCATCAGGAGTTTGACAATCAAATTCAAATAGATATGATGAAAAATCATTTTTATCCCTCCTTATTAGAATTTTTAAGAACAAAATTACAAAATTGGTCAATCACCGTTGATTTTTCACTCATCGAAAATCAGGAAGATAATAATAAACATCTCACTGGAAGAGATAAATTTGAAATATTGGCTCGAAAAAACACAAATCTTTTGACTTTGCAAAAAACATTCAATTTGGATATTGAATATTAGTAAAAATAGAGGATAATTTCATTTTTTGGATAGTCGATTTTATCAGTTATAATCATTTATGCCCCCGTAAATAAAGCAATTTACATATCTTACCTCACTCATATTTGTCAAATATCGCATAACTTAAAGGAGTCCACAAACAAGCAGGCAAATCCGACTCCTTTAACCCTCCATTTATCCATGAATTGCAAGTAGAAAACAAGCTGTATTTACCTTTAGCTTCATAAAAAGCATCGTAATCCCAATAACCCCGGTTTTTTATACAAATGGTTGAACCACTACTATCAAAATCAAATGAATTTTTTATGTAATTTACTAACTGAATATATTGCAGATCCGAAATAATTAATTTTTTGCAAAGTTTACCAGGAATTGGTTCAGATTGAAAAACTACATGCAAAGCCGTTTTTCCTCGGTAAAATAGCGCATCAAAGGCCGTCATAAACTTTAAATCACTCCATTCGGGTGTATTAAGAAAAAATCCTTGATCTCCCCATCCAAAGGCAACGAATTGATATGAAGTATCCTTTCCTTTTAAGTCTATCCAAGGCACAACCGTTGACCAATCATGAATATCGGAATAAACTGGCATCAAAAAATCTGTATGAATACCATCGGTCCTAATATAAACAGTCCTTACTTTACTTTTACTAACATAATCGTCACCTACCTGAAAAAACATTCCAAATAAGGCAAGAAAAATATAAAAAGTCAATAAACTCCAAAATAATTCTAACACTAAAAGTGGAAATCTTACTATCCAAATCAATTTAAAACTCATAAATCAAGATTTCAAATTTGAAATAAAATTCAAAACCAACGCCACATCCTTTTTTTCAACAACCTGGTCTATAATGCATTCCCCCACAGAATTAAGTAAAACGCATTGAACTTTTTGGTCAAAATTCTTTTTATCATTCAACATTAAATTATATATAGAATCAATCCAATCAAGTTCAATTAAAGGTATCTCAAAGTTGGATAAGATGATGCCCGAAATTTCTTTAAAATTCATTTCACTAAGCAAACTTCTTTGCCATGAGATAAATGATTCTGCTAAAATTCCAATTGCTACCGCATGACCATGTGCCAAAACTTCTTCTCCACCTAAGAAAAAACCTTCGAAGGCATGACCAAATGTATGACCAAAATTTAATTTTTTTCTATCAGCTTTTTCTAGTGGATCATTCAGAACGATTTTATTTTTGATAGCAATTGAATCCAAAATTAATACAGTTAAATTTTCAACATTATCAAAATTGATTTTTTTCAAATTCTCCCAATGTGATTTATCAGCAATTAAGGCATGTTTAAGCATTTCTGAATAGCCATTTTTAAGTTCCTCTGCAGGAAGTGTTTTCAGAAAACCAGGATCAATATAAACTTTTTCAGGATTTGAAAAAACACCTAATTGGTTTTTATGTCTTCCCAAATCAATCCCAGTTTTTCCGCCGACGGAGGCATCAACCATTGCTAATAAAGATGTTGGAATTTGTATAAAATCTAAACCTCTTTTAAATATTGACGCAATGAATCCTCCCATATCTGTAACTACTCCGCCACCAAGATTAATTACTAAATCATTTCTTCCAATTTGATATTCAGACCAAGCTTCCCAAACTTGAAAACAGACCTCCATCACTTTGTTTTCCTCTCCACAAGGCAAAAGCATGACTTCAGCATCTTCTAATCCTGAAAAAGCTGTCAACAAATATTCCAAACAATGATCATGCGTATTCTCATCAACTAAAATTACTTTTTTTGAATTTGAATATCCTTGAAGAAATTCTGAAAATGAAGAACTTGCAAGAGAGCCTATTTCTATATCGTAACCATCAGCTTCTATTTTCTGAATCATATTTAAAAAGAGTTAATCCGATTTAATTGTCAAAGTAAATGATTTTTTTAAGTTTCTTCATTCTACAACATCAAAAATGTCAAAATAACTTATTTTTGTAACATGGTTTCTTTCGAAAATACTGAAATTGCTTTTAAAAGCAAATCTAATAAAGATCTTAAAAGAGCATATTGGCTCTTTAAAATGGTGGGAAATCCATCAATTGTTAAATTTGGAAAATGGGCTACAAATGCTTCATTGAAAGCGCATCTGCCTATAAATGGCGTTGTAAAGGCTACTATTTTTAAACAATTTTGTGGTGGTGAAACAATCAACGAATGCACAAGTACAATCAAGCAATTGAACGATTTTGGTATCGGGACAATTTTAGATTATTCAGTTGAAGGCAAAACTTCAGCGGAAGACTTTGAAAAAACGACAAATGAAATCATTGCAACAATAGAAAAGGGTAAGAATAATCCTGCAATTCCTTTCGCCGTTTTCAAAATTACTGGGATTGCAAGATTTGGAATTCTCGAAAAAGTAAACAATTCTGAAAATGAATTGACAGAATCCGAGAAAAAAGAATTTCAAGAAGTGGTAAACAGAGTTGACAAAATTTGCAAAAAAGGTTTTGATTCAAATGTACCAGTATTTATAGATGCAGAAGAGACTTGGATTCAAGATACTATTGACCGCCTTGCAGTTTCAATGATGGCTAAATATAACCACACCGAAGCAATCGTATTCAATACACTACAAATGTATAGACATGATAGAATTCAGTTTCTGAAAGATGCAACAGCCTCTTCAAGATTAGGCAAATATCACTATGGAATTAAATTGGTTAGAGGCGCATACATGGAAAAAGAAAGGGATCGTGCTGAACTTAAAGGTTATCCTTCTCCAATTCAACAAGATAAAAAAGCTTGTGATAAAGATTATAATGAAGCTTTGACATTTATTATTGATAATATTGATATTTTGGCGATTTGTGCAGGAACACATAATGAAGATAGTTCAGCTTTTTTAGCTAAACTAATCACTGATAAAGGATTAAAAAAAGATGATAAAAGACTTTATTTTGCTCAGCTATTAGGTATGAGTGATCACATTTCTTATAATTTATCAAACAATCAATTTTTAGTTGCCAAATATGTTCCTTATGGGCCAATTAAAGAAGTTATGCCATATCTTTTGAGAAGAGCTGATGAGAACACATCTGTTGCTGGGCAAACCAGTAGAGAACTAAATTTAATTACCAAAGAAATGAAAAGAAGGAAATTAAAATAACCTTTGATTAAAGACAAAAAAAAAGTGAAGTTTTGAACTTCACTTTTTTTTTGTCTTTAAAACATACTATCTTATTAAAAGAATATGTCCATTAAATTCATATTTTTTATCTGAATGAATATCTTTAAATTTCAGTGTCCAAGTGTAAGTTCCATTCTGAACTATTTTACCTCCATAGGTACCGTCCCAACCTTCACTTACATCATGACATTCCCAAATCAATTCACCCCATCTATTGAAAATCAGAATCTCTGCACTGTACAAATCAATTCCATCAACAACGATTTTCCAAGTTTGATTGTGTTCATCACCATCTGGTGTAAATGAATTTGGTGCATACAAAACTACTTCACTAATGACATTTACAATTTTAGTAATTGTATCTTGACAACTATTTTGGTCTGTTACCAATAATGTTACCGGATATGTACCTTCAATATCACTTGGAAAACTTGCATTTACATTTTCAGTTGCTGCCGAAGAAGGATTTCCAGAGGAAATTGTCCATTGAAAATCTACAACATTAAAAGAACTAGTATTTTCCAACAATACATTTGGATCAAAGAATGAAACATCATTTGGCAAAATGTTGAAATTTGCTTCAGGATAATCAAATGCTTCAATCATATTTGTAAAAGTTGAATCATATAAACAACCAAAAATTGAGGTCACTTCGACATGAACTGTGTAGACTCCAGGTTGAGCATAAATATGACTAAAAGAACTTGTACCTGGGTAACTGATGATTTGTCCATCACCAAAATCTACTAAAGTTGTAGCAATTTCCGCTGAATTAGTTGTATTGGCAAAATTAATTGTCACAGGAAAACAACCTTGAGTTGTATCCGGTGTTAAAATTGGGAAGATCTCAATTGGATTATCTATTACCATGCAGGTATCTACTGAAGGTGAACCGCAAGCCTCAGTCAATGTCACACAATAGGTATTTAAAGTTAATGGTGGCGTAACAGTTATTGTTGAACCAAGACCTAATAAATTTCCATTCTGTGTCCAAGTATAAGTATATGCCGTACTTCCACCTGAACCTAAAGCGCTGATATTAATCGAGGCACCTATACAAACTGACGTGTCATTTGAGATTAAATCTAATTGTAATGGTGCTGGTTCTGTGATAACAAAAGGCTCAACATCTGAACAACCTCCAGAACCAAAAACTTCTATACTATAATTACCAGCTGCAAAACCATTAATAGTAGCTGGAGAAGTTGCTGCAAATTGAGGACCACCATCTATGGAATAAGAAGTGAAATTCAAGCCAGTAACAACAATACTTCCGTTACTTGCACTGTTGCAATTTACATTAGTTGGCACCACTAAAGTGATTGAAGTACTTACTTCGACTACAGTAATTATGGCTTGCGCAATACAACCTGCACTATCAACTCTATATTTATATTGACCTGGATTCATTGTCAAAGGATCATATGGCATGGTTACAGGAGTGTTTGCAGCACCATAAACCCAATATCCGTTTACACTAGCACCTGGTCCAAGAACTGGAAACAAATCAACTGGAGAACCAGCAGAACAAATAGTAAAAGTTGAATCTGCACCTGGATATGCTGAATTAGATAGTGAAACGTTTAATTGATCTGTTGTTGCACAAAGTGGATGACCAGTAGGATATACTGTCAAAGTTAATGTTTGAGGCGAAAGAAAAGTTCCAATAGGATTTGGAATATTCGGGTCATTCAAATCAGCTGAGGGACTCCACACAAACTCAAATCCACCAAAACAATCCGCAGTAAAAGCATCAACAGTTGTGGGTGGAGTTGTTCCATTCTGCCCTTGCTGAACGACAACTGTTCCATTTGGATCAATAATCTGATATTCACATTCATTGGTCCAACTTCCTGAAGCTTGAAATTGTGCAGTAACAGAAGCCCCATGTGGAATATTAACCGTAAACACCGCATTTGAACCAGAGCTAACAGTGTAAGAGGTAGTTACACCATTTACTGTAAAAAGTAAATTATTTCCATTCCAACTGTCACCAAATGAATCAACCAAATCAAGAGTATACGGACAAGGTGAACCTCCTCCTGCTCCTGAAATTGAACCATTTAACTGTTCTGCTGTTCCTCCGCATACAATAATATCATTTCCTGCATTAGGCATGGGATTAGCATTTACAGTTAATACAAAGGATGAATCATTTGTACAACCAAAGTTGTCAATAACTGTATAAGTGTAAGTATATGAACCTGCTGAAGTAGGTGTAATTGTCATTGCATCACCGTTTGCGGATACATTTGAAGCAAACGGAGCCGGCATATTCCAAAAGGACGAATCAGCACCTAAACCAATTTGAGGAGTAAACTGAACTAAATTAGGATATAATGATGGATCTAAAGTTAAACCAAAACTAAAAACAACACCATCATCAGCTGCCCAATTGTCAACAACTGTTAAAGTCCAAACTCCATTCGTAGGACATCCAACTAAATCAGTAAATGCGCCAATTGGTTGATAATTACCTGCAGGCAACGTTCCACCGAAACCACTAGAATTTACCCAACCTACCCAAGTTTGAGTTGCTGCTGGCGTAAAACAATAATTATAAGGAGTACCTTGTGTAGAAGGATCTGAACAATCAACATTATCAGCTTGATTTGGAACGCCAATTTGAGTTCCACCTCCACCTTGTTGATGCAACATTATCGATTGACCATTTGGACAATTTAGATAAATAACTAAATCACCCATAAAAGAGTGCTCAATTTCTAAACAAATTTCTTGAATTTGTGAAGCACTTGTAATTGTAGTACCTGCAGCAAAACCAGTTTGTAAGATGTCAATATTTTGTGCAACACCTAACTGCGTATCTAACAAACAGCCGTCGTCTATTGTTTCATAACCAGAAAATCCATCCCAAAGTAACTCGTAATCATTTGGTGTGGCACTTGCAGCCAATGATTCTCCTAAACACATGGTTGTATCACTCATGAATCCAATAAAGGTTGGAATAGTTGCTACCAAAACTTGTAAATCAATAAGATTATTATTAACACACTCATTGTCTGCATTGTTATCAGTAACAAAAAGTTGAATTCTATAATGACCCGGAACGGAATAAGCATGAGATACATTTTGACCTGAAGCAGAAGTACCATCCATAAAATCCCAAGAATAATCTGCAATTGCGAAACCTGGTTGTGCAAATGAGCCTGCATCTTGAAAGTTTACAGTTTCACCAATGCATACATGTATACTGTCTGAAGTAATTCCATTCAATAAAACTCCAGCTGCTACTGGGTCACTGCATGGTGTCTCACACAACGCAGATGCTGTAAAAGCACCAGTACCCACAGAATTTGAAACAAATCTAAAAGTTAAACAACCTGATGTATTTTGGGGAGAAGCCTGAATAACAACACCTTGCAATTCTGTACCTTGATATACTCCCAATGAATTTCCTGCTGTGCTATTTCCATCATAAACATACATGTAGTCAACGTTTGTTTGATTTGGAGCTGGATTATCATCTTGTAGATTCAAATTAAAAAGATTGAAAACTACTGTCATGTAATCTCCAGGTGTATCTGGGCAAATTGTAAATGTAATATTCTCACCATTTGAATATCCTGAACCTCCTTGGCCCCCAGAATCAATTACAAAACCATTGCATGTACTTACAGAAGTATTATTAATAGCAGAGGTAACATTAATTGCGGTTTGAGCTGAAGAATAGTAAGATATGGATAGAACTAAAATTGATAATAACTTTTTCATAAACGCCTATTTAGTGTAAAGTGGACTTTTTCCAAAACGGATATTATTTGATACTTTATCGTAAAAATAAAGAACATGATTCTCGTCTAAATCAATAATGAGAGGCTCATTTTGCTTTAGAACAATCCCCCACTCTTTGAAATTGAATATTCCCTTTTGTAACTCACTTCCATTCAAGGATTTTCCACTTGAATTTTTAAATTGTGAAATCGGAGTAAAATTTGAACTACTAATTTCTGATTTCAATTTAATTTCAAAGCCATAATCCAACTCAAAAATTAAAAAATTGTAGAAATTGTGATTTTTGCTGTATATGGTCATGATCGTATCACCATGATTTTTCAACAATCTAGCATCATATTTTTGTAAATCCTGTGCTTTAGAAACGCTAAACACCAGTAAAAACAAACAAAATAAAGTACTTTTCATAATATAGTATGTTTGACAGTTAAATGACGACGAATTAGTTAAAATGGTTGCTAAATTATATTGAAAAAGATAAATAAAGTAATTTTCGTATAAAATATCTTTGAAAATGACTTACTTTTGTACTTAATATTATTTTTTTAAAAAAAGATTTAATAGTATTTATTTTTTTAAGAAATAATTCGTAATATTGCACCCCGATTTACGGTCAGATAAATAGAAAATAAGAGTCATGGATATCATTAGAGAGCTTCAAAACGAACTAGTAGAAGTAAAAAACTTCCCAAATTTCAAAAGTGGAGATACTATTACAGTTTCATACAAAATTAAAGAAGGCGCGAAAGAGCGAATTCAGCAATTTCAAGGTGTTGTACTTCAACGTCGTGGAAATGGTGCAACTGAAACTTTTACTGTACGTAAAATGTCAGGTAATATTGGTGTAGAAAGAATCTTCCCAATTTCATCTCCGTTTGTTGATCAAATTGTAGTGAACAAAAAAGGTGCTGTTCGTCGTGCTCGTATCTTCTACTTCCGTGAAAGAACTGGAAAATCTGCTCGAATTAAAGAAAAAAGAAGCTTTTCTGTTGCAAAATAGTTTTAAATACCTAAATTTGAAACCGTTCAGTATTCTGAGCGGTTTTTTTTTACCTTAAAAGTTAAAAATGTTTTTCATCTTATCAAAATTACTGCTGGTGTTCCTCTCCCCATTTTTATGGTTTATCATTTGTGTAGGAATATTTTTTTATTGGCCAAATTCAATCTACAAAAGAAGGGCAAGGATTACTGGAATAATAATTTTCTTTTTCTTTAGCAATGGATTTATTTTTAATGAATTTTGTCGTCAATGGGAAGTTCATGGAACGCCAATTGAAGAAGTTGGAAACTATGAGGTAGGAATTGTATTAGGCGGAATGGCTGAATTCAATAATGATATTGGTGTTTTGAGCATCAGGCGAGGTGGAGATAGAATTTGGCAGGCTATCAGTTTGTACAAAAAAGGGAAAATCAAAAAAATACTTCTTTCTGGTGACAATGGATATTTGTCTGATAAAGGTTTACATGAGTCAGAACAATTTAAAGAAGTGCTATTGCTGTGGGGAATTCCTTCTAAAGATATTATTGTAGAGCCAATTTCTAAAAACACACATGAAAATGCACTAGAAACAAGAAACTTACTTACAGATTCTTTTCCAAAAGTAGATTCTTGTTTGCTTATTACTTCAGGAAGTCACATGAGAAGAGCAATGGCTTGCTTTGCTCGTGAAAATGTGAATGTAGTTCCATATTCAACCGATTTGTATACCGGTCCTGAGCGTTCTTTTTATTGGGATCAATTGCTTGTTCCAAGTGTCGATACTTTTACAGAATGGAACTTTTTAATCAAAGAATGGGTTGGTTATATTGCCTATGATATAGTAGGTTATATTTGATATGAATGATTTTATTATCTAAGGTGGTGCATTGTTACCACCTTTTTTTGAACAAAAAAAGTCTAATTCATACTGAAAAAGACTTCTAAATATTTTTATGTAGAAATTACATTCCTGGCATTCCGCCTTTCATTCCTTTCAATTGTTTCATCATTCCCATCATATTTTTGGGATTACTCATCATTTTCATCATTTTACGTGTATCCTCAAATTGTTTCAAAAGCTTATTAACTTCTTGAACTGATGTGCCACTTCCATTCGCAATTCTATTTTTTCTCTGTCCATTTAACAAAGATGGATTAGATCTTTCTTTTGGAGTCATCGAATAAATAATTGCCTCGATGTGTTTGAAAGCATCGTCTTGAATATCTACATCTTTCAAAGCTTTCCCCATTCCTGGTAACATTCCAAGTAAATCTTTAACATTACCCATTTTTTTAATTTGGTGCAATTGTCCTAAGAAATCATTGAAATCGAATTGGTCTTTTTGAATTTTTTTCTGAAGTTTTCTTGCCTCTTCTTCATTGAATTGCTCTTGTGCTCTTTCTACCAACGATACAACATCACCCATTCCAAGGATTCTGTCAGCCATTCTTTTTGGATAGAAAACATCAATTGCATCCATTTTCTCTCCTGTTCCAACAAACTTAATCGGTTTATCAACAACAGTCTTAATTGATAAAGCAGCTCCACCTCTCGTATCACCATCTAATTTGGTTAATACAACTCCATCAAAATTGATTTTTTCGTTGAAAGCTTTTGCCGTGTTTACTGCATCTTGCCCCGTCATCGAATCAACTACAAAAAGTGTTTCAGTAGGTTTAATTGCATTTTTAACTTGTTCGATTTCGTTCATCATTTGAACATCAATCGCCAAACGACCAGCGGTATCGACAATCACAACATTGAAACCATTGCTTTTTGCATAGATAATTGCTGCTTTTGCAATTTCAACTGGATTTTTTTCTTCCTTATTTGAATATACTTCAATTCCTAATTGGTCACCTAAAACATGAAGTTGATCAATAGCTGCTGGACGATAAACATCACAAGCAACTAACAATGGTTTCTTACCTTTTTTAGTTTTTAAGTAATTCGCTAATTTCCCAGAAAATGTAGTTTTACCAGAACCTTGGAGACCAGACATCAAAATAATCCCAGGATTTCCTTGGTAATTGATGTCTTCCTCATTTCCACCCATCAATTCGACTAATTCTTCATGACAAATTTTAGTCATCAATTGTCCTGGTGAAATTGCAGTCAATACATTTCTTCCCAATGCAATTTCTTTCACTTTAACAGTAAAATCCTTTGCTGTTTTGAAGTTAACATCGGCATCTAACAATGCCCTTCTCACTTCCTTCAATGTCTCTGCCACATTGATTTCAGTAATCTGACCTTGTCCTTTTAATACTTTAAACGCTCTCTCAAACTTATCGGTAAGATTTTCAAACATATTTTTGGAAATTTAAGGTGCAAAACTACAGAAAAAATAGGACTTTTAGCAACGAATTGTAATAAATCTTTGATCCTAAAAAAGTAGACCTTACTACTTAATCTGCAGCAATTTTATTCAGTTTACTGTGTCTTTTACTATAGCCAAAATAAATCAATAATCCGATTAATAGCCAAGCTGTAAAATAAATCCAATTTGACAATTGAATTTGGCTCATCATGTACAAGCAAGACAATAATCCTAATAATGGAATCAATGATAAATTTTTTCTAATTGTAACGATTGTAATAAACAATGTAAAAAGAATGAAAATCCACGTTGGAATTTTATGGGCAAAATGAGAAAATCCAGCATTATACAATCTGTTTTTATCCAAATTAAGGATAGCTTGCACTTCTTTAAACTCCAATTTTGGTCCTTGTTCGAAATAAAGTTTTATATTTTGATCCATCAATTTAAATCCTTTTTCATCAAAGCCAATTAAAAAGTGTGACAATTTCCCTGAAGTAATCGAATCTATTTCATTTAATTTTAACTTCATGTTTTTAAACTCAATGGCTTCTAAAGCAGTACTAAAATCAATTTTTGGTTCTTGTTCAAAGTAAGCAGACAAATCAGAACCAACGCGATTTAAACCGATACTGTCTACTTTCAGTATAGATGCATTTAACTTTTGAACTTCCGCATTTGATAAATCAGTAATTACTTCTTCAGTTTCTTTCAATGTCGGTTTATTTAGGACAAAATTCATAGTATCATTCTTGAACTCTGACAGCAATAAAATAATGGTCCCTACCACTAAAAAAGGCAATACATACTTTCCATTTACATAAGGAGTTTTAAATTTTCCTCTTGGGATATCCGTTTTATTTTGTAACACTAAAACACCGCCACAAACCAATACAAAAGCGAAAAGTGTTCCAATACTACACAATTCTGTTACCATCGTCAAATTCATAAAAAGTGCTGGAATAGCAACGACAAAACCCACAACAATCGTTGAAAAAGAAGGTGTTTTATATTTTGGATGAACTTTAGAGAATTTCTTTGGTAAGAGCCCGTCTCTGCTCATACTCATCCAAATTCTTGGTTGTCCCATTTGAAAAACTAACAAAACGGAAGCCATAGCAATAACCGCACTTACCGCAATTATTCCAGACATCCATTTTAAATCAATTTCGCGAAAAACAAATGCCAATGGATCACCAACTGCCAAAAGTTTGTAGGAAACCAAACCTGTTAAAATCAAAGAAATAACAATATACAAAACAGTACAAATGATAATCGCCCACATCATTCCTCGAGGCAAATCTCTTTGAGGATCTTTACATTCTTCAGCAGTAGTTGAAATAGCATCGAAACCAATGTATGCAAAAAACACAGCAGAAACGCCTTTCAATATTCCTGAAACGCCGTTGGGTGCAAATGGACTCCAATTATCAGTATCGACGTAAAAAATCCCCACAGCTATTACCAATAAAATAATAGCCAATTTTATTACTACCATTATGTTACTTGCATTCCTACTCTCTTTCATTCCTCGGTAAACTAACCAGGTAATGAGCACGATAATAAAAAGCGCTGGCAAATCAAAAATCAAGTGAAAACCAAATATATTTGGAGCAGAAAGCCAAGCTTGATGTGCAGTTTGAAGACTAAAATCTAAATTTTCAAGTTGCTTACCACCTTGCATTAAAGCCATTGCTTGATCGTAGCCATTGGAAGCAGTAAGATAATCTGTTTGGATCCATTGTGGCAAATGCAGTCCTACTCCATCCAACATTCCCGTAAAATAATCACTCCAAGAAATTGCAACTGTTATATTACCAATGGCATATTCCATGATCAATGACCAACCAATAATCCAAGCGATAATTTCTCCAAATGCAACATACGAATAGGTGTAAGCACTCCCTGATACTGGCACCATGGATGCGAATTCTGCGTAAGCAAAAGCTGCAAAACCACAAGCGATGGCAGTAAATAAAAATAGAAAAATCACTGCAGGACCTCCATCATGAGAAGCAGTTCCGATTGTACTAAAAATACCTGCACCAATTATCGCAGCAATACCAAAAGCAGCTAGATCTCTAACTCCCAAATGTCTGCCAAGTGAACCGTGCCCATCGGCATTGTTTTTCTCAACTTGAAGTAAAATATCTTGAACTGTTTTTTTTCTAAACAAAGCATTGAAACCCATCTTAAGTGTTCTTTTAGTTTGAAACAAAATTAAAAAAATAACGCAACTTTAAACTTTTGACACTTAATCAAACGATATCGTCGTTCGATTATCAAACCTGCTTCAATCATTTCCAACTACAAAACAAGGATTTTCGTCTATTTAAATAATATCTCAAAAATGAGATTTAAAGCGTTTTTTGAATTACTAAAAAGTAATTATTGAATGATTTTTTTGTATTTTTGAGGCACTTAATTTTAAATAAGAACGCAATACAAAATTTAAAGTATTGTAAACAACTTAATAATTATACACTATGAAAAAAAAATTACTATTCGCTTCACTACTTTTAGCTGGTACTTCATTTGGTCAAGGTTTGACGCAAGCAAATGAGCCGATAATTGGTACTTCAGTCGATCTGTTTTTATGTGATTCTTTTGCAACTAATTATTCAAATATCACTGGTACAGGTGTAATTTGGGATTATTCATCAATCGGTGGTTTTGCTGGTGAATTGCGAAATTTGACTATCGTTGATCCCACAACTACAACGAATACAGCAGACTTTCCAAGTGCCACAAAAGCTGTGGTTGTAGAAAATTTCTTAACTACTTATTGGTCTTCAACAGCAACCGAAAGAAATTCTCCTGGATTTGTTTTCAACGAACCAACATTCGGGGAAGTAAAAGCAATTTTCAATACTGATCCGCAAACTTTGGCTAATTATGAATTCGCGTACAACGATCAATTGAATGATGTTTTTGCAGGAAGCTTGTATTTTTCTTTTTCTGGTTTCCCGCAAAATCCAGATGCAACAGGAACTTCTTTTTCTAAAATCGATGGAGAAGGTACTTTGAAATTAAATGCTGCAACAACTTTAACTGGAGTCATTCGTTGCATCACAATTGACACATTAAATACTACCGTTCCTGTTTTTGGAGATATTCAATTAATTCGTGCGCAATATGAATACTACCAATTAAGTAATGGAAATATGCCTGTTTTTACTCATACTTCTGCAAAAATCGTTAGCTCTGGGGCTGTAGATCCATTAACTGAATTTACGGTTGTATTAAGTTCAGTTCAACCAGATAATTTTGTTTCTGTAAATGAAAATGAAAAAATCAATTTCAGTGTTTATCCTAATCCTGCCAAAGAAAGTTTGACAATCAAAGGTGATTTTAACGGAGCAAAAGCTAGAATTATTGACCAAACTGGAAAAACAGTTCAAACTATTGAGTCTGTAACTTCTGGAATGATTGTTCAATTACATGATATTCAAAAAGGTATTTATTTCCTTGAACTAACTACAAATGGCGTATCTAAAGTTGAGAAATTCTCCAAAAACTAACTATATCAATAACATTTTAAGACCGCTTTCTAGAAAGCGGTTTTTTTTTGCAGAAACTTTTGTAACAAAGTAATTTGAAAACGTTTGTATTTAGTTAACATTAAGTTGTTGAGATTGATTTATTAGAGTCAATATATCGCTCGATTGAAAAAATTAAATTTACTGCATGAAGATAATTATTACCCTAATCATTTTATTTCAATTTTTTACGAGCTCTTTCGCTCAAGAAAACTCAGATTTAACTGCTGAAGAAAAAGCATACTTATTTCACGTAGTCAGAAAAAGTCCCATTTTAGAAAACAATTTTGGGCGCTACTTTGAATACAAAGGTCCAGATATTCGCTTTCCTAATAAAGAAATTAATTTTGATTCTGTTGAAACAGTCATTATGAATCAACCAGAATTGCTCTTCATCCGAACTTCTGAAATTGCAAAATCGCCTAAAGGTCTAATAACTGAAGCAGCCAACAAAATGGCATTATGGGAATTAAACAAAGTTCTCTTGGCCAAAAGATTGGGAGAAAAAGAGTTGGTCAATTATCAATCTCAATACAAGCAATTTGAAGGAATATTAATTGGACTTTTACCTATAAAAGCTTTCAAAAATGACGATGGAAATAATGTTCCACATCCAAAATTGGAAAATTTACTCAACCCAAGTTTGAGTTTTGATGATAAAAAAGCAATGGTAGGAACTTTTCATTTCCTTGACATTCAAGATCAATACAATACGTTAGAAGCGATCAATGAAGCCGTAAATAGATATGTTGCTATTAGAACCAAAGATTTTTTTCAAGCACTTGGTGGTGAAGCGACAGTTTTCACAAATGTTTTGGTAGCGGCAGGTGACGGGAGTTCAACTTCAGGATTATTGGAAGAAAGAGAAAAAGACGAAAGAGGCAGATGGAACAAAGGCCTTCCGAAAGCAGTCGGACTTTTTCCTTACCAAATGAAAATTCGTCCTGCTGAAAAAAAGAAGAAAGAAGCAATCGAACCATTGAGATTTACATCAACCTCTTTAAAATCAGTCGGAAATAATAAATTGACAAATATTCATTTAGACGTTTGGGGATATAATGCTGAAAAGCAAACAACTGTTGTTATTGAAAAAAACGGAATTTCTTACCATCTTTTTGGCTCAGGCGAAACAAGATTTTTATCTCCAGATTCAAGTTTTGTGAAAGGTGGAACATTTCAATCAATCATCAATAATTTAAAAAATGATAAAATCGCCAAATTAGATGAAATGATTTTAGGGAAACGAGGTTTCGATTATTGGATTGAATACTATGAAAAGAAAAAAGAAGAATTGATTTTACGTATTCAAAAAAATGAAAAAGAAATTTCAGATTTAAGATATTCGCCAATAACAACAAGTTCCAAAAGCAAAAAAATCGGTTCAGATCATGTTGTTGACAAAACCAATTCTGGCAAAAAAGACCGAAAAGCAAAACAGGAACTTTTGGTACAACAATACAATGAGCTTGATGTAATCAAAAAGAAAATTATTGATTTGAAAAAAGACAAAGCTGATGCCATTGATTTACAAGCGCAATATCAAAGAAGATTAGATGATTACAATCAAGCAATTGGTTTACATTGGGCAAATTTTACAGAAAAAGATGGCCTATATATTTTTCAAGATTCAACTACTTTTGATATCAAAACACAAGAATTTCAATTCAAACCAGATACCATCGTTCAAGAATTTGAGGTTAGACTGATTGCCATCCCTTATGGTGCAATTTCGGATGAAGCTGATGAAGTCATGTTGCATATCAATCTTTGTGATGCAAAACCGGACTACGACGCAAGGATACATTTAGACTTGGAAGATGTTTTCGCTTCCGACCAATGGGATTTAAATGGAGATCTCCTTGAAAGTAAAGACAGTGTAGCGGTTCGTCAGTTTTTTGAATCACTCACTGACAAAAAGATTCCATTTTCAATTATTGCACGTGGTCAAGGAATCGGAAAATGGAACGGAGTTAAAACCATCAGAGACAAACAAGCGCTAGAAATAGGAAGTTACCCTGGAGAAACTGAAGAGCAAAGAATTACCTCAAGAATGGATACCACTTTTCAACGATTGAGAAAATCAGAGGTAATTATCAACTTGAATCGAAAAACATTGTTGGAAATCAATTCTTACACTGATCCTGTAGCAAGTAATCTTCAAATTTCTAACGAGGAAGTTTTGGCTGCGATGAAGAAATATAGTTTATCTAAAAATCAAATATTAAGTGCTTTTAGAACCCTTGAAATTTTAATGCAACTGAAAGATGAACTTAATGTTTTAGCAGGAACTTATTTGGATCGACCAACTGCTAAAATTGTGATTGATCGCTTGAATAATGAAATTGCAAAAACAAAAATTACAGTTGGAAAAGCCTCTTTTAAAATCAATCAATTGAAATTAAAAAGTGAAGATTAACCATCTTTCTATTTGTTTTTTTGAAAAAAGTGTGAATCAAAATTGACCAAACAAAGTCGTTCTGAAGCTCTTGTAAAACCAGTGTAAAGCCAGCGAAAAAAAGATTTATCGAGTAATTCTTCTGTCAAATATCCATGGTCTAAAAAAACAGAAGCCCATTGACCACCTTGAGATTTGTGGCAAGTTATTGCATACGCAAATTTTACTTGAAGTGCATTGAAATATGGGTCTTTCATGATTTTTTCGTAGCGCACTTTTTTGTTTTTTTCATATACATATTCTGCCTCAATAGCAAAAAACAACGCTTTCATTTGATCGCGTGGTAATGAAGGTGATTCAGACATTAATGTATCGACCAACAACATGGTTTCAAAATCTCCCATATCTGGATAGTCGACCAATTGAACTCTTGCACGGGCAAATTGAAAACCATAAATTTCTTCTCGCTTCATGATTCTCAAAACTTTGATAATTTCTCCATTGGCAATAAAACCTGCTTCAGATTTTTCCTCCAACCAGAAATAATTGTTTTTCACCACCATCAGCATATCGCCGCCGCACAAATCTTCCTCAAACCACAAAATCCGATTCCTGATGTGTTGATTATATTGATTTGCTCTTTTATTTGAACGCGTAATAATTATCGTTTCATCAGAACCAAAATTTGAATACGAAGTTTCCAATTCATCTTGCAAATCTCCTCCATGGATACTAACTAAATCAAATTTTTGGGTCAATTTTATGGAGGGAAAACTTCCTTCAGGCGCGTTTCTTAGTCTGGTGGCATTCAATAAAATGTCAGAATCCTCAGTTTGACGCAATACTTTTTTAAGTTTCGAAACTGTCAAATTCAGTTCAGGATAATAATTTCGCAAATATTCCAAATTCAACGCTGGAGAAAAATCACTTCCCACAGGCGGTAACTGTCCTTCATCACCAACAAAAATCAATTGATTTCCGTCACCAAAAAAAACATAATTGACCAAATCTTGTAATAAATTTCGCCCTGAAATTGAACCATCATCATTCATGCTGTAATCGCCAATCATTGAAGCTTCATCGACAATAAAAATCGTGTTTTTTGATAAATTAGGAGCCAAAACCAATTGAACTCCTCCACCAGCCACAGTTTCTTTTCTATAAATTCTTTTGTGAATAGTGAGCGCTTGTTTTTTAGATCGATTAGACAAAACTTTCGCCGCACGACCTGTTGGAGCCAACAAAATGGTTTTCTTTTTAAAAATCCCCAATGCTTTTACATACGCACCAAGTAAAGTCGTTTTACCAGTACCAGCATAACCAGAAAGAATAAAAACACCATTTTTGGTTTGATCAAATGAAAAATCAACCATTTTCTTAATCGCAGAAACCTGATCTCCAACTGGCTCAAAACCAAATTGATGTTCAATTTCTTGAGAGAAAGATTGCTTGCTTTTTTCTTGTGGATTCACTTTACAAAGATAGAATTAAATAAGACCCGCTGCGCTTTGAGATATTAGACTTTAGACAAAAGACGTTAGACAAAAAACTTTAGAATAAAGATTTCAGAATTAACGTCTGTTCAGCCTATTATATTTGAAATTTTAAAGAAATCTATTGTATTTTCGAAAATCAATAGTCTAATGTCTACTGTCTAATATCTTATGTCTTCAAAAAAGTGTAGCTTTGTGTCATGGCGAAATCACACCTCGTTTTTGTACTTTCTGAGCATTCTTTGAATGTGGTAGAAATGATTGACCAATCGGTAAATGAAATTGGATCGCTCGTTTTTGAAGGAAAGAAAGATTTTCAGTACAAAGAGCAAATTCAAGCTTTTTTGACTGAAAAAGAACTATTAAATAAAGAATACGACGATTATTCATTGTCATGGTTTAGTCCTTTATCGACTTTGGTTCCGATGAACGTATTTGGGTCAAGTTCTGCAAAATCTATATTTCAAGCTTGTTTTACAAAAGAAATGATATCAAATGATGTAGATTACAATCGCATTGCTGAACTTTCGTTGGTGAATGTTTTTGAAATTCCACTTTGGGCGAAATCATTTTTTGTAATTCGGTATCCAAGAATTGTAATGCAACACGAAGGCTCTGTATTTTTAAGAGGAATCTTTTCAAATTCAACTTTTAAAACAAGCGTTCATATCGTTTTACACCAACAGCACTGTTTGATATTGATGATCAAACAAGGGAATTTGCTTTTTTACAACACTTTTGAATCTTTGCATGAAGAAGATGTTTTGTATTACCTTTCATTCAGTTTGCAACAACAAGAACTTTTAAAAGACGATTTACAATTGTATATGTACGATTCTATTGATACACCGTCAAATCGCAAAGAAAATATCTTAAATCAAATCAAACATTTGAAAGATTTGCAAAAAGTTTCAATCCTTGAAACGAAGAATTTACCATTTAAATACCAGCAAACTTGCGTATAATTAGAGGAATATTAAAATCAAGAAGATTTTCAGCACCAAAAGGTTTTCCATCAAGGCCAACAACTGATTATGCCAAAGAGGGACTTTTCAATGTGTTGGAAAACAAATATTCATTGGTCGATTTAGACATTTTAGACCTTTGCGCGGGAACTGGAAACATCACTTTAGAATTTGCATCTAGAGAAAGTGGACACATCACAGCAGTTGATCAAAATTTCAATTGTGTGAAATTCATTAAAAACTTGGTTCAAGAAGTGAAAATGGAGGAAAACATTGAAGTTTTCAGGGCTGATGTTCGGGATTTTTTAAAAAAGACTGGTAAAACATTCGATTTAATTTTTGCAGATCCACCGTATGATTCTCCGATTCATGAATCTTTGGCAACGATCATTTTTGAACGCAATTTACTGAATGAAAATGGTTTAGTAATTATTGAACATGGTAGACATACTAAATTGGAACATTTTCCACAATATGAATTGACCAAACAATATGGAAATGTTTACTTTACTTTCTTAGTAAATACTAAAATCGTTGAGTTAAATACGACAGAAACAAATAGCTAATTTAATTATTATGAAAAGAATTGCACTTTTTCCTGGCTCATTTGATCCTTTTACAAAAGGACACGAAAGCGTGATAAAAAAAGCGCTACCGTTATTTGATGAAATTGTGATTGGAGTTGGTTTCAACACTACTAAAACGCCTCATTTTACATTAGATTCAAGAATCAATCAAATTGAATCTATTTATGCCGGCGAGTCCAAAATTGTTGTGAATTCCTTCCAGAAATTGACTGTTGATTTTTGTAAAGATATAAATGCTACATTCATTTTAAGAGGTTTACGAGACACCAAAGATTTTGAATACGAAAAAGCAATTGCGCAAATGAATCAACAGTTAGCTGAAATTGAAACTGTTTTTTTTATGACTGATCCGGTTGTTTCAGCAATAAGCGCTTCAATTGTGCGTGAAATATCAAAAAATGGCGGGATTATTGAACAGTTTGTAACAAATAGTCATTTACTCGTTTCGTAAATATGCAAAAAGTAAAATTTATTTTGATTTGTGTTGCTTTATTGGCGATTACGCAATCCACTTTCAGTCAAAAAACTACTGAAGTTAAGGGCTATGCTCCAGGCTATGTTGGACAAAAGATTGAATTGTATGAAATTGAAGATTATTTCTCCATGAGAGAGGCTTTGATTGCAACGACAACTGTTGAAGCAGACAGTACTTTTAAGTTCTCATTTTTCAATGAAAAAACACAGAAAGTAATTTTAAAATCAAACAAAAATAAGGGCTTTTTATACATTCAACCAAATGCAAAATACGAAGTTTTTATGCCTTCTAAAAACAAATATGATGCCTATCGACCAGATGGAAATTCTGTGGAAATCAGTTTTTTAGGTTTAGACTCTACAGACATCAACTATAAAATATTGAGCTTTGACAAATGGACAAATAACTTTTTAGGAACCTATTTTTACACTAAGCAAATAAATGGTTTAGAGTTCGTTATGAAATTAGATACTTTCAAAATGAACGTTGAAAATGCCTATAAATTAGACACAAATTTATTTTTCAAAACCTATGTAAAATATACGATCGCAAGTTTGGACGACATTCAATTTAAAGGAACTAGAAATCGTTTTGAAAAATTTGATTTCTTCTTAAACAACGCTCCAGTAGTTTACGAATCAGATATCTACATGGATTACATCGCTTCATTTTACGAAAATATTTTTTCAAGGTTGGAGATGGAAGTGAATAATCGGGTTTATTTAGGTCTTTTGAAAAATAGTCCATCTCTCATTATGCGGGCTTTGGGCGATGAATATACCTTACGACCAACGGTAATTAAGAATCCAACGCCAGCAATGAAACCTGGAAATACTAAGTTGAGAGAATTAATCATGATCAAAGGACTAAGTGAAGTTTTCTATTCTGGTGAATTTCCTCAGACAAATATTATCAGTGTTTTAGACAGTGTTGCCAAATTTAGCATCTTTAAAAGCAATGGAATTATCGCTAAAAACATGATTTACAGATTAACAGAATTGGTTCCTGGTTCTAAAGCTCCTGATTTTGTGATTAAAAATCAATCAGGCGAATCTGTTTCATTGAGAAATTACACTAAGAAACATTTGTACATTCATTTTTTCGATCCTTCAACGAGAGAATCTGCCAAAGATTTAGAGCTTTTGAATCCAATTTATGCAAAATATCAGGGTGACGTCAATATCATTTCTGTCTATGTTAAAAATGACAAATTGACAAAAAAGCAAATAGAATCAGTTAAATCTTTGCCTTGGGAAACATTTGAATTAGAAGCAGATGATCCAATTTTAAAAGCGTATCATGTGGAATCTTTTCCCCTGTATGTTTTGCTTGATGCTTATGGCTATATTGTGAATGTTCCTGCGCTTGGCCCAAAACCAAATGGCCAATATTTAACGATTGAAAAGATATTTTTTGACATCAAAAAAATCAATGAAAGCAACAAATAAAATTGATTTGAAAGATTTCTCAGTTGAAATTAGGGCAATTGAAATTCAAGACAATAGTAAAATTGCCAAAATACTAAGGGAAACATTATTGGAGCACGGTGCTGCCAAAGCTGGCACTGCTTATTATGATAAAAGTACCGATCAACTTTTTGAACATTTTCAAAATCTAAATTGCGCCTATTTCATTGCTGCTGTTGATGAAAATGTTGTTGGTGGAGTCGGAATCTATCCAACGAACGGTTTGCCTGTTGGAGTTTGTGAATTAGTCAAAATGTATATTGACAAAGATTTTAGAGGTTTTGGAATAGGAAAGTTGTTACTGACTGAAGCTATCAAATATGCCAAATCAATGCAATATTCAGCGATTTATCTTGAATCCATGCCTGAATTAGATAAGGCAGTTTCAATTTATAATCACATGGGATTCAAAAGCTTGAACGCACCTTTGGGGAATACAGGACATTTCAGTTGTCCAATTTGGATGTTAATGGAAATTTAGTCTGAAAAAATATTCTTGTAACTTTCTAACTTGGCTTTTAGAACTTTATTTTTTTCTTGAAGATTTTCGATTTTTTCTAACAATCCTAAAACGATTTCCAATTCATTAATTTCCAGGGCTAGATCCCTATTCAGTCTGATTGCTTTTTCAAGAATTGACAAACTTTCAAAATGAATGTAATTCTGATTTTCTATCTGACGAATTTTAATAAATCCAATTTCATGCAAAGATTCAATCAACTCAATTTCAATATCATGAGAAATACAAAATTGCCTTACTAAAAAATATTTTTCAATTTCCATGATTTCTGATTTTTGAAAGTTTCGTAAACAATTCTTTTTCTTCTGCGCTTAAATCAGTTGGGATTTTTACACTGAAAGTCACAAGTAAGTCGCCAAATTCATTTTCTCGCTTATAAATTGGAAAACCTTTACCTTTTAATTTCACTTTGGTCCCATTTTGTGTTTCGATTGCAACCTTTAATTTTACTTTTTTTCCGTCGAAAGTTTCGATAGTTAAATCTCCTCCCAAAATCGCTAGATAAAAATCTAGGTCTACTGCCAAAAGCAAATTATTTCCATCTCGAATGAAATTTGAATGGTTGGTCAACTCAAAAGTGATTAATAAGTCACCTTTTGGACCCCCGTTTGCTCCTTCTCCGCCATGTCCAGCAATTTTAATCGTTTGGCCGTTTTCAATTCCTGCTGGAATTGTTAATCGAATGCTTTTGCCACTGACAGTGATTGTGCGTTTGTTAGTCTCATACGCATCTCGCAAATCTAGATTTAATGTTGCATTCAAATCCTGACCTTTGAACTTAGCTTGTCTTCCACCCCGATTGGCACTTCCGCCAAACATAGATTCAAAAAAATCAGAAAAATCTCCGTTATCAAAACCTTGACCTTGATTGGAATAATTTTGATTGTTTCCTTGGGATTTACGCGCATTATCATAGGCTTCACCATGTTGCCAATCTTTCCCATACTTATCATATTTCTTGCGATTCTCTGCATTACTGAGCACTTCGTTGGCTTCATTGATTTGCTGAAATTTCTTATTTGCAAGCGCATCATTCGGATTCAAATCAGGATGAAATTTTCTGGCTAATTTTCTATAAGCTTTTTTAATATCAGCTTCTGTGGCATTTTTATCAATTTCTAAAAGTTTGTAATAGTCAACGAAATCCATTGTTTTTGATATTAGAACAAATGCTTTTGCATTATTCTCAAATGTAGGCATTTAATAAAGTTATACTTGTGACCTAAATGACAAAAAACCATAATTTCAGACAAAAAAAATGTCCGATATTTTGATACCGGACATTCAATTTGTTTTAAAAAAATCAATGTATAATGACCATTTTAGTTGCTTTAGAGTATTTACCCTCTGATAAATACCTCACAGTATAAATTCCTTGTTCTAGCTCACTCGTCGAAATTGTTACTTTATTTGTCAATTCAGTAATTTGCTTCATACCTGCTTGTTTTCCTGATTGATCAAACCAAACAATTTGTCCTTGATTGATCGGATTTCCGAATGAGATAAATACTTGTTGATTTGCTGGATTTGGAATTGTTTTAATTTCAAGTCCAATTTCATCAATTCCAGTATTGTCAATAATCGTGTTGTATGAAACTTTAAAATCATCAAAATAAAATCCATCACCAACAGTTCCATTGTCTGATTTCAAAATAAATCGGATAGAAATTGTTTGACCAATGTAATCACTTAAATTAATTTCCTCTAAAACCCAAGTGCCTTGAATGCCATCATAAACTGGTTCTCCTTGCGGTTGAACACTTCCATTTGCACTTGTTCCCGCATTGGTAAACAATCCACATTGGCCAATCCAGGTAGCACCATTGTCAGTTGAAACTTCCATTCTAGCATAATCATAATCGGCTTCAATGTCCCATTTTGCATAAAAAGTCACCCCTGCTCCACTAACATTTGTCAAGTCAATTGTATTGTTTAAAGTGTATGTTCTTGTTGTACTATTACCATAATTTCCTGTTGGGCTATCAGTAAATGAAGTTGATGGAGAAACAAAAGTCGTTGTGGTAGTGCTGAAATTTCCAGTCCAATTTGTGGTTGTTGTTGCATCATCAGCAAATTGAAGTGTCAAGGCGCCAAATGATTTTACAATTGTGTCCCGTCTAACCCAACCGTTCATGTCTGTATTTAAAACATATTTAATAACATCACCGAATTGAATTGTAGGATTTAAAACATAAGAAATTGTTCCTGTTTGTGTTCCCATCAAAGCTAAATTGTAGGTAACTGCAGCACCAACTGATTGAATACCTGCAATTGGAGTAATTGAAACAATTACATTTCCATCTTCAATCCCTAATCTCTCAGCATTGTGCGAAAAATTGCCAGTCAATGTTTCAATTGTCGTCGCATCAGCATCTTCCACGGCGTAATAGCGATGCGTTAAATGCGACAAAATCAAGTTTGGAAAAGTCATTTCTTGACAAATCCCTGTAATATCTGCCTGTGCGGGCCAAAAACCATCAGAATCACTACCAATTTCGGGAGTCATGGCAAAAATCTGTGGCTTTACAGTTAAATCAACTTTATACATGTAGTCATCAGAATCCCCCGAAGCAGGATAAAGTGCGGAACTTTTCATGTTTGTATAGCCGTTGTATTTAACCATGTGCGCAGTAAATGTGTTGAAATAGTCGTGGTCAGCAGCAAATTCAGCAGTTGTTGTTCCGATTGGAAATAAAATATCATCTGCGTAGGTGTGCGCGTTGAACGCATATTGAAAATCTCTGTTCTCGCAAAACCATTTCATTGCTTGATTTTCTGGTTCTGAAAAAGCACTGGTTCCTGGATATGTTTCTCCTGAAGCTGTTGCGCTTACTCCTGTTGTGTTCCAACCGTATGAATAGTTTCTATTATTATCAACACCATAAGTATTTCCACCAAAACTGCGTCGATTTTTTCTCCACATACCACCACCATTTGGATTGGTTGTTTCATTGTAAACATAACCATCAGGATTTACCATTGGAACAAAATACATTTCGGTATTATTTAACAAATAGGCGATTTCTTCACTACTTGAATAATTTTCAAGTACATACCACATGTAAAAAATCAACTGAGAAAGTGCTGCAGGTTCTCTTGCGTGGTGAACGGCTGAATATAAAACTTCAGGTTCTGGTTCGTCTGAATTTGGATTATCAGAAATCTTAACAAAATAAATTGGTCTATTTCCCACTGTTTGAAAAGTTGAAATTGGCGCTTTGATAGAAATCAAATTTGGATAAGTTGCTACCATTTCATCCAATTCAGCAAGAAATTCTTGGTAAGTATAATAACCTCCCATAGAACCTAAATTAAAATGTGTTGGAACAGTTGGTGTAAAACCTGATGAAGCTGTAGAAGTACAACTGGCATTTTTTTCGGTAGTTGATTGATTTCCTTTATTTCTTTCAACGTAAAATTTTTGCACATCATCAATCAAAACTTCAAACTGAAAACCATTATCACTCATGATTTGCATTTCATAGCTTGAAAAATCACTTATAAAAAAAGTATTCATTTTGGTTGTTCCGTGATCCACAGCAACACCTAATTCTGCTAATTTTTGAAGCCCTTTGGAATCAATAAAAATCTTACAACGAGAATAATTCTGAGCGTAAAAAACGCTAAACGTGAGAGATACGAGGAGAGTCAATATCCATTTCATAGAAATAATTTTAATAGTTTGGATTAAAATTACACAAATGATTTGAATATGTTAAATAAATTAACGAATTGAGATCTTGAAGGAATGAAAATTTATTTTTTCCATTTAAAACTGCTCATCATTTTATATAAATCTTGCTTTAAATATTCTAAACTAGGTCGCAAGGAATCATAATTTGGTGCAGAATTTAAATATACAACTCCACTTACAAATCGATTGGTTGAATCTGTCAAATAAAATTGAAAAGGCGACGCAACATCACCTTGAAGCTCGAAAAATGTGCCAAAAACTCTGTCAGAAGGTCTGATAAAATTTGTATCTTCTATGGCTGTTGCTTTGACCTTGTGTTCATCAACTTTATTGATGGCAAAATTGACATAATCAGCCAGTGGGTTTTCCATGTTAATGTAGGAAAAATGAATCACTCCATTCAAAGGACCTAAATCAATGTCCTTATGACAAGTGCTTTGACCTTTTTCATCTGTGACTGCTCTAATTTTGAAAATTTTTGCCGCTTCAAACTCGTAGGGGCAATCTTCTGAAAAAAGGACATATTCATGTCCTGGTAAATTTAAACGCAAATAAGTTGGTGGCTTAGGAATTGTTATTGTGTTGTTGCATGAATTAAACAAAACTAAAAGCAGGAAAAATGTTCCAAATTTTAATATGTTGATTTTTATATTTTTCATAATCACTTTTAATTTTGACCAATAACTATTTTGACAGATTTAATTCTTCTTTTATCAGATGAAACGACAATCAATTTATAGTTTTCAAATTTGATAAATTCATTGTTTTTGAGAATTCTTCCAGATTGTTCTATAATAAAACCGCCAATAGAATCTGATTCACCTTTTTCAGCTTCAAATTCTTTCCCGTCAATCTCAAATACTTTATATAAATCTACGAGCGCTGTTCGACCTTCAAAAATATAGGTATTTGGCGATATTTGCTTAAAACCAACAACATCTTCATCAAATTCTTCTGTGATATCGCCTACTATTTCTTCCAAAACATCTTCCAAAGTCACAATACCACTTCCACCGCCATATTCATCTACAACAACTGCCATGTGCATTTTCTTTTCCTGAAAATCTTTGAGCAAATCATCAATCTTTTTGTTTTCTGGAACGAAAAAAGGCTTTCTTATCAAACTTTTCCAATCAAAGTCGGCGGTTGCATTGATGTGTGGCAAAAGATCCTTGACGTACAAAATACCTTCAACGGCATCGAAAGATTGTTTAATTACAGGAATTCTAGAATAACCAGCCTCTAGAATTTTATCTAAAACAATATGAAAATCAAAATCTTCTTCCAAATAAACGACTTCCATTCTAGAACGCATAATTTGTTTTACATCCGTATTTCCAAATTTGATAATTCCTTCTAAGATTTTTTGTTCTTCCTCTGAGGTGGATTCTTCTTTTGTAAGTAAAATGGCTTGCTCAAGTTCATCTGTTGTAATTGAAACACCTCTATGTTTGGCGTATTTATGAATTATCTTTGTTCCATTTACTAAAAAACTTTTTAGCCAAGAAAATGGAGGAATGGAACTTAAACTTTTCAAAGGAAAAGCCATCAATTTGGCAAAAAGCAAACCGTTTTTTGTTGCATAAACTTTGGGAATCACTTCTCCAATCATTAGAATCATGAATGTGATAGATAAAACTTCAATGATAAAGTGAAAAGTAGATGCGCCAGTATCATGAAACAGTTTATTGAGCAAAGCTGTGGAAAAGATAACTATTCCAACATTCAAAAAATTATTTACAATTAGAATAGTTGCCAATAATTCTTGCGGTTTTTCTAAAAGTTTCAATGCTAAATTCGCATTTCTAGTATCCTCGCTTTTTAAAATATCTTTTTCAGCTGGACCCAATGAAAAAAAGGCAACTTCAGAACCAGAAATCAGTGCCGAAAAAATCAACAAGATTAAAATCAAAATTAGGTAAACAATAATTGTCCCTGCAGGCATAACAGCAAAAAGAAATGAAGATAGAATCATTTTCAATTAAAAAGGTAAATCATCGTCATCCGAATCCATCAAATCTTCAACTTGAACTGGCGGCATTGGAGCAGCTTGAGTTGAATAAACTGGCTTTTGTTCTTGATTTTGATTATTTGGATTACTGTCCAACCAAGTCAAGATATTCAATTCATCTGCAACAACTTCAGTTGTATATCTAGTGACATTTTCTTTGTCCTGCCATGAGCGGGTTCTTAATTTACCTTCAACATAAATTTTCATGCCTTTTTTGATAAATTTCTCAGCAACTTCAGCCAAACCTCTCCAAACAACAATGTTGTGCCAATCTGTATTGTCTCGCTTCTCACCGGTTTTTTTGTCCAAGTAAGTTTCAGAGGTAGCAATTGAAAAACTAGCAACAACAGCGCCATTTTCCAATCTTCTCACTTCAGGATCTTTACCTAAATTTCCGATAAGAATAACTTTATTTACTGTTCCTGCCATAATTTCTATCTTTTAAAACAAAGATAAGAAAACTGAAACATATTTTATAAATCAAAAGAGAAAAACATCATTACATTCAACTTATATATAATTTAATTCGTTACTTTTTCAATATTGTTAACCCTAAATTAAAGTAATATTTACAATTGCTTTATATTAATGAGTGATAAGTTTCATTTAAACGTCCAATCTAAAAAAAATATTAATATGACAAAATTGAAAACAAATCAACTTTCAAAAAAGAAATCTATTTTCATTAGTTGCAAAATGATTCTATCCATCTTACTGGTTCTTTCAGGAAAAAACTTGGTTGCACAAAATCTTTATGATATCAATACCATTCAAAATATCGAAATAACTTTTTCTCAATCGAATTGGGATTATATGTTGGATACAGCAACAACGGGAAGCGAGGGCTATATCATGGCACAATCAGTTTCTATAAATGGAGTTGTTTTTGACAGTGTTGGCGTAAAATATAAAGGAAATAGTACTTACAATGCCAATCAGGTGAAAAATCCGTTCCATATTGAACTAGACACCTATAAAAATCAAGATTATCAAGGTTATACAGATTTAAAACTTAGTAATGTTGCCAAAGATCCATCTTTTGTTAGGGAAGTTTTAGGCTATTCGCTTTTGAGACAATACATGGATGCGCCTTTATCAAATTATGCTAGCGTAATTGTAAACGGAACATCTATTGGGCTTTATGTAAGTTCAGAATCTGTTTCTAAAAAATTCGTCGCCAATCATTTTTATTCCAATGATCGCGCATTTTTTAAATGCAATCCTATAGGAGGCGCTGGACCTGGAAGCACAGCA
The DNA here is from genome assembly GCA_040403095.1 of Crocinitomicaceae bacterium. GTDB lineage: Bacteria > Bacteroidota > Bacteroidia > Flavobacteriales_D > Crocinitomicaceae > JAQVCM01. The sequence goes on from JBBALI010000036.1 coordinate 37,053, forward strand.
AAACCCAATTTAGTTTATCTAGGTACAGATAGCGCTTCATATTATGCGGCCTATGAAATGAATTCTAATACTGGATGGAAAGAATTAACGGAACTTTGCGACACTATCAAAAATTATATTGGCTCTGTGGAAAAAGTTTTGGATGTTGACCGCTCACTTTGGATGATTTCATTTGATAATGTAACGGTAAACTTAGATAGTTATTTAGGCGGATTTACGCAAAACTACTATTTATACCAAGATCATAATAACCGTTTTAACCCAGTAGTTTGGGACTTGAACGAATCATTTGGAACTTTTAGTCAAACTGGAACGATCAATTTAAATTCTACCACCACAAAACAACAAATGAGTCACTTATTGCATTCTACTGATGCACAATGGCCATTGATTCAACAGTTATTGAGTATTCCTACTTACAAAAAAATGTACGTTGCACACATGAGAACCATGCTGAATGAAAATTTTGGTAACAATTCATACTACACAAGTGCACAAGCTTTACAAACCATAATTAACACCACCGTAAATGCAGATGTAAATAAATTTTACACTTACACACAATATCAAAGCAATTTGACAACTGATGTAACTAGTGGAATGACAAGCGCACCAGGAATTACGAATTTAATGAATGGAAGAAATACCTATTTAATGTCTCAAGCAGATTTTACTGCTACACCACCCACAATTTCGAGCATTACTCCTTCTTCATCAACTCCTACAATGAATAGCAATGTTGATGTTACTGCAAATATTACTAATACAAACAGTGATGCAGTTTATTTGGGTTACAGATATTCTGTGATTGATAAATTTTCAAAAATCAACATGTTTGACGACGGAAATCACAACGATGGTGCTGCCGGAGATAATGTTTATGGTGCAAGTATTCCTGTCATTGCTTCCTACATTCAATATTACATCTATGCTGAAAATAACAGTGCTGGGATGTTTTCGCCTGAAAGAGCAGAACATGAATTTTATTCATTGTTTGCTGTCATTCCAACCATTAATAATGGAGATTTAGTAATCAATGAAATCATGGCTTCAAATACAGTAACAGCTGCAGATGCAAGTGGAGAATTTGCAGATTGGATTGAATTATACAATAATACAAACAACTATCTAAGTTTGAATAATTTGTATTTATCTGACAGTTACACAAATCCTTTGAAATGGGCTTTCGCTGAAGATATTACTATTGCGCCAAATGGATTTTTGGTTATTTGGGCTGATAATGACACATTAGAAAGCGGCATTCACAGTAATTTTAAACTTTCATCAACGGGAGAAAGATTGATTTTGTCGTATGCAAATGGAACAGTTTTAGATAGCATCACTTTTGGTGCGCAAATTTCTGATTTATCATTTTTAAGATGTCCAAATGGAACGGGAAGTTTCATGATTTCAGACGCGTCCTTTGAGAGTTTCAACTGTATTCAGGGAATAAATGAAGAAAATCAAGCTGCATTTAATGTATATCCAAATCCAAATGATGGAACTTTTTATATCAGCAGCCAGGAAAACATAGAAAATTTGACAGTTTATAACGCTTATGGTCAAGCAGTAAAAGTGAATCAAAAAGGAGAGAATGGATTGTTTGAAATTAAGTTAGAAGTACCTGCAGCGGGAATTTATTTAATTGGAATTAACAATCAATTCAAAAAAGTAATCATCAAATAAATCATAAATTGTTAGATGATAAAGCCCCGATTCTTAGTTGAAAAGGGGCTTTTGTCTTTTGCCTAAGAATTTCACTTTCAATCTTCCAGCAAATAACGATCGAGTAATCTTGGAATAGGATAATTAATTAAATCGTTTTGATTCACTTTGACCCAATTATCCGCTAACTCATTTTCTTTTGGAAAAGATTCAAATCTCCAAACATGCGCGTAAATTCTTTGGTGGGTCAAAATATGTTTGATTTGTTTTGAAACAGAAATTGGTGCAATTTTGAATCTCTCGATTAATTGCAATTTGATATCCTCAAGTTCGGATAAATTATCAGTTTCAATCAAGGGAAATTGAAATAAATGTTGCCAAATATCTTTGTCCGTTCGCTTTTCTAAAAGAATATTTTTTCCGTCATTGAATTGAAGAAAATGGAAATAGCGATTTTTAGGAACAATTTTTCCTCGTTTTTGTGGTCTTTCAGCTATTGTTTTGTTTTTAAAAGCCAAACATTGTGCAGTTAAAGGACAAATTTCACAATTTGGATTTACTGGAACACATTGCAACGCTCCAAATTCCATGATTGCTTGGTTGTGCAAAGCCGGTGCGTTCACATCCAATAGTTCTTTTGCTAAAGAATCAAAAATCTTTTTGCCTTCACTTGAATCAATAGGCGTTTCAATGTCATACAATCTACTAATGACCCTAAAAACGTTGCCATCTACAACGGCATGTGGTAAATCAAAAGCAAACGAAGCAATAGCTGAGGCAGTATAATCTCCAATTCCCTTCAGTTTCTTAATTTCCTCAAATGAATTAGGAAAAACACCATTGAAGTCATTTGCGACAATTTTTGCAGTGAAATGTAAATTTCTTGCACGGCTGTAATACCCTAAACCCTGCCAATCTGACAAGACCTGTTGTTCAGAAGCTTCGGCCAAATGTTTAATTGTAGGATAGTTATTTTGAAACTTCAGAAAGTAACTTAACCCTTGATTTACTCTTGTTTGTTGCAAAATTATCTCCGATAACCATATAAAATATGCGTTTTTTGTATTTCTCCAAGGAAGAGATCTTGCATTTTGTCTGTACCAATTGGCAATTAATAGATGAAAATCAGCCATTGAGGGATTTTTTTGAAAATAATTAAAAAAAAACAAAGATATAATCTTTCTGTCAATTACCTTTGCAACTGAATATCACATTATTATATTTACTTAAAGAAATAAAAAAAATGACAAAAGCAGACATCGTAGCAGAAATTGCTGTAGAAACTGGAGTTGAGAGAAATGATGTTTCTAAAACTGTAGAGGCATTCATGACTTCTATTAAATCATCATTGTCTAAAGGTGAAAATGTTTACCTAAGAGGTTTTGGTAGTTTTATCGTAAAAGAAAGAGCTGAAAAAACAGGTAGAAACATTTCTAAAAACACTACTATTATTATCCCAGCTCATAATATTCCTTCATTCAAACCAGCAAAAACTTTTGTTGAAGAAGTGAAAACGAAAGTAGTTGTAAAATAATTTTTAAGACTTTTTGCATCTTTTGTATGCAATTCGTTTGAAATTTTTATCTTTGCACTCCTGTTGTAAAAGCAGGAGTGCTTTTTTTTAGGTAAAAGCGCAGAAAAAGATTTATTTATCATTCTAATATAAACAGTTATGCCAAGCGGTAAAAAAAGAAAAAGACATAAAATGGCTACGCACAAGCGTAAAAAAAGATTAAGAAAAAATCGTCACAAAAAGAAAAAATAATTCTTTTTAGATAGTCGTTGAATAACTTAGCTAGTTCACTAGCTAAGTTATTTTATTTTTTAATGTTTTAATATAAGCTTTCGTGAGTTTAGAACTAGTAGTCGATTCCCGTCCAAACGGAATTTGGCTTGCTTTGTTGCGTGATGGAAAGCTTATTGAATTGCATGAAGAACAAGGAAATACTGAATTTGCTGTTGGTGACATTTACCTGGGTAAAGTTCGAAAAATAGTACCTAGTTTAAATGCTGCTTTTGTGGATGTTGGTTATGAAAAAGATGCATTTTTGCACTATCTAGACCTTGGACCACAGTTCAATTCGCTCAATAAATTTACTAAAGACACGCTTCAGAACAAGCAAAACGTTGCTGATCTTCTTTATTTTAAGTCTGAAAAGGATATTCCTAAAGATGGAAAAATGAATGAAGTTGTTTCCTCATCTCAACCCATTTTGGTGCAGGTGGCGAAAGAACCAATTTCGAGTAAAGGCCCTCGCTTGTGTGCAGAAATTACACTTGCAGGGAGATACTTGGTATTGGTTCCATTTTCTGATAAAATTTCCATTTCTCAAAAAATAAAAGATCCTGAAGAAAGAGATCGTTTGAAAGACTTGATGGATAGTATTAAACCAAAGAATTTTGGTGTTATTATTCGAACAGTTGCTGAGAACAAAAAAGTAGAACAAATCGATCAAGATTTGAAAAACTTGCTTGAAAAATGGCGAATTATGTACACTAATCTTAAAACTGCGACTCCACCGCGAAAAGTTTTAGGAGAAATCGATAAAACCTCTTCTATTCTTAGAGATTTATTGAATGCTGATTTTTCAAATATTCATGTGAACGACGAGGCACTTTCAGCTGAAATGCGTGAATACGTTTCTGGAATTGCTCCAGGTCGAGAAAAAATAATCAAATTTTACGATGCCAAAGTTGACATTTTTGAACGTTTTGGAATCAGTAAACAAATAAAGACATTATTTGGTAAAAAAGTTCCGCTCGCAAGTGGTGGCTATTTGATTATCGAACACACAGAAGCAATGCATGTTGTGGATGTGAATAGTGGGAACAGAAAAGGTTCTGATGGTCAAGAAAGCAATGCCTTGGCTACCAACATTGAAGCTGCTGAAGAAATCGCAAGAGTACTTCAACTTCGTGACATGGGCGGAATTGTCGCTATTGATTTTATCGACATGCACGACCGTGAAAACAACAAAATTCTTTTTGAAAAATTAAAAGAATACATGAAATCTGATAGAGCAAAACACAACATTTTGCCTCCTTCTAAATTTGGTGTTGTTG
>JBBALI010000037.1:0-40941 GCA_040403095.1 Crocinitomicaceae bacterium
CTGTAATACTATTTCCTGTTCCAACCAAAGTTCCACCGCAAGAAGTAGTATACCAATTCGCCGTAGCTCCTGTTCCAGCTGTTCCGCCACTCAAAGTCAATGTGGTAGAACCTCCGTTACAAATCGTTGAAGTTCCAGTAATCGATGTCGGTGCAACAGAAAGTGAATTTACAGTTACAGCCACTGCCGCACAGGCTGTTGTATTGCATGTTCCCTCGTAACGCACAAAATAAGTTGTGCTTGAAGCTGGAGAAACGGTAATACTATTTCCTGTTCCAACCAAAGTTCCACCGCAAGAAGTAGTATACCAATTCGCCGTAGCTCCTGTTCCAGCTGTTCCGCCACTCAAAGTCAATGTGGTAGAACCTCCGTTACAAATCGTTGAAGTTCCAGTAATCGATGTGGGTGCAACTGAAAGTGAATTAACAGTTACAGTAACTTGCGCGCAAGCTGAATTTGAACAGCTTGTTCCTGTACCTGGTTCATATCTTGCATAATAAACTGTGGAGTTTGTTGGAGAAGCTATTGTTATCGAAGCACTTGTTGATATTGAACTAGGATTAACAGAACCAATTAAAGTTCCACCACAACTTCCACTGTAAAAATTAACAGTTCCATTCATATTTATTGAAGATGCAAAGTTTGCTGTTAACGTAATTGTTGCAGGTGCAGTATTTGAGCAATAAATTGTAGCAGAGGATGTCAAAGAAGTTGGCGCGGGATTATTTTTATTAACAACAAGTATGTTCGATGAAGTCACAGAATTACAAGTTCCATTTGTTACTCTATATCTCATTCTATCCGCATTTCCGTCACTATTACTCGTTTTAATAGGAAAGCAACAAATTCCAGAATTACTGCCTGCGATCCAATTGATTGTCCACACTCCATTATTGCTTCCCCAATCCCACATAATGGAACCGACTTGGCCTGAAACATTTACTGCTGTGGTAAAATTTCCACCTAAATCACAAAAATTAATTGGACCAGCATTCGAAACAGTTCCTAAAGTTGGTTGTGCATCTACTGTAAAATTCAAAAATGGCGCAGAAACTTGACCATAACAAGTAAACTCCGAATTTCTTGCCAATAGGTAGGTTCCAGCTGTTCCAGTAACTGCTGTTGGCAAAGCAGATGATGAAGCTGAACTTGGTCCATCATACATCACCCAACCAGTGGTTGGTACTGAAGTTCTTTGGTAATAAAAATAGTAGGATGCAACATCTGCTGTTGAAGCACCTACTGCTGCAGTCACGTTTGAAATATTTTGGCTCGAACCAATACAAATTGCGGCAGCCGCTGAAATTGTTCCAGGGTTATTTGCAGCTGCAATTGAAACATTGGTATTTATATTTCCTGAATTTGAACTATAGCCCTCTGATACAATATAATATGTACCTGAAGCAAGCCCTACTTGCAGCGATGAGGTTGAACCAGTGCATAATACTCCATTATCATCATTTGTGTAGAGCGATACCCCAGCACTATTTAACAAGTGTACATAGGTATCAATTGCTGAACCACACAGAGAAATATTAACTGTAGCTGGAGATGTTAAAACAAAAGAGTAGTAGATATCATCGCTTGCTTGTCCATAATCGTTACAAAATCCTGTATTTACAGTATTATTTTGAGTATTGGAATAATTACTTGCACAAGACAAAGTCCCAATGGCAATTGGATTACTAATTGTTGCGCCAGTTTTTTGAACTATGCTAAAAGTAAGCACTCCAGCTGAGGACAATGGTGCCCTTGTATAATTTGCCAATTCAATATAATAATAACCAGTTGTTGTTGCGGTATAATCTATACTTGAAAGCACACCGCAATTGTCATCACCAGTTGCAATAACTGTTAAACCATCTGCATTATATATTCTCATATAGGTATCAGCACTTGAACTTGTACAATTATTAAAATTGTAAGTTGTTCCTGCTGTTAAATAAACGGTCCATGAACGAATATTTCCTGCTGCATAAGCGCTGGTTTGAGGTGTACAATTGGGTGTAATTAAATTTGCGGTACCAGCATAACGCCAGCTAATTCCTAATCTTATATTGTGCTGAGAACTTCCTGCATTGTAGACTTGATTGTCTGTTGTGTTGTTATATGAACTAGAAGCAGAAGGAAAATAATTGGAAACAAAATTATTGCTGTAACTTCCAACTGCCCTGCAATCATCACCTCCATCATACGTGCATCTAGCACCTCCATCATCTTCAAAAACATCATAATTAACAGTAAAAGATGTGCTTGTAACATTAGATGATAACCTTAAAATTGTTCCAGCTCCATAAGTTGAATTTGCACCAGCCCCATTGTCTGTAACACAAAAATTGGTACCAGTAGTTGGTCCATCAATTCGCACATTGGCTGAATACTCTTCATTAGAAGTCTCCCAACAGGAACTTCCACTTACAGATGAACCATCACTACTGTAAACTGAATTGAGCCTTACTTCGTAACTAACATTGGCATTTTGAGCAAAAATTGAGTTTAAACAAAAAATACTGAATATCGCAAAAATGATTTTAAACATCATAATTATAATTTAGTTTTTAAAGAGATAATTGTACTAAAAAAATCGTCTTCATCTTGTGAAGGAATTTTTATAATTAACTCATTTAAAGAAACATATTCAATTTGGATTTTTAATTCATTACAGTCTTTACATCCGGAAATTAAAAGGTACATAGAAGTAGATTCGGTGCTTTGGGTGAAGGGAGAACTATTAAATTCTCTTGTTACTTTATCAACAAAATGAATTTGACTATTTTCAAAATCTATGATTAGATCAACATGCTCAAATTTTGATTTAACTTGCTGAAAATAGTCATCAAAACTCGCTTTCGTTTCATTATCAGTAGTTGATACAACCTCAAATGAAGTCATAAAATAAGATTTTTCAGAAAGTACAGTTTCGTCAAATGGAACTATTATTGCTTTTTCGAAGGTAGAAGGTGTTTCTACTTTTTCAATCTTGCTATCTTTTGATTGGATGTGTTTTTCTTCTCTGCTTTTTAATGAATCAGAGATGTATGTTTGAGAATAACTAAATTGAAAAAGTTGCAAATAAGAAATTACAATCAATATTATTGCACACCTTGTTCTTTTCATCAGTACTTTTTTAACAAAAATAGACTAATTATGAATATAATTTACTAATTGTTAATTAAATGTTTAAATTTTAAAATCGCAATTAAAAAGACATTTTGATAAATTTATGCATCAAATGAATTTTGCTCCAAAAAAGATCTTAACTTTAAGATGAAATTTGCAAAAGCATAAAATTGTTGCTTGAATTTTGAAAAAAAACATTAATTAATATATTTTCTTACTACTATGAATTCCGATTCAACAATCACCGTTTCTTCAAAAAATGTTTTGAAGTCTATTCTATTTTTCATCCCCCTAATTTGTCTTTTTCTATTTCCTAATTTTTGTCTTTTTGGACAAGAAAGGAACTACAAAGAACATGTAACCATCGTGCGCGATCAATGGGGAGTTCCACACATTTATGGCGAGAAAGATGTGGATGTAGCATACGGGCTGGCGTGGGCAAATGCAGAAGATGATTTTCAGACCATGCAAGAAAATTTGCTTCCTTCCAAAGGAATGTTAGGAAGATGGAAAGGCAAAAGTGGTGCTGTTTTAGATTTTGTAGTGCAATTTTTGGGTTCTCATGAATTGGCAAAAGAACAATATGAAAAATCTACCAGTCCTGAATTTAAAGCTTATTTAGAGGGATATTGCAAAGGTTTTAACGACTACGCCGCTGCACATCCTGATGAAGTAAAAGTAAAAGAAGCTTTGCCAATGACTCCTGTTGATGCAATTGCAACTTACCATTATGTTGGGGCGCTAATTACAGCTTTACAGGATCAACTGAAAGATGTAGTAGAAGGAAAATACGATACTTTGGCAGTGAAATTTGCTTCAAATGCTTTTGCAGTAAATGGCTTAAAATCTGAAAATGGGAACACGATTTTGGTCATCAATCCACATGTGAAATTTGAAGGTCTATTTTCTTGGTACGAAGCGCATTTAGTGAGTGAAGAGGGAATGAATATTATTGGCGCTTTATTTCACGGTGGAACAAGCGTTTTCGTTGGTACAAATGAAAATTTGGGTTGGGCGCATACTTGGAATAAATACGATTTGGTAGATACATATAAACTTAAGATGCATCCCAGCAAAAAATTACAATACGAATATGATGGTGAATGGAAAACTTTAGAAGTCGTGAAAGCCAAAATCAAAGTGAAAATTGCTTCTTGGTTACCTAAAATTACTGTAAAGAAGAAATACTACAAAAGTGTCATCGGACCAACAATGGCATCCAAAAAAGGGGAATTCTATTCTTTGAAATGGGCAGCAATGAACGCGGTACAAACTGGTGAACAATGGTGGAAAATGAACAAAGCACAAAATTTTGAACAGTTTTACGAAGTCTTAAAAATGAACGCTTTGCCAAGATTCAATATTGTTTATGCCGACAAAGAACAAAACCTATTTTATATCGACAATGGAATTGTTCCAAAACGACCAAACGACTTTGAATATTTGAAAGTATTGCCTGGAAATACTTCCAAAGCAGTTTGGACAGAATTCTATAAAACAGAAGAATTGCCCCAAGTAAGAAATCCAGAATGTGGATATGTTTTCAACATGAACAATACGCCTTTCAGTGCTACCTGTGACCACAGTCAAATTCAAAAAGGAAATTGGGATAAACACATGAATTACAGAACGGGAGACAATAATAGAAGTGGTCGTTTCATGGAAATGATTGATGAAAAAGAAAAAGTCAATTTTGAAGATTTGAAACGCATCAAATTTGACAATCAATATCCGCAAACTGGGAAATTTTTAGAATCCGTGAATATCATCAAAGCTGTGGATGTTGAAAAATATCCCGATTTAAAAAACATGATACTTGAAATGAGAAACTGGGATAAAATTGCTGATTCAGAATCTATTGCTGCCACTTACTTTCTATTAAGCATCAGCTACTTTTTTGAAAAACACCATTACAACGACGAACACTTTTTGGATGGATTTGAATTTAGTGAGGCTGAATTTATTGAATCAGTAAGGTTTGCAAAAAGTCATTTGTTGAAATATTTCAAAACTTTACAAGTTCCTTTGAAACAAATTCAAGTGATCAAGCGCGGTGATGAAGAATATCCAATGCCGGGATTTCCTGATGCTTTGGCAGCAAATTATGCCATGAAACGCAAAAGTGATGGCAAATATCAAGGATTTGTTGGAGATACTTATACGATGATTGTAGAATATGACAAAAAAGGTGTTGCAAGATTAGAAACTTTGGTCAATTTTGGTGCATCGGCCCACAAAGAAAGTAAACATTACACTGATCAATTGAAACTTTGGGTGAAACAAGAAACCAAAAAAATGACTTTCAATAAAGAAGAAATTCTGAAAAATGCAGAAAAGGTTTATCAGCCTGGGAAGTGAATTAGGGATTAGGATTTAGGGATTAGGATTTGGCGCGAAGGATTGTGGTTTAAGCTTTACTTTTTTGAATGAGTTTGAAAAAAAATCCTTATTTTCGGGACATGAATAAGACCATTGATCGCCTGAAATTGGCCAATTTTGGAAATCTTGAATTACTTGCTAAACAAGTTGTTGAAGGTTTTATTACAGGTTTACACAAAAGTCCTTTTCATGGTTTTTCGGTTGAGTTTGCAGAACATCGCTTATACAATACTGGCGAATCTACGCGTCACATTGATTGGAAATTGGCGGCAAGAACAGATAAAATGTTCACCAAAAAATACGAGGAAGAAACCAACTTACGTTGCCAAATTGTGATCGATTGTTCGAGTTCCATGCTTTTTCCTCAGCACAAACCAGTTTCAAAATTGGAATTTTCAGTTTACGCTGCAGCTTCGATTATCGAATTACTTAAACGCCAACGCGATGCAGTGGGAATTTCTTTGTTTACGGATAAATTAGATTTGCAGACACAAGCCAAATCATCTGTAACGCACCACCGATATTTGTATAGTGAATTGGAAAAGCACTTGAAAATTTACAATGAATCTGAGAAAAAAAGCACCAACTCAATTCAAGCATTGCATGACATCGCAGAATTGTGTCACAAGCGAAGTTTAGTAGTCATCTTCACCGATTTAATGGATGATCCTGAACGAGAAACTGCATTTTTTCAAGCTTTGCAACATTTGAAACACAACAAACACGAAGTCATTGTTTTTCATGTTGTTGACAAAAAAATGGAGATTGATTTTGATTTAGAAAATCGTCCATATACATTGGTAGACATGGAAACAGGCGAAAGATTGAAATTACAACCTGCGGCGATGAAAGAAAAATATGCAGAAGCGATTCAGGCATATTTTGAGCAAATCAAATTAAAATGCGCCAATTACAAAATTGATTTCATGCCAGCAGATATTGAAGCAGGCTACGATGACGTTTTACTTAAATACTTATTGAAACGTCAAAAAATGAGGTGATTAAAATCTAACAATCTCCTTAATTTGATCAACCACAACAAGATAAATTCCTACATAAGAAAAACTCGATTTCGAACAAGTTTTTACCACTACACGCAAATCAGTATCCAAATTTTTGAGTTTAAAAATATCTAATTTGACATTTCTTGCCATATACAAATCTGTTTCGCTATATCCTTGTTTCCAATTTACTGGATCCAGAACAACACCATATTTTTCATCCGCACTGCAAGGAGTAAACATGTTCAACAATTCCGCCGCTAGTGCTTCAATATCAACAGAGAAATTATCTCCCTCCATTTTGATAATTTCTTGGTAAAATGCATTCTTGGAGGTTTTGTCAATCACAATGAATGCCTCATTTCCTGGGAAAAATTGATAATGGACATTGTAGATTTCCTTATTCTCGTGAACTAATCTTCTATTATATTGAAGTGCCATTCTGATCTCATAATCATCTTGGGATTCATCTTCAACCTTCAAAGTATCAAAACCCATCTGGCTTAAATTCAAATCTTTGGCGTTATTCTGTTCTATATTAAATGTCATAAAATCTACCACAAATTTACAGAATTCTGCAGCATTATTTTGCGCTTGTAATTTCGATTCAAGCGATTGTGAAAATAAAATAACGAGTAGCAAAACTATCTTTTTCATACGTTGTAATTTTTACCAAAAGTAATATTTTTTAAATACTGTTTAACAAAGAGTTAACTTTTTAATTTGACCTTGAAATATTATTTGTTGTTTTTGAATTATGATGAAATCTTTATAAAAAAGTAGATTTTGAAGCTGAAATTACAAAGGAAATCCATAAGAAGCGGAAATAAATGTGCCAAGCCAATATTTCCTAATTAAAATGCATCTTTTCAGATAAATTCCGTTTTTTATTTTACATACCTTAACTTTAGAAATCTTGTAGAATCATTTTGATTTTGAATAGATTAAAAGTTAAAAAAATGAAAAAAAGTATCGCGATTTTCAGTTCACATGACGAAGCACATCAAGGCCTAGAGGCACTGATGAATGCGGGAGTAAATATGAAAAACATTTCCATCATCGGTAAAGCGGAAATTGTTGATGATAGAATAAAAGTTAAATCAAACAAAGCAATCATTGCAGCGCCAACGATAGCAGGAACTGCGATTGGAACAACCATCGGTTTGCTCACAGGAATTGGACTTTTTGCAATTCCAGGTTTGGGCATTTTATTTGGTGCAGGAGCGATTATCGGCGCTTTTGCAGGTTTTGACGCTGGTATAATTGCTGGTGGAATTTCATCTATTTTAGTCGAATTGGGAGTCAAAGAAAATCGAATTCAATATGAGGAACACATGCAAGAAGGAAAGTTCTTGATGATAATTGAGGGTTCTGAAAAAGAAATTGAAATGGCAAAATCAAAATTAGAAGGTTTGCATTTGGGAATGGCGGCACATTGAATTAGTTATACGTGATTTGAATTTTACACTTTAAAAGTTTTTAAAGCATCACTAATTTTGTGCTTTTCAAACAAATTATTAATATTGTGAAAAATTCTTAAAATCTATGAAAAAATTAATTTGCCTTTTATTTATTTCTGCCTTTTGTTTTCAAAACATTTCTGCTCAAAATCTTGAATTAAAATGGTCAAGCAAGATGACTTACGATAATTCCAAAGATGGATTCTTTAACGAATTTGTTGGATCATCTGAAGATTATGTTTATGGCCTATATAAAAACCTTGCATTTAGACCCAAAAAACAAAACAAGAAAATCAAATTGCTTTCTTTCGATCGTAAGACTATGAAAAAAGTAGATGAATTTGTCTTGAACAGTCCTAAAGATAAATCAAGATCCAATAAACTTAAGGGGATGTTATTCAACCAAGTAATTGTGTTGAAAGATCAATTATTTGTTTTTTGGACTAAATCCACCAAAGATCAAGTAGAAGTTTTTGTAGAATCATTTGACTTGGAATTAGGAAAAAAAGGCAAGCTTAAAAAAGTAGTAGCATTCAAAAATCCTTCAACAAAACAATCTCAATATGGTGCGCTTTCAGTTGTAATTAAAAATTCTCAATCAGATGAGACCAATGTTTTAATCGGCTGCGAAACAGGACAAACAAAAAATGAAAGTATTGCATTCGAGTATGTTACAATAGATGGTGATTTTAAGGAAACAAACAAAGGAAAATTTGATATGGATGTAATAAAAATTTCCAGATCATATGGACTTACTTCAGATTATCAATTTACATCAGATGGAAAGTTGTACATTAAAACCAATGTTTCAATGTCAAAAGAAGAGCGTAAGCAAGCTAAAAAAGGAGAACATACATCCTATTCAATTTTAAATATTGTTGATGTCGAAACAAGTGAGACTGATTTATATACTATCAAGTATGATGGAATGAATGTCTTCAATTTCAATTTGGTTAATGAAGGTGATGATATTCGTCTTTATGGTTTCTTTAATGACATGGAAAAAGATCCTTCAGGAAACAGAACTCATGGAATTTTCTTCACAACAATAAAAGGTGGTGAAATGACAGAGCCAAATTATTCCTACTTTGATAAAAGCACTTTAGACGAACTTTTTAAAAATGATGTTGAAGATAAAAAAACAACTAGAATTTCGAAAAAAGATAAGAGAAAAGGTAAAAGTGGAGAAGTCAAAAAAATGGATGAGGAAGCATTAGATGACCATTATCAAATCGAGTTAGCTAAAATTCTTGATAAAGACCATATTGTACTTTTTTGTTCAAAAATGTATAACTACTCGGTTACAACTTGTACAACCAGTTCAGGTGGTGGAACTACATGTACAACAAGGTATTATTGTAGCAAAGGCAATGTTACTGCGTTCAACTTAAACAGTAAAGGCGATATTGTTTGGGCTTCAAATGTTGATAGATCAATTACATACAGTGGTACAAGTATAAAAGACTTACGTGTAGTTTCAGACCCAAATAACTATTATGTAATTTACGGCTCTACACTTAAAGCTGATGCGAAGTCAAAATCAGGAAAAAAATCAAAAAAGAAAGCTGAAATACGAGACAAATTTGAATACGCAAGCTTTGACAAGAAATCAGGAAAGTCAAATAAAAAAGAAGTAACCGTTAACACTGCGAGTGTCGAGAAAAAAGATAGAAAATCTGTAAATCCATTGTCAATTCAGGTTTATGATAATCAATTTTTCATTAATTCATCTCGAGTTACTATGAAACCTTTGTTAACTGTTGCAGGTTGTACTGCATCTGTCTTTTGTTTCCCGATAGCTTATTGGGTTTTCTTAAGCGGAGATTTTCGTAAAGGCACCGGCTACCTAGGAACAATAAAAATCACAAAATAATCAGAGAAATTCAATTGGATATTTTCTAAATATTTTATCGATGGTAAGCTCGCATGAATTTGCGAGCTTATTTTTTTGTCCATTTTCTTTCTTTGTAATTTCCTTTTGTGTCAAACGAAAATTTCCTATGTAAAATTTACCGAGCAAATTTGTCCCCCAACCGATTGAGTTTATAATCAAATTTCCTTTAATCAAATAATCAATAGCAAAAACTGTTGCTGTATTGAGCGATAAGGAAATAAAACCTTTGCCTACATTTCCATTCAACATCAAACCAACTCCAGGCACAAAGGCTGCATATTGTTTGATTTTCTTGTGTCGAATTTCGTATGCTTTGATTTCATTAATGCAATTCAATCGGTAAAAAATAGTATCTTTTGAAATCAATTCCTTTTTAAGTTGAAAAGCAGTTGTAGTGTCGTATTCCAAATAGGTCAAATATTTCAACGCCAAAAATCCAGTTGAAGGTTCATTTTCCAATTTTTCAAAGGATTCAATGTAATAAACTGTCAATGAAATTTCCTTGTTAAAAAAGGAAACTAACATCGCATTCCAAGTGAAGATTTGACGCAGTGAATCACTCAAATAGTTGGGATCAACGCGTTCGATTTCTGCCTGAAGTTTTAAATCGATAGAATCAGCCTTTGCAAGAAATTGAATTTTTTGAACAAGTAATTCATTTTTCTTCCAATTGTCTGAAGTTTGAAAAATGCTGCTTTCGAAATCTAACAAATCTTTTTCGAAATTTTGCTGCGCATAACAACTTTCAATACAAAGAAGGACGGTATTTATAATGATAATAACTAGTCGCATTGATAAGATATTGGGTTTTAATTTCTTTCTTTTTCAGTTTTGTTTCTCTGTAACTCCCCAGTAAATTCACGGCATAATAAGTTGTAAAAAAGCCTAAATTGATAATTGTCAAAGGATGCGAAATTCCTTTGCTGCGGTAACTTTCATAACTTTGAAGTCCCAAAACAGTCATGGAAAGCAAGGTTAAACCAAATGATTTTTTGCTACCAATATACAACTTTCCCAATCCTGGAATTACCGCTGAAAGCGAAAGTGCAACAATTGGTTTTTTAGCTGAAATTTTCTGGTATTTTTGAAAATCAACTTGTAATTTTTCTGGAAGCAAATTGAAATCAAATTCGTTGGGATAATCAATTGAATTTTTAACAATGACCAATTGTTTTGAAATGCCGGGAATTACAACAGTTTTTTTTAAACAGCTTTCAAACCAAAATTTACTTTTAGGCGAATTAACAAAATGAATGCTCGCCAAATTCAATGTGCTTGTATCAGATTGAAAATGCGTTGTAGCCTCCTGAAAATATTGAAAAAATAAAGAATCGTCTGGATATTGAAGGTAATATTTTGCAAAATGAAAACTGATGCTGTCTGATTCTTTAAAACTTTGCAGATAAGTCAGATGTTCACGTTGCAGTTCTTGTTTACTCAAATGCGAAATAAACTGAATGTCGATCTGCGCATCAACATTACTTACATCCAAAAATGTCAGTAAAATGACGATGTAAATGAATTTATTCAATGTGATTGATTATTTTGTTGTCAGGAGAAATAACATGTTCGCATCGATCTTTTCTGATAGAAGCCGAACAATTCGTTAACTGATGTAAACCAATCAATGTTCCTTTGATTAGACCGTGTTTTTCAATCGATCTTTTGGTCATTTCAGAACAGCTGATTTCATAAGTGCAATTGGCTGAAATTTGTTCAGAAAGCACATTTTGGTAGGTGTACATTAAACCTGCGGCCAAGTAGGTCAAAGGATTGAGCTTTGTTGAAACTTTCGCCTCGTCCAGATTTAACAACTTCCTTTTGGGTTTTTCTTTTGTTTGATAAGGTGCCAAAACGGTCTTAGTAATTTTACTAGCAACTGTATTTTCGACTTGAGCGAATCCAACATTCAACCAAAGTAACAAAAACAACCCACAAGTAGTTTTGGTTAGAATTTTTAGTATGTTGGAAGTTTTTTGAACCATGCAGGCTCAAAAGTAACTTTTTTTTGGGACAAGACGATATCACGATTTTAGGACTCTGGATTGTCGTAAATTTTATAAACAAATTCAAAAATTAGAACTAGTCAAATTTAAGCATTGTAATGATGTTTTTGAAATAGCGCAAATTGGTTCCATTTTTAGTCAATTGATTGATTTGAAAACGAATCCCCGCGCTAAGCGGAAGGAGAATGAAAAACAGAATCAAAATGAAAAGTGCAAGCAGAATGAGAATTAAAAGTGGAATGAGATTGAGAAAATTTACAGCACCAAATCAAAACTTTTTTTATCAATTATGAAGCGAGACATTGCTGTTTATCAGCAGTAGTAGGTTTTAGTGTGTACTTATTTTTTTTCTGAAACCCAATCAATGGCTTCTTGCAGTTCACTGTGTTCAAACCCCTTAAATTCTCCTGGCATCAAATAGCTAAAGAAATTAGTAAAATTTCTAATGCCCTCTACATCAGAAACAATAGCCGCTCTGTTCCATTTGGTTAAATGTTTTATGCCCATCATCGCGTCTTTCATCCAAGCTCCAATGGTGAAGTTTTTCAATGAAGTTTCAAGTACTAAAAGATAATTCAGTTTATCTGTTTCATCAATTAGTTCTTTTACTTTTGGCATTACAATTTCTGTAAAATCTTTTTGAGTGATTTCTCCTGTAGCCTTGAAGCCAACTATATTTTTTGGTAAATTTTCTAAGTGATGTATCATGTTTTATCTTTTAAAATTAATTCGTGTTTTGTCAAAAAAATTGTTGAGAGAAATTACTTACTGACTAACGGTTCACTGGCTCGCCTGCCTTTTCGTTGGCTATAAATAGAAGATTGGAAAATATTTATATTCCCGATCACCGTTTTACCAATCTAATAAATCAGTTCATAATTTCTCCTTACAACCCTAAATTCTGCAATTTTTGAAATTGAGTTTATATTTTCAATGCTCCTTGGTTGCCTGAAGCTAAATTTGTTCCTGTAACAACAGATGCCACCATTTTTAGAAAGTTAATCATTCTGTTGCCATCATTGTCCCAATAATAAGCAATGGTAGGTGTCACTTTGATGATAGAAATATTCGGGTCGTCTTTCCCTTCTTTAAACCATATTTTTGCAGCTGGTGTCCAGAGTTCTTCGATCATCGTTATGTCTAAAATAATTTCTGCTTCTCCATTTAAAACAAGATAAGCGCTCTTTCCTGGATGAGAAAAAAAGAGCTGCACATTTTTATCATTTTCAATGGCTTTATTTTTATCGCTGCTCTTTTCGCTGAAAAACCAAATATTTCCCTGATCACAAACTTTTATTGCACTCATTGGTCGGCAAGTAGCACCATCGTCGGTTTTTAAATCGGTGCAGAAAAGGCAAACCATTATATCCTTTACCAAACTTTTTAGTTTGTCAATGGCTTCCTTGTTATTCAAATTAACTGCATTGCTGCCTGCGGCGTTTTCAGTATTGCTCATTTTACTTTTTATTTGATGATGATTACATTTTCTCACATTGCTTTTGACAAATTAAAGATTGGTCAAGGTGTGTTCTGAGTACAGGAAGTGTTTCTATTGCCCATGCTTTGATGTCTGATTCAGTAGCGTTTTCAGCTGCTTTTTCAAATAAAGCGATGGCATCTTTGTGTTCATTCACCATCAAATCAGCATACATTTTATCAAATTTCTTGGCAGATGCATCGCTTAGTTTTTTGAAAGTCTCTTTTCCTTTTTCGGTTTGCGATGTTGGAAGAGAAATGGTTTTTGTTTGAGCCAATGCAATTAATTCATTCAATGAAATCGTGTGTTGATCCTCCATCATTTTGCCTAAATCTTTTACGTGACTCGATCCTCCTTTTTGTTGGGCTAATTGTCCCAAACTGACTCCTTCCATATTCATTTCCGCAGCATCGACAAGAAATTGAGCGTCTTTTTCACTGATGTTGTTGTCTATTTTTTGCTCATTATTTTCCTCTGCAACTTCCTTGGAATCTTCCGGTTTACTGTTCATACACGATGATGTTCCAGCTATAACTGCAATAATTAAGGTTACTTGATAGCATGCTTTTTTAAGATTTTTCATTTTATTTGATTTTAGGTGAATCTGTTTGGATACAAGATTACATCTCTTTGTAAAGTAAAGTATTATAAAATTCTCCAAATGACTTGTATGATTCACACATTTCGAATAGAACAAAACGTAATGCTTTATTAAAGCAGAATCTTAAAATGACAAACAATAAGATAGAAATACTTGTTTAGTATTCACATTGTACTTTGCAATGGGCGAGCTACTCATTTTAATTAAAAAAGATGCTTGGATTATTTGGTTAACTTTAGAAAAAAATGGTTTCAATAACTACGCTCACCTTATTTCGATTTCCAAACTTAAAATCCAAACTGTGGGCTTTTCGTCAAATGCAATTTGCTCATTTTTTCATTGCAAAAACGCCGGGACTCATTTTTTATAAACTAATGGGAAGCGGCAGAGACATTGGTTTCAGCCTATTTCCAGATTGGGGCGTTTATGCATTGCTTGGTGTTTGGGAAAATGAACAAGCCGCCAATGATTTTTTTAATCATTCCGCAATTTATAAGCAATATCAAGAAAAGTCTTCTGAGCGATGGACCATCTTTATGAAACCCATTCAAACAAAAGGTCTTTGGTCAGGAGGAAATCCATTTACACCATCACAAGAGTTGGATGCAAACAATCCGTTGATTGCGGTTATCACTCGCGCCACAATTAAGGCAACTAAATTGTTTAAATTCTGGCGTTTTGTCCCCACCTCTCAACTGCCCATTCAACGAGGATGCAAAGGGCTTATTTATGCCAAAGGAGTCGGTGAAGTACCAGTAGTTCAAATGGCAACTTTCAGTATATGGGAAAACTTGGACGCATTGAAAAACTATGCCCACAACAGCCCAGAACACCGCGAGGCTATCAAAAAAACGCATCAAATAAATTGGTACAAAGAAGAAATGTTTACCCGATTTCAACCTTTCAAAACATTGGGCACTTGGGAAGGGAAAGACTTGTTGGCTGCTTATTTAAAAAGCGAATAAGACCTAACCTGTAATCTATTCTAATCAGCAGGAGAGGGAGATAAAGACGGAAATAGAGAAGAAAAAAAAGGGAAACTTCTATATTTTTATTCTCATTCCCATACTGTTTCGTGACATCAGAAGTCTAAAAATCAAACTTTAGAAGGATTTGGAAATGGTTTTGGATTGGGAAGATTCCCTGATTTTAATCAATAAAAACGAGAATCAGAAAGAGAATGAAGAAAAACAAAAACGAGAATGACGCTCTCGCTCCCATTCTCGTTTTGTTTCGTGACCTCGGAAGTCGAAAAATCAAACTTTTATAAGGATTTGGAGATGGTTTTGGATTGGGAATTTTGTGATGGCAAATACAAACTTATTTCACCAATAACTCCAAAGATTTAATCTTTGCTCTTTTGATAGATTTTGAGCTCAAACAAAAATTATTGACATCATTTAATACCTGCGTGTCACTAATAATTAAACTCTTTCTAAATCTGATAACTACTATGTTTTTATCAACTTTAAATGTTACACCATCAACATATCTTCCTTTGTAAACTATTAAATTACAATCTTGAGTTTTTAGATTATTACTTGAAAGAAACTCATCTAATTTGCGTACCTTTCTTTTTTTGAATGCTTCTAACTTACTAATTTCCAAAGATTTATTAATCTCTTGTGCAAATAAGTTTTCTTTAGAAAAACAAATATTTATCAATAACAATACTATAGATATTTTCTTCATATTTATATTTATACTTTTTTGGTGGCGAGGGTGCTGACACGAAGCCATAGAACAAAAAAAGGGAGACATCCTCATTTTGATTCTGTTTCCCCTTCTGTTTCGTGACCTCGGAAGTCGAAAAATCAAACTTTTATAAGGATTTGGAGATGGTTTTGGATTGGGAAGATTCTCCTGATTTAAATCAAGAAAAACGAGAAGCAGAAAGAGAATGAAGAAAAACAAAAACGAGAATGACGCTCTCGCTCCCATTCTCGTTTTGTTTCGTGACCTCGTCAGGATTCAAACCTGAAACCTCTACAGCCGTAATGTAGTGCTCTATTCAGTTGAGCTACGAAGCCTTGTGCTTGGAGGTGTTACCTCGTTTGCGAGTGCAAAGATACTACTTTTTTCTTTCTCTTTACAAGTTTTACCGTTTTTTTTATGAAATCCTGAATTTTGTTCCTTTCGAAAACTGAACAACCAATTTCAAAAATTATTCTATCTCTGCGCTAATTCCTCTGTCGAGCAATGCAGTACACATTGCTTCCAACTTCTCATATTCTCCTCTCTTTACTTGACATTTCCCTTTGTAATGGATGATGTAAGTGCATTGTTCGGCTTGCTCTACTTCGTGTTTGCAAACGCTGATCAATGAATCTATTACGTGGTCAAAAGTATTGACATCGTCGTTGTACACAATTAAATCTTTGTGTTCTACCAACTCTTCTAAAACCGAATGTTGGGGTGCGTAACCTGTTTCTGTCATATTTACTAATTCTTGCTACAAAGTTAATCTTTTCATTTCTTTTAGGTCAATTGTTCAGGTAAATTTGGTCAATCTTTACTTAACTTTTCATCAAATTTGTTGTCAATTTTTAATTTTTAAGTAAATCTACAAATCCCAATTCTGTCATTTGCTTTAAAATACTTTCGAAAATCACCTGATCTTTGATACCAAAAATTCGAATTTGAACTTTGTTTTCCTCAAAGATAATTTCTCGTTGATATCCCAATCTGATTAACCAATCCCCTACTTCACCCGAAAATTGTTTACTTGGATAATTCGCTTTGATTTCCAATGTACCAATTGGAGTCAAAGTATCATTTTTACTGATAAAAACTGTATCAATTTCTTTTCTCAAATTGTAAATCTGCGGCATAAAATCCATATTCTTATAAATAATCGATTTCACTTTTTTAGCGGTTTCGTCGTAGAAAAACTGTCCGTTTTCATTGTATCTATTTAATACTTCTTTAGGAAAAGTTTCAAAGCTTTCTTTCGAAATCAACTGCAGACGCATCGTTGTTTTAAGTTCACTTTTAGCTTGCTGTGTCAACGTTCTTTGCGTTTCTTTGGCGATTTGTTGGATTTTTTCAGACGCTACAATTTTGTTGCTATTCGTTTCCACTTTCTCTAAAATCGAATTTCCCAATTGAGACAATAGTTTTTTAGCCTCATCCAAACTTATTCTTTCACCTTTGTAATAAGCTGTAATATATGCATCTGTAATTCCCTTGGCAATCGCTTCTTGTTTCTTCGGTTGCGCGCTCTCAACATTTTGAAAAATCCCTGCTGAATAACGAATTTGTCCATTTGGAAGTCGTTTCGTAATCAAAGGCTCGATGTTTTTGATTTGCGATGCTGGCACTGGTGTGTTGTAAACGCCAACTTGAACAGTGTAAAATAAGCCCAATCTCGTTTCCACCGCAATCGCTTTCACCGCTCCTGGTGCTTGGTTGTAGGCACCCAAATTATTCGCATTTGGCATCACGCGTTGTGTTGAATCAATGGGTGTCATCTCAGCTACATTCACAGCTACTTCCGCGATCAATTCTTCTACTTTTTTGGCAACGCAACGACCACTTTCTTCTAACTGACGTGCTTCATACATTGTAATTCTAACGCCATCGCAGTAAGCAACAGGAAAAGCATCTGTATAACCCAATTCTTGAATTTTTGTTCTTGCCTCCAATACAGAATTTCTACCATCAAAATAACCTGCCATGTAACGAATAATGCCACTTTCTAACTTTTCTCCTGAAACAGGATTAAATTCTCTAAATAGTTCTTCTTTAATCGGTTTTGCAAACGCTCCGACTTGCACACGGTAAACCAATCCTGCCGGCAAACCAACTCCTACTGGAATCGCTGATTTAACTGGCGCAACTTTTGGTTCTGCGGCGATTTCAAATCCACTTGACGGCAAAGAAATCGATGGCGCTGCTGCTACTAAGCGTTCGATTGGATCCACTTCTCTCGCAATCAAGTTTTGCAACTTCAACGCATTTGGCGAACCATTGATATTTTTCTGAATTTCTTGCTTTTGAACTGAATATGCTTTCTTATCCGTTTCAATCGATTTGTTAATACCGACAATCTTTTTATTGTTTGCATCAATTGTCTTTTGATTATCAAATGTTTTCTGTTCCAAATCAGCCAACATCAAAATTCTGTTTTCTTGCATCAATTGTTCCACTTGCTTCTCTTGTGATTCAATTTTTGCTTTCAAAATTTTGGATTCACCTACTTGTTTGTCTATGGTTTTGTATTCTTCCGAACTGGCAATTTTTAACTCTTCCTCATAGGTAATGTTTTCATTGATGGCAGTTTCTTTAAAAACGACCGCTGGTTTTTCATTGCGTTTTTGTAGTTCCTGATCTATGGAATTCAAGGTATTTTGTACTTCAACCAACGAAGCTTGCTTTTCAGACAAAGTAACTTTCAATTTTTTCGCTTTTCTTCGATTTGAACTTTCAATATCAGCGTTTAACTTATCTATTTCAGAAGAAAGTTCACCAAATTCAATGCTTGCTTTTCTCCTTCTATCCTCCAAATCTTTTGCAGATTCAAGACTGTAAATCGAAACTGAAGGATTGTCTTTTTGCAAAGCTGCAACTGATTTTTGCAATTCAAGATCTACTTTATCGCTGGAAATGTTTTCTGTTAAAGGCGAGGAAACACCTACATTTTCAATTCGCTTTTGCGAGGCATCAATCAATTCATTCAAGACTTGATTTTCTGCTTCTAATGTTGGATCTGGCTTTTTTGCCAATGCTTTTTCATTCTTCTCAATTTTCGCTTTCAATAAATCCTGAGAAGTTTTTTCTCTTGCAACTAATTGATTTTGCTTATCATCTCCAGCGCTATTCTCAATTTTCTGAATATCTAATGCATAATTTTTATCTGTTTTCTCAAACAATTCAGTTGGCTTGATATTGTTTTTTTCCTCAGCTGACAATAATTGTTTTGACTCATCAACTCGGTTTTGACTTTGTTCTTTTGAAAACAACAATTGCTCTTTTTTCTCCACTGTTTTTTCATCCAATGGAGTTGCTGCTAAAATTTTATCTGCATTTTTGATTTCCTCATCCAAGACTTTTTGCAACTTGATTTCTTCTTGAATCAATTTACTTTGTTTTTCAGTTGGTGAAAGTAAATCGTTGCCTTCAATTGCTTGAATCTTTTGCGAATAATCTGGTTTTATCAAAGCAACAATTTCAGTCGTATCAGTACTCTCGATTGTATTTACTGGCTCAAGTTTTTCGATTTCAGTTTGCCTGTCAGCGATTCGATTTTTAACTTCTTGGTCCAATTCCAACAATATTTTTTTGTCGTCTTTGGCTTTGGTATCAACAGGATTTTTTTGAATGACAGCATCCAATTTTACAATCTCACTTGCAATATTTTGAAGTAAAATCTGATCTTCTTTTTGAACAGCTTCAATCTTTTCTTTCGCCGTCAACTCTGAATTTGCTTCAATGGCAGCTATGGCAGATTCTTGATTTGGTTTCACAGATTTTAAAATCGTTTCTTTTCGTGGAACGGTTGTAACAACGGCACTTTCAGGATCCAATGAAGCAATTGCCAAAGAACGATTATCGATGTTTTCAGCAACTTCTTTTTTCAGATTTTGCATTGTTTTCAATTGTGTCTTCAACGATTGGTCTGTTGGCTTGGCTTTGATTTCATCTTCCAAATCAAAAATTTGCTCTGTGATAATTTGTTCAAATTCCAACTCTTCATTTTGAGCCATTTTCATTTGCTCCAATGCATTCAAT
The DNA here is from genome assembly GCA_040403095.1 of Crocinitomicaceae bacterium. GTDB lineage: Bacteria > Bacteroidota > Bacteroidia > Flavobacteriales_D > Crocinitomicaceae > JAQVCM01. The sequence goes on from JBBALI010000037.1 coordinate 19,669, forward strand.
TCCTTGTTCTTAGAAATGTCAACTAATCTTTTTTCTAAATCTGGTTTCAATTCTTTGACAATTTCATCTGAAGTATAATCTTTTTCTTCAACCGTTTCATTGGAAGTTTCAATATCTATTTGTCTGTCAACAATGCGATTATCGACTTGCTCTTTGGCTGACATCAATGATTCTAATTTTGCTTTTGCAGACGCATCTGAAGGATTTTGAGCCAATTTCTTTTCAGCTGTTTGAATTTCTTTGTCCACTTTCGACTGCAAAGCCAAATCTTCTTTTTGCGACAATTCTAATTTTTCCTCTGGAGATAATTTGGGGTCATTTTCAATTGAAGTCAATTTTTCGTTGTGCTTTGGACTAATTTCTACCAGCACATCAATCTTATTATCAACAACTTCATTTGTTTTTGGACCATCCGAATTTTGACTCAAACTGGCAACAGAAGGATTTTTCTCTAACTCGGTTTTTTGCTGCGCAACATACGATTTTAAAGTCTTATAATTTTGATTTTCTGATTTTTCCAAAGTCGTTCTTGCTTCAGAAATTGTCATTGCTTTAGTCGGAAAAGTACCTTGTTCTACATTTTGCATAAAAGCCAATTCCTCCTCTTTTTGAGTAGCTTGACCTTCAATTTTGGTGACTTTTTTCTCCAAAGTTTGAACTTCTTGTGTCATCAAACCCAGCTCGTTTTGCTTGGCATCAATGCTAGACTGAATTCCTGGTTTGTCTTTTGATTTTGCAGAATTAAGTTTTGAATTCAAATTCTGAACATCATTTTTAAGCTGATTTTCAGTCGATTTGTAATTACCTAATGTTTTTTGAACACCGTCTTTCTCAGTTTGAATTTTGATCAAATCAGCACTCAATTGTGCACTTGGTAAAAATCCATTGTCTTTTTGTAATGCTAAAATTTGATTTAAATTTTCACCCAACACGCGAATGATGTCTGCATCGTTAGAAACTTTTGAAAGTGGCGCTTCTACTTGTTTGGCCATATTCGCTTCACTATTTGCATCTTTAATCGGTTTGGTTAAAGAATCAGCGAATTTGATTAATTTCTGATTGTTGTTTTCCAAATTGGTAATCGATTTCGACAATTGATCCGATTCCTGCAAAATTCTATATTGATCTTTGGGATCTTTGATTAAATTCGTTTCACCTACTTTAATCTTATATTCTTCCTGTTTCTTCTTAATTTCAGCAGTATTTGAAACCACTTTAGCCAATGCCTTTTGCTGCAATTCTTCTAAACTTTTAGCTTGAACATATTGAACTTGTAAAATGCTTCCAACTTTGTCTTTGGCTTCCATGGGCAACAATTTTTCCATGCCCAATTTTTTCAAAACTTCATAAGAACCTACCGGCGCTTCAAATGCTTTCAAATCAAATTGACTTGAATTTTCGTTCAATTCTGCTTTTTTCTGCAACAATTCAACCATTACTGCATCCGCATTTTCGACATTTTCTCCAAACAAATCGATCACTTTCACTTGTTCTTTGGAATTCTCCGAAAGGTGAGAAATCATCTGTTTTAAAGGCTTAAATTCATTCAAAACAGGAATATTTACGGTCGCCTTGAAAACCTGTGGACTGCCATCAATCCGAATTGAATATTCATACTTCCCTCCTTTTGGCAACGAAATCAAATATCCACCTTCCTTGTCTGAATAAAATGTACCGATATTTCTTCCAGAAGCCACGTCGGTAACTTCAATATTAAACTTCTTGTTTTCTGGATGAACAGTGGATTTAAAACTTCCTTTGACTGCAGCAATTGGCGCACCAATGCGTTGCACACGAACTTTATACACTTGAATTTTTCCGTCTAAACTTTGTCTTGAAGAAGCAAACCAAGCGTTTTCACCCAACGAATCAACGATGTAAAACAAGTCATTGTCGGCTGATGAAATGGCAAAATCTAAATTTTCAACTTTACCGAAAGTTCCTGTTGTTGCGTTGTATTTACATTTGAAAACATCGTAGCCGCCCATACTGTTGTGCCCTTTCGAACTGAAGTACAAATATTCACCGCTTGGATCCAAGTAAGGAAAATCTTCATCGTATTTTGTATTGATTTCTCCTTGCACCAATTCAGGTTTACTCCAACCATTTGCTAATTTTCTTTTGACATAAATCTGTTTTCCATTTGCTTCATTCTCACCGTAACTGGCAAAGAAAACCTGCTTCGCATTGGGTGGAAAATGAATGATTGGTGTGTGATTTTTTTTCTTGTCTATTTTACTTTGATCGGCTGTTGAAACGAGAATATCACCCCCAAAATCTTTCAAATCATACAACTTATAAAACTCGGAATAAGCATATTCTTTTTTCTGTAAAACAACAATATCGGTAAGCTTTTTGAGCAATTTCCGCCCATTCTCACACATTTCAATTTGCCTGTCAACATCCAATTCTGGATTCAGTTTTCCCGCAGCCTTATTTTTGTAGGCATTGTAAAATTTAATTGCTTCTTCAAACTGATAATTCAAATGAAAGGCTTTTCCCATGTAGTAAAAGGCTTCATTGTCAACATTTCCAGCAGAAGTGGCAAATTGCAGGTATTTGATGGCATCTTGCTTTTTACGTCCGTTGAAAATTAAGCAAGTTCCATATTTATAATTGTATTCTGCACTTCGAGGTTGCAGGGCTAAAAGTTGTAAAAATGCAGGTGTAGCCGCTACATAATCCTGATTTTGAAACAAATTATCTGCTTTAGATCGCAGTTGCGCTTCACTTTCTTGGGCAAAAACAGAAAATGATCCCCAAAGAGAAATCAATAACAACAAGCTATTTAAATGTTTTTGCACGCAGTAATCGTAACTTTTTTGCTTAATACTTAATTATAATAAGCCTAATACGGTTACTTCTTAAAAAGGTTCATTTTGTTTTCTTCGCCTTTCGCTAACCGTAAGATGTTTTTCTTGTGGGTCAAAACAACGACCGAACCAAGTAAAATTGAAAAACCTCTCAACCAAATAGATTCAACATGAAATAAGAAGATGATAAGCAAGGGAAATGCAATCGCAGTGACTATTGCGCCAAGAGAAACATATTTTGAGATGATGAAAACGACTAAAAAAATCCCCAAACAAATTGCAGCAGCAGGCGGATGAATACCAATGATTATTCCTAGAGAAGTTGCCACACCTTTTCCACCTTTAAAATTGGCAAATAAAGGAAAAACATGACCTAAAATGGCTAAAAATGCAGTCAACAATTGAATTTGAATTATTCGGTCATTCTCAATGGAATCTTTCAGGAAAAAATAAGGAAGTAAAACTGCCAAAGCACCTTTTAAAACATCAATTAAGAGTACCACTGTACCAGGCTTTTTGCCTAGAACACGGAAAGTATTCGTTGCCCCTGCATTTTTACTTCCGTGTTCTCTGACATCTATTCCATAATAACTTTTCCCAACCCAAACTGCAGTTGGAATTGATCCTAACAAATATGCTATTAAACCAAAAAGTGCAAAATCCATGTGTGCAATTTACTCAAACAATCGCATAAATATACTTAACAAAGCGCTATTTGTTGAAGATTCGTATTTAAAATTCTTCACTTTACGTTTGTCTTCTTTGATCGCAGTGATTCCAGCTTCCAACTCCTTGTCACTGGTGTAAACTTGCAACAGACCATCTTTTTTAACCATGGCGTAATCAAAATAATAATCTGAACCTCCAGGAATGCTTAACAATAATCCAAATTTATCACCACTTGGATTCTCAGAATATACTTGTTTGAAAAACGCCTTCATCGGCACATATTTGAAAATCGGTTTGTTGTAGATGTTTACAATTGCCGCTGATTCTGTGTTTGTAATCAAACCACTCATTTGATTGTCAAAATTGTTGTAAGATGACATACGAATTCCTGTAATGACAATACCAGTTTCCATTTCTTTAGGCAAATTTTTCACCTCATTTTTCTGGATGTAATCATTTTTAATTTGATCGGCCGTTTTGGCATCTTTCCATTCTGTAATCGCTTGCATCATCGTATTTGAACCAAAATCCAATTGTTTCAAACCTTCCATGGCGATGATTTTGGTTGCCATTTTTTCCATTTGAACTTTATCTAAAGGAAGATTGTATCGCGCAGTAATATTCAAATCTGTCATTCCAGTTTTTTGATCATAACTTGCTGTTCCAATTGCATCAACAGAGATGTCTCCATAATCCATTCCTAAATTGATTTTTCCATCTCCAGACATCGAACAAGTTTCTGTGTTCAACGCAATAAAGTTTCCTGTTGCTTTTCTATTGACCAACTTGTCAGCAGAACCAATTTGAAATTCTTTTGAATCAAAATTATATTGCAACAATCCGCTTGCTGTAATTAAAATTGGATCTTTTGGATCAGTCAATTGAGAAAGGAAAGTTGGATATAAACGAACGCTATCAGGTGCACGAGAATCTCTCCAAACAATTCCTGCCGAAACTGCTAATCCATCCAACGTTTTCATGGTTTCAGACACAGGAATTTGGATGTTTTTAGGATCGATTTTCGATGTAAATGCCATCCAGCTTCGTGGGAATTTCTCACAAGAGTGATTAATTCTCGTTGCGCCACTAAAGGTAATTGAAGGCGAAGCTGCGAAAATTTTCATTTCACCATAATAGTCAAATTGATCGCTCAACTTAAAGTTTGACTCGCTTGTAATTTTTCCTGTTGCGATGGTTTGATAAGTTTCATCCAAGCCAATTTTATCCATGCGCACTATCGTAATTGCACTGTCAGCATCTATGTATGGATAATCTCCATCTGCTGTGTAAGCTCTTCTTGCTGTAATTACAGTGTTTGCCTTGGTGAATTTGTGATATTTGGTGATGTAATTCGCTACAATCGAAGAATTCAACAAAGGATCCATTTTAGCTTTTTTACGAATAATGACATTCAAACTGTCTGGAAAAACACGTGCATCTGCTACATCAATGTATTCAACTTGTGAACAATAAATCGTTTTTTCTTTCGAACTAAACACCGCTTTTGGTGCTCTAAACTGCAAGGAATCTTGCTCAGGATGCACTGAAAAGAAATTCGATTTTGCAATGTCTAAATTAGATTCAATGTTGATGTCTTTTTGACCAGACTGCGCCAATTCAATTTCCTCTTTGTCCATGAACCAAGTGAACATGTCCATTTTACAAACATATTGATTTACTGGAAATTCAACTGTAGATTCACCATTATTAGACTTGAAGACGCCTTTTTTCTCAGCAAAAGAAATGTGTGCAGTGACATTTTCTGTCTTGAATGAAAGTGCATTTTCATCTTGCTCGGCATTGTTGTTTTTGAGATTAAAGACGGAAGTATCCGCATCAATGTCCCATCTTTTGTATGTAAACAAATCAGATTGAACATTCGCATCTTTTAAATTCATGATTCCACTTCCCTCCATTCCATTGGGTCTCAAAATGGCCAAACCTTTCAATTTTGCCTGCTCTTTAAAGAAAACCAAAGGTTTTTTATCCGTCGATTCTGCTTTCAATAAATTTCCTTTTGGAAGGTAGGTTATGTAAGCAACTTCACAAGTAACATCAGGAAATTGAACCTCGACTTCGCTTGGTCTGTTGACAAAATTGGCATATCCAACAGTTGAATCTGGCAAGAATGTAAACGCTTCAGAAACAGAAGTTGATAAAATAAAGTCAATTTTACCATTTCCTTGCAAACCATTATTTGACAATACGATTTTATTGGAATATTTCGATTTGGTAGAATAGAAATCGTAACCAGTTTCAGGCGCTTTGGTTGCAAATCCGAATGAATAGTCTTGCATGATTTTCAATTCCTCAGCAAACTTTGGAAAAATCCCTGCAGAAGTCAATTCTCCTTTTAATTTTAAGTTTTTCTCCTTGAAGTTATCCAAACTGTCTTTTGTAAAAGGTGCAACCGTAAAATAAAAACGAGAACTGTCATAAGCGCCTTTATAAATAGATTTATCGTTGTAATAAACCTTGCAAGGCTGAGAAACAATCAATTTCGGGTAATCCACAATCTTCTTGTCGTTTCCTGAACGATTTGATGGTGCATCAACCAAAATTTCGCCAACAATTTTAGTCAAAGCGCTACTCATCATGATGTTGTCTTTCCCATCTTTTTCTACCAGTGGTCTAACGTTAAACACCGCATATTCTGTTTCTATCAAATTGATTTTATTCGTTTCATAAACGTAATTTGCGTTAACAGATTTGACTTCAATCTTTCCAGAATTAATCCAACCACTAAAAGTGAAATTTCTGTCTTTTTTGATTGAAATTTTATTTCCTTCAGGAAAAACAGCCACATTTTGAGGTTCTGAAACCCGAACTTGATCTACTGCATCCAATAAAATGGTGTGATTTTCCAAACTTATTGTACCAAAGTTTTTCATGACCCTTCTTCGCTCGTTTTCCGCTTTGTAAGTGGAATCTCGTAAACGCAAAGACCTGTTTTTTTGAATTTGTTCAGGCGAAAATTCTGCAGGCATTGATTTTGTTCTCAAATCTGAATTGAAGCTCAAATTATCGAAATCTTTCTTTCCTGAACGGGAATTTATGAAATTTAATGTTTTATCATTTACATAAACCATTTTCGATTCGGTATCATAACTGATGAATCCCAATCCGCTCAATTGCAACATCAAAGGCTTTGCTTGTTCAACTGTTTTACCTAAGGCAGTTGCTAATTTCCCTTCATTGATTACATATTCATCATATTTGTAACAATAATTAGAAATCGCTACCAAAGGATGCACTGTTTCCAAACCTTGCAATTGGTCATACAACCTTGAATCATAAAAATTCTTTGATTCCAAACGGATAATTCTTTGTTCTTGACCAATTTCTCGACCATAAGTCAATGCTAAATCTTCCGTCCCTTTGACCCAAGAAATTTTAGGTACATACATGTCCAAAGAATGGTAGGTATCAGAAAAAGGCGATTGTGCGATTCCAGATTTTCCGCGTATTAGATCAAATGTTTTGGTTTCTTTTTCGTAAACAAATTCCAACCCAGGATGATAAATTGAATCCTTTCCTGCGAAATAAACTGAAACTTGACTAGGGAAAGATGAAATCCTTTTTGGACTTACAGTTACTGTTTGCGTGTTTACCTTAATAAATGGCGTTCCAGTTTTATATACAATCAATTGTGCAGGTACTGCAATCGTTCCAACACCAATAAAATCTGCACCACGCATCGAAAAACCACCAGAATAATCGATGTCTTCAGAAATGTTCTTGATGGTCAATCTCCTTTCAAAAGAGGTAAATTGTGGATAAACTTTATCTTCCTCTCTAGGAATATTGAACGCTCTTTCTTTCAACTGACCAACGATTGGCTTTTCGAAATAGGGAGTCGTCAATGTCACCGTATCTACATTCAAATTTGATGACTTCATGTTGATTGAATAGGAATTTAAGCTTGCAAAAGTCTTCTCCTTAGGCAATCCTACTTTTTGCCAATTGACAACTCCTCCTTTTCCGTCCCAGTCTTTCGTAATCGGGTAAAATACTCCTTCACAACCTTTTACAACAATGCTATCAATATATGGATTTGTTTCTCTATTTTTCCCCTCATTGTCAACGGCACACATCAATTTACCGCCTTCAAATTTGATAAAAGGCTTATCGGTGTAATTAAAAGTGTAAGTTCCTCCCTTGTAAAACCATTTGAAATTAGATGATTCTGTCAATTTACTTTCTGAGAAAAATCCTGCTGAAAAATCAATGAAATCCTTGAATTTACTGACATTTTTAGCATCCAACATTTTATCCACCGAACTGTGCCAAGCGGAGTAACTTGCACTACTTTGTTTGGCTTTAATGAATGAATAAACAGAAAAAACGTAATTATATGTTTCTGGATAATATTTCAGTTTTTTGACTTCCATCAAATTACAAGTTTCGACCATTTTTTCAAAATAGTTATCAGGAAAATCTTTCGTTTCCAACAACATTGGTTCTAACTGTTTATTCAGGAAATTCATGTCTTTAGCTGTTGCAGCAGAAGAAATCAAATTTTTAAATTCTTTGACAAATTTTTCTCTGTTATTGGGAAAAGTTTGCGCACTCAAATTCGTTGAGAAAAATAAAAAACTTCCTACAAAGATTCCTTTCAGGCAATAATTGAACAAGTTAAAAAACGGATTTTTATTGCTTTTCGAAGTAAATATAATTCTCATTTTTAAAGGTTTTAAATATTAGTAAGTGCGTTTACTCTCTTTAGTTTTTGGTCAAAATCAAAGCTGCCCAAGTTTCTTTGTTCAAAACCTTTTGCAAAGTGAGATTTTCATTTTTTGCCGCTTCAACTAGTTCGTCCACATCCGTTTCAAAAAAACCACTCAACATCAACATTCCACCTGTTAAAAGTGAATTGGAATATTGCTTCAAATGACTTTTCAAGATGTTTTTATTGATATTTGCCAAAATCAAATCAAAGATTTTGCCTTCAATCAAATCAATGTCACCGTGTAAAGCGACGATTCCTTTAGCTCCATTGCGTGCTGCATTTTCTTTGGTATTTTCAACAGACCAATCTTCAATATCAATGGCCAAAATATTTTCTGCACCCAATTTTTCAGCTAAAATCGCCAAAACACCAGTTCCCGTTCCCATGTCCAATATATTTTTCGGCACTTGAGGCAAATCCAACAGTGCTTTAGACATCATCCAAGTCGTTTGGTGATGACCAGTACCGAACGACATTTGAGGTTGAATTTCAACGATGATTCCTTTGGTTTTGGTTTTATCGTGAAAAGGTGCCAAAATAGTCATGCGATCTTCCACTTCAACCGGTTGAAAATCAGCTTCCCAAAGCGCATTCCAATTCTGTTGCGGAATTATTTTTGATTCAAAATCCAATTGAAATTCGTCACCAGAATGACCTAAAATCGATTCCTTAATGGCATTTGCAATATCGATTTGAGCAACTTGACCGTAAGCCAAGACACCTTCTTCAGTATCTACAAAACTCTCAAAACCAAGTTCTGCCAACTGCGAAACTAAAATCTCTGCCCAAGGATCTCTTGGTTGGATATTGACTGTTAATTCTAAATAATCCATTAAAAGGAATTTGCAATTTGTAAAAAATCATTGGCTTTCAATGCTGCGCCACCAATCAAGCCTCCGTCCACATTCTCGCATGCGAATAACTCAGAAGCATTAGAAGCGTTACAACTTCCACCGTATAAAATTGAAATTTTTTCAGCAGTATTTTTGCCATATTGCTTTTCAATGAAACCGCGAATTGCTGCATGCATTGCTTCCGCTTGTTCGCTACTCGCTGTTTTTCCTGTGCCAATCGCCCAAATGGGTTCATAAGCAATCACTATATTTTCAATTGCCCAATTTGACAAGTGAAATAAACTTTCAATTAATTGTTGTTCAACATAATAACCTTGCGCGTTCATTTCTCTGATTGACAAAGGTTCACCACAACAAAAAATTATTTTCAAATCGTGTTGCAAAGCGGCATCCACTTTTTCTTTCAAAAAATCGCTGTCTTCATTGAAGTACATGCGGCGTTCAGAATGACCAATCAAAACATATTCAGCACCTAAATCTTTGACTTGCGTAATTGAATTTTCGCCAGTAAAAGCTCCACTTTCAGCAGGATGGAAATTTTGAACACCGATTTTTAATTTACCATTTAATTTTTTCAAACCATCTAAATAAATCGTTGAAGGAAAAACGATTAAGTCAATTTCATTGGCAGTATTTTGTGCATCAACAGATTGGTAAAGCGCCAAAGCTTCACTTTTTGATAGATTCATTTTCCAATTTCCTGCAACAATTTTCTTTCTCATTATTTTTTATTTAAAACATGTTTTTGAATCCAATCAAATTTGGGCAATGAACGGTAAGCATATTTTCCTTTTACAACGCCTTTTTGCACAATCATAAACGATGGATTTGATCTAGCAATTGCCTTTAATTCCGTTGGATCGTTGGTAAAAACTGGGATGTCAAAACTATTTTTCTTTCTCCAAGCATTGATGTCCTCTCGCGAAGCACTAGTAATCATAATGAATGGAATTTTCTTGTATTTCGCTTGCTTGAAAAGGGTTTTAAATGACTGAATATCTTCAAAATCAGCAGTCAATAAATCTCTAGAAAAAACGATAAACATCGTTGGCGCCTCTAAGATGTAATCCTTGATGGAAATTTCCGCCAAATCTGGATTGGCCATTTCGATTTCCTTGATGATTCTGTAACTTGAAGTATCGTAATCGTCTGTATTGTACGCATCTTGTGCTACTTCAATTTCTGTTTGATAAGATTTATCTAGAAGCAAATAGCCAGGAATCATGCTGCCTGACATTTTGTTTTTGATGTATTTCAAACTCAATTCAGCTTTCCCTATTTCAGATGCAGCGATAATTGGATTAAACTGTTGTGTTATTGATGGTAATTTGGTTGGGATAATTTCCTTGGTCACCATTGTATCGTACTTCCAAGTATCGGTTTTCTCCCAAATTTTAGAGTTGATGTATGCTTGACTACTTCCATCAAATTCTTTGGTTTCACCATTTTTGATGTTTTTGTACACCAACATATTCAAGTATTTTCCGTCAATGCCATCGTTCATTTTGGCTTTCAAATCTGAGCCAACCGAATATGGACGGTAATCTTTGATTGGTTCATATCGCAAGACATAAGTCGTCATGATTGTACACAAAACCGTTACAACCAGCGCGCTTCCCCAATGGTTTCCGAGATATTTTCCACCAGCACGCAAAATCCAAAGTGCTCCTAAAATGGCAACAATACTGAATAGCAAAGGGAAATACCACCCAAAAATGAATGAGAAAAATGTCACAAAAACCAATGAAATAGGCACAATGTAGGCATTGTCTTTCGCTGTATTCGGAACTATTCGTCTTTGAGAAATAAAAATCCAAACTACCAAGTACAACAATACAATGTCTTTCCACAAAGATTCTTTTGGAGTCAACGAACGACCGATTGAACCTTTCATCGCATCACCAAAACAGCCACAATCAGCAACACATTGTGGTTGTTTCATCTCGTCCACAACAAGTTCGCCGTTCGTTTTCGAGACAATCTTTATCTCCTTATTAGTCTTGGCTTCCTCCATTTTGATAGTGGCGATTTCACTTTTCAATTCGTATGTATCTCTATCAACAAACTTTTTATTTGAATCGCAATTTGCTGTGTGCCAAGTTAGAAATGTAAAAAACAACATCATTACAACCAACAACCAAGAAACAGTTTTGACTTTCCCGCCAATCAACACCAAAACGCCCAAAACGATTTCAGCAATGCAAATGATGACACTCAGCCAAAGTGCGAAAGGAATTAGCCATTCCAATGAAAAACCAGGTGCACCAAACCATTCTTTGATTCTAAAAGCCAAGGCGCCATCTTCAAAATATTCTTCCAATTTGTAGCTGAATCCCAAAGGGTCGTTGGCTTTTATTAAACCAGAAACGATGAATAATCCCCCGACAAGTACCCTTGAAACATAAGACATGAATAATCTTCCTTTCAAAATCACTAAACCTGCTACACTGATTCCTATCAATCCAAAACCTGAAATAACCAAAAGCCATTTACTATTTTCAAAATTAGCGTGGAAACCCATCGTTACCAATGTCAATCCAGTAAGATTGATCAAAATAAACAATGCATTAAACACAAACGATTGTCCTTGAAGTGTATATGTATTCTTCATATTTAATTATTTATTATTTTTTCTTTAAAATCAATTGTTTGATTGTTGTTCTTCTAAATGAATCAACGCAAAAACAGCGTAATTCAACATGTCAAAATAGTTGGCATCAATGCCTTCACTCATGATTGTTTTGCCTAAATTATCTTCTATTTGTTTTACTCTCAGTAGTTTCATCAAAATCAAATCCGTCAATGAACTTACGCGCATGTCTCTCCAAGCTTCCCCGTAATCATGGTTTTTGCGTTCCATCAATTCAAAAGCTTCTTTGCTGTAATGATCGTAAAATTTCAATGCTTCTTCTGCTGGTAATTCCAAATTGGAATTGTCTTTTTGTTCCAACTGAACCAAAGCCATGATGCAATAATTGACAATTGCTCTAAATTCATCGTCAATTTCTTCGCCCACTTTACTGATTCCAGTTTCCTGCAAGGTACGAATTCTTTGGGCTTTGATGAAAATTTGATCTGTCAAAGAGGAAGGTCTTAAAATTCTCCAAGCGGTTCCATAATCTTTCGTTTTCTTTGAAAAAATATCCCTGCAAGCTGTAATGACTTTCGTATATTGTTGCGATGTTTGTACCATTGTTAGTATTATGCGAAAAATAAGCGTTGAAGATAGTTATTTTCATTCAAAAAACAGCATTCGAATAGGTGATAATTTATTTAGTCTTGCTATTCCAAAGGTGATGGGAATCATCAATTGTACTCCTGACTCATTTTATGAAGGCAGTAGATATGAGACTATTAAAGGGATTTTGACCCAAACTGAGAAGTTCATTTCGGAAGGAGTTGACATCATTGACATTGGCGGATACTCTACTCGACCGGGTGCTTTTAACATACCTTTAACAGAAGAAGTTGAAAGAACGCAAAAATCTATCGCCGCAATTCGCAAAGAATTTCCAGAAATAATTATTTCCATTGACACTTTTCGAGCGGAGGTTGCGAAGGAAGCATTGGAATCTGGCGCCAATTTAGTCAACGACATCAGCGGCGGAGAAATTGACCCTGAAATTTGGAATGTAGTTGCGAAATACAAATGTCCTTACATCCTGATGCACATGCGCGGCACACCGCAAAACATGCAAGAATTTACAACGTATGATTCTCTTTTCAAAGACATTGCATCTTATTTTTCAACCAAAATCAACGCATTGAAAAAGTTGGGAATTCACGATGTAATCATCGATCCAGGATTTGGTTTTTCAAAAACTTTGGAACAAAACTATGAATTGCTCAACACTTTGTCTGATTTGCAATTTTTAGGTTGTCCGATTTTAGTCGGATTCTCAAGAAAATCAATGATTTACAAAAAGTTGGGAATTACGGCTAAAGAAGCGTTGAATGGAACGACAATTTTAAATACCAAAGCAATTTTAAATGGTGCAAAAATCTTGCGTGTCCACGATGTAAAAGAAGCGAAAGAAGTTATTCAATTGCTGCAATAAACTATTTTTCTTGCATGATTTTCTCACGCAAACTTTGCGCTTTGATAACTTCTGACAATCCATAAAAACTCTGACTTCCGGACAAATTTCGGGTGACTTCTCTGCAATATCCTTTTGGTTTCAATGCGGAGGGATCATCATTTAATAATTTGACTGTCTGCTCGTAAATCACTTCAAAAACGCCATTTAATTCATTTTCTGATTGATCAAAAACATGAATCGGCATCCAAGCCAACACTTCACCCAAGGCGTAAAAATTAGGAGAATTGTTGTTTACAATTTGATTACAAATCGTGTCTGGAGTCATTTCTCCACTAATTCCAAAAACATTGTTTTGAAAAATCTGATTTTTATTGTCCCAAATATTTTTGGTGAAAGTATTGGCAAATTTCTGCATTTCGATTTCAGAAAAAATCTTGTCGCCACGCACTTGAAAAGCCACCAAAGGAATTTGAATGTCAATCGCACCATGAGAAACATCTTCCCTGCAAGGAATTCCGGGCGCAAAGCAATCGCTGTGATTGTCGTGAAACCAAGTGAAAGATTGATTTGGTTTGAATTCAATGATTCGATCTTTGAAATATTGGCAAATTTGAGTTGCTTTGTGCGTGTAATCAGCGTATTTTATGGTGTCAATCGCACCTAAATAAAACATTGATGTACAATAAGAAGCATTGAAATTAATTTCTATGGGCGATGGACAATCGTTGAAAATACAGGCTATTCCTTTGCAATTATTATCAGTACAATTGCGCTGAAACTTGGTTATTTTGTTTTTCCCATAACACCTCGTATCGTTGACCCAATACGTTTCATTCATGTAATCTAGAGACTTTTGCACTTTAAACTCTAGAAATCTTGCAAAATCTTCGTAGTTTCTCAAAGGTTTTCCATCGACATCAGATTGTAAATCAGCACTTTCTAATTCTATATTTCCCAATTCATTTTTTTGATTCACCAAATAAACAAATTCTGCCATTGGTCGCAACAATTGTCCCGTGTAAAGTACAATCGTGCCATTGTGATTTTGCATTTGTTCATTCCAAATGTCATTTTTTCCTTTCGCACGCATGATTCCATTGGCATGCCTGATAAATTTATCCAAGTATTGGACATCTTCGGTCGCTTCATACATCCGAAGATAGGCCATCAAAGTAAAGCCCCAACCTTGCCACCAGTATGTTGCCGCGTTTTTATAATCAATACCCGAATAAATCGGTTCTAAACGTTGATCAAAAGCTTCACGAAGTGGATTTTTCTCTTGGGAAAATGCACAATTGACCAACAAAATCAAGCAAAAAATGAGGAAAATTTGTTTCATTGAATTAGCAATTTAAGAAAACCAAACATCAGTAATAATCTCAGCTCCAGCGGTTTCATTTACGCGTTGGATGATGATGCTTTTTCCATACAACAATTCTTCACGCATGACGGAAGAATCGATTTCAAGGTGCAAAATTCGATTTCTGATGTAAATGTTTTTCGTGCGTAAAAAAACAGCGCGACCCATCATTTCTTCCCATTTGGAAAGCACATCGATTTCTTTCATTTTCCCATCCCATCCATAAGCGCGCATCAGTTTATCAATCGCATCGCCCAAAGTAGTTTGGTTTTTTACTCTTTTATCTTCTTCATTCATAAATCACTTCTTGAAAGGTACTTGAATCAATGTTGAAAATCTGGTATTCCATGTCGATTTTGCTAAAAACCGCTTTGATTCTTTCTGATTCTGTGTCGGTTACCAACACTTGACCAAAAACGTGATCCGAAACCAATGACATCAATTTCTCCACGCGTTGGTGGTCTAATTTGTCGAAAATATCGTCCAACATCAAGACTGGTTTTTTGTTTAAATGCTTTTTCAACCAATCAAACTGTGCCAATCGCAATGCAATCAAAAACGATTTTTGTTGACCCTGAGAACCAAACTTCTTCACTGGATGACCTTTGATGGTAAACAATAAATCATCTTTGTGTGTTCCACCGGTAGTGAATTGACTTTGAGAATCTTTCCTGCGATTTTGCTCCAACAATTCTTCGAAAGAACAGTCGTTCAATGCAGAACGATATTCCAATTTCACCACTTCAGATTCTTCGCCAATAAACTGATAATAAGACTGAAAAACGGGTATAAATTCTTCCAAAAACGCTTTTCTGCGCTCGTGAATTGCTTTTCCAGCGTGAATCAATTGGGCATCCCAAACATCCATGCTTTCGCGTTCGAAAAAACCGTTTTCATAAAAATGTTTGAGCAAGGCATTTCGTTGGTCCAAAATTTTGGTGTAGCGCACCAAATAATCCAAATATTTTCGGTCGAACTGCGAAATAATTCCATCCATCCAACGGCGACGAACTTCGCTTCCTTCGGCGATTAAATCTCTGTCGTAAGGCGAAATAATCACGGAAGGAAAACTGCCTATGTGATCCGCCAATTTTTCGTATTCTGCTTTGTTTCGCTTGAAGATTTTCTTCGCACCCGCTTTCACGCCGCAGTAAATTTCCGTTTCCTTATCTTCCTCTTGCCAAGTGCCTTGCACCACAAAAAACTGCTCGTTGAAACGGATATTTTGTTTGTCAACAGGATTGAGATAAGATTTGCACATACTCAAATAATGCACCGCGTCCAACACATTGGTTTTCCCAGCGCCATTCTTTCCCACAAAGCAATTAATTCCCTCATTGAGCTCAAATTCAGCTTGCGCGTAATTCTTGAAATTAATTAAAGAAAGGGATTTTAAATGCATGTCACAAAGTTAACTTAAACGCTTGTAAAGCGAAATAAAAATTTGGTTTTTATTTGTGGTTGAGCGTTTGGTGGGAAATGAAGGACTTGTTGGGAAATAGCGATTAAAATATTTCAAAGTCATGTGAATTTTACGAAATTGAAGTTTAAAATTTAAGTAGAAATCTTCTAAAGGATAAAAACTTGGGCGTTTCCCTTACGGGTCAGGCTTTTTGTTTCAATCTTTCAGCGAAAAAATCGCCAAAAGGATTTCCACGCCAATCCTTAACGCAAAAAACAATGGATTTTGAATATAGGAAAGAAATATTTGATTGGTTATTTTTGGGTTTTTAATTTTCGCACTTAAATATAATTGAATCGAATACGTGAATTTTGGCTATAATTTTAAATCTTTAATTTTCAATGGGTTTTTGTCATGGTTTTTGAATCAAAAACACACGCCAAAAACAATCAATTTTTCCTTTTTTTGCGACGGATTTTATCCGTCGCTACGCATATTTGGTACCTACGACACCATCAGTAAAAAATTCAACCTTTGATTTGCTGTTCCAAAATTCCCTTCAAATTCACTAAACTCAGTTCCAAATCTTTGCCTAAAATCTTATCAACGCTGATGAAAAGCAACATGAAATTCATCGGATAATTCATTTTACCGCTGAAAGCCCATTTTACTTCGGTTTCATTTTCAGAAATTGCTTTGATTTCGATGAAAGAAGTTGCCACACTTTTCATTGGCCTTAGAAAACGAATTTCATAATCTATTCTTTCATTTTCAACGATTTGTTTGATTTCCTGTGCGCCCGCTCCTACTTGTTTGTCTTTGCTATCCCAAGACAAAATGAAACCTACTTCACCATCATTTCCAATCATTTGCGTTTCCATATTCGGATCTGCCATCACCCATTTACTGTATTTCCGTGAATTGTTCAATATTTTCAAATACGCAAAAACGTCAGCTTTGGACGCTTGAATGTTTTGACTTCTGTGAATGAAGTAGCTGCCATTGACAAAAAGTGCCAAAACAAAAGGAATGGCAACAATGCCTAGAATTATGTAGAGAATGAGCATGGTTTTATATTTTGAATTTCATGAATATAAAAATAATTAGATTATTCGATTTATGGATGATTAGATTTTTGGATTGAGCAATAAACGTTCATTTTCAAAGGCTAACGAAAGTCCAATTTTATATTAATTCACATCAAATCCGTGCATCCGTGGCTATCTTTAGATTGTTAGATTAATGGATTATTAGATTTTTGGAATGAGCAATAAACGTAGATTATACAAGGATTCGAAAGTCCAATTATCCATAAATCTAGTCATCCAACAATCTAAAATCAATCAATCTTACTTCGCTTCAAATCTGATTTTTCAAGATCGAAAACGATGGTTCCTAAATCTACGTCGAACCAAGTCAAAAAAGTTTCCATGGAAATCGGAGGCCAAATGGATTCGTCTTCTGAAATCATTGACAACTCATTTTTTAGGACTTTCTTGAAGTGTTTTTCCAAGATTGGCTCGATTTCGAAAAAATCTTCTTCAATCAAAAAGTTGGTGCCTTCTACTTCGTCATCTTCTGAAAAAATGACCGATTTATCAATTTGGTTTGCCCAATCAAAAAATGGTTTTTTCGGTTTGATGGTCAAAAATCCTCTGTTTACTATTTGCATGTTGTCTGTTTTAATTTGGTAATATTTCTATTGGTGTCAATATTCCTTTATCGTCGATGGAATTCCAAACGCCTTTTCCGCGCGGTTGTTGAAGCATGAAAAAATCAAACTTCTTGTTTTCTCTGATGTTAGACAAAACAACTGTCCAGCGTTCTCCGTCCATTTTTTGCGCTGATTCAATGAAAAACAAAGTTTTATCCACTAAAAAGAAACAAGTTGCACGTTTTGAAAAACTGACTTTACTTCCAATTGTTATGCTTTTGCATTTTGAACCATAGCAATCCAGCCAATTGTAGAAAGTGTTTTTGGACATGACGTTGTTTTTGAAATCCCAACGCATGAAAACCAAGGAGTCTTTGGGGGTTTTTAAATACCATTTTTCTGCTTTCAAGGCGCCAAATCTGTCGGGATAAATCAAAGTGTCTAACTTAAAAACCAAGTTTTTGTCAAATTCTAAACTGTCGATGATTTGTTGCGAAAAACTAGAAATTGAATCGTAAAACAAGCCTGCTACAACTGCATTTTTTACTTTACTTGTATCTTCGACATTGTTTTTTCCTGAAGGTTTGGACAGCGAATTGAAATCCACTACTTCCTCTTTTTCGTTTTTACACGCGAACAAGAGCAATGAAATACCAAGAACAATTGACCAAAACTTCATAAATAATTCTTTACGGTGTCCATAAAAAAGCTGATTCCGAGACTGAAAGTTAGACAATTTCCGCTCATCTTCGGTAAATATTTGTAAGGCGAATATCCAGTACGCAGCGAAATTCCATAACGAAACATCGCGTTGTTGTTTTGGTAAAATGGTTTCGACTTAAAATCCATTCCCAAACCAACTAAAACAGAGCCTTTCAGCGGATCGTGGTATTTTTTATTGTTAATGTCATTGTCCACCATGATCATTTTTAGCGTGCTAAAACCAGCAAAAGGTGTGATTGAAAATCTAGGCCTTTGTACAATTTGATAGCCTACAAACAAATAGTGATGCGTCAATTTAAATCTCGCTGTATCACCAAATTGATTGTTTTCGTCGTAATAAGCTTTGGAAGGTTTAGAATTCCCCAAAACATTCATTTGATAGGCGTACATCCATCGATTCCAAGTAAAATACAGTCCGTTACAAAACGCAACAGGTGAGGAAAATTGTTTTCCCAAATTGCCACTCAATGAAACGTAGGAAGCTCCCAAATAATATCCCATGGAAAGTTTATCTAAGTGATAATTGGGAATTTCATTGGAAACAGTGATTCTCAAAATGCTATCAATGTGTTTTTCCCAATAGTCAATTCTTGGTTTGTAAGTTCCCTGTTTAGTCTCCGTTGAAATGACCGCAATGACATCATTCAACTCTTCCAATGTTTTGCGCTTCACTTCAGAAATTAGCACGTTCATATTGGCTTTGCCTTCCGATTTTCTGGCGTAATATTCAACAAAATCAAACAAAACGTTACAATATTGCAATCTTATATTTTGCAATGAATCGTTTTTTATCCAAGATTCTTCAGGTTTAAAAATTGCTACAGCTTCAAAATGGACGTGTTTTGTTTTGTCAATTTTTTGCTTTTTGAGTTTATATTCGATGTCGTATTTAAAATCAAGTGGAATTCCACTCACTACATCACCTTGAAAATTTAGCAATGACAATTTTTGATCTGACCATTCTCTGATATTCTGCGCAAAAAACGGCAATGAAATCAATAAGAAAAACAGACTTAAACCAATGTTAATCAATTTCATCCTTTTATTTTTGAAATCACTTGCAATGTTTGTTCCAATTGCGAATCACTAATATCCAAATGCGTCACCATGCGCAACATTCCTGGACCAAAAGCCATAATTAAAACGCCTAAATCTTTGAATTTTTGAATGATTTCATCTCGTTTGTTGGCATCTTTTAAGATCGCGACAACGATATTTGTTTCCACAGGCACAACGGTTTCTACCCAAGCACATTTCATCAACGCACTTTCAAGCATTTTTGCTTTTTGGTGGTCTTCTTTCAAGCGCAACACATTGTTTTCAAGTGCATAAATTCCAGCTGCAGCTAAAAATCCAGCTTGTCGCATTCCTCCGCCCATGACTTTGCGCACGCGGCGTGCTTTTTTGATGAAATCTGCTTTTCCAAGCAACAAGGAACCAACTGGAGCGCCTAAACCTTTAGACAGACAAATAGAAATTGAATCGAATTGCGACGCGTATGTTTTGAAAGGTACATTGTTCTCAACCAAGGCATTAAATAATCTTGCACCGTCGATGTGCAAAGGAATATTTTGTTCCAAAGCAAACTTGCGAATTTTTTGAATTTCTGCAAAATCATAAATCGCTCCACCACCTCGATTAAATGTGTCTTCAAGGGAAATCAATTCAGTTACAGGAAAATGTACATCATCAGGATTGACCCATTGTGCAATTTGTTCTTGTGTAATTCTTCCACGATCTCCCGGTAAAAGTCGCACTGAAGCGCCAGAATTTTTCGCAATTCCACCACCTTCATATTTGTAGATGTGACTTTCTTCATTGCAAATGATTTCTCCGCCAGGTTTCACATGTACATTGATTGCAATCTGATTGGTTTGCGTTCCAGAACTGCAAAAAAGTGCGGCTTCCATTCCAAACATTTCAGCTGCTTTTTCTTGCAACAAATTCACCGTCGGATCTTCTTGAAAAACGTCGTCGCCAATTGGTGCAGAAAACATGGCTTCGCGCATGGCTGGTGTTGGTTTGGTTACTGTATCACTGCGGAAATCTATCATGGGAATTGGATGTTAATTTTAAGTTTTACAAAAATAAACAAATCTACTCAGCAATCTTCCTCGCCAGCATCAATCCATCGCGAATCGGAAGTAAGATGTTCTCTACTCTTTCATCGTCATTGATTTTGCGGTTGTAATCCATCAAAATTTTGGTGTCATTGTCTGCTTTTTCGTATTCTCCAACCACTTTTCCTGACCATAAAACATTGTCTGCGAGAATATAGCCACCGACTTTGACTTTATCAAAAACCAAATCATAGTAATGGCAATAATTTTCTTTGTCGGCATCGATAAAAACCAAATCAAATTCTTCATTCATTTTGGGAATCAATTGCATGGCATCTCCAATCACATAATTCACTTGATCTTCTGCTCCTGCCTTTTGAATAAATTCACGCACAAAATCTTCCAATTCTTCATTGATATCGATGGTCGTGATTTTTCCATTTTCAGCCAAACCTTCCCAAAAACACAAGGCGGAATATCCTGTATAAGTGCCAATTTCCAAAATGTTTTCAGGTTTGATCATGTGCGCTATCATACTCAATAAGCGCCCTTGAAATTGTCCACTTAACATGCGTGAATTCAAAACACGAATGTGCGTCTGACGATTTAACTCGTATAGTAATTCCGATTCTTTGTCAGTGTGGTTGCAAACGTATTGGTCTAATTTCTCGTCGATGAATTCCATGTGATTGTTTTTTTACAAAAATATTTCAAATAAGTTAGAATTTGATGATAAGATGTTAAGATGTTAGGATTTTATGATTTTAAGACAAAAGACTGAAGACATTGGACGAAAGACATTGGACGAAAGACAATAGACGAAAGACAATAGACGAAAGACATTAGGATTTTAAGATTTTAGGATATTAAGACTTTTGATTTTTGTTTTGTTTAGAATTTAATTTACAAGTTACGAGTATGCTCATTAAACTGTGTCAAATATTTTTTTTTAGGTTTAATTATAAAAGA
>JBBALI010000038.1:0-6955 GCA_040403095.1 Crocinitomicaceae bacterium
AATTAGTACAAAGGATAAGGAAATAGAAAGATTGGAACGTGTTATAAGAAAAATGAATACCGATGCTGTTGCGGTTGAAAAGTATATTGAACAATTGATAGCAAAGCTATAAGTCCACTTTTAAACCCACCAAATAAATAAAATATGAAACAAAGAAATAGATTTATAGAGAAAATCAGAAAGGCAAAAATGTTTTTCAGCAAAGAAGACACCTATTTTGATGATATAGCAAAACAAATTGACCGCTTGGATATTCACGTGCATAAAAACAGCGTCTTCGGCTACCTGCTTGTAAGATATGATTCATTAATTCCCGTACTGGTTATTTTTGATTTATCTATCAGCGGCGATGGTCGTAGTTCTGTAACAAACAACATGGAAAATATCCTAGTTTACATTGGCTTAATTATCAGAAACAATTTAAACGACATTCCAATTGTTTACAGGGATACACAGTTACAGTATAATGAAGTAATTGCCAAAAAAAAATACGGTAGTTACACAGTTACCTTCCGTATATTAAACGAACGCAAAAGTTGGAAGGCTGCTGCATTGAAAGCATTTAGAAACAGAATGAGCGATAAAACAAAATCATAATTAAAATGAAAAAGAAAACAACTTACATCAAGTGTATCGTTTCAAAAAAAGACGATTGTTACATGCCTGCTTTAATTGACGATGATTTAGCTATTGAAGCGAATATTGAATTTTCAAGCGACCCGGAAGAGGGCGTTTTGGTTCATAAAGTATTAATTGAAAAGGTAATTAATTTTTATCTTGACATTGATGTTACGGATAACGTTCCAAAAGAATTTCATAACAGGCTTGTTGAAATTGTAAAATACAAAGTAGAGGAATCGCCAATGGATTTTTTTAACAGGGAAATTTATTTTTTATGAGCAGACCTGCAAAGCAATCCACCGTCTATGCTGTAATTGAAATCAATGGAGTTGAGCGTGAACGAACACCAATAACAGACACTAAGTTTATCGCAATTCAACGTGCAATGAGATTTTGCAAAACGTATGCGAATACCCATGCAGATTTATTGCGCTCGTCCGGTGAATATAAAGTTTACGTTTTAATTCCAGAATAAAAAAAGGGGAGCAGGTAGAAACTTGCTCCCGTTTTTATTCAGCATGACTATAAAGAAAATCAAAACTATGTTATCATAAACAAAACGGACAAAATTTCTTCAAAGTTTTTGCAAACATAAATTTGTCCATTCCATTCTTCGTGGAATATTTTTTGCGCTGCGGTCAATTTCCTTCGGCTTGCAGTTTTATTTTCATCTTTTAATTCAATCAACAGATTTATATTTTTGTATCCGATAATCAAATCAGGAAAACCTTGACCAACGGCAGACATTACCGCTACGGAAAGGTGAGGGATTTGTCGCAATGATGCAACAACAGATTTTTGATTATCGTCAACCTTTGCTTTGCGCCTCATGACATGTTTTCTTTTACCACTCCGTTGAAATAAAAATCTGATTCTTGTTGCCTGCGCTTTACAAGTCCGGGTAAAACTTTTCCACCACCACGAATCCACTTTTTAAATTCAGTTGTTATTCTTTTATCGTTTGGATTTTCGTTTACATGTTTCAGCAACGTAGATTTCTGTAATGCAGCGATTCCAACATTGTATGCGAAAGAAACCAATGCATCAAACTGATTCTGGTTAATATCATCACGGGTTAAATTCCAAACTGCCTGCTCATAAATTTTTAACGTGTTGCGAAATAAATCTTCGGCTCGTTGTGCGGTGATTTTATCGCCTTCCTTTACACGTGTCCCGTCTTCGTAGTACGTATTGCCGAATCCGATTGTCCAGATGCCTGCCGGACATTTATACGCTGTTAAAATCCGTCCTTCGTGTTGTTTGATTACGTTGAACCCTGCCTTGCTTGTTACGGGTATATTATTCATATTAAATTATTTTATAATGTAACCTATCTGATGACGCAAAATAGAGCGATTTAGGGCATCTATTTTTGCTTGGTAACATGTTTGCACTTTTAGGGTAAAAATATCGCCCCAGAATGCCCCAGAATGCGTTAAAACATCATTTTCGCAGTTTTGCCAATACGCCTAACAGATTAAGCCTTGATTTCAGAGCAAAAAAGGCGACAATTAACACGATGAAACCAATGAACCCGAACAGCACGTTATTCTGCAATCTTTTCAATGCCTGTTCTGCATCGTTTGCCCGTTTCGTTTCAGAAATAAACTTTTCGTTTATGTCTGTAATTTTCGTTTCAAGTTTTAAAATGTATTCCTGCATTTTTTGCAACTCCGCACGTGGATAATATTTTGATGTGTCCGTCTGAACATAAATTTTTTCCCGGTATTTTGTTACTTCGTATGGAACAGGAATATCAACATACATTGTATCAGAATACAACGTGTCCCGCACTAATGTTTTTTCCCCTTTCACAACAACCGTTGAATCAGAAAACTTTTTATCTTTTATGATGCGTGAATAAGCCGAATCAACCATGTTTGGATTCGTAAATATTTTATCAACTGCTTTTTTTTCTCGCTTCTGTTGCTGAACTTGTTTCCATTCAGCGCATGAACTGAATAAAAAAATAACCGCAAAGAATATCCTTGCGGTTAAATTATTGATGTTATAATTTTTCATCTGGTTTATTGTTTATTAAATCTTTCAACGCTTCGGGGTCTGCGACAGTCAATTTAGCGATGCTCAAAACAACGCTTCCACCAAAAATCATGTAAGAAGAAACTATTTTTATTGTTTCCACAAGTTCCGGTTTTATTGATTCTGGTGCTGCAACTGTCGCAGCCATTAAAACAGCTCCGACCCCCATAATCCATTTTCCGAAATTTGCCACACCAACGAAAAAAGATGGACTGCGTAATTTCCATCTTGCAATAAGTTCATTCATTTTTTTCTTTTTTTGGAAAGCGACAATGTGCTTTCATTTAAAATTGCAATTAACGGAGAATGTTGCTTTTCATCTCCCTTTTCTGGAAAAGAATTAGTCGGTTGTGTCTGAATTGATTTTAATTGCTGCATATCTTCCTGAACTTTTTTCATTTCGTACTTCAGTTCAATTGTCCTTTCCAATAATTCTTCCATTTTTTTCATTCTCGTTTCAATATTGTTCATTTTATCTACGAGCAGAAAAGACGCTATTCCCAAAAAAAACGGAAGTACCAACGCTCGCAGGTTTTTTTCCATGCTTAATAACGTGCTTGAATCTTGCCTATCGTCAATTCGTTGCATTTCTTTTTAAAATATAATCGTAAGAAAGAACCTTGCCTATCGTTACAACAGATGCAATCCCGGTTGATGATATTAAAAAGTGCAAATTAGTCCATTCAATTGCGCAGAATGCAGCGCATAGTCCGATGCAGACATACATCATTGATTGAAACAGATGCCATGCATCAGGTCTGTATTTTGTGAATGGAATAAATTTAACGTGCTTCCAAGATTCTTCTCTCAACCACCACCTTTTATTCATGTGACTGAAAATAGAATTGTTGAAAGCAACTTTTTCATTTGTTCTGTCCATGCATCCACTAAGAATGCCAATGAACAGGGATAGGATTATTGTAACCATTTTAACTGAATTTAAAATGAAGCAGGATTTTACACCTGCTCCTTGATTGTGGACATTGGATTAAAAAACGAGCCAGATTTTTTTATGCGTCTTGTGTTAATGCATACGCTATTCCAATTTGAGCAATTGTAACAAAAATAAAAATTCCCCAAAATGCACCAATCAATAAAACTCCGGGTCTGTCTTCGCCTTGCGATACCCTTGTGAATAATCCCTGTCCGGGTTTTCCTACTGATATGAATGCAAAAAGAAATGCGGAAATGGGTGCATAGACCCACGGGATTAATCCGTACCCTTGCTGCCTTAGTTCCAGACCAGTTTCAGAAATCCAGAAAATAAGCGGAAGCGTGATTAACACAATAAAAGCAATAAATCCTTTCATAGCTGTTTTTTTTGAATGATAAAATTAAATCTGATCTACTCCGGGTTCAACTTCAAGTTCTGCTCCGGGTTCAACAACAACGTCAAACGAATTTCCGATTGCTGTTAATTTTGCGAGAACTGACTCTTCTTTTTCAACAGGCAGTCCACCACCTGTGATTTCAGTTTTCAGTTCTTCGATTTTTGTTTTAAGGGTCGCAACGCCTGCTTCGATTTTTGCGATTGCTGCATTGAATTGTTCTTCTGTTGCCATTTTGTTTGTTTTTTTATGAATTAAAAATAAGAAAAAAAGAATTGCGAATTGTCCGCCTACGAGAATCGAAGTTAGCGAAACATTGTAAAGTTCAATCAGATTATTCATATTGATTTTTTTAGTAACTTACCCAAACTCCATTTTTATATCTTTCTTTCATTGCAACCCATTTATTCACAACGTATTTTTCCACTATCCATGCGCCTGTGTTGTAAAGAGTAACCCTGCGTCTGTTAACTCCCGTTCCACGATAAAATCTATCAGCACGTATCGAAGTATCGTCTTTCATGCGCACGTGCGGTTGAGCAGTTCCGAATAATGCATTGTAAAGAACAGTTGAATCCGGCAGAATAAATTTTCCACCTTCTTCTGGTAGCATCAAAACAAATTGCAGGTCTTGCAGTTTAGAATAATCAATCGTACAGGTGTCAATAAAAAATTTAACAGTATCACGGACTATTTTCGTTTCGCACGGTGGAAAAATTGGCTGCTCAATATATTTCTGAATTACGGGTTCAACAAAATAATTGATGTTTTTGTAACTGTTTTGCGGAAAACTATTTCTTGTCCAAGAATAATTGCTGGTTATTGCATCATAAAGCGTGAACGAGCGTGGAAAATAATTTTCTTTTCCGCAATACCATCCACCGTCATTAGAAAACGATACGATAAATGTTTTTCCTGAATCAACTATAACTGGTGATGTGAATGATAGCGTGTTCCATCCAATATTGTTTGCAGGAAAAGTTCTTTGCGCTAATAAATTTCCTCTATCATCCCACAGATGCCCGTATGAATTTCCGGTGAATGCCATGCCACGGAAATACATCACGCCTGAAATAATACTTTTCTGTTTTGTTTTAAATCTCATGCCTGTTGTTAAATCCGAATTGTCGTTTTGTCCTTCTGTTGTCGGTGTCGGCAAAACTTGAGCGAATGAATTAAACTGAAACATGAAAAATGCGATTACGGTTAAGAAGGTATCACGCAATTTTTTTTCTTTCAATTTGTTGTACTCATCTTCTGTGCATTTATTTTTCTTCTGCGGAAAAATAAGAGCAGTTCCGATAACGAACATGGCGATGCAAAATGAAATTGCTCCGAATATTTGTAGCGCAACAGCAAAATTTTCTTTCATATTTTTTTTGTTAATAGTATGAATATCATTACCGTCCATCCGATTGACATAATCAACCAAAACGGGTCTGATTCTTTTATTATTTTAGAAATCTGTTTCAATGTATAATGTTTTTAATGCGATGCCGATTACGCTGCTCGTTCCGCCGACTGACATATATCCCAATGCAGAGAGTAGAGTTGTTGTTGTTGGAAGATTTGTATTCACGCTTCCGGTTGTGGATACTGTTGTTCCTAAATCGGTGAGCGTATAAAAAACAACTGACGTATTCGGTTGAACATACAAACTTAATTCGTATGTCGTATTCCTGTCTGTTGTAGGCACAACAAAAGAACCACCTAAATCAACCTTAGTAGCTGTTCCTGACGCATCGTTGTATAAAAACTGAATATTCGCATCTGCCGCATCGTATCCAACGCCAAAAATGTTGACAAGCGAAGACGGTTCAACGTCTGTTGGTGCGCCTGTACTCGCTGACATGCCAACGAATAATCTGCTTGTCGTTGTTGCTACGCCTGTCGCCGGAGAAAATCTGCAAGTATATTTGAATCCACCTTGTCCAGTAGCATTTCCGAACCAATATTGAGCAGTTCCTGTCCTGAATCCGGCTACCGCTGTTGTTGCTGCAACGGTAACGAGATATTCCAACCCCTTGCTTCTTGTATAAGCATTCGTAACGGCTACGTTTGCCGCTGTCGCAGTTCCTGTTGCTGTTAATGCAGCCGCTCCGAAAGCGGTTATCGTTGTAGAGTTTCCGGCAGGCTGCCACATTGCAATAACTTTTTGAGCAAAAGAAGATTGCAATGCGTTTTCGTTTCCGTTTCCACCACGATAAAATGGGGTAGGTGTTCCGGCATAATTTTTCGCATAAAACTGAAAACCTCCCGCAGAAACGCTCGGAGTGCTTGAATTTTCTATTCTGATATTATTGCCCTCTATTTTAGCGAACGATGCTCCAGCTAACGCACCTGCGTTGTTAAACTGCATCTGCGTTGTGCTTCCTCCGGCTGATGCTGAAACAACGAGGTCTCCAGCACCAAGAACAGAACTTCCGTTAATTGTTTTTATATTTGTTGCAGAAACGAGCGTTGCTTGTTTGTTTGATAAATCTGTTACAAGACCCGTAATATCACTTTGCGCATGACCATGTCCGGTATTTGATTTTCCAGCAAGTCCGGTAGAAACTACAACGGAAACAGAATCAATTTCTTTTCTCGTTCTTAATCTTGTCGCCATTGTTGCAGTATCAACGTTAAGTGTACCCGTTGACGTTATTGTTCCACCAGACAAGCCGTATCCAGTCGCTACGCTCGTTACCGTTCCGCTTCCTTTTGTGTTTACCAATGCCCGAATAACAGAACTGGAATCATTAACTATTTTTTGGGTATTATTTTTTGTAGATAATATGCTCGTATCTGCTTGCAATGTTCCAGAAGCAGTTACCGTTCCGCCAGAAAGTCCGTTGCCTGTCGCCACGCTTGTTACCGTTCCGCTTCCTTTTGTGTTTACCAATGCCCGAATAACAAAACTGGAATCATCAACTATTTTTTGGGTATTATTTTTTGTAGATAATATGCTCGTATCTGCTTGCAAT
>JBBALI010000038.1:7055-38975 GCA_040403095.1 Crocinitomicaceae bacterium
ACCGTTCCGCTTCCTTTTGTGTTTACCAATGCCCGAATAACAAAACTGGAATCATTAACTATTTTTTGGGTATTATTTTTTGTAGATAATATGCTCGTATCAGCATTTATTGTTCCCGATGTTGTTATTGTTCCACCTGTTAATGCTGTTCCGGCTGTGATGCTTGTAACTGTGCCTAAACCGCCACCGCCTGTTCCTTTTATCTTTACGGTATCAGTTCCAACAACAAACATAGAATCATTGATTGCACGAATCTTCTGGAACTTGGTTACGCCGTTTCCACGATTTACAAGAACGCCAGAAATTGAATCTCTGGTTGTATTCATTATTTTTAATTCAGCAGAGCCGCCCTGCTTCGTTACGGAAACAGTATCGCTTCGCAAATAAATTGTTGACTGCGCAGACCCAAACAACGAAACGAAAACAAGAATAATTATTCCAACAAACTTTTTCATAAAATATTATTTTAAAAAATGGGCGAAGCAAATCAATCACCTCGCCCATGTTCATAGTTAACTTAAAAATCAAGAACCATAAACGCAGTCAAAAATATTGGTCGGTGCTTCTACCGGACACGGCAAATCTTTGTAAGCCCATTTAACAGTAACATCGTAAACGACATCGCTGTTGAGGTCTTCTGTAATCGGATTTTTTGGAATCACACTAACTGCAACATCGGTCAAATGAACCTGCGTTTCTGTAACGAAAGCAAATTTGAATGAACGAGAATTTTTTAGTGCATTATAGAACTCGCAATTTGATTTGTAGTTCGGGTCTTTAAAGTTTGCAGAAAAGTTGTATCCAACTAACTGCGTACTTTGACGACCATAACCTGCTGATTCAATTTCAGCACCACCATCAAACGAACCAATGACCTGTGGAATCAAAATGATGTCGCCAGATACAATTCCGGCTGTCCACGCTGCTTCGCTTGAAGGGTCAACGAAAACAAATCCTTTTTTTATAAAGGCAACAGTTCCAATTCGACCTTTCTCTTTTGTTTCGCATGGGTCGCATACGTGGTCTGGAACGGCTGCATCACAACCTGATGGATAATAGATAGGCATTTCTTTAAAATTTAAAATTACTGCTTAACATTTAACAACACAGGCAGACAAATCTCTGTAAGTGTTCATCGTGTAATTAATGCGGAATAAATTCAATGTTGATGGTAATGTATTCGGATGATTTACATATTCCGCAGCGTAAATATCCGAACTATTCAGAGCAAGTGAATTTACTATTACCTCAATGATTGAATATTCTCCGAACGTATAATTTCTTGAAATCATATTTGAAATCAGAATCATTATTTCGTCCGAAGATAGTTTTGTTTTTCTTGAATCCAAACAAGCTATAAGATACAGTTTGTATGAATCAACGATTGTTTTTTTCATGTCGTTTGCTCGACCATATTCAGAGCCTTTTTTTATTGACACATCAACCCTTTCTAATTTATGATAAATCATAAAAGGAATTGAATCGTCAATGTCTATAATTTTACCATCATCGTAAATGTCTGATAACATAACGGGGATGGTTAACTGTATTTCTTTGTTTTCAGCAATCAATGCAGTTCTTTTAAGGGGAACGGCAATCCCGTGTATCTTGCTTGCAATAAAGTTTTTATTTTCTTTTATGCCCGACAAAATTGTTTCGTTTATTGTCTTATTAACTATTTCATTTATGCCTGTCATAAAGATTGTTTAAATAAGTCGTTTATGTATTCAATAGCATAAGTTTTTTCGCTTGCAGAAAGAATGAAAACCTTCGGATACTTTACTTTTAAAATATTCGTGACCAGTTCATAATTTCTTGTATCTATAAATCCAACTCCGTAGCCTCGTTTAGTTGCAACAACTCCCCATCCGTTTTCAAGTTGTGATGTTAATGCGAAAACAATATTTTCGTTATCAACTCTTTTATACTTTACTTCCCTTCGTTTCGCATACGCTTCGGAATACTTACCAATTATTTTTCCATCTGCATCAAGACCATCAATGTGAATGCGCTTTGTCATTAGTTCAACAAGCCCGAAGCAAACTGGTCTGAACAATTTTTCTTTGTCAATAGCCTGTTCGATTCTTGTCTTCAATTTTACAAGGCTGCTCGCATCTATTTTTATATCAATTAAGGGAGCCATGTTACAAATTGTGGATTTCCTGCGCAGTCTAAACAGCATGAATCTATATTAAGCATCAACATTGATTCTTTTACTGAATCTTCATATAATTGCCTGTAATGCTTTATCAATTCAATTGCTTTATCCCTGTCAAATAACGTGTATCGATTAATTCTGGTTGAATAAATTCTGTATTCAAGCAAAACAATTGCGACCATGTATTTCCACGGTAAAACGAGAAGGTCTGCATTGCCAACTTCACAAAACAAAGCATCGTAATCGCAATGCTTATTATGTTCCCTGCACTCGTTTAGTTTTGTGCGTATGCTTAGATTGAATCTTTTTTTTGCCTCTGAAATTATATCATCCCATGCGCCACGATACGTTTTCTGGTCTTGTTCTGTCGGTGCGTCAATGCTTTCAAGCGTTATTCCCGGAAGCGAATTAATGTACTCAACATCTGGAAGACGTTCGCCACAGATATGAATGTCTATTTTATCGTCAATACATTCAAGCATGATTTTGATTTTTAAAAAAGCCTGCGAGCAATACGTTTGCTCACAGACTTTTATTTATGATAGAAGGCGAGGAGTGATTATCAAAGTGATTATCAATAAGCGTAAGAACCCGCGGTTGAAGATTCGTTGCTAACGAAATACTTCAGCGTTCCGTTGGTATCTGCCAATGGGTCGCTTGCTTCAAATGCGTTTATTGGTTGCACCCAAAGAGCGAACTCCTTAGAAAGAATCACCTGCCATCCACGGTTAACCGTGCGAGTTACACCGTCAACAGTTACTTCTGTTGGACAGTCAATGTATTTCAATTGCATGTCGAAAACCAAGTCACGAAGACAGTCATCGTTGTTGCAACCAAAATCACCAACAGGCAAAGGAAGCGTTGAGAACGTGCTGTTTCCTTTTGTGCCTGCATACGGTCCGACATATTTATTGCGTCCGATAAATTTCACAGAACCGGGAGCGAATGCGCCAACGGTATTTTCTCCCCAAATCGTCTGCGTATCTTTATCGAAGAAGAAACGTGGCAATCCTACTTTGCTGTAATCAATTCCGGCTGCATTGCAACATGCAATCGCCTGACTCATTGTGTATGCGCTGAACAATCCACCACCGACAAGACAAGGCTCTCCGCAGATTTCGTTTTCTTGGAAATCACGCATCATGTCAATCACACCGTTATCAAGGATGATTTTATCACCGTCCTTGCTGATGTTTATAACCTTACCATCATCGGTTCCAGTTGTAACGTTCTCGCCGAACTTGGTTGCTGCATCGGTCACCAGTTGTTGGTTGATTGCACGAAGCAAAATATTTGCATGTTCCAGAATCAGGTCATAATGCTCTTGCATGATTACCGAACCCGCTGCGCCTACTGTGCGAGTGCGAGCAGCTTCATCGCAATACTTGCTGATTTCTTCATCAGACAAAAAGAATGAAGACGAAACGAAATGCAAAGCAGGAATATTCCATTCGCTCTTTGCAGGTATGCGATTGATGTCGCAATTGTCTTCGTCCTGAACGTCGTCCAATGTCGGACGCTTACGATAAGAAACTGTTAATCCTTTGCGCTGTCCGTTGCTCTGAAAACCATCGTTAATCGGAGAAACAGAACTGTTCTGGCAGCAAAAAAGCATAGCCAAAAAACCAGCGATATTCATTTTTCTTCCCGGAGCATTACCATTTGCGATGTCGTTAATATGTCGCAGTAATGAGGGACAGTATCCATTTGCCATTTTAAAAAGTTTTAAACGATTTATTTTACGTGTTAATCAAATCGTTAAAAAAAATTACTGAATTTGTGTTGGAGTTCTTTCGAGGTCTGCCAACGCTTGTTCAGCAAGCGATTTCAACGAATGATTTACTTTGTTATCATCGCCACCTGCGACCCTGTTAAATCCCCGGTTTTTTTCATCGTCTGTTTTTCCGGGCAATACGACAGACTGTTTTAAAATTTTATTTTTCGCTAATACCTTTTCAACAAACCCTTGCGGATTCAATTGAACGTGGTTTTCGCCAAAGAAATTTGAACCATCTTTTTTAAGGAGTTTCAAATTTCCATTCTCGTCTAAGTCTAGAACACCTTCACTGCTCTGAAGTTCTTTATTGATAATTGCCATCATACTTGTAGAACGTATGTCAGCATCCAAATCATCGTAAATTGTTTTGTGCGGACTAAGTAATTTTTCCAAACTACTGTTAAGCCTTATCCCCTTAATCTGTCCTTCGTAGTCTGATTTTACTTTACCGGAATTTTCTTTTTCGATTCGCAGTTGTTCATGCAGCGCATCAACCTGCTTTTTCAAATCCTTTAATTCAGCCGGAGTTTTTTCATCTTTCGATGCAGCTTTTTCAATTTCACGTATCTTTTTTGCAAGCAACGCAGCACGTTTCGTTGAACTACGTTCTTTTTTTAATTCCAATTTCAATTCATCACTCAATTCAAGTTCCTCCATCGTTGCATCAATTTCACGATCTAAGCCATCGTAAGCGGCAGCAAAGTAATGTGATTTTAATGCAGGGTGATTATTTTTTGCAGCTTCAACAGATAAAAGATTGTTGCTTATTCCAAGTTCAATTTTTTCTGGAACTTGTAATTGTTGCAATATGGGTGCTGATAACAGACCGACTAAATCTTCATTGTCTGATTTGATGCCTGCTTTTGTCGCTAAGTCGTTAATGAACTCGCCTAATGTTTTCATGATTTATTTTTTTGGTTTAATTGGCTTGCCGCCTTTCGGCTTGCCACAGCAATAATTTTTCATTGTGAAATGTTTTTTAAATTCCTTTACCGAACGCAGCTTCTAAATCGTAATCAGTTGCGCCCGGATTTACTTTGTCCTGAATGGGAAGTTCAGCCTGCTTTCCTTTTGCCTTCGTTGCTTGTTTGATTTCCAGTTGTTGGATAACTGGTTCATTTCGCATTACTTCCCATGTCATTTTTAAATGATCTGGAAGTTTTTTATTCATGCGCTCAAGATGCTTTTTTGCAGTCAACGGAAGCGATGTTGTTTTGTACTGTTGTTTTCCGTCAACAATTTTAGGCAATACACCGTCAGTTGTCTTCGGCGTTCTTACAGAAAGGAAATCCCCTTTAAATTTTTGCATATTTATTTTGTTTATTGGTATTCAAAAGTAGGATAAAAGAAAATTAATGTCCAAAATAATTTTATACGCCTGTTCCAGCCTTCCATTTTAGATACGAAACGCTATTTTTCATTGCAGTTACTATTTCTTCTGGAACGTTTCTTTCTGGTATCGGTCTAGCTTGATGCCTGCAACGAAATCCGCCACGCCTGATTTGAAAATTACTTGCATTCGTATCAGGTATCATTCCCGCAGGTAATTGAGTTTTTTCGTTTATCGGAACCTGCTCACGTTTCCCGGTTTTTTTATTCACGTATGTAAGCGGAACATTTCCTTTAATCAAATCATTCACCTCTGAAATATGATAATATCTTTTGTCAGTCATTGCATCGCAGAACGGTCTTGTTGTTTTTATATCGCTGTTGGAATATGCGAACCATTCAAATCCTAAATCATCGCTGATTAGCTGCGTATATTGTGCGCTGAATTGATTTATAGAATCAGTTACTATCTGTGACGCATACTTGGTTAAGCTGCCTTCACCTTTCGGTGTATCTACTAACGATTCTTTTAATTGATTTGTAAGTTCCGAATAAGAACCACCTGTTGTGATGTTCGTGCGCAGTATGTCAATTAATTTGTCCTCTATGTTTGCACCAATGCCTGATTCAGTTAGTTTTTTTACGGTGTCAAGTATCGCCTGCTTTTTTATTTCCTTCATCAATGACGTAACCTGAAACTTTGATTCAGCGTTTTGCCAATACGAATGCTGTAATTGCGTTAACGTTTCAAACGAACCTGCGAACTCCTTCACCATCGTTTTATACGACTTATCCAAAATAATGTTGGACAGTTTGCTTTTTATTTTCGATAATGCAGAAATATTTTTTACCGTTACTTTTAATTTCCCCTGATTATCAACGTCCAGCTTTTGCACTTCGTCTTGTAGCGCACGTAGAACCCGCTTCTGAACAGCCGGAACTTTTCCAATGAACTTATCAATAGATTCATTTAAGTGGTCTAATATGTCCTGATTCGTTGCAGCCATGCGATTATTCTGTTATTGTTACTTCACCGAGGATTTCCTGTTCTGCGCTGTTGGAATCTATCACGCCTTGAGCGAGTGCTTGTATGATTTTCATTTGCGCACCACGTTCCATGTCGTAGAAGTTTTCATTTTGCCCGATTGCTTGGTCAACAAACTGGTTTATGTTTGATGATATTACGAAATCCATTTTTGAAATTGCTTTGGACTGAAACAGCATGTTCTTTTCTTCAACTGAAATATTCTGCAATGGGTCAATCGCCAAAACTAATTCCAAGTTTTCTCTAACATTTTTGTCGTTTGCAAAACGTTTGTTTGCATACTCCATTTCAATTTTGTTTACAATAACCGGATTCAGTTTGTTTGTCTTCGCAGAACCAACTTGATTTTCCATGTCTTCATACGAAACGAGGTCAAACTTTTCAGGCACAGGAATTTCGGGAACCATGTCCATTATTTCTTTCTGTGAATACTGCAACGAATAGCGATAAAGCGAAATGATAAAATAAATTGAATCCATTGCAGCGATTATATCTTCTGCAATTGAATGCACCGTGTTATTCAGTTCGTCCTTGTCGTATGCCTTCGCTATTCCGCTTTGATTCATTGGCGACTGCATAAGAAATTCAAAATTAATTGAGGACAATGCATTATAAATATGAGCCTGAACGCTTGTTTCTTGTAGCTTAACAATTTCAACATCTTTTTCAACGTATCCGGCAGGTGGTGTCGGAATCTGTTGTTCAGCAAGTCCGGCAGGT
Source organism: Crocinitomicaceae bacterium (assembly GCA_040403095.1). Taxonomy (GTDB): domain Bacteria; phylum Bacteroidota; class Bacteroidia; order Flavobacteriales_D; family Crocinitomicaceae; genus JAQVCM01. The sequence continues at coordinate 14,085 of JBBALI010000038.1, forward strand.
TTAACCATTATTTTTGAATAAGGAGAAGACACAACGTATCCGCTTCCACCGCACGATGTACATTCCAGCGTTTCGTTTCCACCTATTTTGTTTTTTATTCTTCCTGTTCCCTTACAACCAGTACACTCTTTGTTTGAATATTCCCAACGCTCTGGATAAATGTGTAATACTTTTGCTGCCTGCAAATCAGAATACTCACGTGCTGCCTCATCCAGTTCTGGTATCATTCCGCTTATGCGACTTTCATAAAGTATTGTATCGCTTATCTGGTCTTTCACGATTGATTTTAATTTCACAAACGGAATGTAATCAAACGTAATTGGAAATTCAATTGCAATTGCATAATCTCCTTTATTGTTTATCTGGTCAATGCGGATGATTTCTGTTTTCGTTACATACCAAAAAGATTTTCCTTCGTAGCTTTTTCCACGAACAGTAAACGTTGAACCCTCTTTGTTTACAAACAAAATAAAATCGTCATTCAGTTCAAGAATGTTTTCAGATTCAATGAACGTGCATATTGGCTGTATAAATTCTGTTTCTTGGATGTCGTATTTTTTCGGATGCACAAAAATAATTCCGTTCGGGTCGGTTAAATATTTTTTAAGCAATACAGCGAACACCCAATTGGTCAACGATGTGAATGCAGGGTATTTTAATTCGCAATAATTTTGCAGCGTTTCATCGTCAGGGATTCTTGTAAATTCATTTTCGTCTTCATAAGTTACTGCCCATCCACTTGAACGACGTATTTTTCCAAGCGATGAAATAACTTTATCGAATGCGGATTTAGTTTTCGCTACCCATATTTTTTCACGGTAACTTTTTACTTCTTCCGGCTCGTTTGGTCTGCGTTCTTCAATTATTTCTTTTGGATATTCACCATTGGCATGGATAGCAACGCTCTTTGCAAGTTCCACAGACTCGTCATAAAAAGTTCTTTTTTTTTCAAGCCTAAAATATTGATTCAGTTCTTGTGCGGACAAAAAATTGATGGGCATTTTTAGTATTTTTTCCTTTCAGTTAATATTTCACTTTTCGAGGTCAGTTCAAACACGTGCTGCCTCCCTATTTTTTTGAATGCGTTGCTACATATTCCACCGTAAAATCTTTTTTCGCCACCGGAAACGTAATTGCTTCCGCACGAAAGTAGATAAAATCCTGATGAAATCATCTGCCTTATCGGATTCACTTTATTTTTATGCATCTTGCTCCAATAAATCGGTGTCCATTTATATTTATGCGGAACGATGCTTGATACTGCGCAGGCGATGTTGAAATAAAGTTCGTCAGCGATAGTGCCTGCAAAATCAACGACTGCTTTTAATTTTTTTATTTGCTCATTAAATTCCGGGTCGTTCAGTAATGTGAACATCATTTTCACTTCATCGCATTTTTTGAAATAAATAAACTCGCTTCGCCATTGATAAAACCCATCTATCATGAACGTTTCAAGCACGTGCGCAGAATCAGCCCATTCTGGATAACCTTTGTTTAGATTATTTTCATGGACGTTATAATGCCCTTCTGTGATGCCTGTGTAATCGCAGTCAGGTGAAATAAGTTTTAATAGGTCTTCAAATTTTGTTCCGGGCAACCAAGCAGTATCAGCATCAACGAAAACAGTTCCTTGAAACGGCGATAGTTCAAACAGTTTAAATTTTGCAGCAAAAGGATTTTCAATCGAATACTCATACGGAATAATGACATCAAAAATATCTTTCTGCCACGTTGCAAGGTGCGACAATGCTTTTTCGTCTGCAATAACTGCAAACGGAACGCCCGGATTTTCTGCTTTAAATGAACCGCACAAATTATGAGCCATCTTACCGTAGTACGGATGCTTGATTGCAATTGTTATGATTCCTTTTTCGTTTAGCATAGTGTTCTATATTCGTATGTTGTGTAAGGTGGAAGGATAATACTTGTCGGAACTCCCGGCGATGTTTGCTGCATACAAACTGGTCTTCCAACAAAATTGAAAACTAAAATTGTTTGATTTATTCCTGCGCAATTCAAGAAAGTTACATTCACGGAAGCAGGTGCGCCCGGATTAAAATTTCTATAAAGTAAATCATACAATCCGCATTGAGCAGATACTGGTTCTGTGCTTTCTGTTATTTCTACCCATGCAGAATAAACACCTTCGCCGCAATCTGAACGAACTCTGAATGCATATTGCGTATCAATTGCAAGACCGATTAAATTAACGTTCCCGGCAGGTGCATTTCCTGTTTGAACTGGTGAACCGCCAACGATGTTTAGATATAATTCCCATTGGTCTGGATTGCCCGTGTCTGGTAATCCCCTGTTCCATGTAAATGTAAGTTCGTTTGATGTTGAAGTCGCCAATGCGAGGATCGTTGGCGGAGGACATCCAATTTCTGTACCAACAACAGGCGCATAAACGTTTCCTAAATCAAAACACGTTTCATCTTTCGCTGCTTTGTATTGACATAGCAACGCATTCGGGTCTGAAAAGAAAGAAGGCTTCATTGTAAACGTTATCACATTGCCTGCCAACACAGCGGACAAAACATACACGTCATTGATATTTACAATTTCAACTCCAACGCCTATGCACGAAGACTGTTCTGCAAATAACGTTAACGTATAATTGAAAACGTCATTTTCTTCTATCGGAACAACCGGAACAATTGTTTCGTCCGGTGCGACAGCGCAGCAAATATCATCGCACGATTGACAATTGCTATTCACGGCTTCAAAGTCTGCAATGGAAACCTTCGTTTGTGCCTGCGCTACCGGATAGCCAAGTGCTTCAATCCAAGCAATTTCATATTCGCTGTCTTTTAAAACAGAATACAATTTGTTTTTATTTTCAATATTTATTGCATCGTGTGCGAGTGCGATAGCCAAACGTTCATGCCAATTAGATGGGAAGTAATCTGTTTTGAGTTCAAGCACTTTTTTCGTTTGCGAAGAAAGTAATTGAATCTTTCCATTACTTTTTGTAAAGACCCTTCTCGTTTCAATATACTGCGGCTTGCTTAAGAAAAGAGCAAGCCTGATTCTGTTTTTGAAAGCCATGATTATTTTATTTTAATTATACCAGATGCAGTTCCGCCAAAATCAAATTTTAATAAAGTTGGTGGCATTGAATCGAATGCAGCACGAATATTCATGTTTACTAAATCGCCGTTATCATCATAAATCCAAACTTGTACTGTTGGAATTAGACCATGTTTTGAAATCAGCGTTGACGTATAAGGAATTGTCAATATTGATTTATTCGTAAACGTTATCAGCGTTGGTTCGCATGTTGCTCCACCGGGTTCATCAATAATTAAATCTCCTTCACCAAGACAATACTTAAATCCGAATCCATCTTCTTCGTTTCCGTATTCTATCAATGCAGTATCGCAATCAGCTTCACCGTCTTCATTTATTTTTTGGAAACAATTTGTCCTCGCTTCGTAAACGCCTATTCTTGCAATCAAATTAAAACATTGCCCGTCTTCCAAAACAGTAACGCCTGTCCACGAAAGAGCAACGTTCACTAAAAATGTGATTGGATTTATTTTAAATATTTCAGGCGTTCCGGGTATTAATAATTCACCACCAACAAACGTATCGTTTTCCATTAACAGTTCCAATACGGAAGGGTCTGCCTGAAATGCATCCGCTTCAACTTCATCATCTAATGCAATGTAGAACTGAAACGCTACGTCAGTCGGTGTAACGATGGGCAGGCATAAAGAAAAATCAAACATGCAGTTCTGGTCAACGAAATCTGTTTCACCAAACTGAACGAAGCTAAATTTAGGGGATTGGATTACCATTATTCATAATTTTTAATTAGTTCAAATTGTGCAATGCCTTCAACAGGGGAATATTTTATAGAAGAAATAAATCCATTCTTCTGTGATGCGTTTCCGCAAATATATCCGATTAATCTGTATGGATTTGCTTTCAGTAAATTATATTCTTTGATTGATAGCGGGTATTCAAAGCGCACGAGTTCATTTTTCGTTACTGGTTTAAAATTGTCTGCGTATTCTGGAAGGTCATAATTATCAAACGTAATGATGCTCACGTTTTCGTTTTCCTTTAAGTCGCCCGGAGCTTCTACAATGCAACCGTCAATTGTATGCTCTGTTATTGCATCATAATTTCCAGTACCTGAAACGAAATTGATTTTTGATGTTGTTGAAAATATATTCACGTAAGAATTAGCGATGCTTTTAAACCAACGCAGTAAATTTCTTATCGGCGTGATTCTGATGTTGAACAAATTTAAAACACCAAGTTCGGTGCTGAAATAGTTTCCCGTTTCAACGATGATGTCATAGGGTTCTCCGTAGTATGCGTATCCATAAGCAGGGTATCCGTAACCGAATGCACGTTCACCGCAAATAATAAAGTTTTCATTGTCGTATTTCTGGTCTGCCTTGCCCGTTATAGCGAACGATTGACGGCGAGTTAATTCTATCGCATACGATGCCGCAATAAATTTAGATAACTGCGTCAGCGAACCCGTAGCGGTCTTGAGCGTTGTTCTGTACTCACGATTACTGTTCGGTTCAATCAGTCCAAGCAAATCTTCGCTTTCCCATTTTTCATAACCGATTTTAATGTTCTGCAAAAACCTGTCAAGCATAATTGTTTCCACAACGTTTGGAATGTTTTTCAAAACAATAATCGGTGCTGAATCATCATAGAAATATCGCATTTCTTCAACCACCACAACATCACGTGAGGAAATAAATGGGTCTTTTTCTATGCCCACTCCGATATTATCAATTGGGTTAAGACCTGAAACGAAATCCTGAAACGAAACGAAATGTTTATCTGTTTCCGCTTTTCGTAAACGCAGCCCGTTGGTCAACATGCGCAATGAACCGCACCCGTCCGAATCATAAGAAATTGGCAGCGAATCTTTGCGCCCGTAATAAGCCGATTTAAGCCTCATACAGCCGTCCGTTGTTGATTGCACAACTTTGTCCATCGCTTCGTAGATAAGCGAAATTTTGGCTTGTGATGGCTCGCAGTTAATGATAGAAGTTAGTTTAAAGTAATTTTCTGGCAAAGCAGTAAAAATAAAATTATCAATATTGTTTTCTGTATTTACAGAAATGTAAATTCCAAAATATATTTTCATGCCAAACAGTAGCGAAACATCGCCAGAAAAAGAATAATTAATAACGCCTGAATTTTCGTTTCCGGTTAATGTTGCAAGGGCGACAGAATCTATCTGAACGTAATTTGTTGCATCTGTTGGGTCAAGCCCAGCTTCAATTGTAAATATTTTTGCCGTTAGAAAAGTTATTGGGGTTGGCGAACCACCGGATTCAATTTGTTGTACGGTAAAATTCATTCCACATTCAAGTCGAGATAGTCCGCTGTCGCAACTTATGTTTAAATTTTCTGCGTTGGTTATTTCTGTTATTGCTGTAAAATTTTCGTCTGGTCTGTTATTAAATCCTCCATTTCTTAGTTCCCATATTGGCGACGGATTGAATATTCCCAACGAAGCAGATATTGTTTTTTGCATTGGCGGAAAAACATACGCTCTCATCGTGTTTGGGGTTCCGTTTGCAAACCAATCAAACGATTGACGAACGTCTTCGGTATTATTGGATTCGGATTGTTCATTTACAGAATTATTTTCTGCATAAACACCAATGGCAGGCAAATCAACCGTTCCGTTAATTCCAAATCCATAATTCGGGAGCGGTGTTATTTTATCGAAGCACTCTGTTGCATCTAAATCAACTTTCGTTTCTTTGCGTGAGCGAAAAGTGTTTACACAACCTGCGTTCTGTAATCCAACTTTAATTGAGCATTCTGTTCCGCATTGTTTTTCATAACGCCCGAAATCAAGTTTGCACATTAACGCTACTTCGTATTCGGCTTCAATGTCGCAGCGATACGAAGCCTCAAAATAAATTTCAGTTTCAATTAATTTTTCGTTGTATCGTTCTTCGATAAAATCCGCCGCCTTGCCGTAGAATTTTATTTCATTTAAAGAGTTCTCAAACAATACCCCATGAAGTTCCCTGTCTCGTCTTATTTCAAAAACGATTTCAGTAAATCCTTCCGGTTCTTGCGGAACGATTTCACCTGTTTCAGAATACAATAAAAATTTCCAGTCAATCATAACTTAAATTTATTATTCAAATATTCTGTTTTCATGTTTGCATTTTTCATCCACGCTTTAAAACCTGCCTCGTTTATGTCAATGCCTGAATGCGGAATATTTTTTGAAATTACTTTTCCCAATTTATCATAGTCAATATTAGAACCGCTTGCACCACTAACTTCACCGAACGAAAGAAGACCTTTATTTGCAACGGGCATGGGTGCGGTGAGCATCTTGTTTGTTTCAGCGGCAGTATAAACTTTATCCTTTGCACCGAGCCACGTTAATGACGGCTTCGTTGCAAGGAACATTCTGCCATTCATTTCGACAAGTTCTGCGCCTGCTTCACCAACTTCTGCAAGACCGGAATAAGAATCTTTTTTTCCTTTTGCAAATTTCGGTATCGGTCTGGATGCAATCGCTGCAACCTGTGCAGCACCAAGCGCAGCAATCAACGCTAATTGAAATGGATTACCGAGCGCACGTGTAATCTGTACAGCGATGTTTATTAATGCAGAAAACAAAGCGGTTTGCTTATCACGTTTCGCCTGCTCTGTTTTTATGCGCTTGTCCTCACGCTCGATTGCCTGCATTCGTTTTTTATATTCTTCTTCGGTGATTTTTCCTGTTTCTTTTAATGCATCCAATTCTTTTTTCTGTCCGTCAAGTGCTTGCGACTGTCGCTCTAACGAACTGTTTGCAATGTCAGCAAGATAAACGCTGATTTGATTGAACGCATCCAATATTTGTGCAACACGTTCACGCTCTGTGTCAACACGTTTTTTTGTTTCGTCTGTCGTGAATTTTGTAATATTTTCTTCGGCGTCTTCAACAATTTTTTCACGCTTGTTTTGCAGCTTACCATATTCAAGCAAATATTTTTCTTCGCTGATTAGTTTAGCATCACGCAAATCATCCAATGATTTTAATTGCCTGTCAACATCGTTTATGTCCAGATTTGCAATTTCACGCAATGCAGAAACACGTGCTTCAACCGGAATTTTAATATCCTTTGCTTGACGCTCAAGCGCACGCTTAACACGTTCGTCAGAAAGGTTCTGCACTTCTATTTCGTAATTAGCAGCTTCTTCTATGAATCGCTTTTTTGCTTCCAATACGTTTTGCGCCGCCTGTATTTTTATCAATGTAATTTTCGCTTCATCACCTTCTGCGGCATCAATTGCGGCTTGTGCCTCAAGTGCGATGTTCTGCAATGTCAAATCTAAACGTTGTGCTGAAAATTCAGACAACAACGAAATTTGTTTTGCGTTTTGTGCAATTTGTAATTGGATTTGTTTCTCGCCTTGCTTTATTGTGAATGCAGACTGCAATTCAGCACGGTCATTAATTGCTCGTTCATCAATTAATAACAATTCATTTTTTGTTTTTACTGCCGATGCTTTTTCTATTTCCGCTTTTTTGTCAATGATTTTTTTCTCAACGTTTATTCTTGCTTGAGTGTCTTCATCAGTTTTTAATTTCTTAAATTCCAGAAAAGCAAGTTCATCGTTTAGTTGTTTCAGTCGTTCGTCTTTTGCTTTTTCGGCTGCAACCTTTGCAGCTTCGGTATTTAATTTAATATTTTCTGCGGCAATCAATGCCACTTCCTGTTCGCCATCTTTGCGCTGCTTAACCAGTTCCTTACCTGCATCTAACAATGATTTAGTGGATTCGATTTGCAGGTCTAAATTTTCAACTATTTTTTTTGTCGCATCTTGCTGTGCTTTCGTTGTGTCTTCGGCGCGTGCGATTTTTAAATATTCAGTACGTTTGTTTATCAGACCAATATATTTTGATTCCAATAATTCAACTCCGGCTTCTGTGAGTCCAAGATTTTTAAGACCCTGCTCGCTTATCGTTTTGTCTTCGTTTGCTATTTGCCTGCGTAATTCAATTAATTTCTGATCGCTGTCGCCACGTGCTGTCGCAAAAGCCAGTTCTTTTTGCAATTGTTCTTTTCGTGCAGAAATATTTTTAATGAACACTTCATTTGACTCAACAAGCGAATCATTCAATAATTTATTTGCCTGTGCAAGACGAAGCGTTTCTTTTTCTGCCCTGCTTGCCGCTGTCGCCCAGTCGTATAAAAGTTTAGTACCTGCAACCAATAACAAAATCAGACCGCCTATTCCCGTTCCTATGAATGCAAGGCGCAATAATTTCATCGCACCTGTTGTGCCTCCAACGGATGCGGTGTATGCTTGTTGAGCAATGATATTAATTTTAGTCGCCTGTTCATTTAACAATAACGATGCAGCGGATTCTTTTTGCAATACGTTTTGAATCTGTTGCAGTCCTTGCAATATTGCCATCGCTGCATTCACTTTCAATAACGTCTTTTGCAATTCTTCGGATTCATCACCGAACAATGCTGTTGCGCCCTGCGCAATGGCGAACCCAGATGCGATGCCTGATGCAATGGAAACAAGACCTTCAATATTTTTTGTATCAGAACCAGTTGTCCGTATCTCCGCTGAAACGTCTGCCAATGTATCGTTCAGTTCTCCGGCTTCTTCTTTTAATAAACGATATTGCTCTGTGTTGTCTTTACCCTGTAATTTTAAATCTGCCATCGCAAATTTCAATTCTTTAATTCGGGACTTCAACGATTGCTGCGATTTTTCGTTCTTATCTGTTTCGCCTGAAAACTTTTTCACCGCTTCGCCTGCATCGTCAACGGCTGTGCCTACTTCTTTTACGCCGTCTTCAAGGATAACCATGCCTTTTGCAGTTTGCTTGATTTCAACTTGAGCCTGTTCAAGAAAACCGTGAATGAAATTTTCTACGAGAGATTTCGTTTTGGAATCTAACCCGGACAACGTTGAAACGAATCCTTTTGCGCCTGCGCTTGCACGTTGGAACTGATTATAAGAAACTGCGAGTTCTTTGTTTCTGTTTGCAATTTCGATATTCGTTTTTTTGAATATATCTGCGGAGGCTTTATCTACTTTTCCGAGGTTCGATAATCTATCAAGACCGGAATCAAGGCTGTCCGTGTCTGCAACGAACTCTATAATAATTTGCTCTGTTGTTTGTGCTGTTGCCATGTTAAATTCGCTAAATTGTGCGGACAATTATCATGGCTGCATTGCCATCCGGTTTCCAAAAATAGAAAAATTATGATTCACATTAACGATTTTTTTCAATCAGTGCGGGTTCTTCACATGCCAGACCGCTATGACAGGCTGATTCACATAGAAAAGGAACTGGAAAAAGAAGGAATAAAGCACCGATTTTTTGCGCCCATACCCAATGACGATGCAGAAATATCTTTTAATCTTTCGTTCATCGAAATGATGAAACATGCACTAAGCGCAGGCGAAAACTTACTGGTGATTGAGGACGATTGCATTTTTTCACCGGACTTCGCACGTGTTGTTGATAAATCGCTGCAAGAACTGCCTGCAAACTACGAAATGATTTATTTTGGTGGGAACGTATATCATTTTAAAATCAAACCGTACTCTGATTATCTTGTACGTGCGCACGGTGTATGGACAACGCATTGTGTTGGATTTTCAAAACGTGGAATGGAACAAATCGTTAAGCGTTTCAACCCGGAGCGTGATTTGATTTTAGACAACTGGATGCGCTTGGTTATTCATCCCCGTGGATTCACGTACATTGTCAAGCCAATTGTTGCAGAACAGATTGCATCGTATTCTGATTTAAATAAAGCGGAAGTTGATTATTGGCAGGCGTGGGAAATAACAAAGAACAGAATGCGTGAATTATAATTATTCACTATATTGCAGTCGTTCAAAAGGATGTTTATGTTGTCGGACGTTCGTTTTTACGCAAATGTCCCAAACGATACACAAAGTTAATTGGTATAATAATCTTTGCGCAGGCTTGTTTCTACTTGCCTGCTTTTTTATTTTGTGATGCTCTGATTGTTTTGTATTTATCATCAAGCATAAACCAGTAATCCAATACAGGCATTTTAAGGAGTTCATTCATGTTGGTAATGTTTTCCCCTGCGAGCCAATACATTTCTTTATGACGACTGTCTAACTGTTGTTGGATAAGATTTCCATAATGTCTTTTCGGTGAATCTTGTTCAGTTCGTCCGCTACTGCCGAATATTTCTGTATATCGGCTTCGGGCAATGTGTAAAATGGAATCAATTGATTTAACGGCGTGGTCAAAAAAAAATCCAATGTCAGACCGTCCTTTTTCCACGCTTCAATTTTCTTTTCGTTTAGCTTGTAATCGTAATTGAAAGTAGATTCATCTTTTGTAAAAAAAACAACTGATGCTAATTTATAAATGTAATCGGGCATGAACATTAATTCAGAACGCTCTTTTAGGTTTCTGTGTATCAATGCAAGCGCACCGATGTTTATTCGCTTCGGGTCAGATAATATTTTATCTACTGCTCTACAATGCAGGTCTAAATATTCTGCGTCCACTTTCATTTTCATTTCTTCGTAGATGCTCAACGCTGCGAACGCTCGTCCGGCAGGTAGTTCCAATTGATTCGGATACCAGAAATATTCTACGCCCTTGTGAATGAAAGCAATTTCAGCACGGTATTTCCCGTCTATCAAGAACGATGTTGTTTGCTTTCTGAAGATTCTACTTAATAAATTTTTTAATGTTTTCATTAAATTCATTTTCGTTTAGCCATGATGAAAGACGACTGTTCCCTTTGTACGTGAATACTGCGAATGTTTTTTTCTCCGGGCGATGCTTAACCATTAACGATGTTTTGTTATTCAGATATTTAAGGGTCAGCGTTCCACCGCATCTGCATGATGATGAATAAGAAAACCCGTGCTGTTTTAATGATTCCGTCATTCAGGCAAAAGTATTGAAAACAAAACATTAATCCCGGATGCACATAAAATAGTTAAGACTGCCTCTGCAAGCGATACGGACGGGAACAGGGCGATTAATAGCAACGTTCCATAATAAGGTGTCATGCAGATTACGCATTCGTACAGCGGTTTCCTAATGGCGTTTGGCAGGTATGCAAATAAATCAGACAACCACGACAGAATCATGCCTTCCCACATACACGCGTGAATAAACAAAACAATCAGCGCAATGATTAAGGCATTTTCAAACATAGAATTTATTTTAATATTTTATGCTGATGAGTCGCAACGTAATCGTCTAAACGAACTATCGCTTCTTTTTCGTTACAGTTTTTTAATAACTGCTTTATTGATTCGTAATGATTTTTTACTCTTGTTTTTGTGATATGTCCTTGAAGAATATTTAATTTATCGTAAACAGGTATTTTATCCTGAACGATAAAAGGCTTAAGAGAAGATGCCAATTCCCTCAAGCCTTTTAATTTTGCTTTTTTGCCCATGTGTAAAAAATATATTAATTCAATTTTATAAATCCAGTTGCGTTTCCTCCGTGGTCAATAATTATCTGGGATGCAGTAACGTGAATGTTGGTTATGATTCCTTCAAGCACGTATTCGCCTGTCTGTTCGTCAAGATACACGACTTCTATGTTCGGTACGAGAGTGTACGAACTTTTTAACGCATCCGTTAATCCAATAATGGTTATCGGTTCGTTGGTGAACGGCAGTATTGTTTGTGGGCAACAGAACATAGTGATTCATCTTAAATAATTACTTTTACGTTTACAAATTATTACGGCACAGGTATCGCATCGCATTCAAGTTGACAACCAACTTCACGGTCAATGTTCGTGCCTCCGATAATCTCCAGTTGTATTGCATCGTATGCAGACGCAATAATAAACTTCTCATTTCCGCACCTGTTTCCAACGCCTCGTTCAATGGTGAACGTTGTTCCCGGTACATCGAATATTCCTGCCGGAAAGTTCGCCTTCGGAATCAGTATGTGATTGTCATCACTCGTTACAACTCCGGCGTATTTATTTCCGAATCTGTCGGTAACTGTAACGCTTAAATCGTCTAAGGCAGCAACGCCAAACATATTGACCCTGATTGAATCATCAGTTCCGCAGTTTGTAACCTGCGCATTGAGAATATTTGAACAACAGGTGGACATGATAAAATAATTTTATTAAGCGAATTTAGGAATATAATTTATAAACGTTCAAATATTTTTGCGGAAAGCCTTTAACGAGCGTTTCCTTTATCTGGAAATAAGGCTTATTTAGGTTGAACGGTTCGCAATAAAGATTTCTTGGAGCGTAACTGCCAACGGGTATTTCACGATTGACGCTTTCGTATTCTTGATGAGTGATAGCGACATATTTCGCACCGGATTTCATTACTTTGTTAACCACGTTCAGCGAATCGCTTAAAGGCAGGTGTATCAGTAAATCACGGCAAACGATTAACGTGTTGTTCCCGTTCTTTATGTCAATAACCATTTCATCGTCCGTGATGTCGTTGCACAAAAAATTAATCATCTGATTTGTTTTGTGCTGCTCGTTTAGTTTGTCAATCATGTCCGGCACAATGTCCACGCCAAAATAAGCAACGATAGGCTCGCACTTATAAAACACTTCACGCATCCAATTAAAGTCGCCGCACGGTACGTCAAATATCCGCTGAATGCCATGCTTGTCAATCAGCGAAACGAGTCCTGTAATCGCCCCCTGCGATGCAGCAACTTCGCTTCCTTTGCCGGATACGCTTTCACGACTTCCCCAAGAATTATTTTTATAAATATCGCAGAACTTTTGAGCCATTTCTTTTTTCATGAGAATAATTATTTTATTTTATAAGCGCAAAAATATGGAATGAAAAGTATTTAAATAATAACGAAACGTATCCAACGCATCGGACTGTTGTGCCGGGTCGTTTCTATCACGCTTTTCAATTGTGCCATCGGGCAGCACTCGCACGTTTTCCATGTCATATATTAAACTCTTGCACTTGTATCTGTCCAAAACAACTTTGTGTCGTGCCAGTATTGCATTCACCAACACTTGATTTTGTTTTAGCTGCGGATTAATTGACGGAACTTTTATTTGCAACTGTGCAAGTTCAAGTTCTCGTTTAATGACCTGATAGTAATTCAAATCGTCTTTCGCCAATGCTGATGCGCTGCGCCCTGAAGCATCGCCCGTTATAATGAACGTGGTATTCGGATAACGCAATTTTAATTCTTCGCAAAGTTCATAGATATTAGATGATGATAATTTAATTGTTTCAACGCCAAAAATAGTATCATCATAATATTGAAACACGGAACAACAAATCGGGTCGCGATTAAAGTCAAACGAAATGTAAGTTTCTTGCATCGGATTATGCACAACATCTCCAATATGTTTATCACGATTGAACGCATAACAGAACGGGGATTTATTTTGCTTCCTCCCCCATTTACCCAACGTGTAAACTTGATAGTAGTAAGGCGAAATGTCCGATAACTGTTCCAGAAACACGGAACGTTGTGGACTGCAATGCGGATTCACTTTGTATTGCGAATGATACACGATATACTTGTACGTTGCGTCTTCTTTTAGCCTCCACTCGCCTTCAAATGTTTCTTTCCCTTCGCAGTCTTTAAAAAATACTTTGTGTATCCAGAAATCTTCATAATCGCCATCGCATTCCGGGTTGAACGAAAACCATTGCTGGATTTGCGTCTTTTCTGTTCTTAGTGTAGTCGTAACCGTTATGAAATCTTCCATCGTTAACTGATTTCCTTCCTCGTACCACGCATGAGATGGGTCTTTTGTGGATTTAATTCGTTGCGGGTCTTCACACCCACGTGAAAGAAAACGATTTCCGTTTATGCACTCAATCGTTAATGGAGAAACGTTGAACGTGAACAGCGATTCAAATCCCCATGCTTCAACGATGTCCTTTATTGTTTGCCATTGCGATTCCTTAATTGAATTGTAAGTTTTTTTAATCAACATGCAGCGGAAGTATGGCAGACGCAGGCAATCATAAATTAATTTTTGCGCAATGAAATGCGACTTACCGGAATCACGACCACCGTATAACAAATGAATGTCGAAGTCGGAATACAAAAGTTTCCTATAATGTTTTACGTATGCTTTTTCAGGTATTACTATTTGCATTTATTCTTCTTCTTCTGTTTCGTTTGTTTTGTCTTCCTTTTCTATACGGGCAACTAATTTCTGCGATACTTCCTGTATCACGTTCTGAACAGGCTTCCCTTCTGCACGATCAAGCAATGCGTTTATGTGCGGAACACTCCCGCCTCTTGCTTTTTTTAATGTAGCAAGCGCAACGATGTCGTATTGTGTAAGTTCTTCAACTTCACCCGTTATTGGGTTCTTAATGTACTCACGTGTTTCAAGCCAACGTTTAAAAACAGTTTTGCTATTTAGTATCCCTTTTGGTTTTCCTTTCGGATTACCTGAAACGCCTTTTTGCCAACGATTGTCTTTATCGCCAAACTTTTTTAAATAATCCTGCTTCTTTTTTTCTTCGTCTGAAAATTCTGCTTCGTTACTCATTTTCTTTATGATTTAAATTTGCACGTTTTTTTTCACGCTCAACACGAACGTTTCTTATGCGCTGCACTTCATCATTTATTTTTTCGCATTTCCACATTTGCTCTAATGAATAATAAACAATTGTATAACGATACGCATCTTGTTTATATTTTTTAAACGAACTAACACCGTGAACGATCTTCTGCCCGTCAAATATAGACAAAGTGTTGTCAGCAATCTTCAATTTAATATTATACTCCGGTAGCACCAAGTATCCACCACTTATTCCGTTCCTGAATGCGACCATGTTACTCAACACGTTTTTAAAGTTCCCTGTATCGTGATGGTATGGCAGTGGATTATTAAAATTAACTATGCCAGATGTGAATACGCTATCTGCAATAACCCACTCACGCTTCACTTTTTCTTCAACCATTTCTTTATGCATGGCGAACACTTCCGGGAAATACGTTTCATAAACATGCATCAACTCCGCAGCAAATGAAACCAGTTTTGCATGTTCTTCCGGCTGATTCTTTGACAATGAAGTAGCAGAACAAAAATCATTGCGCAATGGAACACGTGGTTTATATCCAAATATGGCAGAACGTGTAACCATCCCCGGCTTATATTTTTTCGGAAGCCGTGTATCTGTTACGTATTTTATTTTTTTGCAGGCATTCAACAAATCAGTTGTGTCAATCCAGTCAATTTGCATGTATAACAAAATGGGAATACCGTCTTCGTAAATAATAACGTCTTCGTCAATTAGAATTTCTGCATCTTCTTCTATGGCATGTCGCCTCTTTAAATCCTTTACATCAATGATACGTGCGGAAACATCAATTCGTTTCATTGCATTTATTTATTAATTGTTTGTAATCTATGCTGACCTGTCCTTCACGCTTTGTATGGGGAATAATTATCATAGGATGCTTGCGCATCACATATTCGTTTTGCTTCACTTCAGTTTCTTTTATTCTGTAAGTGTTCGCTCCACCTTTGTTTTCACGATGCGGGAAATTGCACACTATTTTATCAACACGCGCAACAGAACCGTATTTTATATTCTGCAAAACAAACATGTCGTAGTCTTCTTTTAAAAATGCATCAACGTCATAAAGAATTTCATTTTCTTTAGACAAAACAATCATGTCGTTCACGATTAATTTATTCACGCAGTCTTTAGAATTGTCTTTCTTTGGCTGAAAGTTTAGTTTGTTACTGGTTATCGCAACGCCTGCCAACATGCAGCCATAAGAAATCATATTAATAAACAATTCAAGTCCGGCTTCAACGAAGTTTGTTTTTCTGAACGAATTAATTTCATAATCGTAGATATGAATACTGCCTAAATCGTCGGATACCTGCAAACAGTTTTTATCCTGTTTTTTAGCAAATAAAAATGCATCGTTCCGGGCTGAACAGATGTTTCGTTCGCATTCGATTACATTTTCAGCACCGAATAATTTATAACTTTTACCCTCTCCACGGCTGACGAAAAAATAAATTGGGATTTTTCCCGATACGCTTGCGTGAACTTTGGCTGATATTTTGGGTACGTTTTCTGCTCTGCTTGTACTCACTACGCATACGCAAAACAGTTCGTTAAATCGGCTTAAAATAGCGTCTGATGATGTTATTATTTCTGACATTGTTATTATAATTTATTTACAATTTTCCATTTTCAAAAACGTGGTCAATGACCTTCATAAATAAACCGCTATTATCAGAGACGCCTAATATTTCGTATACAGAATCAAGCCTGTTAATTACATGTTCGTAATCATTTTTTTCAAAATATAAAACTATCTGTTTAATCATTGCTTCGTCATAGATTTTTTTCTTCTCCTCTAAATCTCGTTTCTGTCCTTGTTTCACTTCAATGTCTTCTTCTTCCTCTATAACTGGAACTAGGTCAAGCATCCCCCAGTCTTCTCGCTCGTCGTTTGTAATTTCCCAGTCTTTTTCGAGTGTGTCATAATCCCATTCACCGGAACTAACGTTATCACGAATTGTAATTTCACGTTCTTCTTCTTCTGATAAATTTTTTAATAAAACAGTAGGCACAGACTCATATCCGAGCCTTGTTGCTGCTTCGTATCGCTGATTGCCTGCAATGATTGTAACTGTTCCTGTTCGGTCTGAAAGGATTAATGGATGAGCGTGGAAGTAGTTTGGATTTCGTTTAATGCTGCTCATTAATGATTGTAATTGATTTCCGGATATCGTTCGGGGATTTTTTTTAAGTTTCTGCAATGATTCAATAGTTCTGTAAACGATATTCTCTTGTTGAATTGGTAATTGCTTTGTGATAATTTGTTTACTCATGTTTTTTTTCAAAAGTAAAGAATAAAACTATTATGTATTTCTTATTTGGAAAGGGAAGCAGAGGATGGGAGTGAGGGTCAGAATAAAATCATGCCCCTGCCCCTGTGAGGAACATGATAATACTCTGACCATTATTTTACTTGGACGAGGTTCTTCGGCGTAAAGCGTTTTGGCTGCATCGAGGAAAAATCAGAATCCGTGCCGATGCATTTAACAGAAAGCCATTTTGCGCTAATTGATAAGCGTTATTATTGACTGCGATGAACTGCAACGTCCTTTCGGGTGCAGTTCAGCGACTAATGCATTTATTCTGCTCTTTGTGAGTGGTTGCTAATGTCGGGCAACTTCAAGAATCAATATGGAAGTGCAATTATACACAGCAACGAATTAGAACGTGCAATTGTTTATAACTATTAGTTTCAAAACAGGTTAGAGTGTAAACAAAACAGCGAAAAAAGTATAAACAATCACCAGATGAAACGATATGATTATTAGCATTTTATGAGATTTTTTAGAATATTTGCTAAATTGTAATAATATAAATTTTTATAATATGTCATGAAAAATGAGCGTTATATCACTTTTGTTTACATTGTTTAAAAAATAATAATCACGCTGGACGTGGCTTTAAAGGAATATCCCATCTTTTTCATAAATAAATTTGTTTACATTGTTAATTCGTTGCATATTGTGCAGGCATTCAACGCAGCGGTCAGTCCGCACAGTTCTTTCACATTGCCTCTTGCAGCCGAATCACATCATCACGGGTATAACGTGCATCTATGCATCATCTTCACACCCAATACGCTGCAACTTGGTAACGATTAACGGTTTTTTATTATAGTGTAAAACTGCAACGTTTATTGTTATTTGCGATTCCACCCAAAACGAATCCCCGGTGAATAAAAAGTCAACATGAAGTAAAAAGTAATATTGACACAGTAACCAATAACAATTATTTGAAATAATAACATGCAATAAAAACCAGTTTAATTAAAGGCGATACGAAAGAAGAAATTTCGACACTTTAATCAACAACTCCCTGCGGAAAAAGTATTCATTTATTTTTTGCCGTTGCTTCGTAAGCGTACAGGGAGCGAATTTTAAATTTTAAATTTTCAAACAAACAAAAATCAATTTTATGAACAAGAAATTAGTTATCACATCCGCATTTACTATGCAATGCATTCAGCAAAGATTTTTTGATGTATATAATAAATCTTTTCAATCAGGCATTGGTGCAACAAAAAGTTTTATACGTGAAATTAACCGGGAGTTTGACTTGAGCATCAGTACAGTAGCTTTAAAATCATTAAATACCAATATTTATAGATGGATTGCACAGGATTCATTTAATATTGGTCATGCTTCATCTTTTTATAAATTATTGAAAGGTTTAAATGAGCAGGAATTTATACAGCGTATGGATAAAGTCTTAAATCATGTTGTTGAAGCGTATAAATTAAACGAACCAAAAAAAGAAGCACTCGTTGAAATGAAAGACGTTGTTGATGCAGAAGAAAAACCGGATTACAAACAAGAAATTTTAAATGAAAAAATAAAAACTGAAAAAATGGAAACTCCAACAGAAGTTAAGCACGAAAATAAACAAACAGAAGCGAAGTTCATGTTGAACTTTGATTTAAGCACCATTGTTGACAGCGCGGTACATGAATACATTGAAAATTCAGAGGTGATTAAAAATATCCAGAAATACATTCGTGCTGAAGCCCAGAAATTGCAGCCTTCAATTGTTCAGTTCGGTGAAATTAAAAAACCCGGTATCGTTAAAGGTCGTTTGCATTCTTCATTTAAACAAACCGTTCGTCTAGCTGAATCAGAAAGAAATGTATGGTTGAGCGGTCCCGCAGGTACAGGAAAAACAACGTTAGCAAAACAAGTAAGCGAAGCACTTGGTCTTGAGTTTGGATTTATTGCATGTTCACAGGGCATGGGCGAAGGGCATTTACTTGGACGCATGACTGCGCACGGCGATTATTTGCCTTCACGCTTCGTTGAGGTTTTTGAAAACGGCGGATTATATCTCTTTGATGAAATTGATGCAGCCGATGCCAATACATTAATCGTTCTTAATAGTGCGCTCGCTAACGGTACGTTATCTGTTCCTTCACGTGTCAGTAAACCGTATGCAGAACGTCATCCAGATTTTATCTGCATTGCCGCGGCGAATACTTGGGGAAGCGGTTCAGTTGATTACAGCGCACGTGGAATAATTGACCAAGCGACAAAAGATAGATTTTGTGGTGCAAAAGTATATGTTGATTATGACAGGAAATTGGAAAAAGAAATTTGCGGTGATGATTTGAAAAATGAAGTTGACAAACTGCATCAAATCCGCAGAAATCTTGCCGACCAAAAAATCAGAAAAGTTTTGTCAACACGTTTGTTTGTTTCAATGGCACGACAATTAAATTCAGGCATTGAATTTAAAGACTTCATTGACATTTACATGCTTGACTGGACTAATGAAGAAAAAGCAAAAGGTCTTATGAACGTTACGTTATAAAAACAAAATTAATTCAAACGAAAAATTTTATTTTATGTGGAAACATTATGAACTAAAAAAAGAATTTAAAAATAATAAATTCAACTGCTTTTATAATAAAGAAAAGAAAGCTACTGTGCATTCATTCGGTTCCATTGCGGAACTGATTGAATGCTACGAAGAAAATTTCATTGCAGGTAAGTGGATAAATAATGCAGCGCACGGTGAAGTTCCAAAAATAAATGAAACACAGGCGCAACGTGAAAAAAGAATGAAGCGTGAAGATAAGTGGCAGTATGGAAGTAGAATGACAGCCGGAAAAACTTACGAAAGACTGGTTAATGGATTTGCAACTGAAGAACAGTTAACGAAAGTTGCAGCGGAAAAAGATAAAATCTATTCTACGTATCCGCAACTAAACGAACTGGAAGCGGTTGCCATTTTGAAAAAAAGACGGAAAAAGTTTTCGGATGATGGTTATGAAATTGACATTGACCGTTATTTAATTGGTGAACCTGAACAATGGATTGCACGTAGCAACGTTGACGGATTAAAGCGCACAGCTAAAATCCAATACGACATGCCAACGTCCGCAGCAAATGACCCGGAAGCGTTTATGAAAAATATGACTTTTTTGGCTGCATTCATTGACATCATTGAAATGGGTGGAATCAGTTGTGAGTTATGGGTAAGTGCATCCGCTACGAATGTTGTGGTTGATGATTTAAAAGAAAAATATACCTCGTGTGAAGTTTGTTTAAAACATGCGCACGAATCGTTGGACATTCAGCGTTTAATTTCTGCCGGAAACGTTGGCTTGTTTCGTGAATATTTTTTTTCGACATGGGACAACATCACACGTTCAAAGGGACAACGCGGACTTGGACAGGCGATTGACCAAGTAAAGGTGAACGAAATTTATGGAGATTATTTTGAGGCAGATATTTTAATTAAGGCTGCTGATTTTTGGGCTTCACGTAACGTAATTGAAATGAGCATTAAAAAACTGCAACAGATTTACGGTATTGAAGCAACATAATAAGTTTAAATTTCACACAATAACGGGTATGCATAAACGCATACCCATTTTTTTAATTCAAATAAATATAAATTTTATGGAAAAGAATTTATTGCAAAAAGTAACCGTAGTAAATGAAGACGAATCCGGGTCAGATAGTAGCATTATTCTTTTATGCGAACAATGTAACGCATTGAATCAAGTGGTTATTAAAAATTGCCATAACCCCGGAGCGATAATTGCAGCACTTGCAACACAAGCAGTTCAACGTGGAATTGAATACGGAATGAACATGCATATAAAGATGATGGATGCAATTATTCGTGGCGAAAAAGACGATGCCGAATTTAATATTGATGCAAATGAATTGTTTGGAATAATACAAGAATCTGTTGCCGATATTTTTTTAGAAAATTTAAAACATGTTAAATGAAAAAAATCAGAAAAAAATCAAAGCACGAACGAGATGCGATAAAGCAAAAGAAACAAGAACTGTTGAATAATGTTGCTGCGTGGAACAGTTTAAAAGATTATGGCGATGTAAAATTTATTTCCAGAAAATATAAGTTAAGCCGTACTATTGTCAGCAAGGCACTAAGCAACGGCGATGCGAGTTTTAATGTTCTATCATGCGTTCACGAATTTTATAAAAGGCGATACGCTGCAATGAAAAAAATTCAAGAAAAAATAAACGATGAAACAGAACACGAAAAACATGCAGAAAACTAGTAAAACGTTTGCAATAATTTATTTCTCGTTAGTAAAATCAAACAATTTAGGAAACGTAATTAAAAACACAATTAAAAAAGTAAATTATGAACGAATTAGTAAAGCAAATAAAACAAAGCATGGAAGCGGATAATTTTAAAAAAGCATTTTTGTCTGTAATTAAAGATGATGTTGTTTTTAAAAAGGAAACAGGATTTGCAATGCTCGCAATTTCTGGAAATGCAAAATTGCAAGGTTGCAGTATTGAAAGTATTTTAAAATCAATTTATCATGTTGCTACAACGGGTTTAACTTTGAATCCTGTCATGCGTTTTGCAGCACTTGTTCCACGTTGGACACCTGCCGGAACTGAATGTTCGTTAATGCCAATGTATCAGGGCTTGGTGCAACTTGTAACGGATTCAGGCAGCGCAACCAGTATCAGAACGCATGTTGTTTATGAAG
Source organism: Crocinitomicaceae bacterium (assembly GCA_040403095.1). GTDB lineage: Bacteria > Bacteroidota > Bacteroidia > Flavobacteriales_D > Crocinitomicaceae > JAQVCM01. Next base: position 35,583 of record JBBALI010000038.1, read on the forward strand.
GCGATACTTTTGCTGTTGAACTTGGTGATGTTTATAAGATAAAGCACGAACCATCATTTAAAACTCGCAACATGTCGCACGTGTATGCGATTGCACGGCTGCATGATAACAGCACTATCATTGAAGTAATGACAAAAGAGGAAGTTGATTATGTTCGTTCGTTTTCCGAAACGTACAAAGCATTTCTTGCAGGCAAAATAAAAAAGGAAAATGTTATCTGGGAAAACTGGTATGAGGAGATGGCTCGCAAAACAGTCTTAAAACGTCTTATAAAGTACCTGCCGAAGTCAATGCAATACGATAAGATTGCAGCCGTGTTAAATGTTGACGAACAAGATTATCCGGCAGGTGAATCTAAAATCGGATACCTTGAAGAAATGATAAGTCGTTCCATGTTGCCTGACGAGATGAAGCAATATTATCTTTCACAGATTTCAGAACCCGGATTAACCAACGCAACCGTTGATGCGATGATTTTAGACGTAGAAAAAAATATGCCTGCGGATGAAAAACAAATATTGAAAAGAATACAGTCCAGAAATTAATCGTTCACAATTATTTTTTCAAATCTCAAATTTTATTTTATGAACAAAGAACAGTTTTTAAAATTGTACGAAGAAAGAAAAGCAAAAAAAGCAAGTTTGCTCACGCTGTTTGAATCTGGTATCAATGCAGATGTATTACGAACAATGAAAGAGGATGTTATTGTTCCGCTGATTGAAGACAATCCAGAATGTAGTGAAGGAATAAGTGTAATAACAAAAGTGATGCATCCGAAAAGTATGCCAAACAATGCGAATGGTGAATCAACTGATTTTGTTTTTATGGCAGGCAGTCCTGCGTTCGTTATTGAATCAATGATGATGATGATGAAACATGTTTTGAAATTCAACCCAGATTTCAAAAGTGAGATTGTAAGGTTTGCCGCAAAGATTTTGATTGCAAAAGTATTCGGTTCATCGCGGCGTGATTTTTACGAACAGATAGAAAATACCAGTGAAGTTGAAATTGGATTTTTAAAAGATTATGCAGGCGCAAAAGACGAAGAATATAAAAGGCACATGGGTATCGGTGATTTTGACAAAATTCTTTTTAATAGTTTGTCTGTATTGTGTGCGGGTGGTGCGAATAAATTAATCAATGGAAATAAAAAGCCAATGGTTTATGATGTTGATAACAACAAAGATAATTTTTTGTCGAAAGAGCAGGTTATTGAAGAGATTACGATGAACGTTTTGCGACTTGCGAAAATGAATAAAGTTTTGCCTGAAGAACAGGAACAAGAAGACCAATACGAAGAATTTAAGTTAGTGCAAAACGCATTGACAGAAATTGCTTTTCGTTATTTTGAATGCAATCAAGAAAATCAAGACATCGTAGAACTTTTTAAAAAATAATCATCATGAAAAAAAGTAAAATACCAATGAAGCAAGAGCATGAAATTCTTGCTGCTTTGATTTTAAATTCTGGTTCAAAAAATAAATCACCGGGCGTTACTGGTATAACAGCATTATGGAATCAAAACGTATATCGGTTAAGTTCAGTGATAAATCGTTTGCGCAAAAAAGGAATAGACATTGAAACGACAATGATTAAAGGGAAGCCCGGACAGATGCAAAAAAAATATGCGAGATATAAATTGGCAGGCTACAATAACGAACTTGATGCGGTGAAAAACATTGAATATAAAAGTTTGAGAAAAGAATTAATCATTTGCATGACAAAAAATTGCGAAGATAATTTTCTTTCAATGTTTTTAAATATACATTTGCGAATAGATGCGACAAGAATGTATCCTAATTTATTTTTGTAAACTTGGTTTTTTGTTTTAGTTTGATATAGGCGGTTCGTTTCTACGGACTGCCTTTATTTTTTACCATCATTATTCATAATCATTAAAATAAATATTTTATGGAACAGATAGATTTATTTTTAGGTGACTCTCTGCATGAAATAACAAGTGACTCTCTGCATGCAAGAACAAAAAATTACCTGATGTCAAAAAAGCAATTAATGTTTAATGACTTTTGGATTTTATACGATAAAAAAGTTGCAAAGTTTCCAGCAAGAAAAGCATTTTTAAAATTAACGTTCAAAGAAATTGAACAAGCTATGTTTGTTGTTCGTGATTACGTTGCATCAACACCAGATGAAAAGTTTAGATGCCATGCTGCAACTTGGTTAAATCAAAAAAGATTCATTGACGAAATCATTGTGCCAAAAACAAAAGAGCAACAGCAAGACGATGAATTTAAAAAGGTATTGCAATCACGCTTAAATAAGTACCATGAGAGCAACGAATAACAAACTTTATAAAATGTATTGGATACGAAGATTCGATGTTGTCTATTTTCCAATTAAGCCGATGTACGGAAATTATCATTTACGTGGTTACAACGGCAGGTGCAAATTGATTTTAAAAAACATCGTAACAAAAAAGTATAATTTTTAAATCATATCAAAATGAGCAATGAATTATCAACAACGAATGCAAATCCGAATCGATTGCCGGATAAAAAACACGCTACGCTTGCGGTCGAAATTCAGAAAGCGATTTACGGACAGAAGTTGCTTGACATGAACGACATCAAGCAAGAAACATTTATCATCATGTCCTTAAGGCAGGCAGTTATATTAACGCAAAAAAAATTATCTGAAGAACGTATTAATGTTTACTGCGACGAATTAATAAAGGACATTAAACGAAACTTTCAATGGATTGCAGCCGATGAATTAAAGTTGGCAATTGAAAACGGTAGTAAAGGAATGTACGGAGAGATTTATGAACTGTCATACACTCAAATTTTTAATTGGCTAAAAAGTTATCGTGATTCAGATGAACGAAAATCAGTTCACGCAGAAGCAGTAAAATTGGAAGCGGAGAAAAAAGCAAAGCAACTTCCACCAGTTGAAATAACACGTGAACAGCATCTTCGTGAGATGGCTGAAATCGCATTTAATATCTACAAAGTAAAACGCAATTTTATTTTGATTCCCGAAGATGCATTCTTTTATCTTGAAGAAGGTGGTTTTTTGAAAATGCCCAACGATGAAAAAAATGCGGAACTGGAAAAAGTAAAAAAGTATTTAAAAACAGTTCAGCCCGCGAACGAGTGGTTTGAAGTGCTGCGAAACGAACCGATAAAATTAACGGCACGAAAATGGGTTACAGGAATTTATTTTGAAAAATTAATTCAGCAAGGAAAACAAATTTAAAAAAATAATTTATGACGTACACAGATTTTACACAGAAATTAACTGAATTAAACGCTTGTTCAGATGCGAAAAAGTGGGCAGAAGGTAAATCATGGCAGGAAGTTTATGGCACATGTCATAGAGGAGATTGGCTCTGTTGGCTGTTTAAAAGAACCAATCCAGACGACATACAACTTC
>JBBALI010000039.1:0-38367 GCA_040403095.1 Crocinitomicaceae bacterium
AAAATATGGAATAACGATAATAATTTTTCTAGCGGAAGCTCTTCTGGCAGCATCGACCATCAATAAAAGTTCAAAAAGATTGTCAGCAGGGGGCATGGTTGACTGAACGATAAAAACATCTTGTCCACGCACAGTTTCTTCAAATGAAGGTTGAAATTCACCATCACTAAATTCCATTACTTTCACGTCACCCAAGGAAATACCGTAAGATTTTGCAATTCTATTTGCCAAATCTTGAGAAGCTCTTCCTGAGAATATTTTAACACCAACTGACATTTTTCTAGCTTTAGAGGTTGCAAAGTTAATATTTTTTTGTTGATTTTTATAATCAATTTTCATTAAACATTTAAAACCATTGTTATGACTATATTTTACCAATCGTTTTTTATGAAAGAACAAAACTTTATATTGTTAATAAATGGTTTAATTCGTTCGTTAATATATGGTAATTACAACGACGCTGTTGTTCCAAATTATATAACTTTGCGTTTTTTATTATGTCAAACATGCAAACAATTTTAGTGATAGGGGCGGGGTTGTCAAGTTCATCATTGATTCGTTATTTTTTAGATAATGCAATTGAACATAATTGGCAAGTAAGAGTTGTGGATCAAGATATAGAATTGGTAAAAAGAAAATTAAACAATCATGCGGCTGGAGTTGCACTTTCTTTTAATGCATTGAATCCTGAAGAGAGAAGACCAGAAATAGAGAAAGCAGATTTTGTGGTAAGTATGCTACCAGCTCGATATCATGTTGAAGTAGCCAAAGATTGTATTGAACTAAAAACGAATTTGATTACTCCTTCATACGTTTCACCTGAAATGAGAATGCTTGATGAATCAGCTAAAAATGCAGGGATTATCATCATGAATGAAATTGGAGTTGACCCGGGTATCGACCACATGAGTGCAGCTAAGATTTTAGATGAAATTAAAGAAAGAGGAAGGAAAATGCACAGTTTCAAATCTTTCTGCGGCGGTTTGATCGCGCCAGAAAATGACAACAATCCTTGGAATTATAAGTTTACATGGAATCCACGAAATGTTGTTTTGGCTGGTCAAGGTGGAGCGGCTTGTTTTATTGAGGAAAATCAGTACAAATACATTCCTTATGGTCAGCTTTTTCAAAGATTAGATGAAATTGAAATTGAAGGATATGGCAAATTTGAAGGATATGCGAATAGAGATTCTTTGTCATATAGAAGCGTTTATGGATTAGAGAATATTCCTACCATATATAGAGGTACGCTCAGAAGAACAGATTTCTGCAAAGCTTGGAATGTTTTTGTACAATTAGGAATGACTGATGATTCGTACAAGTTGGAGAAATCTGAAGAGTTAACACCTAGAAGTTTTTTGAATGCTTTTCTTCCGTACAAGATTCAAGATACCGTTGAAAATAAATTAAAAAAGTATTTCACTTTTGAAGATGAGGCATTGTTCAATAAGTTCAATTGGCTGGGCATTTTTGATGACGAGAAGACTTTTGGAATAAAAGACGCTTCACCAGCACAACTTCTAGAAAGTTTATTGGTTAAAAAGTGGGTTTTGTCTCCAAATGACAAGGATATGCTGGTAATGTATCATGAATTTGTAAGTGAACTAGACGGTAAGAAAGAAACGATTATTTCTTCCATGGTCAATATTGGAGAAAATCAGGTGTATACATCGATGAGTAATACAGTCGGTTTGCCGGTCGCTATTTGCGGAAAAATGATTTTAAATGGTGACTTAAAATTGAAAGGAGTTCAAATACCAGTAATGAAAGAAGTTTACGAGCCAATTTTAAATGAATTAGAATCATTTGGCATAAATTTCATCGAAAAATACAATTAAAACCACTACGTTTCTTTTAAAGGATAGATTCTTCGTAAGCCGTAGAACGTTGCATTTCACAAGGCTTTTATGTTTTTTAATTTCGTTATTGTCAAAGTAAAAAAAGAATCATCTTTTTTATTTTGAACAATTGGATGTGAAAAAAATCATTTAAATACAGCTAAGCGCTTGGTTTCTAAAATTAATTCGCTATATTTGCACCCCCCAAAGTATGTTTGGGCAGTTTATTTATTTATAAAACACAGAGAATTAGTATGCCAACTATTCAACAATTAGTTCGCAAAGGTCGTACGGCAAATGTTAAGAAAAGCAAATCTGCTGCTCTTGATTCTTGTCCGCAGCGCAAAGGGGTATGTGTAAGGGTTTACACCACTACTCCTAAAAAGCCGAATTCAGCTATGAGAAAAGTAGCGAGGGTTCGTCTCACTAATGGTAAGGAAGTAAATGCTTACATCGGTGGTGAAGGACACAATTTACAAGAGCACTCTTTGGTGCTTGTACGTGGAGGAAGAGTAAAAGATCTTCCTGGGGTTAGATACCACATTGTACGAGGTGCAGAAGATACAGCTGGAGTAGAAGGAAGAACTCAGCGTCGTTCCAAGTATGGTACGAAAAGACCAAAAGCGAAAAAATAATTTTAAAGCTTTCTAAGAAATGAGAAGAAGAAAAGCCAAAAAGAACCCCATCCTCCCGGATCCAAAGTTCAACGACGTTCAAGTAACGAAATTCGTTAACAACTTGATGTATGACGGGAAGAAAAACTTAGCGTTCAAAATTTTCTATGATGCATTGGCAATTGTAGATACTAAGTTAGAAGAAACAACAGGATTGGAAGCTTGGAAAAAAGCATTGGAAAATGTAACTCCAAGTGTAGAGGTTAGAAGTCGCCGTGTAGGTGGAGCTACCTTCCAAATTCCAACACCAGTTCGTGAAGACAGAAAAAATTCATTAGCTATGAAATGGTTGATCGGTTATGCTCGTAAGCGTAATGAGAAATCAATGGCTGGTAAATTGGCATCTGAAATTATTGCAGCTTCTAAAGAAGAAGGTGCAGCGTATAAAAAGAAAGAAGATACACTTCGTATGGCTGAGGCTAACAAAGCGTTCTCACACTTTAGATTTTAATTGTCATGGCTAGAGATCTTAAATATACCCGTAACATCGGAATTGCAGCACACATTGATGCTGGAAAAACGACGACTACTGAGCGTATTTTGTATTACTCAGGAATGAGTCACAAAATTGGTGAGGTACATGACGGTGGTGCAACAACAGACTGGATGGAGCAAGAGCAAGAAAGAGGTATCACAATCACTTCTGCTGCTGTTACTATCGACTGGATGTACCGCGATGAGAAATACCATGTAAATATTATTGATACTCCAGGACACGTTGACTTTACAGTTGAGGTGAATCGTTCGTTAAGAGTATTAGATGGTTTAGTTTTCTTGTTTTCTGCAGTTGATGGTGTAGAGCCTCAATCTGAAACAAACTGGAGATTAGCTAATAACTATAATGTTCCAAGAATTGGTTTCGTTAACAAAATGGATCGTTCTGGTGCTGACTTCTTAAATGTTGTTAAGCAAGTTAAAGATATGTTGGGGAGTTACGCTGTTCCATTGCAATTACCAATTGGTGCTGAAGATTCATTCGAAGGAGTGGTTGATTTAGTAAACTGGAGAGGAATTGTTTGGAATGAGCATGACAAAGGAATGACTTTCAAAGAAGTTGAAATTCCAGCTGACATGATTGAAGAGGCTACTGAATACCGTGAGAAATTATTGGAAGCAGTTGCAGAATTCGATGAGTCTTTGATGGAAAAATACTTCGAAGATCCAAACTCAATTACTGAGAATGAAATTTTAGCTGCATTGCGTGCTGCTACTATTTCTGGTAAAATTGTTCCAATGTTATGTGGTTCATCTTTCAAAAACAAAGGTGTACAAACAATGTTGGATTATGTAATGGCTATTTTACCTTCTCCATTAGACAACGGTGCTATTGAAGGTATTAATCCTAAGACTGATGAAGAAATTGTTCGTAATCCTTCTTTTGATGAGCCTTTTGCTGGTTTAGCTTTTAAAATTGCAACAGATCCTTTCGTAGGACGTTTGTGTTTTGTACGTGCGTACTCGGGTAAATTGCCAGCTGGTTCTTACGTTTACAATTCTCGTTCAGATAATAAGGAGCGTATTTCACGTATCTTCCAAATGCATGCTAACAAACAAATTCAAATTGATGAGTTAGGAGCTGGAGATATTGGTGCAGTAGTTGGATTTAAAGATATTCGTACAGGTGATACTTTGTGTGCTGAAGGGCATCCAATTGTATTAGAATCTATGGATTTCCCAGATCCAGTAATTGGATTGGCAATTGAGCCAAAAACACAAGCTGATACTGATAGATTATCAATTGGTTTGAATAAATTGGCTGAAGAAGATCCAACTTTCAAAGTTAAATCTGATCACGAAACTGGACAAACGATCATCGAAGGAATGGGTGAGCTTCACTTAGAGATTATCGTTGACCGTTTGAAAAGAGAATTCAAAGTTGAAGTTAATCAAGGTGCTCCTCAGGTTTCTTACCGTGAAGCAATTACTGGAAGCGTTGAACACCGTGAAGTTTACAAAAAACAATCAGGTGGACGTGGAAAATTTGCTGATATCTTGGTAAGAATTTCTCCTCAAGAAAACATCGAGAAAACAGGATTAGAATTTGTTAACTTAATCAAAGGGGGTAACATTCCTAGAGAATTTATTCCTTCAGTTGAAAAAGGTTTCAAAGAATCAATGAAAAATGGAGTTTTAGCTGGATACCCAGTTGACTCATATAAAGTTGAATTGTTAGATGGATCTTTCCATGCTGTCGATTCAGATTCATTGTCTTTTGAGGTTGCTGCTAAAATGGCTTACCGTGAAGCGTTGAAAAAATGTCAACCAATTTTGTTGGAACCAATTATGAAATTGGAGGTTTTAACTCCAGAAGAAAACATGGGTGATATCGTTGGTGACCTGAACCGTCGTCGTGGTATGATGAAAGGAATGGATGACAGAGCAGGATCAAAAGTTGTTAGAGCTGATGTTCCATTGTCTGAAATGTTCGGTTATGTAACTCAGTTACGTACATTATCATCAGGACGTGCAAGTTCAACAATGGAGTTCTCGCATTTTGCAGAAACTCCTGCTAACGTTACAAAAGATGTTGTAGCTAAAGTGAACGGTAAAGTAAACGCTTAATAAGTTTAGAAATGAGCCAAAAAATTAGAATCAAATTAAAATCATACGATCACAACTTGGTTGATAAATCAGCTGAGAAGATTGTTAAAACGGTAAAGGCTACTGGTGCCGTAGTAAGCGGACCAATTCCATTGCCAACACATAAAAGAATCTACACTGTATTGAAATCTCCACACGTTAACAAGAAAGCACGTGAGCAGTTTGAATTGTGTTCTTACAAGAGATTGTTAGATATTTACAGTTCATCTTCAAAAACAGTAGATGCATTGATGCGCTTGGAGCTTCCAAGTGGAGTAGACGTAGAAATTAAAGTTTGATAAGAACTTTATATTTATAATTCATAATTTATAATTAACAAAGTATGCCTGGATTAATTGGTAGAAAAGTCGGAATGACTAGCATCTACAGTGCCGAGGGTAAGGCAACACCATGCACAGTGATAGAAGCTGGTCCTTGTGTCGTAACACAGTTAAAGACACAAGACAGAGACGGATACGAGGCAGTTCAATTAGGATTTGGTGAGCGTAAAGATAGTCGCACACCAAACGCGTTGAAAGGTCACTTCAAAAAAGCGAACACAACACCAAAACAAACGGTTGTTGAGTTCAAAGGTTTTGATGGACTAAGTCTTGGAGATGTAGTAAGCGTTGACATCTTCGCAGAAGGTGAATTCGTTGGAGTAGCTGGTACTTCAAAAGGAAAAGGTTTTCAAGGTGTTGTGAAAAGACACGGTTTTGGTGGAGTAGGTCAAGCTACACACGGTCAACACAACCGTTTGCGTGCACCGGGATCAATTGGAGCTGCTTCTTATCCTGCAAGAGTATTCAAAGGAATGCGTATGGCAGGACAAATGGGAAACAAGCGAGTTTTGATTGAAAACTTAGAAGTTTTGAAAGTGTTAGCTGACAAAAATTTAATTGTAGTGAAAGGGTCTATTCCTGGAGCTAAAGGTTCAACCGTATTAATTGAGAGATAAAATGGAAGTTAAAGTATTTGACCAAACAGGAAAAGCTACTTCTAAAAAAGTAACTCTTTCGGATGCAGTCTTTGGAATAGCACCAAATGATCATGCAATTTATCTAGATGTTAAGCAGCATTTAGCTAACCGTCGCCAAGGAACACACAAAGCGAAGGAAAGAGCAGAAATTGCTGGTTCAACTAGAAAGATTAAAAAACAAAAAGGAACAGGTGGCGCACGTGCTGGTAGTATCAAATCTGGTACAATAGTAGGTGGAGGTCGTATTTTCGGACCACGTCCACGCGATTATCACTTTAAATTGAACGTAAAATTGAAACGTCTTGCACGTAAGTCAGCTTTTGCGTACAAAGCACAATCAGAGTCAATTTTGGTATTGGAAGATCCAAATTTTTCAAGTATCAAAACACAAGAATTTAAAAACATGTTGAGCAACCTAGAATTGCAAAACGATAAAATTCTTTTGATTTTAGGTTCTGAGAATGATAATGTTTATTTGTCATCTCGTAACTTGAAACGTGTGAAAGTTGTTACTGCTGATTCAGTAAATACATTTGATGTATTGAACGCGAAAAAAGTGGTTATGGCTGAGAGTTCAATAGAAGTAATTGAAAAGATTCTAAACTGATTTAGTGATGAATATAATTATCAGAAAGCCTCTAATTACTGAGAAAGCAACTGCAGCGAGTGAGACTCGTAACAGTTTTACTTTTGAAGTTGCAAAGAGCGCAAACAAGATTGAAATTAAGAAAGCTGTCGAGAAGATGTATGGTGTTAACATAGTTAAAGTTCGTACAATGACATATGGCGGTGGTAAATCCTCTATGAAACAAACGAATAGAGGTATCGTTGTGCAACCAAACAACCCTTGGAAAAAAGCGGTAGTAACAGTTGCAGATGGAGAGACGATTGATTTGTTTAATAACATTTAAGAAAAAAGAATGGGTCTTAAAAAATTCAAGCCTACAACTCCAGGGCAAAGACACAAGATTAACAGTACTTACAAAGAGGTAACTACAAACATTCCTGAAAAGAGTTTGGTTGAAGGTATCAGTAAGTCTGGAGGTCGAAACAATGACGGTAGAATGACCATGAGATACATTGGAGGTGGTCACAAACAAAAATACCGTATCATTGATTTTAAAAGAGACAAGCAGGATATACCTGCAACTGTTAAAACGATTGAGTATGATCCAAATCGTACTGCTCGTATCGCTTTGTTGTGGTACGCTGACGGTGAGAAAAGATACATCATTGCTCCTGAAGGTTTGAAAGTTGGAGATACTGTATTGTCTGGAAAAACAGCTACACCTAATGTGGGTCATGCAATGTTTTTGAGTGATGTTCCATTGGGAACGGTAATTCATAACATCGAATTGAAACCAGGAAAAGGAGGAGCAATTGCTCGTGGAGCTGGAACGTATGCACAGTTAAATGCGCGTGACGGTCGTTATGCAATTATCAAAATGCCTTCTGGTGAAACTAGAATGATTTTGACAACTTGTATGGCAACAATCGGTTCAGTTTCAAATTCTGAGCATAGTTTAGTAGTATCTGGAAAGGCAGGTCGTTCAAGATGGTTAGGCCGTCGTCCACGTGTTCGTGGTGTTGTAATGAATCCTGTTGATCACCCGATGGGTGGTGGTGAAGGAAGAAATTCTGGAGGTCATCCAAGATCACGTAATGGAGTTCCTGCTAAAGGATACAAAACTCGTGCTAAAACTAAGTATTCAGATAAGTTTATCATCGACAAAAGAAAAAAATAAGTCATGAGTAGATCGTTGAAAAAACCGCCGTTCGTACATTACAAGTTAAGTAAACGAGTGGACGAAGCTCACGCTTCTAACAGCAAAGCTGTGATCAAAACTTGGTCAAGAGCTTCTACTATTACCCCAGAAATGGTTGGGTTAACAGTTGCTGTGCATAACGGGAATAAGTTTATTCCAGTTTTCGCTACTGAAAATATGGTTGGTCACAAGTTAGGTGAATTTTCACCAACTCGTAACTTCCGTGGACATGGAGCGGATAAGAAAAATAAGAAAAGATAGTTTTTTAAATTTATTAGTGACATGGGCGCTAGAAAAAGAGAAAGAGCTGAAAAGTTAAAAGAAGAGAAAAGCACAACTGCAATTGCAAGTTTGAAAGCCTCTCCGATTGCTCCAAGAAAGATGAGATTAGTTGCAGATCTTGTAAGGGGAGTTGACGTTAATAAAGCTCTAAATATATTGCAACATAATTCGAAATTTGCCTCTAAAAGTTTGGAAAAGTTATTGCGTTCTGCAATTGCTAACTGGGAACTTAAAAATGAAGGAAAAAGTATTGAAGACGAAAAATTAGTTGTTAGATCAATTCAAGTTGATAGCGCAGCAATGATGAAACGTATCCAAACTGCACCTCAAGGAAGAGCGCATAGAGTAAGAAAAAGATCGAACCACGTTACCATCATAGTTGATGGTGCTAAATAAGTAAGGATAACATGGGACAAAAAACGAATCCAATAGGAAATAGACTTGGTTTCATCCACGGATGGGAGTCTAACTGGTACGGTGGAAATGATTACAAAGATAAAATCGTTGAAGACGATAAAATCCGTAAATATCTTTCTGCCCGTTTATCCAGAGCTAGTATTGCGAAGATTATTATCGAGCGTACGCTTAAACTTGTTACTGTAACTATTAACACGGCTCGTCCGGGTGTAATTATCGGTAAAGGTGGTCAAGAAGTTGACAAACTAAAAGAAGAATTAAAGAAATTGACGAAAAAAGAGATTCAGATCAACATTTTCGAGGTTAAACGTCCAGAATTGGATGCTCGTTTGGTTGCTGATGGCATTGCTCGTCAAATTGAAGCCCGAATTTCTTTCCGTCGTGCAATCAAGATGTCAATTGGTTCTACGATGAGAATGGGTGCAGAAGGTATCAAAGTAAAAATTTCCGGACGTCTCAATGGTGCTGAAATGGCTCGTACCGAGATGTACAAAGATGGACGTACTCCGTTACATACGTTCAGAGCGGATATTGATTACGCGGTAAGCGAAGCACACACTACATACGGTCGTATCGGTATCAAGGTATGGATCTGTAAAGGTGAGGTTTTCGGTAAGAGAGATTTATCTCCTAACATTGGAATGGCTGCAGGATCTGCTAAAGGCAGTGGTGCTCCATCTCAAGGTAATCGTAAGCCAGCCGGAAATGGTGGTAAAAGAAAGAAAAAATAATTGATACAGTAAAATTTTCGGAAAATGTTACAGCCAAAAAGAACCAAATTCAGAAGGGTACAAAAAGGAAGAAACAGAGGTGAAGCTGAAAGAGGTAGCACCATTGCTTTTGGATCTTTTGGACTTAAAACCCTGGAGCCAGCATGGATTACTTCACGCCAGATCGAAGCTTCACGTATCGCAGTTACGCGTTATATGAAACGTGAAGGTCAGGTTTGGATTAGAATCTTCCCAGACAAACCAGTAACATCTAAACCTGCAGAGGTAAGGATGGGTAAAGGTAAGGGTGCTCCAAGTCACTGGGTAGCAGTAGTTAAACCAGGTCGTATTATGTTTGAAGCGGATGGAGTTCCTTATGAAATAGCTAAGGAAGCACTTCGTTTAGCAGCACAAAAACTTCCTGTAAAATGTAAATTCATTGTTCGCAATGACTATGTGATACCAGGTAAATAGTTAGTAAGATGAAACAAGAAGAAATCACAAAACTTTCGTTGACAGACTTAAAGAGTCGTATCGGATCTACAGAAGAACAATTGTTAAAAATGAAAATTTCTCACAGTGTTACTCCAATGGAAAATCCTATGCAAATTCGTGTAATTAGAAAGACTATTGCACGTCTGAAAACGGAGTTAGGAAAACGTGAAACGCAGGCATAGCCTGCATTAAATGCAATTAGCTTCGTATGGAAAAGCGTAATTTAAGAAAAGAGAGAGTAGGTGTTGTTACTAGCGATAAGATGGAAAAATCTATCGTGGTTTCTGTAGAAAGAAAAGTAAAACATCCAAAATATGGTAAGTTCGTAAAAAAAACTACTAAATTTGTAGCCCACGATGAAAATAATGACTGTAACGAAGGCGATACAGTTCGCATCATGGAAACAAGACCCTTGTCTAAAAGCAAGAATTGGAGATTAGTAGAAATTGTTGAAAGAGCTAAATAATCATTAAGTAATGATACAACAGGAATCAAGACTTTCAGTAGCAGATAACTCTGGAGCAAAAGAGGTATTGTGCATCCGTGTTTTAGGAGGTACAAAACGTCGTTATGCATCTGTAGGAGACAAAATCGTAGTTGCTGTAAAGAGCGCAATGCCCTCTGGTGCCGTTAAGAAAGGTCAGGTAGCCAAGGCTGTGGTAGTAAGAACAAAAAAAGAGGTACGTAGAGCTGACGGTTCATACATCCGATTTGATGACAATGCTGTGGTTATTTTAAACCAAGCAGGTGAGATGAGAGGAACTCGTATTTTCGGACCAGTAGCTCGTGAGCTTCGTGAGAACAATTACATGAAAATTGTTTCTCTTGCTCCTGAAGTACTTTAAAAATTGTAAAGTCATGCAAAAGAAATTACACATTAAAGTTGGAGACTCAGTTAAGGTACTTAGCGGAGAGTCTCGTGGACAAGAGGGAAAAATTCTTGTAATCGACAAAAAGAAGGACCGTGCAACGGTTGAAGGTTTAAACATGATGAAACGTCATACAAAGCCTTCCGCTTCTGATCCTCAAGGAGGAATTGTTGAAAAGGAAAGTGGTATCCATATTTCCAATCTCATGGTAGTTCACAATGGCACTGCTTCAAGAGTGGGTCGTAAAATGAACGATGCAGGTAAATTAGTACGTTATTCTAAAAAGTCCGGACAGGAAATTAAGTAATGAGTTATACGCCAAGACTTAAGGAAAAGTATGCACAGGAAGTAATTCCTGCACTTACTGAAAAGTTTGGGTACAAAACGGTAATGCGTGTACCTAAACTGCAAAAAATCGTGTTGAGCCAAGGTATTGGTGATGCGGTTGCAGATAAAAAGTTAGTTGATAATGCAGTTGCAGATTTGTCTAGAATCGTTGGACAAAAAGCAATTGCTACAAATTCTAAGAAGGATATCTCTAACTTTAAATTACGTAAAGGGATGCCAATTGGTACGAAAGTAACATTGCGCGGAGATAAAATGTACGATTTCTTAGATCGTTTGATAGCTGTTGCTTTGCCACGTACACGTGACTTTAGAGGTATCAGTCCAAAAGGATTTGATGGAAGAGGAAATTTTAACCTTGGAGTTAAAGAGCACATCATTTTCCCAGAAATTGATATCGACAAAGTAAGTCGTATCATGGGAATGGATATTACCTTCGTTACATCTGCTGAAAGCGATGAAGAAGGTAAAGCTTTATTAGACGCATTTGGTTTTCCATTTACAAAAAAATAAGAAGAGATGGCTAAGGAATCAATGAAAGCGCGTGAGCGCAAAAGAGAGAGAATGGTCGCTAAAGATGCTAAGAAAAGAGCAGAATTAACAGCTATTTTGAAATCTACAAGTACTGATGAAACAGTGCAAAATGCAAAATGGGATGCTATGATGGCATTGCAAAAATTGCCAGCAAACGGATCTAAAGTTCGCTTGCACAATCGTTGCGGTTTAACAGGTCGTCCAAGAGGTTACATGCGTCAGTTTGGAATTTCAAGGGTAACTTTCCGTGAAATGGCTTTGGCAGGGAAAATCCCAGGCATCAAGAAATCAAGTTGGTAATATTTTTTAGGAAAACAGATGAATACAGATCCTATAGCAGATTTTCTGACTCGAATCAGAAACGCGAGTAGTGCCCGATTGAAAATGGTTGAAATTCCTGGTTCTAACGTTAAAAGAGCCATGACACAGATCCTTTTTGATCAAGGTTACATCACGAATTTTAAATTCGAGGAAGATGAAAAACAAGGTGTAATTAAAATTGCACTTAAGTACAATCAGTCGACTAAAGTTCCGGCTATTACAAAATTGGAGCGTGCTTCACGTCCAGGTTTGAGAAAATATAGCGGTGCTTCTGAAATGCCACGTGTATTGAATGGTCTTGGAATTGCAATCGTTTCTACTTCTAGAGGTGTTATCACTGATAAAGAAGCAAGAAGAGAAAACGTAGGTGGAGAGGTTCTCTGCTACGTATATTAATATCATAATTAATAATTAAAAATGTCAAGGATAGGTAAATCCCCAGTTACGATCCCGAGTGGAGTAGAAGTAACATTAAACGGAACAACTGTTTCCGTTAAGGGTCCTAAAGGAACTTTGGTACAAGAAATTGATTCTTGTGTTACAGTGACTATCGAGGACAATGTAATCACTTTTAGCCGCGAATCAGACGCACCAGCTCACAGAGCTAAACACGGTTTATACCGTTCATTGATCAATAATATGATCATTGGTGTATCAGAAGGGTACAAGAAGGCATTAGAAGTAGTAGGTGTAGGTTACCGTGCAACAGCAACAGGTCAATTGTTGGAGTTGTCATTAGGTTATTCTCACCCAATTGCTATCGAACTTCCTTCAGAAATTAAGGTATCTGCAGAAACCCTAAAGGGTAAAGCTCCAGTTGTGACTTTAGAATCATTCGACAAACAGTTGATTGGTCAAGTTGCTGCCAAAATTCGTTCTCTTCGTAAACCAGAACCATACAAAGGTAAAGGTGTTCGATTCGTAGGTGAAGAAATTAGAAGAAAAGCTGGTAAAGCTGCAGGTAAAAAATAATTTGTAATTATCATGGCATTTAGTAAATTAAAAAGAAGAGCAAAGATTAAGAGAAGAATCAGAAAGAAAATTTCTGGTACTGCTCAATTGCCTCGTTTGACGGTTTTCCGCAGTAACAAACAAATCTACGCGCAATTAATTGATGACACAAAAGGTGTTACGCTTGCATCTGCATCTTCATACAACAACAAAGCAACTGAAAAATTAAATAAAGTTGATCAAGCTGCAGTTGTTGGAAAAGAAGTTGCTGAGAAAGCAGTTAAAGCTGGTATTCAGTCAGTCGTTTTTGATAGAAACGGTTACTTGTACCACGGTAGAGTTAAATCATTAGCTAACTCAGCTAGAGAAGGCGGACTTAAATTTTAAAAACGATGGCACAAACATTAAATAGAGTAAAATCTGCAGACTTAGAGCTTAAAGACAAGCTTGTTGCTGTGAATCGTGTGACTAAAGTAACTAAAGGAGGTCGTACATTCAGTTTCTCAGCAATTGTTGTTGTAGGTGACGAAAATGGTATCGTTGGACACGGACTTGGTAAAGCGAAGGAGGTAACTGAAGCTATTACAAAAGGTATCGATGATGCAAAAAAGAATTTGATCAAAGTTCCAATTTTACGTGGAACTGTTCCTCACGCACAAAAAGGTAAATTTGGTGGTGCAGAGGTTCTACTTAAACCAGCGACTATCGGTACAGGAGTTATTGCAGGAGGTGCAATGCGTGCTGTATTGGAGAGTGTTGGTATACATAACGTATTGGCTAAATCTCAAGGGTCTTCAAACCCGCACAATGTTATTAAAGCTACAATGGATGCACTTTCTAAAATGAGAGATGCTGTTGCAGTTGCAAAACAACGTGGAATTAGTTTGGATAAAGTGTTTAACGGTTAATATTACGAAAATGGCTATAATTAAAATTAAGCAAGTAAGAAGCGCTATTAGACGCCCAGCTGTTCAAAAGGCTACGATAAAAGCACTTGGATTTAGAAAATTGAATCAAACTGTGGAGAAAGAGGTAACACCTCAAATTCTAGGAATGATTAAGAAAGTACAACACTTACTAGAAGTTGTTGAGTAGAATCTTTAAATCGAATTAAAATGAACTTAAATAATTTAACTCCTGCAAAAGGTTCTGTTAAGCAAGGAAAGCGTATTGCTCGTGGTCAAGGATCAGGGCATGGTGGAACTTCAACAAGAGGGCACAAGGGAGCAAAATCAAGATCGGGATATAGTACAAAAATTGGTTTCGAAGGAGGGCAAATGCCACTTCAACGTAGAGTACCAAAATTTGGTTTCAAAAATATCAACCGTGTTGAATATAAAGCAATTAATTTAGATATTATCCAATCATTAATTGAGAGAAAAAATATTTCTGAAATTACACCAGAAATTTTACGTGAAAACGGTATAATCTCTAGAAATGACTTGGTTAAAATCTTAGGACGAGGCGAGTTGAAAACTAAGATTAATGTTACCGCACATAAGTTTTCTGACACTGCAAAAGCAGGAATTGAAGCTCAAGGTGGTATTTGTTCAGAAATCTAATTAACTTTGCCAACATTTTTTCCAAATGAAGAAGTTTATACAGAATATTAAAAACATATGGAAAGTAGAAGAATTAAGAAAGAGAATCATTTTGACTCTTTCTTTAATTCTTGTTTATCGCATAGGGTCTTTCGTTATTTTACCTGGTGTTAACTATGCTGCTTTGGCAGCTTCTAACGCTAAAGGTGATGGTAATGCATTGACAACTTTGCTTTCTCTATTTTCAGGTGGTGGTTTCTCCAATGCGTCAGTAATGGCATTGGGAATTATGCCATATATCAGTGCTTCGATCATTATGCAACTTTTGGGTATGGCTGTTCCGGCTGTTCAGAAGATGCAAAATGAAGGTGAATCTGGAAAAAAACGTATCAATAACTACACACGTATTCTTACGATTGTGATTTGTGCTTTGCAAGCTCCTGCGTATTTGACTCAATGGGTCGGCAACAAAGGTGCATTGCCTGTAGATGCTACATCACTTTGGTGGGTTCAATCTGTTATCGTAATGGTTGCAGGTTCTATGTTTGCAGTGTGGTTAGGAGAGCGTATTACAGATAAAGGTATAGGAAACGGGATTTCTTTGTTGATCACAGTGGGGATTTTGTCTCGATTACCACAAGCATTTTTTGCTGAAATCGGTATGAATGAAGACAACTTAATTAAAATAGTATTAGAAATAGTGGCTTTTATGCTAATTGTTTTGGGTACAATTTTGATTGTTCAAGGTGTCCGAAAAATACCAATGAATACGGCCAAAAGAATTGCTGGTGCGAGAGCTACTGAAGAAGGCGCAAGAAGTTATTTGCCAATTAAAGTAAATGCAAGTGGTGTAATGCCAATTATTTTCGCGCAAGCTATTGTGACCATTCCAATGATGATCGTTTCAAGCACAGCGGGAAAAGATGGTGGCGGATGGTTCCAAAATGCATTTTCAAATATTTATGGAATTCCTTACAATGCTTTGCTTGCTCTCTTAATTATCGTGTTTACATTTTTCTACACAGCGATTATGATTAATCCTAGAAAGATGGCAGATGATATGAAAAGAAATGGTGGATTTATTCCGGGAGTTAGACCAGGCGAAGAAACAGCGGATTATATTGATACCTTGGTTTCAAGAATCACACTTCCTGGATCTATTTTCCTTGCAATGATTGCTATTTTACCTTCGGTTGCGCATTCAGCAGGAATTACTTCAGGTTTTGAAATGTTCTTTGGTGGTACTTCTTTGTTAATCATGGTAGGAGTTGTTTTGGATACATTGCAACAAATTGAGACTTATTTGTTAAATCGTCACATGGATGGTTTGATGGAAGGTTCAAAAGTTAAAGGTAGAAGAGCAGCTAAAGAATTATCTGGATTTTAATCATGGCAAAGCAAACATCAATTGAACAGGACGGTGTAATCATCGAGGCATTATCAAACGCAATGTTTAGAGTTGAGTTAGAAAATGGCCATGTAATTACAGCGCACATTTCAGGTAAAATGAGAATGTTTTACATCAAGATTTTACCAGGAGACAGAGTAAAAGTAGAAATGTCACCTTATGATTTATCAAAAGGTCGTATCTCATTTAGATATAAATAGTCTATTTAATTAGAAAACGAAATGAAAGTTAGAGCTTCAGTTAAAAAGCGTTCTGCAGATTGCAAGATCGTTAAAAGAAAAGGTAGAGTTTACGTGATTAATAAAAAGAATCCTAAACTTAAACAAAGACAAGGATAATTAGTAAGAATTATGGCACGTATAGCAGGTATAGATTTACCAAAGAAAAAAAGAGGTGTAATTGGTTTGACTTACATCTTCGGTATTGGTCGCAGTACAGCGGCTCAGATTTTGAAAGCGAATAGTATTGATGAGAACATTAAAGTTCAAGATTGGACAGATGAGCAAATTGGTGCAATTCGTGAATCATTGAGTGAAATCAAAGTTGAAGGTCAATTGCGTTCTGAAATTCAATTGAACATCAAACGTTTGATGGATATTGGTTGTAACAGAGGAATTCGCCATAGAGCTGGTTTACCTTTGAGAGGTCAAAGAACTAAAAACAACTCTCGTACAAGAAAAGGTAAGAGAAAAACAGTTGCGAACAAGAAAAAAGTGAGTAAATAATAATTAAGATGGCAAAGTCTAATCAAAAGAAGAAGAAAAATGTCAAAGTAGATGCATTGGGTGAAGCGCATATTCAAGCTACCTTCAACAATGTAATTATTTCTTTGACAAACAACGCTGGTCAAGTTATCTCTTGGTCATCGGCTGGAAAAATGGGCTTCCGTGGTTCTAAAAAGAACACTCCTTATGCAGCGCAAGTTGCAGCTGAGGATGCAGCGAAAGAAGCACATGACTTCGGATTACGTAAAGTGAAAGTATTTGTAAAAGGACCAGGTGGAGGACGTGAGTCTGCTATTCGTTCATTACACAATGCAGGTATTGAAGTAATTGAAATCATGGATATTACTCCATTACCACACAATGGTTGTAGACCTCCAAAAAGAAGAAGAGTTTAATAACAAGTAAGAGATCCACACCATCGAAGGAAAAGCCTTAATTCATGGTGCTCTTTATAATAACAAATAGAAATGGCAAGATACACAGGTCCAAAGTCGAAAATTGCTCGACGTTTCTTAGACCCAATTTTTGGTCCAGACAAATCTCTAGATAAAAGAGCTTATGGTCCAGGACAACATGGTCCCTCTAAAAGAAGAGGTGGCAAAAAGTCAGAGTACGCTATTCAGTTAGCTGAAAAACAAAAAGCGAAATATACTTACGGTATTTTAGAACGTCAGTTCTCAAATATGTTTGATAAAGCTTCTCGTAGCAAAGGGATTACAGGTGAGGTTTTACTTCAATTATGTGAGTCTCGTTTAGACAATACAGTTTATCGTATGGGAGTTTCTCCAACTCGTCGTGGTGCACGTCAGTTGGTTTCACATCGACATATTACTGTAAACGGAGAAGTAGTAAATATTCCTTCATACACATTGAAAGTTGGTGATGTTGTTGGTGTTCGTGAAAAATCTAAATCTTTAGAGGCAATCACTTCATCGTTGGCTTCAAATAATAAGAAATACGATTGGTTGGATTGGAATCCATCTGATATGACAGGTAAAGTTTTGAGCATTCCTGCTCGTGACATGATTCCTGAAAATATCAAGGAACAGCTTATCGTCGAATTGTATTCTAAATAATAATTTAAAGCATTAACATGGCTATTTTAGACTTCCAAAAGCCCGATAAGGTTATCATGATTCAGTCTGATGAGCACAAGGGACAATTTGAGTTCCGTCCGCTCGAGCCTGGATACGGTATTACCGTTGGGAATGCGTTGCGTCGTATATTGTTATCTTCTTTGGAAGGTTATGCAATCGCTTCTATCAGAATAGAAGGTGCCGATCACGAATTTACTACCTTGAAAGGTGTAGTAGAAGACGTTACTGAAATCGTATTGAACTTGAAACAAGTTCGATTCAAACAGCAAATTGAAGGAACAGATAATGAAACAGTTATTGTTTCGATTTCTGGTCAAAATCAATTAACCGCTGGCGATTTAGGTAAATTTACTTCTGCTTTCCAAGTATTGAATCCAGATTTAGTAATCTGTAATATGGAATCTTCTGTAAAATTTGAAATGGAAATGACGATCGTGAAAGGTCGTGGTTACGTTCCAGCAGAAGAGAATAAAGTAAGTGGAGTGCCTTTTGGTACAATTTTCATCGACTCTATCTTTACTCCGATTAAAAATGTAAACTATACGATTGAAAATTATCGTGTAGAGCAAAAGACGGATTATGAGAAATTGGTGATGGAAATTACATCAGATGGTTCGATTCATCCAAAAGATGCATTAAAAGAAGCTGCGAAAATTTTGATTCACCATTTCATGTTGTTTTCCGATGAGAAAATTACTTTGGATAGTGAAGTTAAATCTGACACAGAAGAATTTGATGAAACTTCTCTTCACATGCGTCAATTGTTGAAAACGAAGTTAGTTGATATGGATCTTTCAGTGCGTGCATTGAACTGTTTAAAGGCTGCTGATGTTGAAACTTTAGGTGATTTAGTTTCTTACAACAAAAATGACTTATTGAAGTTCCGTAATTTTGGTAAGAAATCTCTTACTGAGTTGGAAGATTTGGTTGATAACAAAGGTTTAAACTTTGGTATGAATGTAGCCAAATACAAATTGGACAAAGATTAGGATCGCAAAATTAAATGTAAAATATCGTAATAGGTGATTGAATAAATGCGAACTATAGTTATTCAGTTAACCGTTACTTACGAAATTAATTAAAATGAGACACGGTAAAAAATTAAATCATTTAGGCAGAAAGTCAGCGCACAGAAAAGCGATGTTGTCTAATATGGCTTGTTCTCTTATTGAACACAAAAGAATCTCTACAACTGTTGCGAAAGCAAAAGCCCTTAGAGTTTATGTTGAGCCATTAATTACTAAATCTAAAACAGATTCTACACACTCACGTAGAACGGTTTTTAGTTATTTAGGAAGTAAAGATGCAGTTTCTGAGTTATTCAGAGACATCGCTCCTAAAGTAGCTGGACGTCCAGGTGGTTATACTCGTATCATTCGTACTGGTTTCCGTTTGGGAGATAATGCTGAAATGTGTATGATTGAATTAGTTGATTTCAACGAATTAATGTTGAATGACACTACTAAAAAATCTACAACTAGACGTTCTCGTCGTGGAGGTGCTCCAAAAGCAGCTGCTACTGAAGAAACTGTAGTTGAAGAAACAGCGGTAGAAATAGAAGAAGCTCCTGAAGCATCAACTGAAGATACAACTGAAGTAGAAGGTTCAGAAGAAGAAAAATAATTCTTAATTGAATTTATAATTAGAGGGCAGTTTTTCTGCCCTTTTTTTGTTTTTATTCTTTTGGATTTTTATTTTTTTGTGATGTTTGATATTTGTTTTTTCAAATCTCTAGTTTGATTCAGATTGAAATCCTACCTTTGCAAAAATATTTTTAGATGGAAGAAACAATACCAGCTATCCTCTTATTAGAAGACGGTACCTTTTATCAAGGAATTGCTGTAGGTAAAAAAGGAACAACTACTGGAGAAATTGCTTTTAATACTGGGATGACCGGTTATCAAGAAGTGTTTACAGATCCATCCTATTTTGGTCAAATTTTAGTAATGAATACTGCCCATATTGGAAACTACGGTATTCATGATTCAGAAAATGAATCAGAATCTATTAAAATTTCAGGTTTAGTGACCAAGAAATATTCAGATATTTATTCTCGTTCGTCTGCAATTGGTTCATTGGATTCTATGATGATTGAGAACAATTGTGTTGGTATCTCAGATATAGATACGCGCTCTTTGGTGCGTCATATTCGAAGTAAAGGCGCAATGAATGCAATTATTTCTTCGGAGATTTTGGAGGTTAAAGAATTAAGTGAAAAGCTTAAAAAAGTTCCTTCAATGGATGGTTTAGAACTTTCATCCAAAGTTACAACAGATAAAGTATATGATGCAGAACCTGAAAACGCAAAATATAAAGTTGCACTTTTAGATTTAGGTGTCAAGAAAAATATCATTCGTTGTTTGGTTGAACGTGGTTGTTATGTGCGTGTATTCCCGATGAATTCTACTTTTGAAGAAATGAAAGCATTTAATCCTGATGGTTTTATGATTTCAAATGGTCCTGGAGACCCAGGCGCAATGAATGACACAATTGGTTTGGTATCTCAAATAGTTGATTCAAATATTCCAACTTTTGGGATTTGTTTAGGACATCAAATTTTAGGTTTAAGTCAAGGATTGAAGACAATTAAAATGTTTAATGGTCACAGAGGGATTAACCATCCTATCAAAAACTTGAAAACTGGCAAAGGTGAAATTACTTCTCAGAATCATGGATTTGTGATTTCAAAAGAAAGTGTTGATGGAAATTCGGCAGTAGCTGTTACTCATATTCACTTAAATGACAATACAATTGCTGGAATTGAAATAATTGGAAAACCAGTTTTTTCCGTTCAGTATCATCCTGAAGCTTCTGCTGGCCCTCATGATTCAAGGTATTTGTTTGATCAATTTATTGACAATATGCAATCAGCAAAATAATTTAAATCATCAAATTAAGATTTCTAATTCAAAATATAATGAGCAAAATTGTCAAAATAGTTGGAAGACAAATCTTGGATTCAAGAGGAAATCCAACAGTGGAAGTTGATGTTTATACTTCAAATGGAGTTTTAGGTCGTGCTGCAGTTCCTTCCGGGGCTTCAACAGGAATTCATGAAGCCGTTGAGTTGAGAGATGGTGATCAATCTGTTTATCTTGGTAAAGGAGTTTTGAATGCTGTAAATAACGTCAATTCGGTAATTGCTGATTTATTGATCGGAAAATCAATTTTTGACCAAAAAGCAATTGATTCTGCTATGTGCACGTTAGATGGAACTGAAAATAAATCCAAATTAGGTGCAAATGCAATTTTAGGCACTTCCTTAGCAGTTGCAAGAGCGGCAGCACAAGAATCAGGATTGCCTTTGTATAAATACATTGGAGGAGTTGGCGCAGTAACAATGCCTGTTCCGATGATGAATATTTTGAATGGTGGTTCACATGCTGACAATTTGATTGATATTCAGGAATTTATGGTTATGCCTTTCGGAGCAAGTTCTTTTTCTGAAGGATTGAGATGGGGAACGGAAATTTTTCACCATTTGAAGAATGTTTTAAAATCACGCGGAATGTCAACAAATGTTGGAGATGAAGGTGGTTTTGCTCCTAATTTAGGTTCAAACGAAGAAGCAATTCAAGTAGTTTTAGAAGCGATTGAAAAAGCTGGCTTTAAGGCTGGAGAGGATGTTTTTATTGCACTAGATGCAGCTTCCTCTGAGTTTTACAAAAAGGGTAAATATGTTTTTGAATCAACAGGAGAAGAAAGAACGTCAGAAGAAATGGTGCAGTTTTGGGTAGATTGGTCAAATAAATATCCTATTATTTCAATTGAAGATGGATTGGCTGAAGATGATTGGACAGGTTGGAAATTATTAACTGAAGCAATTGGTGATAAAGTTCAATTGGTTGGTGATGATTTATTTGTAACTAATACTAAAAGATTAGCAAAAGGTATTGATGAAAATACTGCCAATTCTATTTTAGTAAAAGTAAATCAGATAGGGACTTTGACCGAAACCATTGAAGCCGTTCAGATGGCTACAAGAAATGGGTACACATCTGTTATGAGTCACCGCTCTGGAGAAACTGAAGATAATACAATTGCTGATTTAGCAGTTGCATTGAATTGTGGTCAAATTAAAACTGG
The DNA here is from genome assembly GCA_040403095.1 of Crocinitomicaceae bacterium. Lineage (GTDB taxonomy): Bacteria > Bacteroidota > Bacteroidia > Flavobacteriales_D > Crocinitomicaceae > JAQVCM01. The sequence continues at coordinate 21,619 of JBBALI010000039.1, forward strand.
TTCTGCTTCTAGAAGTGACCGCATGTCAAAGTATAACCAATTGTTAAGAATTGAAGAACAGTTAGGGAGTACAGCCATTTATCCAGGGAAATCATTCAAATATTTAAAATAAATTTTAGTAAACATTTTATTTAAAGAAGGGCTTGTGTCCTTCTTTTTTTGTTTTAGCTTTACAATAACACTTTTATTTTCATTTTGAAAGACAACTATCTATTTATATTTTCGTCTTTTGAATAATCATAAACACTTTATAATGAAATTATTTCTTGTAGTATTTGTACTAATGTTGACAAGTTTTGGTACATACAGCCAGCAACAAAATGAAACGAATTTTTTCGCTCAATGTATGCTTACAATTGACAATCAAGAGGAATTCAATGATTTGACAGCTATATTGCAAGCAAATCCCTATGTAAAAGTTGTTAGGTTAGATTGGATTTCCCACAGATTGTTTTTATTGACAAAGGACATCAATCAATTGCCCATAGAAACTTTCAAGTCATGGTTGGGTGTTTACGATACCAAGGCAGAATGTATCCAAATTGGACTACACGGTACTGATTTAGTGAATCCTTATCCATTTGTTAATTGTCCAAACTAATAACTATGAAGAATATATTTTTAATTTTGAATTTATTGGTCATTTTTATTGCAAATGGTCAAACTCCAAACAACTGTAATGGTGCGGTTCCTGGTTGTACAACTCCTTCATTTGGAATTCTTCCGAATAATCCTGCCACAAATATTGTTGATTTTACTACTTCAAATAATATTTCAAATCCTTCAACTCCTCCTTACGGTAATAATTCAGGTTGTTTACTTTCGGGGGAAACAAGTTCAACATTTATTACAATTTCGGTTGTTTCGTCAGGAACTTTGCAATGGTCAATTATCGGATTGAATCCAAACGGTACCCCTTCTGGAAGCGGATGTTTTGATTGGATCATGTGGCCTTACACAAATTCATCTGCTACTTGTGCTGGAATTACTGGAAATACATTGGCACCTGCAGCGTGTAACTGGAATGGCACTTGCAATGGTAATACTGGAATGTCAACGCCGGCAAACTATCCACCAAATGCTTCTGGTTCAAGCTATGTTGCACCTCTAAATGTGGTTGCTGGTCAAACATATTTATTGTGTTTGTCTAATTACAGTGGAACTTCTCAAAATGTAAATCTCAATTTTTTTGGTACAGCTAGTGTAGATTGTAATCCAACAACTCCTGATCAAACCATTTGTCTAGGAAACGCTGCTACTGTAAATATTTTAACACCAGGGATGATAAATCCTACCTTTAATTGGTTGGTAACCACAGGGGTTTCAAATACAACAGGTGGCACAAACGTTACTGTAACACCAACTGTAACTACCATTTACTCTGTTGAAGTAACAGAGCCTTCTTCTGGAATTATTCAAGTAGTTGATTTTACAATTACTGTAGTTAATCCTCCACAACCAAATGCAGGAATAGATCAGAATGTTTGTTTAGGTCAAATTATAAATTTAAGTGGTACCGTAGGTAGTGCAACAAACACTTCTTCTTGGGCAAGTATTTTACCTACTGGAATGACGCCTGCTGCAACTGCAAGTTTTTCTCCAAATTTTAGTACTTTAAATCCTACAGTTACGGTAAATCAACCAGGATTATATCAGTTTATTTTAAGAGAAAACAATACTGTCTGCGGAATAATTAGAGATACTGTATCCGTTTTGGTTTCAGAATTAGTTCAAACTGTTTCCAAAGTCGACCCTTCTTGCGGGGGATATACTGACGGTCAGATTACAATTTCATCGGTTCAAGCGTCAGAATTTAGTTTTGATAATGGAGTAACTTGGCAAACTTCTAATACTTTAGGCGGATTTCCATTTGGAACATATACTGTTTGTTCAAGAAATACACTTGGATGTCAGGTTTGTTCACAAATTACGCTTGTTGAACCTCCTACTGTAGTTGTTTTACTCTCCAATGATACTTTAGTTTGTCAAAATGGAACTGCCAATTTAATTGCACAAGGTGTAAATGGAACGTCATTTACATATATATGGGGACATACAAATAGTCCTGCTGCTAATCAAACTGGTTCACCAGTCGTTAATTCATATTACGACGTAATTGCAGTCAATGAAAATGGATGTCAGTCTGCACCAGATTCAATTTATGTTACTGTTAGACTACCAATTTCTGGAGTAATTACACCAACTTTTTCAATATGCCCTGGTTATCCTCAAAATATCACTGCAACCGCAGCTGATGGAATTGGCGCTCCCTATAATTTTATTTGGTCTAATGGTTCAAATTCAACAGGAACAAATAGTTCAATCAATGCAAATCCTGCATCAACAATGACCTATAACGTTACCATTACAGACGGTTGTGAATCTTCTCCTTTGGTTCTTTCTTGTGAAGTTGTTGTTTTACCAGTTCCTCAGCCGCAATTTACCGTCTTGGATAGCTCAATTTGTGAGCCAGCTATTTTTGTGGTAACAAACACAACAGATCCAACCATGGTTCAAAGTGCTGCTTGGGCAGTATCAGATGGTCAAACTTTCATCAATCAAAATTCCTTTACAACAACTGCACTTGGTGCAGGTGATTATGCTGTTCAATTGATTGTTGTTTCTCCAGCTGGTTGTATAGATTCTTTGACAGTTCCAGCTTTTTTACACTCGAATCCAAAACCTACGGCTGATTTCACTTGGACTCCCTCACCAATATATATGTTCAATCCAGAAGTCCATTTTATAAATCAATCCGTTGGAGGCTATAGTTATGAATGGAATTTTCAATCAGGAAATCCAGCAACTTCAATTCTTCAAGATCCTATTTCCAAATTTCCTGAAGGTGAAGCAGGAAGTTACAATGCACAATTGATAACAACAACTGAATTTGGTTGTCAAGATACTGCTGTTTACTCAGTGCCTGTTTTACCTGAAGTGTATATTTATGCACCAAATGCTTTTACACCTGATGGGGATGAATACAATCAATCTTGGTTCGTTTACATGGCTGGAATTGATATATATGATTTCAATTTGAAAATTTATAATCGTTGGGGAGAAATTGTATGGGAGTCAAATGATATCAGTGTAAAATGGGATGGAACTTATAATGGTGAAGTTTTACCTGATGGGACTTACACTTGGATAATCAGAACCAAAGATTCAATTACAGACGATATTTACAATTTCAACGGTCACGTAGTAATTATCAGGTAATTTTAAATTTCCTAAAATCTTTGATTAGAAAGATTAATTAGACTTTTTTTCTAGTTTTTCATCGTATTTTTGTGTCAAATTTTTCAAAATGACAATACAAGAATTTCAAGAAGATATTAGACAAGGAATTCCAACTGTACTTCCTTCAAAGAAGGATTATGAAACAAATGTAAATCATGCCCCTAAGCGAAAAGAAATTCTTTCAGAAGAAGAAAGAAAATTAGCGTTGAGGAATGCATTGCGCTATTTTCCTGAAAATTTTCATGCTGAGCTTGCTCCTGAATTTTTAAAAGAATTGGAAATTTATGGAAGGATTTACATGCATAGATTTCGCCCAGATTATAAAATTTATGCAAGGTCAATCAATGACTATCCTGGGAAATGTCAGCAGGCGAAAGCCATTATGTTGATGATTCAAAATAATTTAGACCACGCTGTTGCCCAGCATCCACACGAGCTAATTACCTACGGAGGAAATGGAGCCGTTTTTCAAAATTGGATCCAGTATAGATTAACAATGAAGTATTTGTCTGAAATGGAAGAAGACCAAACTTTGACCATGTATTCTGGACATCCAATGGGACTTTTCCCATCACACAAAGACGCTCCAAGAGTAGTTGTTACAAATGGTATGATGATTCCCAATTATTCAAAGCCTGATGACTGGGAAAAATTCAATGCACTAGGCGTGACGCAATATGGACAAATGACGGCTGGTTCTTATATGTACATTGGTCCGCAAGGAATTGTCCATGGAACCACAATTACAGTATTAAATGGTTTTAGAAAAATTAAAAAATCGCCTAAAGGTTCATTGTTTGTCACTTCAGGTTTGGGAGGAATGAGTGGTGCTCAGCCAAAGGCAGGGAATATTGCTGGTTGTGTAACAGTTTGCGCTGAAGTCAATCCTAAAATCACAAAGATTAGACACGAACAAGGATGGGTCAATGAAATTATTGAAGATTTAGACCACTTAGCAGTGCGTGTCAGAGAAGCAATGTCAAATGAGGAAGCAGTTTCAATTGCATATTTGGGAAATATCGTTGAAGTTTGGGAGAAATTTGATACTGAAAATTTACACATTGATTTAGGATCTGACCAAACATCATTGCATAATCCTTGGGCTGGCGGATATTATCCAATCGGCTTGACATTTGATGAATCAAACAATTTGATGGCAAATGATCCAGCACTGTTTAAATCCAAAGTAAAAGAAACTTTAATTCGTCATGCAGCAACAATCAATAAACATACAGCAAAAGGAACTTATTTCTTTGATTATGGAAATGCTTTTTTATTGGAAGCATCGAGAGCTGGTGCGGATGTGATGGCTGAAAACCACATTGATTTTAAATATCCATCTTATGTGCAAGACATCATGGGACCTATGTGTTTTGACTATGGCTTTGGTCCATTTCGTTGGGTTTGTGCATCTGGAAAACCAGAAGATTTAGCCAAAACAGATGAAATTGCATGTGCAGTTTTAGAAAAAATGATTCAAACGAGTCCAGTTGAAATTATTCAACAGATGGAAGATAATATCCAATGGATCAAAGGAGCGCAAGAAAATAAATTGGTGGTTGGTTCACAGGCTAGAATTTTATACGCTGATGCGGAAGGTAGAATGAAGATCGCTGAAGCGTTCAATAATGCAATTGCAGCAGGTGAAATTGGAGAAGTTATTTTAGGAAGAGATCACCATGATGTTTCTGGTACAGACTCACCTTATAGAGAAACTTCTAATATTTACGATGGCTCAAAATTCACAGCAGATATGGCCATTCAAAATGTTATTGGTGACGGTTTTAGAGGGGCAACTTGGATTTCCATTCACAATGGAGGTGGAGTAGGCTGGGGTGAAGTAATAAACGGTGGTTTTGGAATGTTGTTAGATGGTTCAAAAGATGCTGATAGAAGATTGAAAATGATGTTGCATTGGGATGTAAACAACGGAATATCTCGCAGAAGTTGGGCAAGAAATGAAGGTGCAATTTTTGCAATCAAAAGAGCGATGGAAATGGAACCAAGATTGAAAGTTACCATTCCAGCGATTGTTAAAGATGACCTGGTAAATGGATTGTTTTCTAAAGAATAATTCTTGATAATTTTAAATCTGAAAAGAGTGAAATTATTTCACTCTTTTTTTTTATCCCAATTTTAATTTGAGTTTTTAATCTGTTTTTTAATTCACAAACATTATTTTCTCTAAAATTTCATTTTAAAAATCCAAGTTCGATTATAAATCGTAAATGAAATCTCTTCAAAAAAGGAAGATGAAATTTCATTTAAGATTTTTATGAATTCATTTAAAGCCATTTTTTTTTCGTTTTTATTTGTTTCTTTTTCCTTTGGGCAAACAGGTCCGGGTGGAGTTGGCACAAGTATAAATAATTCATTGTGGTTGAAAGCTGATTTTGGAGTAAACACAACAACTGATGGCGCATCGATATCGACTTGGAATGATCAATCAGGAAATGGTATCAATGTTTCACAATCAAACGCAAATCAAAAGCCGATTTTTAAATCTAATTTGATGAATGGATATCCAGCCATTGAATTCGATAACAACAATACCTCTGGACAAAATGATTATTTGATTGGACCTAATAATTCAAAGTTAGACAGTACAGCTGGATACTCAATTTTCACGGTTTCGAGATTGAAAGGTTTGACAGGTGATGCGCAAAGTATCATATCAAAAAGAACATCTATTGACGTAAATCAAGCATTTATGTTGTTTTATTACACGGGGAATTATATGTATTTGGATATAGATGGTTTAGGGGATCGATTCAATTCTTCTCCAGTGAGTTATACTTCAAGTACCAACTATATATTCGATGCAGTGTATGATGGAACTTTGGGTGCAGCAAATAGGTCAAAAATATACGAAGGCGAGAAACTTAGAAAGACAAGTACAGAGAGCAGTAGTTTTGTTGGTCGTAAATCATCTCCATTGCTTTTGGGTGCAACTCACACATCGGATAATAGGCCATTTAATGGATATATTTCTGAAGTAATTATTTATCGTACAACCTTAAATGACGCACAAAGAATGATTGTAAACAATTATCTGTCTTCTAAGTATGCCATTCCATTAATTGAAAATGATAAATATGAAGGTGATTTAGCTTCTAAAGGAGGATATTACAGAGAAGTTGCTGGTGTGGGGAAAGAAAGTACTGGAGCGAATACTCAATTTAATCCTTCTGCAAATGGAGGTCTCGGGATTTCAATAAATGCAGGTTTAGATAACGGAGATTATGTTCTTTCAGGTTATTCATCCACTTCCAATTATCAAGTGTTTAATGATGTAGGTGGGGTTTGCGGAATGGCACCAGCAAGATGGAGTCGAATTTGGTATTGGGATGTGACAAACTCTTCTACTTTGATTAATGCCAATATTACATTCAATACAATGGATGCAGGAGTGGGAGCTGTTCAATTAGGAGTAGCAAACAATTATGTTTTGTTATTCAGAGCCAATCAATCCGGAAATTGGGCTATCAAGGCAAATGCAAGTTATGTTTCAGGACAAAATGTAGTTTTTGAAAATATTGAAATTTCCAGCGACGGATATTATACGATTGGAACAATGAATATTCCAGCGAGTCCTTTGCCGATCGAATTGTTGAGTTTCAGTGCAGCATTGAATATTGATAAGGTGAATCTAACGTGGACGACTGCATCAGAATCAAACAATGACTATTTCTCTTTAGAAAAAACAAAAGATGGAATCAATTTTGAGCGAATTGCCATTGTGAAAGGCAAAGGAAATAGTTCTATTCAAAATGATTATGAAGAAATCGATGTTGAGCCTTTTGTTGGTGTTTCATACTACAGACTTTCTCAAACTGATTTTGATGGAAATATTACATTTTTACCCATAGTCTCAATTGACAATAAATCAACGGAAAGTATTTCCATTTTTCCAAATCCTGCCGATTTAAATGCTTCGTTAAATATCAATTTAATTGGTTTTGAAAACCAGAAGGTGAAATTAATTATTCAAGATATTGAAGGGAAGGAATGTTATTCTGAATTAATTGAAATTTTTGAGATGAATCAAAAACAATCAATTGCTTGCGATCAGAAATTAGTGTCAGGAACTTATTTCGTTCGTGTACTTTCGGTCAATAAAGTAGAACAACAAAAGTTGATTATCAGATGATTTACTCGAATTTACATTACTTTAATTTCAACCCTACGATTGGCCTGTTCTTCATGAGAAAATTTAGGGTTTTCATAAATTGGTTTTGTATTTCCATACCCGACAGCGCTCATTCGGTTTTTATCAATTCCGTTTTCATCTAAAAATAAATAAACCCTTCTTGCTCTTGCTTCAGAAAGTTTTTGAGCAGCAAAACAGTTTTCACCTGTGGAATGCACATGTCCTTGGATTTCGATTTTTATACCGGAGTTTAATGCTAAAAAATCTCTTAGTCTTCTCAGTTTTTCTTCTGCTGCTAAAGTTAAAGTGCTTGTTCCTGATTGAAATTCAATATCATCTAAACGCAAACTTTTCCCTTTTCCTAGAGGTTCCATCCAAATTGTGAATTCACGATTATCACGAGATGAAACTTCTTCCCTTTTGTCTGAGAAAAAATATCCTGGAGCATCACATTTTACATCGATCAATCCAGATTTATCAATATTGAAAAGGAAATCAGAGCCATTATACAGAGCTGAAAGTTTTTTAATTCCATTTACTTCAATGTTTGCAACAATCGGATTTCCTGTTTCTGCATCCCTAACTTTAATATTTAAAACAGGTTTTGCAGAGTTAATTCGCACATCTACTTCTTTAACCAACTTGGTTTTTTCTTCTTCTGCATTGAAATTTGCATCTAATCGCTCAAACTTTAAATTGAAGTCTAAGGTCGGTTTGCCTTTTTCTTGCGTGTTAAATAAAAACATCACTTTTTGATCTTTTTTAATCTCTAAAGGATATAAACTACTTTCATTTACCGCGATAGAAAGGCTTACTTTATTTGTAGCTTGCTGATCAATAATTCTTTTGATTTCTGTACTTCCTTTTTGTAGCCCAACACATAAATCATCTTCGTCATTTTGAAATGCTATCATTTGCAAAGTTCCATTTGCAATTTTTGCGTCAATACTTAATTTCCCATCATGTGGGGCGATAAAATAGCACCAAATACTGTTCTTTTCGTTGACATTCTGTAAAGAACTATAAGCTTCTAAATCATTTACTTTTCCTTTAGAATCTGGGAATTGTAAAGTGTAACTTCCAGGATATATAATTCCAGTGGCTCCACTGCAATCGGCAATACTTTCAGAAGAGAAAAATGTGGTTTGACTAAAGCCAAGCGTATAAAAACAAAGGAAAAAGATAAATAAAAATTTCATTTCAGTAGTTTTTTAATTTACTAACAGAAATGTCATGAAAAATTTGTGCTTCTTAGAAAAAAAAAAGAATGTCGCTATAAAACTTTGATTTCCACCCTTCTATTTGATTGAGATTCAATCTCGTTTTTTGGATTTGGGTAAATCGGATCTTTATTGCTACAAGCTTTCCATGACAATCTTCTGCTGTTTACGCCACTTGCAATAAAAAAGTTACGAACTCTTTTCGCTCTTTGTCTAGAAAGTTTTTTGCTTGATAGGTCATCTTCACCTTCATTGTTGACATGACCTTGAATTTCAATTTTCAAATTCGCATTTAAAAGCAAGAAATCTTTGACTTTAATTAGGTTTAATTCACTACCTGGATAGATATGATCTGTCCCTTTTAAGAATTGTAATTTGTCAATTTTCATACTTTTCCCTTTTCCCATCGATTGAAGCTGTATGAGAATTAGTTTGGAAGAATCTGGATACACTTTGAATTTTTCTTCCACAAAAAAATAACCTGTGGCATTACATTTTACTGTTAATTGATTGGATTTTTCTGTACTAAAAAGTAAATCTGAACCCTTATATAAACTTGATTTCTTTTTGTCTTTGATATTTATTTCGGAAACTACTGGCAATCCTGTTTCACTGTCACGAATTTGAATTTCCATGGTAGCAAAATTACTGCCTTTTCTTTCGTCAATTACCTTTTTTAACTTGTCAGAATTTTCAAGTTCTTCTACAACTTCAAAGTCAAAGTTCAAATTTAAAATGTCTTTTTTGTTTTTTAAAGTATTGAAAACAATTATTACAATTTCGTCAGTTTTCAGATTTATTGACAGATAATCTTTAAGGGTAGAACTATCAGCAGGTAAAACTAAATTTGAAGTTGGATTTGTTATTGATTTTTCTACGGTAGCTTTTCCATAAAAAACATCATCAGAAATATTGTCTGATGTATTTTTAAAAATTAGCATTTGAAATTTTCCTTTGGAAAGGTTTGCTTGCAATTTTAGTATACCATTGTGAGGTGCAACAAATTTGAAAAACAACGAATTTGTTTCTACTAAATTGGTGATGTATTTATATTCAAAAAAGTCATTTATTTTGCCACTTTTACCAGTAAAAGCGATACTGTATTTACCACTATTTTGAATTTCAACCGCACCAGCACAATCTGAAATAAGCCGTGTAGGTAAAAAGTCTTCCTGCGCTTGAAGGTAGAAAGTTGACAAAAAGACAATTAGGGAAATAATTCTCATTATTGATGCAAAACAACGTGTTTTTTTTACAAAACTACGACATAATAGTTAAAACTTTTGTTAAGATTTAGTTTACAATTAATTTTATTGTTCCTGATAAATTCGTTCGAATCAATAATTCATTATTCATGGGGTAAATTGCCTCCACTCGAAGGTTACTCATTTTTCCCTCGATGTCAGTTTTTTCATCAATTTTTCTATTCAATTCTTTCTCCAACTTCAAAGCAGATTCATCCAATATTACTTTTAAATTATAGGTTGCAAAGCCTCTAATTGCTTGAGTGATTTTATCATTGAACAGCCATTTGCCACTTTTAAGAAGTGCATTTTTTGTTTCTAAATCAAATGTTAAATCTGGGAAAGAAATTTCTTGCTTTTGATTATCGAATGTTGGTGTTCCCACAAGATATAATATTCCTTTTCGTTTTCCAGAAAAAGAAATGGCGAAACTCAATTGTTGATTTGCTGCTCCAAATATTTTCGCTGAATCAATGATTACTTTGTTTTTTTTGATGTCAATTTCTTTGCCTTTCAATTCTGATGATAGCAATCTAGAAAGTGAATCGTAATTACCGATTAAATCAAGTTGAATGTTGAATCCATCTTTTTTTAGATAATTTGAAAGATTGGGTAGGGTTTTCGGTTCTGCTGAATTTTTCACCAATTCAACTTTAGGAAAAGCCTCCATCGCAATATTGAAATTCAAGATACTACCATTGAGCTGAAAATTACTCACACTGATTTTTTCAGGTTGGATGTATAAGTAGCCATATTTATCAATTTTCATCGGTTTTGAAAGTGTTTTCCAAGCCTTTTCTATTTCCTTTTTAATTTGGGTTTCACCGACTTTCTTGTCAATGTCACCAGCCATGTCTTTGAGCGCTTTTTTGACTTCTTTTACCAAATCTTCAGTTGCGTCATATTTAAAAACCGTGACTTCACATTTAGATAAAGGTTTGATTTCTTTCAATTTTGTGACTGATTTAAGCTGATAATTTGGCAATAGTTCGAAAGAAGAATTATAAGAAATGGAAATTTTACGCATCGGTTCTCCAACACCACAACTGGCATATAAGCGTGGAATAACACATGTTCCATTGTCATCAAAAACATCTGTGCAATTTGGGCAATAATTGACTTTCAATGAATATTTTCCTTCGATGTCGAACTGTAAATTATTTCCTTTTCCGCTAAATTCAATTGGATTTCGCTCAAAAACATAAGAATAACTTGTTCCTTCACAATGGTCTTCTTTTCCTGTAAAACGATTTGGAACTGCTGCATCGGCTTGTTTGAAATAGGGTTTCAACTCGATTTGGATTGGAACATCGATGATCGAAGCTTCTTGTTTTGCTGGTCCAGGTTTCGTGATTTCGATTGCTGGTTCAATGGGTTTGATTTCAGCGCAGGCGGATACTAAAATAATAGCAATGCAGAAAAAGAAATAGTGAGTTAAAATTTTCATTTTTAAAGTGAGCTTTTGAATTTTAAAATGATTTTATTTTTTTGTAAAAATAAAAAATCCCTGTCAGTATTTAGATTTTGTCGTTGAATAACAAACAAATAAATCCTGACAGGGACAAGTATATTTTGAAATGATTAAGCCATTTTAGACTGTAATCCTCTATCTAAAGCATCTAAAAAATCTTCCGTATTTACGAAATGAGTATCGTTAGTGTCTCTTCCGTGGATACAAACAGCTAAATCTTTGGTCATTACACCGCTTTCAACAGTTTCGATACAAACGCTTTCCAACGTTTCGCAGAAATCAATTAATTCTTGGTTTTGATCTAATTTTCCTCTGAAAGCCAAACCACGTGTCCAAGCAAAAATAGAAGCGATTGGATTGGTAGAAGTTTTCTTTCCGTTTTGGTGATCACGGTAATGTCTTGTAACAGTTCCGTGTGCTGCTTCAGATTCCATGATTTTTCCATCAGGAGTGATCAAAACAGAAGTCATTAAACCTAAAGATCCAAATCCTTGAGCAACAGTGTCAGATTGTACGTCACCATCATAATTTTTGCAAGCCCAAACAAAATTTCCGTTCCATTTCAAAGCAGAAGCAACCATGTCATCGATTAAACGGTGTTCATAAGTGATTCCAGCAGCATCAAATTGCGCTTTGAATTCAGCTTGAAAAATGGTTTCAAAAATGTCTTTGAAACGACCATCGTATTTTTTAAGGATTGTGTTTTTGGTAGAAAGGTAAAGTGGCCATTTTTTTGTCAAAGCCATATTGAAGCAGCTTCTTGCAAAACCTTCGATACTTTCGTCAGTATTATACATCGCCATTCCAACACCATCACCTTTGAAATTGTAAACTTCAAAATTTTGAACTTCACCACCATCTTCAGGAGTAAAAGTCATCGTTAATTTTCCTTTTCCTTTGAAAATAGCATCAGTTGCACGGTATTGATCACCAAAAGCGTGACGACCAACGATGATTGGCGCAGTCCAGTTTGTAACCAAACGAGGCACATTTTTCATTACGATTGGTTCTCTGAAAACAGTACCATCCAAAATGTTACGAATTGTACCATTTGGAGATTTCCACATTGATTTTAAATGGAACTCTTGCACACGTGCTTCATCAGGTGTAATCGTTGCACACTTGATACCTACTTGGTATTTTTTGATTGCTTCAGCAGCATCAACAGTGATTTGGTCATTCGTTTCATCTCTTTTTTCGATTCCTAAATCGTAGTATTTGATATCCAAATCTAAATAAGGAAGAATTAATTTGTCTTTGATGAATTTCCAAATAATCCTTGTCATTTCATCGCCATCAAGCTCTACAACAGGATTTGCAACTTTAATTTTTGCCATGTTAACCGTGTGTTTTAGTTTTTATTTTCAATAATTACAAAGGTAACTTTTTGTATTTAATTGAAGAAGAAATTGATTGGTTAATATGTATAGTTTTTTGCTTGGAAAAACAATTTCGGAAAGCCAAAGTGTATTTGTTGGGTTATTTTGAAAAGTTAAATGTCTAATGTGGAGCGATGTAAAAGCTTACCAGATCATTCACGTGTACTGATGCTCCGTTGGTTATGTGCACCATTCTGATAAGTCCGATATTTTTGCTATAATAATAATCCATTCCTCCATTTCCAGCATTTCCAACGTGATAATAGTAATATTCGGAAAGATGTCGAACTTTAATCACATCATAATAAACAACTTGATTTACGACTAATGAATCCATTTTGGGAAATACCTTAATGCTATAGGTTGAAGTACCTTCGTTTATTTTTGTCACCTTGGTGTAAATTATACCAGGCGTTTCGCTGATGTAAGGGATAAATTCTGAGTCGCTCAAGTCTGGGTGAGTAACGACGGTGCAATTACCAAAAGTTTGGCCTGGAAGAATATGATTGTTTTCATAAATTGTTCTACAATTTCCATTTGGGATTGATTTATGTGTTTTCAAGTTATTCCAAGATTGAATTTTAATTGAATCACCATCCGTATAGTTCCACCAAGATCCGGGATATCTTGCAAAATAATCAGAAGGAAGCACCGTGTCATTGTCATATTCTTTGATAACTACATCGTTACATTCTTTTTTGATTTTAGTGCATGAAAATATTAATCCAAAAAGAATAAAAATCAAATAGATAGATAGGAAGTTTTTCATATTTAGGTAACGATGAATGGTAAACCTTGGTTGGTTTACCGGTTAGTAGACAAGTATTTTATCATTTGATCAACAGCTCGTTTTCGATGGCTGTAATTTGATTTTTCTTCAATGTTCATTTCTGCAAACGTTTTCCCCAAACCTTCAGGCTCAAAAATAGGGTCGTATCCAAAACCTTGATTTCCTTTCTTGTCATTTCTAATTTTACCAACTACTTTACCTTCAAAAAGAAGGGTTTTTCCGTCAATTTTCAAAGCAATCACTGTTTTAAAGCATGCTTTGCGATTGGTTTCATTTTGAAGTTTGTCAATCACCAAGTTCATATTTTCATCGTCATTTCTTTGCGGACCAGCGTATCTTGCTGAGTAAACTCCAGGCTCATTGTTGAGCGCTTCAATTTCTAACCCTGAATCATCTGAAAAGCATGGTAAATTCCACTTTTCAGCTACAAATTGTGCTTTTAGTAAAGCATTTCCAGCCAAGGTATCAGCAGTTTCAGGGATTTCATCATGAAAATTCAGATCAATAAGCGTTTTCAGTTTAATTTCTTTTGGTAATGCAGCTTGAATTTCTTTGGCTTTATTTTGATTTGATGAGGCAAATATGATTTCCATAAATATTTAAAATTGAATTCCGATTACTAAAATGTCGTCAGTTTGTTCCAAATCTCCTCTCCAAGAAAGGTAAGTTTCGTTTAAAAAATCTTTTTGTTGATCAATTGGAAGATTTTTAGCTTTTGAAAGTGCGTCCTTAAAGGGTTTGTATTTGTATTTTTTTCCTTTTTCTCCACCGAATTGATCTGCAAAACCATCAGAAAATAGATATAAAGTGTCGCCAGGACTTAATTGGATTTTATGATTTGAAAAGTGATTGATTTCATCGTGAATGTATCCACCAACAGGAAATTTATCACCTTTAATTTCAATCAATTCGTTGTTTTTAAAAAGGTAAAGCGGATTGTTTGCACCTGCAAAAACACATTCTTTAGTGCTTTTATTAATTGAAATCAAGGAAATATCCATTCCGTCCTTGATGCGACTTTCGCTGTCTTTTTGATTGAGTGTTTCAGTAAGCCAAATATTGACAGTATCGAGAATTTCGTTTGGATTGATTAATCCTTTTTCCAAAACAGCCTTGTTGAGTAAATTAAAGTTAACAATTGAAATCAAGGCACCTGGCACACCATGACCTGTGCAATCAGCTGCAGCCATGAAGACGTGCGAATCTATTTCAGCAATCCAATAAAAATCGCCACTTAAAATATCTTTGGGTTGATAAAAAATGAATGAATTGGGTAGAATATGATTCCATTTTTGTTCTGGAGGAAGAATTGCACCTTGAATGCGTTCTGCATATTTGATACTGTCGGTAACCTCACGGGTTTTCTTTTCCAACAAAGCGTGCTGTTTTTCAAGTGTATGTGAATAATTTTCAATTATTTGCTTCTTTTCTTCTAAGTTTTTATTTGCTTTTTCTTTAATCCTATTGCTTCTAAATATGACAATAAGAATGAGTGTTATGAGGACAATTCCTGACAATGAAAAATAAATTGACAATTGTTTTTTTTCGTTTTCTTGTGCCAAAATTTTATTTTCTTGCTCCTTTTTTTCAGATTGATATTTGATGGAAAGGTCATGAATCATTTGTTTGGTTTCATCATCAAAAATAGAATCTTGTATTTCGACAAATTTCCATAAAAATTGGTTTGATTCCTTTATTTTGTTGGCGTTTTTATTTGATAAGGCTAGATTATAGTAAACATCTAGTATGGATTTTCTGTCATCTAGTTTGAGGAATAATTTGAGAGATTCTTCCAAATTTTTAATTGACGAAAGGTAATCTGCTTTTTCATTTTGCAATGTCCCTATATTATTATATGCAACAGCTAGCGATGAAATATCTTTTGGATTATTTGTAAGAATTGCATTTTTTGATTTTTCATAGTATTCTATTGATTTATCTAGTTTGCCTTGATAGTCGTAGCATACAGCGATTCCATTATAAACGTACGATTCATATTTTTCAAGATGTTCAGATTTTAATTTTGATTCAACAAACCAATAATATTTCAAGGCTGACTCGATGCTATTTTGGTCTAAGTAATAGTTTGCAAGGTTGATGTATGCTACTATATAATAATTGTCGTTCTTGATTTTTTTATATAGCTCAATCGCTTTTTTCTGATAGTTTATCGCTAAATCTAAATCTCCATTTTTTTCATTTACTCCTGATAGTTTTTCATATGCTCTACCTTCATAGTCGTATCTTGTATTCTCTTCAAGTTTCTTAGTTTCTTTAATTAATAGCAAGGAATAGTAAGTTGATTTTTTGTAATCGCCTAGTGTGAAATATAAATCCGACAGTGAATAATAAATTTTATGTTTTCGAATGTTTGTGTTTTGCGCGATTTGCTTTGCCTTTAGCGCATATTCAAGTGCGAGTTTTGAATTTGTTTCAAGTGTATTTGTAGCCAATTGCAGATATTCTTCTACTTTCGAAGAGTCGTTTTTTAAATTTTCAATTCCAGCAATGATTTTTAAGTCCTTTTTTTGCGAGTATAAGGGAAATTGAATTAAAAAAAACAGTAATAATGAAAAAATTGCAACGCTTTTCACACTAAATAATTATTTTTGATATTATTAATCTGTAAATATATACTATTATGGCTTCAAAAATTGAAAAATGTACTGGTAAAATAATCTTATTTTACGATCCTGATACAGGTTCAGTTTCAAATGATTTAATTCCAGGTGATGCTTATGACTTTTATGAGCCCTATGCAAGTCAAAAATTTTTAGTGAATGACGCTGTAACTTACATTACTGTTTCAGAACCACCTAGAGGGAGAAGAATAGTTAAGCAAGTTGTAAAAAGATAGTTTTTTGTTAAACATAATTTTAAAGAGTAGATTTTTTTCTACTCTTTTCTTGTTTAAAATATTAAATGTTGGTTATATTTTTTTTGAGAATCAACAAATCGAAGCTTCAAAAATCTAGATTGATATCGGTTTTTCATCATAAAATCTTTTGCTAGATTAGCAAAACGGCTTGATCTATTTTTAATTGACTGAAAAAGAATATCTTGAAAAATACTTTCAAAATAATTCAAAAAAGCGCTTGCTAAACGAAAAAGACTACATACCTTTGCACCCCGCTAACGAGCGAAAAGAAATTGAAATCTCAGCATTTATTAAGAAAACAAGAAAAATAATTAAAGTTTTTCTTGCAAATACAAAAACAAGTGTTACCTTTGCACCCCGCAAACGAGCGGAGATTA
>JBBALI010000040.1:0-36351 GCA_040403095.1 Crocinitomicaceae bacterium
AAAAGCGCAGATATTGGTGTTTTAGTCACCGAAGCGATGCCTTCAGACATGGAACGCATGGGATTTCGAAATGGCGTTTGGATTTGTACCTACGAAGAATTTAAAGGATTGTGCGGCGTTTTGCGTGAATCGATTATTCAGGTGAACAATGCATTGAGTTCGCAAGAAAATAAGGGTGATAAAATGCACATGTTGTATGAATACCTGACGAGCAACAATTTCCGCATGCAAGTAGAAGCCATTGTAGAAGGTTTTACTGCTATGAAAGATGGACTTGAAAGCGAAAAACGCGCCATGAACCGCATTTGGAAAGAGCGCGAAAAGCAAATAGAGAAAGTCATCATCAACACCATCGATATGCACGCAAGCATCCGCGGAATTGCTGGAAATGCGATTCAATCTGTGAAAGCGCTTGAATTGCCTGGAGAATCGGAGGAATTGGATTGATTTTTCAAATGAATATTAAAGGTGCTAATCCAATAAATTGATTCGATATGCAAGAAATTGAAAATAAAGAATTGCTAAATAAAATCATTTCTTTAATAGAAGAAACGAGGGAAAAAGCGATTCGTTCTGTCGATTTTCATCGCGTGCAACTTAATTGGCATATTGGTCGGTATATCTTTGAAGATGAGCAACAGGGAAAAGTAAGAGCGGAATATGGAAAGTATTTAATAAAGTATCTTTCAAGAAACCTTGAACCAATTTACGGAAGTAGTTATTCTACACGAAATTTATATTTTTTTATTCAATTTTATAATTCATTTCCAATTGTGAACGCGCTGCGTTCACAATTGAATTGGACGCAATATCGACTACTTTCTAGATTAGAAAATGAAGACAAACGAGAATTTTACATTGCTGAAAGCCTCAAAAATCATTGGACATCCCGACAACTCGAACGACAAATAAATAGCGGATTATATGAACGTCTATTGTTAAGTAACGATAAAGAAAGCGTTTTAGCTGTAGCGCGTGGAGAAAAATTACCTTCAGAAGCAAAAGAAATTATCAAAGACCCAATGACCTTGGAATTTTTGGGGTTAAAACGCGAAAGTGCCTACTATGAAAAAGATTTAGAAAGTGCAATTATTACCCATTTACAAGAGTTTATTATGGAATTGGGGAACGGGTTCTCTTTTGTCGCAAGACAAAAACGCATTCTACTCGAAGATGATGAGTTTTTTGTGGATTTGGTGTTTTACAATCGCATTTTGCAATGTTTTGTTATAATTGAAATAAAAACGCATAAAATAACGCATCAAGATGTAGGTCAATTACAAATGTATGTCAACTATTTCGACCGTGTTGAAAAACTAAAACACGAAAATAACAGTATTGGTATTTTGCTTTGCGCAGATAAAAATGATGCTATGGTTAAATTTAGTTTACCAGAAAACAACACGAAAATTGTAGCTAGTAAATACCAACTTTATTTACCAACAGAAAAACAGTTAATAGACGAATTAAAGAAAGAAATTGAAAAAATTGACAATCATGATTCCATCTAATGTCTACGAATTCAACTACAAAGCGAGCGCTAAGTACCGACGTAGTCAATCATAAAACTTTTTTAAAACACCACCAAATGCTCCCAATCATCTTCGAAGACGCATATTACCTCTGTATCAATAAACCAAATAATTTATTGGTCCATCATTCACATTATGCGCGCAACATCGAAGAGGAATCCTTGATGGAAATCCTGAAATCCAATGGATACGACGTTTTTCCCATTCACCGGCTGGACCGCAAAACTTCGGGCGTCTTGATGTTAGCGAAAGCAAAAGAATTTGTCGCGCCGTTTCAAAAAATGATGGAGCAAAACGAAGTGCAAAAAATCTATCACGCTTTGCTACGCGGACATGTCATAGAACAAGGAATCATCGATACACCCGTCAAAAATGACCGCGGAAATTACAAAGAAGCATTGACCCATTTTCGTTGTTCGAAGCATTTTGAATTGGAAATTCCGGTCGAACCATATCCAAATTCCCGCTATTCACTCGTTGAATTTACGCCCAAAACCGGACGCATGCATCAATTGCGTATTCACGCCAACAAAATCAGTCATCCAATCATCGGAGACCCAAAGTATGGCAACCGTCACCACAACCACATGTTCATCACTGAATTTCAAAACGACCATCTTTTTTTGCATGCAGAATCATTGGAGTTTGTGCATCCTTTTTTGAAAACAAAACATTTAGTGAAGGCAGAGAAGGCAGGATTTTGGGAAAATTGGAAATGAAGCGGATATAGACAGAGACAGAGAATGTGAATCAGGAATTGAATGAGGAGAAATTGATTTGTAACTCGAGAAAAAATACTAAATTCATCACCAAATAGTCATCCATGAATTTCGCTGCTTATCAATCTTTGTTTCACACACATAAAGCGCCTTTTGCTTGGGTGGATTTAGATGCGTTGGACGATAATATCCAAACGATTGCAGCCAGAGCGAAAGGCAAAAATATCAGGTTGGCAACCAAATCAATTCGTTGTAGATTTATTTTAAGTTACATTTTAGATAAACTGCCTTATTCTTTTGGTTTAATGTCTTATACAATTGAAGAATCAATTTGGCTAGCAGAAAAAGGTTTTACCAATATTTTGCTTGGATATCCAACGCTTGAAGTAGATTTAATCGAAAAAGTAGTCTCAAATCCGAAGTTGAACGCAGCGATTTGCTTCATTGTGGACCGCTTGGAACATCTTGAAATTTTAGATCAAACTGCGTCAAAATACCAGACAAAAGCGAATGTTTGTGTCGATGTGGACATGAGCACGCATTTTCCGGGAATCTATTTTGGAGTTTATCGTTCTTCCATTCAATCCAGTCGTGATTTGACGAATTTGATCGAAAGTACCGAAGACTTTGCAAACATTGTCTGGAAAGGAATGATGGGATACGAAGCCCAAATTGCTGGAGTCGGTGACAATTTTCCCAAAAATACTTTGATGAATGGCATCGTTCGATTTTTGAAGCGAAAATCTTTGCCTAAAATCGCTCAAAGACGTGCTGAATGTTTGGCTGTTTTTAAAAATAAAGGAATTGAATTGCAGTTTGTTAACGGTGGAGGCACAGGAAGTATTGAATCTACTTTGAAAGAAAAAGAGATTACTGAAATCACAGTCGGAAGCGGATTTTTTCAATCGCATTTGTTTGACAATTATTCCAATTTCACACATCGACCGGCGGTTTTTTATGCCTTGAGAATTGTAAGAAATCCCAAAACACATATTTTTACAGCGTTAGGTGGCGGATACATTGCTTCAGGAGCGACAGATTCCAACAAACAGCCGCAACCATTTTGGCCCGAGGGAATGAAATTAATCAAAAACGAAGGAGCTGGCGAAGTACAAACGCCTTTTGAATATCGAGGTAAAATTCCTTTGAAAGTCAGTGATTTGGTATTTTTTAGACATGCAAAAGCAGGTGAGTTGTGCGAGAGATTCAACGAATTGATCTTGGTCAGAAATGATAAAATTGAACAAATTGTGCCAACTTATCGAGGTGAAAAAAAATCTTTTTTATGATGGAAAATTGGGCCGGAAATGTAAAATGGTCACCGCTAGAGGTATTAAAACCAAATTCTGAGGAAGAAATAGCTGATTTAATCAAACATGCGAATAAATCGGGTAAAACCATTCGCACCGTTGGATCTCACCATTCGTTCACGCCATTGTTATCTACAGATAGCATTTCGTTGAGCTTGGATAATTTACAAGGCATCATTTCCATCGAAGAAAATAATCGCGTAATTGCTTGGGCAGGAACAAAATTGAAAAAGCTGGGAGAGGAGTTGGCACAAAATGGTTTGGCCCAGGAAAATTTAGGAGATATCAATGTTCAAAGTGTTGCGGGAGCGATTTCAACTGGAACGCACGGCACTGGAATAACACTCGGAAGCGTTGGGACTCAAATCGAAGAAATTACTTTTATCAACGGTTTGGGTGAAATCATCACCATCAATCCTGAGAATAATTTGCATGAATTCAAATGTTTACAACTTTCTTTGGGAAGTTTGGGAGTGATTACCAGGGTGAAATTACGTTGTCAAGAAGCGTATAATTTAAAATTAGACATCCGCAAAGAGAAATTGTCTGATGTCTTGCATCAACTAGATTCGATTATTACTGAAAACCGCCATTTTGAATTTTATTCGATTCCAAACTCGCCTTGGACGCAAACGAAAAGAACCAATATCGTGGACGAAAAAGCAGGTCACACTTCAAAGTTTAGTTCGTTCATCAATGATATTGTGCTCGAAAACTGGGCGTTGCAATTTTTGTGTAACATCAACAAAGTGATGCCATCAAGTTCCAAAACAGTTTCAAAAATTATTGGTGCTGCGATCTCGAACGAAACGAAAGTCGAACAGAGTTACAAAGTTTTCAGTACCGTGCGCAACGTGAAATTCACCGAAATGGAATACAATATTCCGCTGGAAAATTACCAGCAGGTTGTGAAAGAAATGTTGCAATTGATCGAAAAAAACAACTACCAAATCAGTTTTCCACAAGAACATCGTTTTGTGGACGCTGACGATATTTATTTGAGTCCCGCTTTCGAAAGAAAATCTGCATACATCGCCAGTCATGTTTTCAAAGGCATGAACAACACCAAGTATTTCAAAGATTTAGAAGATTTATTTATAGCTCACGGCGGTCGACCACACTGGGGGAAATTGCACACCAAAGACGCTGCTTTTTTCAGGAAAGTTTATCCAAAATTTGATGATTTTCTGTCGATTAGGGCAAAGCATGATCCGAATGGATTGTTTTTGAATGGGCATTTGAGGAAGGTTTTTGGGGTTTGAATTGCTTAAAAATTGTTTAATTGTGAAAGTATTCAAACGATAATTCATATTAAATTTATTTAAAGAGAATTTTAAATCAAGTTTTGGTATCGCACTTTTACTTAATTTTAAAAGCATGAATGTTAGCTTTAAGATTAAAAAGTATTTGTTTTTGGGATTGTTTTCACTCTTTAATCCCTGTTTTTCAAATGCTCAAAATCTCATTCAACTCAAGTCAGAGCTTCAAAAAGTGAAGCACAAGCAAGATTCACTGCTTGCTTTAATTGAAAAAGCGCAACTAAACGAAATCATTCTCAATTTAAAAAAAGTTGGATATCCAAAATCGACACAAAGTATAGACATTGCTGAACACAGTGCAATGGTTCTCGGTTTCAATTGTGAGAAAAAGTTGGCCGCATGGTCATTTCATATTTTAACACCAGAGGTTGCCTTTGGAAAAATCAGTCGTTCGAATGATTTTAGAAATGATTCATTGATTAAGTGTCAAACTGGAATAGAAAGTGACTATTTCATTACGCAAAAGCTTCCTGATGGATCTTCAAAATTTGATGGTTTTGGCTTCGATAGAGGACATTTAGCGCCTTCAGCAGATTTTAGATGGTCAGCAAAAGCATTGAGCGAATCCTATTTTTACAGCAACATGACGCCACAGGTTCCTGAATTTAACCGAGAATCATGGGCAGAATTGGAAGCACTAGTGCGAAGAATTGCAGATCAGGATCCAAAAGATTACTATATCGTTACGGGTCCGATTTTGGAGGATAGTTTGAAATTCATTGAAAAATCTATCCATCAAATTCCGATTCCACGAAGACATTTTAAAATTGTTGTAGATTTATCTGAAAATCAACCAAAAGGAATGGCATTTTTGATGCCGAATTCCTTGTGTATAAATCCTTTAAGCAGTTATGTGGTTTCCATTGACAGCATTGAGAAAATAACCGGCTTGGATTTTTTCCCGAATCTATCAGTTGATTTGCAAGCACAAATAGAAGCCAAATCAAACTTTGAAAGTTGGAAAACGCAAAAATCAACTGGAGATATTGAGCCGATTCCCGCATTGACGTTGAAAAAAGGCCAGTTTAATACCTATCAAGCAGCAACCAAAGTTGGCCAAAAAGTTTCCATCGTTGGAAAAGTTGTAAGTGCCAAATATATTTCAAAATCAAACGCAACTTTTCTAAATTTAGACAAACAGTTTCCAAATCAAAACTTTACCATTTGCATTTGGAAAGACGGGATGCGCAACTTTAGCTACAAACCCGAAGAGTTGGAAGGAGAAACAGTCGTTGTGACAGGAGTTGTTCAATTAGATAAAAATGGAATTCCTTCAATCACAGTTGAATGGGAAAAGCAAATTGAGGTTTTGGAGTGAATTATTAAATATCAATTTTTCTATAAAACAAAAAATCCTCTCAATCAAAAAGATTAAGAGGATTTTATTTGTGATCCGGCTGGGATTCGAACCCAGGACCACCTCATTAAAAGTGAGGTGCTCTACCAGCTGAGCTACCGGATCTTGCTGTCTATTTTTGAATATCGATTTATCCTTAGACGGGTGCAAAGATATGTACTTATTTTGAATCTGCAAGGGCTTTTCAACACTTTTTTTAAAAAATAAATCGATGAAAGTTAATAAATGCAGGGAATTTTATGTTTTATGCCTGATTTTCTTTTAATTAAGTGTGTTTCTAAATTATTAACTAAACATGAAGTTAAATAATTCTTTAACGATTTTCTGTATTTAAAATCTTGGAAAAATTTATTTCGACGATTTGTTGAAACTGTAGAAATTTGAAAACTGATTTTGAAATGGCTTTTATATCAGATTTAGCAGACCTTAATAATTTTAGCAAATGGTTTATTTGAATTTTTATATGATTAATGAACAAGAAAGAATCAATTTAGACTTGTGTAATTTATTGAAAATGTAGATATTTTACAAATCGCCATTCCCTATTTTTTTTGTTAATTTGATTAAAACTACTTATATGTGCAAAGAACTTTTATTTTCATTGTTGTCGATACTTATTGTATTTGAAAGCCATTCTCAATCTAACGAATCATTTTTTGAAACATTAGGTCCAGATTTGAGTACATTATCAGGTTCCAAAAGAGCTGCGAATTTTTATGGAATTAAAACAAATTACGGTGCACTTGGAGTTAGACTGGCAGATTCAGCTAACACAGAAGTGCAATGGATAAAATCAGACTTAAACATTTCAAATGAATTTTTCAGTGCTAATTTGCCGCAAGATGTAGTCAGTAAAAAGGAGAAAATTCTAAATTTGTTTGAAATCGGTAACAATCAAATTATTGTCACCAAGGATTCAACTTCCTATGCAACTCAAGGAATAAGATTTCACAAATTTTTGAATTACACGTTGAATGATGGTGAATATTATTTTCCCTTAGATTATTCGAGCAAAGGTTGTGAAGTATTCTGGAGAAATGGAAAAATGTATGTTTTTTTTATCGATGGATTTGGAACATTCAAAAGAATAACCGTTGATCCAACAACTTTGGCATTGGAAAATACACTCATTCTTGTCAATGATTTTACAATTCAAGGAAATATTGAAAAAGAATTTAAATCAATTCATGTGGATTTCATTTCGCCATCTGAAATGATTGTTTATACCAATGCGAATTCAAAACTTGTACGGGTAAAAATACAAAACAACACAATCGTTTCTAGCGAATTTGAAGAGAAAAATTTAGTCAAAGTTTTAGCAATTGATACAATAAATAGTCAGCTTGTTTGCTTGATGAATACTACAACAAATGCAATCAATACTTTAGGTATTGATAACAGTATCCCAATTTCCAATTTTCAAATTATTTCAAGTGTAGATTTGCCTGATGCAGTTTCTGTAACTAATGATAATCTGATGTTTGCAACAGATGGAGTGAATTCATATTTGTTTTTGAATAATATCAACAGATATAAAGGGTTTGAAATTATAAATAATCAGATTATTGACACTATAAAAAACAATCAATCTTTTTACGTTCGAAACATATTCGTAGATCAAGGTCAACCCTTTTTGTTTGGAATGAGGGGGGATAGATACAATGAAAGTCAAAATATAAATTATTTTCAAAATCGTTTCTTTCTTTTTATTTCAAAAGGTGAATTTAAAAAGCTTTTTCGTCACAAAGAGTACTTTGAAAATCATTTTTTTGGGAATAATAATGTCAATTTTGGTATCGGAAGTTTGATTTTTCCATACAGTAATTTTTATGTTCCTGAGCACAATGATTCTATTATTTTTGACCACTGTATTTTTAATGTAGCGCAAGTATTTGTGGGAAATCAAACCTTGAATAAGAGAATCTCACAGTTTGATAATCTATACAAGCCCGGACCATATACCAATACTAGTAATTATAATTTAGATCTTGTCAATCAATACAATGAAAGTTTTTACATTGACAACCAAATGGTTTGGAATCATATTTCCAATTATTCAAACTCCAATTATGAAATTCCAAACTCTATTTTGAATTGGCCAGCACATGGAAATACCTCAATTGGACAGACTCAAAATTTAGCGCCATTTGTGGATGTGAATGGAAATCAATTATATGAACCATTGTTAGGTGAATATCCTTCTTTTCCTGGAAGTAGATGTATGGTGAATATAACTCATCAACATAATTCAGATTTTGGTGGGTTGGGCGACGGACTAGAACTTCATACCTATTTATATAATTTTGATTGTGATGATGATACAATTCAAAATGTACTTTTTATAAAAACCGAGGTTTATAACCGAGGAAATATTCAATATGATTCACTATTTGCTGGGATTTGCGCAGACTTTGATATCGGTATTCAGTATGATGATTATATAGGAACAGATGTTGAAAAAGGACTAATCTATGCTTACAATAGTGACAGTTTGGATCAAATAATTTTAACAAATCCATATGGATTTCTTGATTCGATTCCAACAATTGGTCTACAATTATTAAAAGGAGTAAAATTTGAAAATAATGGAACTGATGATCTATATGGAATTGCTGAAAATTTGAGCGTCAATGGATTTGGATTTGATGACGGGATAATAGACAATGAGTATAGAGGATTGGAATTTTCGTCAATTTCTTCAATTGCTCTTGGATCAAGTTATTCAGATCCGACATTAGACTATCAATGGAAAAATTATTTTACCGGAAAATGGAGATTTGGAGATACAATATATTACGGTGATCCGTTCACAAATCCTCCGTTCAATGTCTCAAACATTCCGTCAAGATTTGTTTGTCCAGATACTTCAGATATTTTATTTTATGGTACAAACGGAATTGATCCAGGTTTCAATTGGTCTGAAATTCAATCTAATAATATACCAGATGATAGAAGAATTATGGGTTCATTTGGTTCTACAAGTTTACCTGTTGGTTCAAAATATACTTTCCATTCCGCATTGATGGGTGGAAAAAGAGCATATAATCAAAATACTTCGTTGCAAGATCTTTTTGCTAAGGCAGCTTATGTTAAAACTGCCTTTGGGAATAATTCAACCGCTTGTGGCCAAAGTTTTAATAACCTAGATGCCAGTACAGTTGGTGTTGAAGAAAAGAAAGTTAGCAATTTAACTGTCAACATTTATCCAAATCCATTCAAAGATCAGCTTCAAATAGAAATAATAAATTTCGACCAACAAACAACATTAAAAGTCTACACAATCAATGGAATTGAAGTGCTGAATTTAAATATGAAAGAAAATTCATACACAATTGCTAATCAAATTTTTGTATCTGGAGTATATTTAATTTCAATTGAAAATTCATTTGGTAAAACGGTTAAAAAAGTGATTCGATTGTAGAAATATTATTTTTATTATTTGATTAAAAAGCCATGAAATTTAAATTGTTTAGCATAAGATTTTACTAACTTCGCGTGCAAAATAAACACATTAAAATGGCAGATTTTTTTTACCAAGATCCATATCCAATTTTAAAAGACGATACGGAATATACACACATTTCATCAGAATACGTGAAAGTTGAAAAATATGGAGAGAGAGAAGTTCTACACATCGATCCCAAAGGAATTGAAGTGTTGGCGGAAGCTGCTCTGGCAGATGTTTCATTTTACTTGCGAACTTCACATTTAGAAAAGTTAAAAGCCATTTTGAATGACCCTGAAGCGACTGATAATGATCGTTTTGTCGCTTTTAATTTGCTTCAAAATGCGACCATTGCTGCTGAAGGTCAATTGCCTTCTTGTCAAGACACTGGAACAGCGATTGTTGTAGCGAAAAAAGGGGAGGACGTTTATACTGGCGCCGATGACGCTGTGGCACTTTCAAAAGGAATTTTCAATACATACCAAGAGAGAAATTTAAGATATTCTCAAGTGGTCGCACTAGATATGTTTGAAGAGAAAAATTCTGGAACGAATTTACCTGCGCAAATTGATATTTATGCTAAGAAAGGAATGTCTTATGAATTTTTATTCCTCGCAAAGGGAGGAGGTTCAGCGAATAAAACTTTCTTGTACCAAAAAACGAAATCTTTGTTGAATGATGCATCTTTGGAACAATTTGTCAAAGAAAAAATCAAGGATTTAGGTACTTCTGCTTGTCCGCCTTATCACTTGGCTTTTGTAGTTGGAGGAACATCTGCGGAGGCGAATTTAGCGGCGGTTAAGAAAGCTTCTGCTGGATATTATGATAATTTGCCTACTGAAGGAAACATGGGCGGTCAAGCGTTCCGTGATTTGGAATGGGAGAAGCGAGTTCAACTGATTTGCCAAGAAAGTTTGATTGGCGCACAATTTGGCGGAAAATATTTCACGCACGATGTTCGCGTAATTCGTTTGCCACGTCACGCAGCTTCTTGTCCTGTGGGATTGGGCGTTTCTTGCTCAGCAGACAGAAATATCAAAGCAAAAATTACGAAAGAAGGTTTGTTTATCGAAGCATTGGAGAAAAATCCTCGCAGGTTGTTGCCAGAAATTCCACCGCATCTAGAACCACCAGTGGAAATTGATTTAGATCGACCAATGGCTGAAGTGTTGGCTGAATTGTCGAAATATCCAATCAAAACGCGTTTGAAATTGAACGGAACGTTGATTGTTGCCCGAGACATGGCACACGCAAAAATCAAAGAAATCATCGACTCAGGATTGCCGATGCCGGAATATTTCAAAAATCACCCAATTTATTATGCAGGACCAGCTAAAACGCCAGAAGGAATGCCGTCAGGAAGTTTCGGACCGACCACTGCAGGAAGAATGGATTCCTATGTGGATCAATTCCAAAGTTTGGGAGGAAGTATGATCATGTTGGCAAAAGGAAATCGTTCGAAAGAAGTAACCAACGCTTGTGCTAAATACGGCGGATTCTATTTAGGTTCAATTGGCGGACCAGCAGCCATTCTTGCGAAAGAAAACATTACTTCAGTGGAAATAGTTGATTTTGAAGAAATGGGGATGGAAGCAGTTAGAAAAATTACTATTAAGAATTTTCCAGCGTTCATTATTTCGGATGATAAGGGAAATGATTTTTTTGAGAATTTGTAAAAAGAAATAAATTTGATATTAGAACGCACTTCGTGATTGGAGTGCGTTTTTTTATGCTTAAAAATGATTCTGGATAATCTTCGCTTGATAGCTAACAAATTCACTGTTAACTTCTTCTGCCAAAGGAATACGAATCACTTTTTGAATCGGGTAGTGACTTAAAATTATACTTTCTGTTGCTGCATTTTCGTCTCCTACAAAAACGATAATTTCGACATTAATATTTCTATTTTTCAATGCTTCCAAAGAAAGAAGCGTATGATTGATACTTCCTAAATAATGGCGTGAAACAAGAATTATTGGCAAATTGAAATGTTGAATTAGGTCAATGTACAACAAACCTTTTTCGTTAATTGGAACCAATAAACCTCCAGCGCCTTCAACAAGTAGATTTCCATCAACCTTAGGTAATTCAAAATCTGAAAGTTGAATTTCTATTCCATCTAATTTGGCTGCAAAATGGGGCGAGGCAGGCGTGTTTAAACGGTATTTTTCTGGCAGAAAACTGACTTTTTCCGAACAGTAAGCTTTGATTTTTAATGTGTCAGAAAAATCTAGATCTCCCGCTTGTACTGGTTTCCAATAAGTGGCGCGTATTGCTTCTGCAATTATTGCACTGACAACTGTTTTACCGACGTCAGTTCCGATCCCTGTAATGAAGTATGATTTTTTGTCCATTAAATTATCTCAATTCAGCACCCAATTTGCTTTCTAATTCTGTTCTGATTTTTTGCATCACAGCATCCACTTGCTCGTCTTTCAATGTTTGCTCAGCATCTTGAAAATGAAAGGAAACTGCATATGATTTTTTACCCTCATCTAAGTTCTTTCCTTCATAAACATCAAATAAACCAACGTTTTTCAAGATTTTTTTGTCGCAAGATTTGGCAGCTTGTTCAATTGCATTGAAGGTAATTTGTTTGTCCAATAACAAAGAATAATCTCTTCGCACTTCAAATGTTTTCGGAATTTCTTTGTAAATATTTTTGACCAATTTCAATGATTGAGTCAATGCGTCCCAATCCAAATCGGCAATGAAAACATCTTGTTTGATTCCAAAATGTTTTTTCGAAGCAGTTGAAATCCAACCCAATTCACCAATTCCTTGTTTTAAAACATTCATTGAGATACCATCAGTCAAAACGCTGTTTTCTAATCCTTTTTCAACTAAAAAAGAATTTAATCCCATGCGAGAAAGCACAGATTTCACAATACCTTTCAAAGTGTAAAAATTCGTTTTTTCTTTGGAAGAATTCCATTGTTCAATCGATTTATTTCCAGTCAAAACAAGTATCAACCGTTTGTTTTCGTAATAACCGTTTGCCGTTTTGCGGTATGTTTTGCCAAATTCAAATAATTTCAAATCTGGATTTTGTCTATTTTGATTGTGTGCAACAACTTCCAGAGAACTAAAAATCAATGATTGTCGCATCACATCTAATTCATTACTCAAAGGATTGAGCATGGCAACATTGTTTTCTGTTTTCAAAGTTTCGCCACCTATTTTTTCTACATAAGTGGAGCTTGTCAGTGAATTATTCATCATTTCGCTGAAACCTAAACCAACCAAAAATTCGCTCAAAGAAGCTTGAATTTTCTCCAAATCAGGTTTTGAGCTCAAAGTCAATGTCGTGTTCAATTTTTCTGGCAAAGGCACTTTGTTGAAGCCGTAAATACGCAAAACTTCTTCAATCACATCTACTTCACGCAAAACATCAACACGGTAAGCAGGAATCTCTAATTTCCAACATTCAGGTTCTTTAGAGAGTATTTTAATATCCAAATTCGATAAAATGATTTCAATTTTTTCTGCGGGTATTTCTGCACCAATCAATCGATTGCATCGCTCAATGCTGAATTCAACAATTTGATTTTCAATCGCAGTTGGATAAACATCCACCAAATCCATCGCGATTTCTCCACCAGCTATAGATTGAATCAATTGCGTCACCCTTTGCAAAGCGTAAATTGTCAAATTTGGATCAACACCACGTTCATAACGAAAACTTGCATCTGTATTCAAACCATGAAATTTCGCAGTTTTTCGCACTGAAATAGGATTGAAATAAGCTGATTCAATGAAAATGTTGCCTGTTGCATCTGAAATCCCAGAATCTAAGCCACCAAAAACACCAGCAATTGCTAGGTTTTCAGTTCCATTGGTAATCATCAGATTTGATTCGTCTAACTTTCTTTCAACACCATCTAAGGTTTTGAAAATATCGCCCGAAATAGCGTTTTTAACAACAATTTTTCCGTTCAATTTCTCCGCATCGAAAGCATGTAAAGGCGTTCCCAATTCACGCATGACGTAATTGGTGCAATCAACAACATTGTTAATCGGACTTAATCCAACCGCTCTCAATCGTTTTTGCAACCAAGCAGGAGAAGCTTTTACTTCAACACCAGCCAAACTGATTCCGGCATAACGCGGACACCATTCTGTATTCTCAACTCGAACGTTGATAGAAACTGCATCAGTTGTTTTTTGTAATTCTTGAACTTCAGGAAGATTCAAGGAAACGTTTGAATTTTCATGCAGATTCAAATAGGCGATTAAATCTCTTGCAACACCAATGTGTCCCATTGCATCAGCGCGATTGGGTGTCAAACCGATTTCAATTTGAAAATCGTCTTCTAATTCAAAATATTGCGCAGCGGGCATTCCAACGGGAGTAGAAGGATCTAAGACTAAAATCCCATCGTGCGAATGTCCAAGACCTAATTCATCTTCAGCGCAAAGCATTCCTTGTGATTCAACTCCTCTGATTTTGGAAAGTTTGATTTTAAAAGCCTCTTCTGGAGTAGGATAGAGCGTGCATCCAACGGTAGCAACGATTACTTTTTGTCCAGCGGCAACATTCGGTGCTCCACAAACGATTTGAAGTGGTTCGCCACCAACAGAAACAGTTGTAACTTTCAATTTATCAGCATCAGGATGTTTTCCGCAAGTCAGTACTTCACCAACAAAAACGCCTTCCAAACCACCTTTGATACTTTCAATTTTTTCAAATCCGTCCACTTCTAATCCTGTTTCTGTGAGGATTTTTCCCAATTCTTCAGCAGGAAGATCTGTTTGAACGTATTGTTTTAACCAGTTATAACTTATTTTCATGTTGTCGTGTCTTCAAAATTCAATGAGAAAATTGCTTTCTCTAAAAGAAGCGCGAATTTAAGAATTTTAATTGCGAATTCGGTCATGTTGGAGAATGGATAATTCACAATTAATTTAGTTTTCCTCAGATATTTCTAGTAACTTTGTAAAAAGACATTTTCCAGCGCAAAATTATTAGCCGTTTTTTTCCGTCAGAATTAATTGTTGTCTTTCCAAATTAATCATTTAAAGGAATAAATTCAAGTATGGCGAAATCTCAAGAAACCTGGAATAAAAAAGAAAAAGAAAAAATCCGACAAAAGAAGAAAGAAGAAAAAGACAAACGCAAAGAAGAGCGCAAAGCAAATGGCGGTACCGCAAGTTTTGACGATATGATTGCGTATGTGGATGAAAATGGTAATCTTTCTTCAACTCCTCCAGATCCATTGAAAAAGAGAAAAATTGTTGCTGCTGATATTGAAATTGGTGTACCAACAAGAGCCGCTGAAGAAGAAGTTGACCCAAATCGTTTTGGAACAGTTACATTTTTTGATACATCCAAAGGTTATGGATTTATCAAAGATAGAGATTCTCAAGATAGCATTTTCTCGCACATCAATGGTCATTTAGAGCAAATTCAAGAAGGCGATAAAGTTACTTTTAGAACTGAAAAAGGAATGAAAGGTTTGAATGCTGTGGACGTGAAAATTGCTAAAAAAGAAGTTGTAGCACCAGCGCCAGCTCCTGAAGCGACTGAAACACCAGAGGCTCCAGCTGAAACGGCTGAATAAAGCTTTAATTCGATTGTCTTAAATTCAGGTTAGAATCAGCAAAACGCGCTTTTTTAATAGTGTTTAGTTTCTTTAACTGATTTGAATCAGCGTCGAAATACAAATAATAATCATAATTTCCAGAAACACCATCTCGATTTACTGGTTTTAACCAATACAGAGATTTGGTTTCTCGATAATAATTAACAGAAGGTTCTAAAGTCCAGGAAATCCCTAAGGTTTTAGAACCTTTTTTTATGTTCAATCTTTCAATTGTTTGTAAAGCCGTTTTTACAACAGCGTCTGACTTCCAAATGATGCTGTGATGTAAATTCAAATGACTGATAAACACAATTAAATTTGTAGTTGATAAAACTGAAGTAAGGAAAATGTATGAAAATCTAAATGTTTGATTTTCTATAGATTGAATAAACTCATTGAAAGTAAAAACAGCAATAAATCCACCAACCAAAATCCAATACTGTGCTGCTCGATCTTTGGCGAATCCCATTTGAATTGTAAAATGTAAAACAGTTGGAATCAAAATTAGAACTAGACTCCAAACGAGCATCAATTTGACTGAATTTGATTTTAATTTGAAAAAGCTAAAAATTGCAATTGCTGTAAAAATGTACATTCCCCAAAAAGTAAAATCAAACCAATTTGTTTCATAGCTGAAATGAAAAATAGATTTTAGGGTATCTTGAAAAACACCATTATCGCCTCCTGCATACAGTTCATTCATTTTACTCAAATATTGAATATTAAGAACGGCAGGAATTAAAAAACAAATTTCAATGAAATAAGCAAGAAATATTTTTTTCCAACTTGCTTTGTGCAGATTCAAAAAAATCAAGAAAAAACTCACTTGCAATGCCAAAATTGGAGTAAAAAAAGCGTAATTGGCATAAATACAAGCAATTGAACTTAAGAGAAATAAAATCAAGTTACTTGTCTTCTGATTTAAGTAAAAAAATCGAAAACCTTGGTAAAAAGCAAAAGTCAGAAATCCCATTCCTAAGCCGTAACCGCGCGCCAAAGCGAAAAAATCCAACATGAAAGGATTGAGAAAAAAGACAAAAATCGCCAGCCAAATAGTCAAAAAATGCAATTTCGAAAGTTGAAGTATTTTTATGATAGAATATGCGTAAAGCAAAAATGCAAGCACATTTGGAAGTCTCAATGACCATTCTGAATAGCCTAAAATGAGCGAACAACATTTCATTAAGATGGTATTCAACCAATGATTGTTCGCTGTAAAAAGTTGAGATTCATTCCCTGTTAAAATAGTGTACGACAGACTTTCATCGTGCGTAAAACCGACTAAGACACTTCTTAAAAAGACATACGCAAACATTAGCAAAACACTGATTTTTAGACCAATATTTGCTAACTTTATTTTTGACTCATTTCTTTCTAGCATCTATCTAAAGTGTTTTTTTAGTTTCAAAATTGGACTTTCAAAATAACGAAAACTGATCCAACTTGAAATGTAAGTGATTATGAAGCAAAGAATAAAATAAAAAGTAAAATCTAAAAGACTATCAGTCCATTGATTTTCAACAAAAATCGCCTGTATGTAATATATCACAAGGCAATGAAACAGATAAAATCCGTAAGTCAATTCACCTGATTTTTTCAAGCCTGGAATTTGATCTAATTTGATAACCGAATTTTTTGCATATACTTGTTCAGCAATCACAAAAGCAAAGAAAGCTGCGATAACAATGCGTTGAAAGACAAATAAATAATCGATAAAAATTTTAGATTCAAGGAAAAGGACAACAATTCCGATGCAATAGATAAGCAAGATTTGGAATTTCGAAATACGTTCAAAAAAAGACTGAATTCTATTGTCAAATGCTAAAAGTGCTAGAATTCCGCCGATTGCAAAATCTGAGATTACTGAAAGTGTGTGATAGTATAATATTCTTTCATTTTGAATAAAAATCGTCCTAAAAACAATGGAAATCAATAAAATAGCTACAAAGAAAATCCAAAATTGCTGCTTTTTGGAAAATCGGAATATTCCGATAAGCAATGCCCAACTGAGGTAAAATTGCTCTTCGACGCTAACAGACCATGTTGCAGTCAAGAAATTCAATGAATCGCGCGCTCCGAACCAAATTTCATCTAAATTAGAAAGAAAAAAAGTGAAATTGATGAGTTCATGCTCAGTCACTTTACCAAGCGGAAGGATGGGAAAAATGAAAAAACCAAAAATGACCACAACAAAATAAAGCGGCCAAACGCGTAAAATTCGTCTTGCAATGAAATTTGACAATTTAATTTTGCTTGTTTTTTGCAATTCTGTGAGCATAATGAAAGTGATCAAAAATCCACTTAAAACAAAAAACAAAGAAACTCCTAGATGTCCTTTACTAGTGATTTTTGTAAAAATTGAAAAAAATGTAGAATCTTTAAAATTTCCCCAATGTTCTCTACCTAAAGAAAAGGCGTGAAAAACAAAAACCATAAATGCGCCAACAAACCTCAAGCCGTTTAGATTCGGGAAAAATGGATTGCTTTGATTTTTTAAAATATTCACGTTTTCCAAAAGATGAATGATTACTTTTGTACAAGTTTACAGAAAATTAGAAAAAGAATGACTTACGACGTAGCAATCATTGGTGGAGGAATCGTTGGCGCAGCGACATTATACAAGCTTCAAGCTAAAAATCCTGAATTAAAAATAGTATTGATAGAGAAAGAAGCATTGCTTGCAGATCATCAAACAGGACATAATTCTGGCGTAATTCATTCAGGTTTATATTACACTCCAGGCTCTTTGAAAGCCACTAATTGCGTATCTGGAAGACATGAATTGGTTGCTTTTGCAAAGGAACACAACATTGCGCATGACGTTTGTGGAAAAGTAGTTGTTGCGACCAAAGAAAGCGAATTGCCATTTATGGAGAAAATCTTTAACAATGGAATTGCAAACAATACAGAAGGATTAGAAAAAATTACTGCTGAACAAATAAAAGACCACGAGCCACATGTAAAAGGAATTGCTGGTTTGTGGGTTCCTTGTACCGGAATCATTGATTTCCGTGGTGCAACAGCAAAAATGGTTGAAATTGCATTAAGCATGCAACCAGAAAGCAAATTGTTATTAGAACATGAAGTAATTAACGTTGAAAAAGGTGAAACAACTTCAAAAGTAATTACTAATAAAGGAACAGTTGAAGCCAAATATTTGGTTTTTTGTGCTGGTTTGCAAGCGGATAGATTGGCACGAAAAGACGGAGTCAATTTGAAAGAGCAAGTTGTTGGTTTCCGAGGTGATTATTACGAATTGACAGACGAAGCGAAACACAAAGTTCGAAATTTGATTTATCCAGTTCCGAATCCAGAATTTCCTTTCCTTGGCGTTCATTTCACAAGAATGACTAATGGTGATGTGGAATGTGGACCAAATGCGGTATTTACTTTCAAACGTGAAGGTTACGGGAAAACAGATTTCTCTTGGAAAGACACCTATGATGCTTTGACTTATAAAGGAACTTGGAAATTATTCTTCGGCAACATGAAATTTGGGATTGACGAATACCGCCGTGCTTTTTCTAAAAAATTATTTTTAAAAACGTTGCAAGTAATGATTCCAAGTTTAGCGATGGAAGATATCAAACCAGGTAGAGCAGGAGTGAGAGCGCTTTTGTTGGGCGAAGATGGAGATACAAGAGACGATTTCAGAATTGAATATCATGGACGATCAATCCACGTTTTGAATGCACCCTCTCCAGCGGCAACTGCATCCTTAGCGATTGGAGGTTATATCGCCGAAGAAGCTGAAAAACATTTTGGTTTGAAATAATTTAAGAGATTATTTTTATTTAAAAAACGCTGTCAAAATTCTTAAAAAACTTTCGTGGTCATCAATTTGTGGTGCGTGTCCACATTTGGGAATGGAAACGAACTTTGCGTTGATTGCATTTGCGAATGTTTGGCCTGATTTCAATGAGAAAATTTCATCAAATTCACCCCAAAGTACAAGTGTTTCAATTTTCTTCAAATTGCTGATATCTTTCATTCTGTCTTGTTCAGCGGGAAGTGATTTCAACATATTGATTTTCTCTTTCTGATTGCCAGCAAAATAAATGTCATACGATTGTTTCATCGCAAATTTGGGTAAATGTGGTTTTTTGTAAGAGGATAAATTCACTAATTTTTGAATCTTTTCAGGTTCAGAGAACACGAACATTTCATCAATGCTCTTCACTTTATAATTGTTGCAAATTACATCTAATTCTTTGATGTCAAAAGTCGTCCCAGGACTATTTGCAACAATCATTCTTTCAACCATTTCTGGATTTTTTAAGGCAAAATCTACCAAAATAAACCCACCGTAACTTTGACCAATGAAACTGGCTTTTGTAACATTCAGTTTTTTCAATAACTTTTCAACAGCTTCTGTTTGTGTGGCTAATACGGCTTGTTTGTTGGATTTACTTTCGCCAAACCACAGTATGTCCATCGATATTACCGTGTGATTTTTAGCCAAGGTTTCCATTTCTTTTTCCCAAGTCATCAAAGCATCTCCGCCAAATCCATGAATAAAAACAATTGTTGGACCAGAACCACCTTTCCAATATTTGACATGCAAAGAATCTTCATCTAAATATTGTGGAATAATTTCTTGCCTTGCTAACTTTTTAGTTGCGTGTTTATCTTTGAATTTAACAACATTACAAGATATTAAAATAGATAAAAATGAAAGAAGTAAAATTGTTTTCATTATTGAACATGAATTATTAATCTTCTAAAATTACATTTTTTTCTCGATTTAAAACGATTACAAATAAGTTAATTTGAGGTTAAATTTGAGTGAATTTTAACATTTTAATGCTATTTTTGTTTGTATAAGTAGAGATATCCATTTCTCAAAAAAAATAATATTTCAAATTTGATTTTAGATTTAATTTCTCAAGGTGTTGTTATTGTCATGATTTTGACTTTTTCCTTCGGTCCAGCATTTTTCGCTTTAATCAATGCTGGAATTCGGGAAGGTTACAAACATGGTTCTATGTTGGCGATTGGGATTGTTTTAAGTGACTTGTTTTTGAGTATTGTCATCAGCGTTTTAATTTACTTTGGGCTTGGCAGCGTGCTCAATTCCGCCAAAGCGCAAGACATTTCATCTGTCGTTGGAGGTGGAATTTTATTGATTTTCGGATTCACTTATTTTCTCAAAAAATCAATCAAAGCCGATGATAAAGAAGAAGTTGTAACAAAAGTATCCTCGTTTTTCCTGATTTCAAAAGGATTTTTATTGAATCTTTTCAATCCAGCAGTTTGGTTTTTGTGGCTAGCAAATGCCACTGCAATCGGAAAAACGGTTCATTTCTCTTTGGTGAAAATGATTTTGTATTTTTTGGTGGTATTGGGAATCGTGCTTTGTTTGGAACTTGGAAAAGTATTTTTAGCTGGGAAAATAAAACATTTCTTGACAGACAAAATGATGAATGTTATTAATTATGTCACTGGATCGGCGCTGATTATTTTTGGAATTGTTTTGATCTATAAATTTTTGATTAAGTGATTAAGGGTTTTTATCCGTTAGAATCACTTAACTATCAATAAATACTTAAGTTTTTAACTAACACATTTCAAATTTCACTTAAATTTCTTCGCCAAAAATTTGCCAGTAAAGCTATTTTTATCCTTGATTAAATCTTCCGGCGTCCCCGTAAAAACAATCTGACCACCTTCATTTCCTCCATCAGGACCAATGTCAATCACCCAATCAGCAGATTTAATTATGTCTGCATTGTGTTCAATTACAATAATCGAATTTCCATTGTTAATCAATCTTTGAAATGCAATGAGCAACTTCTCAATATCATAAAAATGCAATCCCGTTGTTGGTTCATCAAAAATGAAAAGTGTAGACAAAGAAGCGTCGCCTTTGGCTAAAAATGACGCCAATTTAACACGTTGTGCTTCACCGCCACTCAATGTGCTAGATGATTGGCCCAATTGCAAATAGCCCAAACCAACATCAAAAAGAGGTTGAATTTTTGTCACAATTTTATCAGCCAATTTATCTCCTGCATTTTTGAAAAATTCCAAGGCGTTTTCGATGTCCAAATTCAAAATATCTGCGATATTTTTGCCTTTAAATTCGATTTCTAAGGTTTCATATTTGTAGCGCGAACCATTGCAAGCCTCACAAAGCAAATGAACATCCGCCATAAATTGCATGCCAACAGTCACTCTTCCTTCTCCTTCACACATTTCGCATCTTCCGCCTTCGACATTGAAACTAAAAAAACCTGGTTTATAGCCTCTTGCTTTAGATAATGGTAAACGAGCAAACAATTCTCTGATATCGTCAAAAGCTTTCACGTAAGTCACAGGATTACTTCGAGACGATTTTCCAATTGGATTTTGATCTACAAATTCGATTTCTTTGATCAGTTTTAAATCGCCTTCAAGTGCTTTGAAATTTCCTTGAAAATCACCAAATTGTCCCAAATGCTTGCGCATTGCGGGATATAAAATGTCTTTTACCAAAGTAGATTTTCCTGAGCCACTAACTCCGGTCACGCAAACCAAACTGTGTAAAGGGAAATCGACCGTTACATTTTTTAAATTGTTTTCTTTGGCACCAATAACAGTGAGTTTATTGTTTGATTTCCTGCGTCTTGAAGGTATTTCAATTTTTCTCTCGCCAGTCAAGTATTGCGCTGTCAAGCTGTTTTTTTGATTGATTAATGCCGCATGATTTCCTTGAAAAACAACTTCACCACCATAAACACCTGCCATTGGACCAATATCTAAAATCTCATCCGCCGCTTCCATAATGTCTTCTTCGTGTTCAACGATGATGACCGTATTTCCTAAATCGCGCAAGTTTTTAAGCACTTTAATCAACTTTTGCGTATCGCGTGGATGTAGGCCAATACTAGGTTCGTCCAAAATATACATCGAACCTACCAAACTGGATCCCAAAGAAGTCGCCAAATTGATTCTTTGCGATTCTCCTCCAGAAAGTGAATTAGATTGACGATTTAAGGTCAAATATCCCAAACCAACTTCGTTCAAAAATCCCAATCGATTCGTGATTTCTGGCAACAGTCTTTTGGCAATTTGTGTTTCGTGACTTTCCAAAGTCAATTCTTTGAAAAATGTATAAATTTCTTTTACGGGAGTGAGAACAATTTCTGTAATGGTTTTTCCATTTACAGTGACGTAATTGGTATCTTTTCTTAGTCTAGTTCCTTTACAATCAGGACAAATGGTTTTTCCACGGTAGCGAGAAAGCATCACACGGTATTGAATTTTGTAAGATTGACTTTCTAAAAATTTAAAAAATTTATTTAGACCAGAGAAATATTTGTTTCCTTCCCAAAGTAGTTGATATTCAGCTTCGGTAAGTTCTTCAATCGGTCGATGTATAGGGAAATTGAATTTTGCAGCAGCAAGTACCAATTCATTCAAATATTCGCCCATTGTTTCACCTTTCCAAGCTACAATTCCACCTTGAAAAACACTTAAACTTGGGTCTGGAATAACCAAATTTGAATCAATTCCGATGACAGAGCCAAAACCTTCGCAAGTTTTACATGCGCCGAAAGGATTATTGAATGTAAAAAAATGCTCGCTTGGCTCTACAAATTCAATTCCATCCAACTCAAATCTATTGTTGAAAATGAAAGTCTCATTGGTATCAGGAAAATGGATTTCGCAATTGCCTTGACCTTCAGCATATGCCAATGCAATTGAATCTGCCACTCTGACCATCGCTTCTTCATCGTCACGAAAAGTTTTGATTCTATCAACCAAAATCCTAGAGTTTTCAATATTTTCAATCGAAGAATCAATGTTTTCTAAATCAATGATTTCGTCATTCAAAAAAAGTCTTGCATATCCTTGATCTTTCAACAAAGTCAATTGCCTTTCGGTACCATATTTTTCAAAAGATTGAATAGGAGCGAGGATGTATGCTTTGGTTCCTTCCGTTTGTTTAATCAAAAAATCGATAACATCAGAAACCGTATGTTTTCTGACTTCCAATCCTGAAACAGGTGAAATCGTTTTACCGACCCTGGCAAAAAGCAATTTTAAATAATCGTAAATCTCTGTTGTTGTGCCAACTGTCGATCTTGGGTTGCTAGATGTTACTTTTTGTTCAATCGCAATCGCTGGAGAAATTCCCTTGATGAAATCGGTTTCAGGTTTGTCTAATTTCCCTAAAAATTGACGCGCATAGGACGACAAACTTTCCACATAGCGTCTTTGACCTTCCGCATACAAAGTATCAAAAGCCAATGAAGACTTACCAGAGCCAGAAAGTCCAGTAACTACGGTAATTTTTCCGTGAGGAATTTTGACATCAATATTTTTTAAATTGTGAACTCGAGCGCCTTTGACGTGAATGTATTGCTGTGCCATTTAGAATGAAAGTCAATTGAGTGATAAAAGTAAATAAATCTCGTTGAATCAACAGTAAAATCAACGGAATGTTTTGAGAATTTTGGAAATAATTGGGATTTGAAACTTACTCGCCGATTGTTGCAAAATGGAATAAAAAAACTCCTCAATCTATCAAATTTAAAATCTGGAAAATTGAGGAGTTTCAATGTCTTTTTGGTTTTATCATCGTAATGATCACTTTTTTCAGATATAATTAAATGAATCTTCTTGTTTACAACATCATTGACCCTGGTTTGAATATATTTACTGAGGCTTGAGCCATTTTAACCCGTGATGCATCCAAATATTATGCTCCTTCATGACTGAAAATATCTAAAAAAATACAATCAAATTCAAGTTGATACAACAAATGCTTTGGCGATTACTGAAAAGTAAGTAATACAAGACTTTATCCTAGATGCTAATAACTCAAAAGTTAATTAAAGGTGGTAATCTGCAAAACCGTGAGAAACGCTCCTATTCAGTTGCAACACATCATCATATTCCGAGCTTATTATTAAAATCGAAAACTTCGGGGAAATCTGTGAATTAGAATAAAGTACTCTTAAAAAGACCCTATTAAAAATTGATATGCTTGAACTCCTAATCGCTTCTGGTTTGGAATATAATCCTGCGTTTTAAATATGTGAATAATGCAATTTAATTAAATAGTTGCGTAAGATGTTTCGAAATGGCCTGTTTTATCTTTGTATCAGTTGAAAAGCGATTCATAATTGTAACAAACAGGTACACAAAAATATAAAGTAAAATCATTCTGCCTTTTGATGTGAGTCATACTTTGAGAACTATCAACAAGCAAAAAAATACCATGAATGTAATATCGTTTTCTAAATTTATTGGACCCTTCATCATTTCAATGTTTATTTCTGTTCATTCTTTTTCAGCTAATCGGTATTGGGTGGGTTCTGGGTCTGGAAATTGGAGCAGCTCCAGTAATTGGTCCAATTCTTCCGAAGGGAGTTCAGGGTTTTCGGTTCCCAGTTTTTTAGATAATGTCTTTTTTGAAGGAGGAAACACCACCAATTGTACAATTGATGCTAACTTAAGTGTGAACGGCTTTAATATCAGTTCACTTTACACAGGAACTATTAGTTTAAATAGTGGCATAAGTACTACAGTTGCTGCTGCAGGTTTTTCTCAAAGCGGAGGTACATTTACTGGCAATAATGCAAACATATCAATCAACGGTCCCTTCAGTTTGGCAGGAGGGAATTTTACTTCAACAACAGCAATACTTCAGATCACATCTAATTTCACCAATTCCACCGGAACATTTAACCATAATAATGGGATGGTTACGTTTTCAACAAGCCAAATTATTACGGGAAATACAATGTTTTATGATGTCTTATTCATTGCTAATGGAGGAATCTATACAATTGCAAGTGGAACAACAATTAGTTCAAGTAATAATGTAATTATAAACGGTACCGCTGCATGTACCATTAATACTGGTACATTAGCAATAAAAAAGAATCTTACGCTCACTTCTACTACGAATAATTCAATTAACGGAGGGTCGGCAACTTTTTTGTTTGATGGTGCTGGTGTTCAAAATATTACTTCTGCAACTTCTGCAATTATTATAGGTACCAATGAAAAAGTATGTGCTTTACCGAATATTGAAATCAATAAATTATCCGGAAGTCTTAATCTAAGTGGTTTGATAAATCTAAGCGGAACATCTTGGAAAACAACTTCTGGGGCTACATTAATAAATTCTGGAACTTCAACCGTCAATATTAATTCAAGCGTCACATTTACCGGTCAGAATATTTCGTTATACGATATACATATATATGCCAATTCTCAATTAATTACTCCGAGTCCAGCTACTTATGTTCTCACTTCTACGAATAATGTCATTATTAATGGTGGCAGCTATTATCAGCTTAACACAGGAACATTAGAAATTTTGGGTGATCTTACCTTATTCAATTCTAGTACATCCGCTGTTAATGGGGGAACAGGTACTTTCTTATTTGACGGCACTGGTACACAGAATATAAACTCTTCAATTTCAAGTTTAAACAATGTGTGCGCCTTACCAAAAGTAGTAATTAGTAAATCCACTGGAGCTTTAAATCTTAACGGAATTATTAATATTAGCGGGTCATCCTGGAATACTGTTGCTGGAGCATCATTGATCAATCCTGGTACTTCCGTGATTAACCTTCTAGCAAGCACGACTCTTTCTGGTCAGGATTTAAGTCTTTATGACATTTCTATCACTGGCAATTTTAATACGATTTCCATTAGCAGCGGATTAGTATGGACTTCTACTCATTTAATTACGCTAGCAGGGGGTAGCAGTTGGTATCAAATAAATACTGGAACACTGAATGCCAAAGGAGATGTTTTGGTAACCAATATCAATACATCAAACAATGTTGGAGGTAACGCGGTGTTGTTATTTGATGGTGCTGCCGACCAAACGCTTACTGGTTCCGCAATCGCAGGAGGTGGAAGATTACCAAAAGTTAGAATAAATAAATCCGGGGGTACTCTCACCTTACAAAGCAACACTATTTCTACCGACAATGAATGGACATACATACAAGGTACAGTGGATGCCAACACTTATGCTTCAACTGTCGATTTTTATAAAACCTCTGTGATTGATGGACAAGGGACATCCGCTTCCATGGCATTTTATAATGTTATTTTTTCAGGCTTTATTTCTTTGGGAGGCAATATGGATATTAATGGTGATTTTAAAATCACAAGCGGTGTTAATAATAGACTGGATGTTACTTCCAGTAATTATCAAATTAATTTGGCAGGCAATTGGACGAACAATAATTCAGTGACAACACTTTCTTTTAATCAACAAAGCGGAAAAGTTGTTTTTGACGGAGGAAATGCACAATCCCTGACATTAACTTCAAACACGCATAAGGAAATCTATTATAATTTGGAATTGAATAAGAATAGTAATGACTTGACATTAAATGCACCAGTTACTGTTTCTAATAATGTGAATTTTATAGCTGGAAATATTGTTTCATCGCTTTCAAATATTCTACTTCTGAATAACGCTGTTACTGCTACTGGAGCAAATAATAGTAGCTTTGTTACTGGTCCTGTTAGAAAAACAGGCAATCAAGGATTTATATTTCCAGTGGGTAAAAATTCGGTCTATGCGCCTATTTCTATAACTGCACCAACTTTAAATACTAACCAATTTACGGCGGAGTATTTTGAGTCAGATCCTGATATATCTTATAATGTATTAAGTAAAGATGCAAGTTTAGATCACATATCAAGGTGCGAATACTGGATACTTAATAGAACAACTGGAACCTCAAACGTAAAGGTCACTTTAAGTTGGGATACCAGGAGCTGCGGTATAAACAATTTAAGTGAATTGGCAATTGCCAGATGGGATGGTTCGCGTTGGCAAAATGAAGGAAACGGAGGAACCACAGGTTCAAGCACGTCAGGAACACTCATAACTTCGTCCGTAATAAATGCTTTTAGTCCTTTTACTATTGCTTCCACTACTTTAGCCAATCCTTTGCCCATAGAACTGATTAGTTTTACTGGTGAATGTAATAATTGGAAGATTGAATTAAAATGGAGTACTGCTTCCGAAATCAATAGTGATTATTTTACTCTTGAAAGCAGTAAAGATGCTATAAATTGGGGAGTTATAGGTTCCGTTCAAGGCGCAGGCAGTTCATCAAATATACAAGATTATTCACTTGTAGTTGCACAACCTTATACAGGATTGGCGTATTTTAGATTAAAACAAACAGATTTCAATGGTGATTTTGAATACTTTAAAATTATTGCACTCAAAGAATGTCAGAGTGATTTGTCTGAAAGTGATTTAATCATTTACCCTAATCCCTCGAATGGTTTAATTTACCTGGTACATGAAGGAGATAATGGTCAGTTTGTTTCAATTCATATTTATAATAGTATGGGAGAAAGGATTTATGAATCAGCAGTTTATCAGCCTCATATAGATCTGACAACCATGCCAGATGGAATTTATTTTTTACATTTTACTTCTGATTCAAAAAGCATAATTAAAAAAATAATTCTCAAAAGGTAGCTACTTTCAATTAAAATAGTGTTTCTTACGCAGCTGAGTTGTTCTAAAAAATTGTGAGACTAAACTCAAATAAATTTTAATTAAAAATTAAATCTGCAAAATACATTCAATTAAGCTAATCAAAATAAACCTCACCACCAATTATCACATTATCTTCATGACTAGAAACTACTATTCTATCCTCAACCTTTATTTACAAAAAAAACTGTCTTCTTTCAATGGATGAAAGAGTGAATGATAACTGGTCTATCGAAAATTTTTCTGATTGAAATTTATATTTTCCCATCAAACCCTTTTCCATTTGGATCAAATTGAATGATTTTCTGTCAGCGTTATCTTCGGCCGATTCTTTAATGAAAACTGTTTTGTAGAGCGGAAATAGTGTTAATTCTG
Organism: Crocinitomicaceae bacterium; assembly: GCA_040403095.1. Classification (GTDB taxonomy): domain Bacteria; phylum Bacteroidota; class Bacteroidia; order Flavobacteriales_D; family Crocinitomicaceae; genus JAQVCM01. The sequence continues at coordinate 28,115 of JBBALI010000040.1, forward strand.
TATTGAGATCAATCGCTTTAAATCGAGTAATTAGTATAGATTCTTGCTTAATTTCAATTCGATTCCTTGCTTCAAATAAAAATCCAACATTTGCTGGCATTGATTAAAGTTTGCTCAAGTGTTCAAAACCATAGTGATTCAAGATTTCCAAATCGAATAACATATCCTTCCACCTAACAATATGTTTTTGAATTTTGTGATTGTTATTCAAATTTAGGGCTATTTACCAAAAAAGCCACTCGTGTTGATACGAATGGCTTTAAAAATTGTGGAGTCGGAGGGAATTTACTGACCCGAATTTTAAACTGATATTCAACTAGATACAAATAAAATCAAAAAACGCTAGCTTTAAAACATGCATTAAATTTGAGTTAATTTGTTTTATTTTAAAGAACTCTCTTACTTCCACAAATGTAAAAAGACTTGCTAATAAATCAAACTAAATAAGGGTAAATTTCAAGAATTAAACACGCGAATCCTGGCTACCGAATACATTCCGAGATTAATTAACGAAGTAAGTATCTAAGTTAGTAATGAAGTGAGTAGTTATAGATATAAAAAATACTTGAATTGATTGTATTTAAAACTCTGATATTCAATTCAAATATCGTTCTGAAAATATATTAGCTATAGGGGAGGATTGAACCCTAATATCAAAATCAATAATTTAACTTTTGCTCAACCTCATCGGTGTTTAAGCCGATAAAATCACAGAACTCAGTTACAGAAACTAGCTGGTGTTTTTGTTTGTTGTGTAGTGTCTTTATTTTTCGCAAAATTTCACGGGAGTATCGTTCACTTTTACCAGTGATCACCATTATGTCTTTTGGATAAATGACTACTCTTTTCAATGTTAAAAATTTCACGGTTTAATACTTTATCTATACTTCATCTATGCATCATCTATACATGATCGATAAATAAATTGAATTTCTATTTGTACTACAAAAATATAGGAATTTATTCGAGTAATATTATGCAAAAACGGCACAAATTACCACAATTTAAATGAAACGGAAGTGCTTTGTAAATCAGTACTTCCAACCGTCTAGTTTTGCATTCAGAAACAAAATTTTGGTCGCGACAAAAGAATGTTTGATCCTGGGAAAGTCCTAGGAATTTAGAATGTAAAATTTGAAAAATGGCTAAACAGACTGGCATTATCAAGTTGAAAGGTAAAATCGGAGATTTATCTTTCTACAAATCAAAGGATGGACATTTGGCTCGTGAAAAAGGCGGCGTTGAAGCTGACCGAATTAAAAACGATCCAGCGTTTGTTCGAACACGTGAGAACGGCGCGGAATTTGGCTCTTCTGCATCTGCAGGAAAGTTTTCTCGCGATTCTTTACGTCCAATTGCATTGACGGCTTCTGACAACCGCGTGGTATCTCGCATGACGAAGTTAATGACCCAAATCAAGAATTTGGATGCAACATCCGTTCGTGGTTTGAGAAATGTAGGAGTTGCAATGGCTTTGGCTACTGCTAAAGCAAAGTTGAAAGGTTTTGAGTTCAACAAAAACGCTTTGATTGGAAGTATTTTGTACAAACCATGGGCGGTGAATACTACCACTGGTGTGATTACAATTCCTGGATTAATTCCGGTGAATGATATTACGTTTCCTGCAGGTGCAACGCACATCAGTTTTACTGGGTGCTATGGAAATTTGAACTATGGTACGAGTATCGCGGATGTAAAGTTGACCAACGTTGTCAATTTACCAATTGATGGAGCGACTACTGCGGTAACATTGACACCTACTGCCGTGCCAACGGGAACAGGTGTAAAAGTATTCTTGTTGAAAATCGAGTTTTTCCAAATCGTGAATGGTGTGCAATATTCATTGAAAAATGGAGCATACAATGCATTGCGAATCATTGAAGTGATTTAATTTTTGCTGCCATGAAATTAAAGGATCGCTTCAAAAGTCCTACTCCGAAATTTTTCAAAAGATTGAGAAATTTTGGATTAGGCTTGGCGGCAGCTGGGGGAGCTATTTTAGCTTCTCCAATTGTTTTGCCAACTGCAATAATCAGCTTGGGTACTTATCTCATTGTAGCCGGAACGGTTGCAGGGGCTGTCTCACAAAGTGTAACAGCTGATAGATAATAATGTACTTTTTTATATTGAAAAAGGTACAATTTAGTTAAACTATTAATTCAAATAAAACATGAATAAGGTAAGTAAATCAAGTGATTGGAAAGTAAAATTAAAGTCAAAAAAGAAACCACGCTTTAAGCCTGGTTCTGAATTGACTGACTCTGTGAACATCATGAACGTAGAAGTCATCGAAGACAATGATGATCAAAAGGAAAGTACATCCTTCCAAATGAATTTGGAAAAAGAAAGCAAAGAGCAGCTTGCGATTTCTTACAAAGAAACAACAATGCCAAGTGCTAATTCAGGAACTGAATCCATTGAAAAAGTGAATGTAATGGAGATTGAGTTGATGGAGGAATTGAATGATGATTCTGAAATTTCTGAAGTCAAAATGACTACTAGCTCAAATCAAAATGCAAATCGTTCGATCAATGTTCGCAGAAAATCAAAACCACTCCCGAAAGCATTCGGGACTGGTGCCGATTTGACGGACAAAGTCAATTTGGTTGCAGTTGAAGTGTTTGAGCAAGTTGAAAATGATGTTGAAGTTTGCGAAATTACCATCAATATCACTTCTAAAGTGAGTGCATGGGTTGAAACTGCAGCTGAACTAAATTAATTTCAAAGATCATGTTGCCTCATCACGACCACAGCACAGCGATAGGAACAACGACAGGAACGGCTTTATCCGTATTTGCGACATTGGACCCGCAAGATTACATCAAAACGATTGTTTTAGCTTGTGTCGGTGCGATTGTGAGTTTTACGGTAACGTTGTTTTTGAAGTGGGTTTGGACTAAGTTAAAAAAATAAGTTCCTTGAAATAAAAAAGTTAAGAAACGCCATTCGAGAGAGTGGCGTTTCTTTTGTATCAAAAAACGTACATTTGATTAAAAAAGCAAAATCATTTTGAAAAAAGAAGTAATTTTTTTAGTAGGTAATGTAGGAGCAGGAAAAACTACTCTTGCCATGAAACTTGCAAAAAGTAAAACACATGAAATAATTAATGCTGATGAAATTGGAGAGAAATTTGGTTTGAATTTAAAAGGGAGTATAGAGAATTTTAAAAAGTGCGAATTATCAATAAAATCTCTGTTTATTAATAAGTTGGATTGTGAACGAAATATTGTTTTGGACGTAAATCTTTTATCTACTGATGAAAGAAAATATTTTATGTTATTAGCTAAAAGTAAAGGTTATTACACAAAATGTTTTGATTTTGGAAGTGGTAAATTGAACCAGTTAGAACGCAGAATAAAAGATAATCCTGAAAAAAGTATTGACGAATGGACTGCAATTTTTCAAGAAAAAAAGCAACTTTATGAATCACCAACGTTTGATGAAGGTTTTGATGAAATTATTAGATTTTGATAAAGGAATGACTAAGGCATTAAATATTTTGGATGCCTGAACCATTTAAAGAATATTCATCGAACTCTTTAATAATGACATCATTTAGCCTTGGTAACTTTTCGATTATTGCTTTATCTGCGTGAATAACTTTTAGGTTGGGGAAGAATTTTAAATTATTATAATTTTCAATTTTTAGATTCCAAAGCACAATTACTTCAAGATTTTTGTTTATTCTTGGGTCTAATGGTATTGAAGTTAAATTATCAATAGATGCGAATTTAACTTTTTTCAAATTAAACAAACTTTCTAAGAATGAATAATCTAAGTTAGATTCTTTAAATGAATTAATTTCAAGATTTTCAATATTATTCTCATGATCTAATTCAATAGACTTTAGATTTGTTAGATTTCTAAATTCAAGTTCAATGAGTTGATTGTTTTTAGTTAAATCTAATTTTTTGAGATTTAATAGGCCTAATTTTATACTTTTTAGACTAGTGTTAGATGATAAATCTAGATTTTGTATTTTTTCACAATTTATTATTTCAAGAAATTGTAAATTTTTTATATTTTTTAAAAATTCTAATTTTTCCACACCCTGAAAATCTGCAAGAAATAAATCTTCAATTTTTTTATTACTGCCCAAAAATTCCAAATTTTTCAACTTTTTAGAATTCTCAAAATGTGCCTCTCTACGTTCATTAGTACTAAACCACCATGGAGTTGCAATTTGGTAGCTGAATCTATAATCAAAACTTAGACTTATGTGAAGAGATTTTAAATTAGTTAGTTGAGAAATTAGACTAAGATCTTTTACTTTTGTTACTCCGGTTAATTTTAATGATATTAGTTTTTTAACTTTTTCTATTCCTCTTATTGATTTTAAATGAAAATTAGAATCATTAATTTTTAGGATATCAAGTCTTTTTAAGTTCCTTAAAGACTCAAAGTTATATTCATTTATGTAATTTTCTGACGTAAAAACTGTTAAGGAAATTGCTTGCAAATTAGTTAATTTAACAAGCGGGATTAAGTCTTTATTTTCAAAAACGGATAAGTGAATTTTTTTTAGCTTTATGATAGTGTTGAAAATTTCATTTATGTTTGATGAATTGGATTCGAAAAAACCTTTAAATAATCTGTTTTTGTAGTATTTGCCTCTTTTTAACTTCAAGAGTTCTAACCATCTATTATCTAAGCTCAAAAACCATTCTTTTCTTTCTGCAATTCCATTTATTTTGTCATAAAAAATATTTCTAAAATCAAGCCCGTCATTTAGGAAAATTTCAATGAAATTAATGTTGTCATTTTCAACAAAATCTATTTCTTGAAATGTTTGAAAATAGGAATCTAAACTTGCATCATTTTCTATTATTTGAATCAATCTCGAATCTTGCAATTCATTAAAATCTTTTTCATCAAAGATTATATTTTGATCGTGATGAAAATCTTTCCATAAATCTGGCCTTAACTGAAGAATACTAATACTAAAAAGAATTATAAACATTGAGAAATCATCAATGTTTTCGTGAAAATCAACTTCATGCCTTTTGGGATGTTGGAAACAAGGACTTCCTAATTCTATTGCATTCAAACCATCAAATTCAGGTATAAACATTCCATCATAATCTAGTAAAATCGGCTGTAAAGAATTTTCATAAATGAGAATGTTGTCTGGTTTTAAATCTCCATGTGCAAATCCACTATTTAAAATCCATCGAAACATTTGTTTCAAATTGTCATTTATAGTTTTCAGATCATTTAATAAATTTTGTTCAATTTTATTTTGAATTAAATTTCCTAAAGTTGGAGATTGAATCCATGGCATAAGGACTATGGAATAATCTCTGCTTTCAAATGAGGTTTCAACCCACAACTCATTTTCTAACACTTCAAAATTTAGCCAAAATGGAGAAGTATTTTTTTTGATAAATGTTGAAATAGATTTTAGTCTCTGTATTCTATCTTCTTGTTCTTTTAAAAAACATTTAACTGCAAAAAATTGATTTTCGTATAAAACCTTATAAACTGCAGCAAAATTTCCTGAAGCGAAAATTAATTCTCCATTCTCATCTTTCAATGGCTTAATATTCGGATAGAGTGTTTTGAAGCTTTCTGGATTCGAAATTGCTTGATGATATTCGGTTATTTTTGGCAACATTTTTTAATTGGTTTGAATAATAATTCGCGAATAATTGAAATTCCAAAGTATAATATTCGTAATTAATTTTGTTGAATATTTCGTAAATATGTGTTGATTTGTCTATTCATTTTTTTTTGTCATTTCGTTATCCAAGAATGCAAATATCTCTCGATTAGACAATTTGTTCATTATCAACCTATCAAATATACCTTTGTTTTCTGAAAGGCGATAAAAATTAAACTCATAAAAATATTTGTCAAGATACCACCAGGTCCAATCTAGCTTTTCATTACTTGAAAGAACATTCCAATCTATATTGTCATTGAATTTATTCAATAAATCAATTGTCAAAGGAAGATAATAGAAATTGTTAAGTGATGTGTCGAATAAATCTAAGTTTGTCTCTAAGAATTCTTTAGAAATCGAATCTGCCTGTTTTCTAATAACGTATTTGTTTGTAAAATGTAATTTAGACTTGTGTTTTTCTATAAATTCTTGCGACAATTTAGTTCTGCAAAGAGATAAATGAGACCAAAAAGACCAATAATTGAAATCGTCAGGAGGTAAGATAGACGTAACTTGTAAAAATAAACTAATATCGTTTTGGTGAAATCTAACAATACTCGATAGAAAATCAAAAAATATTTTCCACCGCCCGTACTGATAGTCAAAATCTTTAGTTTTGTAATTCATTTTGTAATGTTTAAATACGAAATCAAAAGATTCTTGATCATAGTTTATTGCAGAATTTAAAATGACATTATTCCAATTCCATTTCTTATATGTAGGAAATTTATATATTAGTTCTAATGCCTTTGGATTCCGTGATACTACATTAAAATTTAGATATTCAGAATATTTTTCAATAAAATCAAAAGATAGTGGAAGATTAGGATTTGCTGATAATTTTCCCCAATCCCATCTATCAATAAATTCGTCGAGTATATGCTCTAAAAAATCAATCGAAAGTGGAAGATTAGTATTAGATGACAATTTCTCCCAATCCCATCTATCAGAGAATTCTTCTAAAATGTCCTTTGTAAATTCAAACTTTATCCTACTGGATACAACCTCCCATTTGATAACGTTTTGGTATTTTCTTAGATTTTCTAACGTACAAATGGGCACTGCTAAAATAAATGTTCCATTCCAATGAAATCGATCTTCAAATTCTGAAAGTAGTTCTTTAGACCAGTCAATGTTTTTCATTAAATACAAGCTACTAAATTCAATTTTAGCTTCATATTTTCTGAAGAATGCTAAATCAAATTTTATGTTTTTGATTCTAAAAAGCTCCGACCAGTCAAATTTTAGGTCTAGTTCGTCGATTATATCAATATCCCAATTTACGAAGTCATTCTTGATTAATAAAGAGCCGTTTAGGATTGACTTATATTTTATGATTTTTTCTTTTTCAAAAGGGAAGAAACGAGAAATCAAATCAAGTTTGAGTTGCTTTAAAGCAATTTCTTTTTCTTCTTTTTCAAATAAACTTCTAAAACTACCATTTTCCCTCGGCTGATTTACATAAATTGGATCATAGAGATTTTTGGAAAGTGAAAATCTATCAAAGATTACCTCCTCTCTAAATTCAATTTGTGGGGATAGTAAATTCCAATTTTGTTTTTTCAGAATAGATAAATAATTCTTGTTTCTTTTTGATTTTAATTTTTCTAATTCAAAATGTAGCAAATTATTATTTTGGGAAAAATCCGAAACATCAAAAACAATATTTTGATCATGGTTGTAGTTATGCCATAAGAATGGTGCTTCGATTAAAATATTTAAGCTGTAAAGAATAATAAACATTGAAAAATCATCCAAAAAATGATCGAAATGCTCTTCGCTTCTAGTCGGATGTTGAAAACAAGGGCTTCCTAATTCTAGTGCTATTTTGCCTTTAAATTCTGGAATAAACATTCCATCATAATCTATTATAAATGGTTCAAGAGTTGAGTCATTTATTAAAATGTTATCTTGCTTTAAATCTCCATGTGCGAAACCTTTTTCAAGTATCCATTGAAACATTTTTTTTAGATTCTCATTTATTATTTCAATTGATTTAATGTCATTTTTTTCAATAAAAGTTTTTAGAATATTACCTAAAGTTGGTGCTGCTATCCATGGCATTAAGATTACAGTATAATCTCCTCCAATTCCCTCAACATCAACCCACAACTCATTTTTAAATATCTTAATTTGAACCCAATATTCTGATTTATTATGCTTTATGTAATCTGAAATTGCTTCTAATCTTTCGACTCGCTCTTCCTGTTCTTTTAAAAAACATTTAATTGCATAAAATTGATTTTTGTACAATACTTTGTAAACTACAGCAAAATTCCCCGAAGCGAAAATTAATTCGCAGTTTTCATCAGTTAAAATATCAAGATCTGAAGAAAGAGTTTTGAAACTTTCTGGATTTGAAATTGCTTGATGATATTCAGTTATTTTTGGTAACATCTCCTAAATGTGCTGTATGATTAATAATGAACAATCGTCATTCCAAAGCGTATCTGCTTCAACTTGATTATTGCAATATCTTTCAAATAAATCTTGATTATCTATTATGTTCTTCAGTTCATCAATAAAATGATCGAAGTTTTTAATTGAAAAATTTTGAATTAAAGTTGCAATTTTG
>JBBALI010000041.1:0-31916 GCA_040403095.1 Crocinitomicaceae bacterium
AAACTTCCCACTTTGAATTTAGAACCATCTTTGTAAAAATAATTCCAATTTCCATCTTTCAAACCCATTTTATATTGGGCTGTATAGGCGATTTCTCCTGTGGGATACCAATATGTCCAATCTCCATGTTGTTGGTCTTCTTTGAAATTACCGGACATGTCTCGCACACCAAATTTGGTAAACCAAGTCCACAAACCATTTTTCTGACCAGCTTTGTAAAATCCTTCAGTATTTACTTGACCATTGTCATAAAAATATTGGTATTTACCTTCCATGCGATCTTCATCATAATTACAGATTTTTTCAATTTTACCAGTATAATAGTAAAATTTCCAAAGACCAGACTTTCTTCCATTTTTGTAAGAACCAGATAGGGAAGAATCGCCTAAAATGCTTTTTTCCAAAAAGATTCCATTTAAAACTCCAGATTTATAGAAATAATAATGCTTTAGTAATCCATTGTTATACATTTCAACAACCTTTCCTGATCCATTGATTAATGTTTGTGTGTGCAGCGAATCATCAATCCAAAATGATTGAACAAATCTTGTAGAATCAATGACTTCTTCTACCATTTTTGGGCTTCCGTCAAGGTGAAAAGTTTTCCAGATTCCAAATTCTTTATTGTCCTTGAAATAACCTTCCGTTTCCAAAACACCACTTTCGTTCCAGAGTCTGTAAATGCTATCTTGTAGGTCATTGATAAAATAACCCTCTTGTCGCATTAAACCATTTGGATATTTCAAAATCACAGGTCCATGTAATTTCCCTTTGTAGTAATTTCTAATTTCAGATAATTTTCCTTCACGGTCATAATATTCCCATTTACCATGTTCCAAAGCAGTTTCTCCAAGTGGGTCCTTGTAATACGAACCGATAGACTGAGGTTTAGTATTTTGAAAATCCCAATAAAAAGTTTTCTTTTTGGTAAGGTTTTCTTTCAATACTTTTTGGCTATTAGCATTGAAAGATGCAAAAATCAGCAAACAAAAAATGAATCTTAACATGTGAAATTTTGATTTATTGAATAATGAAAAACACTCTTTTTGTTACATTTTTGAAAGTATTCCTTGAGCAAACAATACAATTCCAAACAAAAATAAAATGGTACCAGTTATTCTGTTCAAAGAAGTTAGAACACGATCTGTAATGAAAGGTCTCAATCTTTTGGCTCCTAAAATCTTCAAAAAATCGATGGAAAAAAAGACAAAGAGTAAAATACAAATGTAAATAAATGTTGGCGCCCAAATGGTAGAATTAGCTGTTTGTTTAGTCCCTAAAGCCATGACACTAAACCAATAAACGATCACCAACGGATTGGCTAAATTGAGAACCAAACCTTTTACAAAAAGCATCAAATAATCTCTTGAATTGTGAATGGCGTTACCTAAATCGTCTTGTTTGTGTGGTTTTGGTTTTTTGAAAAAAGAAACGCCACCATAAATTAGAAACAAACATCCACCAAGGATTTTTAAAATACCTTCATTTTCCCCTTTGGTTAAAGCGGAAACCTCTGCATAAAAAACATAAGCTATGATGATGTAAATAAGGTCACTGATAAAAATTCCCGCATCAAAAGCAAGTGCAGGTCTCACTCCTTTCCGTATACTGATTTCGAGCAACACAAAGAAAGCAGGCCCAAGCATGATGCTTAAAATGAAACCTGTACCTACTGCACTTAAGACTAGTTCTAGCAATGGAGAAATTTTATAGTTGATACAAAAATAATGAAACGATTGAGTTTTGTATTAAAATCAAAAGGTTATTTGAAAGTTTTTAGGTGTAAATTTGGTTTCAAAAGCTTGTAAAATGCTATTTTGAGCAACTATTTAACCAATATCTTTTGGATTTATGCTTGCAACTGTGGTGAAAATTGAATGAAGTGATTACATTTGCAGTAAATTATTCGGTTGATTTGAGAGTTTTTCTCTGATTTGAAGCCAAAAGCGTGAAATAAGCAATGCCTTGGGTATTTCATCAAAAATTTAAAATTGTGTATTTATGAAAATTGCAGCTGCAAATAAAAAACTAGATTCAATCATTGAAAAAGTTGAAAAAGAAGGTGTTCTTGCAAAAGGTCTTGTAGAAGATTTAAAAGAATTGCGTGAGTTTGCTTTGAAAGAACAAGATCCTTTGGTTACCAAAGTATTGAGATTGACTTATGAGTTTCTTACTGAGCGTGAAGCATTTGATGTTCAAGCGCAATATGAAGAAGATGAAGAGGAGAATGAATATCCTATCGAGATTGAAGACAATGAAAATTTGCTTTATTTGTTGAACTTACTGAAAAATGCAGACCACAAAATCAATCGTGAGGAAATTAAAGATTATAGAACTTCTTTGAAAGAAGCACTTTATTAATCAAAACAAAACGACATAAAAAAGGCGATTAAATCTAATTAATCGCCTTTTTCTTTGCTTAATATTTCCTTTTACAAATCAAACTTGATTCCTTGTGCCAAAGGCAAACTATCAGAATAATTGATTGTATTTGTTTGTCTTCTCATGTAGACTTTCCAAGCATCAGAACCAGACTCACGTCCACCTCCTGTTTCTTTTTCACCACCAAAAGCACCACCAATTTCAGCACCTGAAGTTCCAATGTTTACGTTTGCAATTCCACAATCTGAACCAGAAGCAGCCAAGAAAGCTTCAGCCTCTTTTAAATTGTTGGTCATAATTGCAGAAGACAAGCCTTGTGGAACACCGTTTTGCAAAGCAATGGCATTTTCAACCGTTCCACTATATTTCATCAGATACAAAATTGGCGCAAAAGTTTCATGTTGTACAATCGCATAATCATTGCTGGCTTCAGCAATTGCGGGTTTTACATAACATCCAGATTCATATCCTTCGCCTGTCAAAACGCCACCTTCCACAATAATTTTTCCACCTTCTTTAACTACTTTTTGCAAAGCATTTTGGTATGCAGCAACAGCATCTTTGTCAATCAATGGACCAACATGCATGTTTTGATCCAATGGATTTCCAATTTTCAATTGTCCATAAGCTTTCACGATGGCATTTTTTACCGTTTCATAAACATCTTCATGAATAATCAATCGACGCGTAGAAGTACATCTTTGTCCTGCAGTTCCAATTGCACCAAAAACAGCGCCTGGTACAACTACTTTCAAATCTGCAGTTGGCGTAATTATAATTGCATTGTTTCCTCCTAATTCAAGCAAAGAACGACCTAAACGTTCACCAACAACTTGACCAACAGACTTACCCATTCTAGTTGAACCTGTTGCAGAAATCAAAGGAACTCTTTTGTCTGCAGTCATTGCTTTTCCTAATTCAGGTCCACCAATCACCAAACAAGAAACACCTTCTGGAACATCATTATCAGTAAAAACTTCCTCAGCAATTTTTTGACAAGCGATTGCAGTCAATGGTGTTTTTTCAGATGGTTTCCAAATACAAACGTCTCCACAAACCCACGCCAAAGCTGCATTCCAGCTCCAAACAGCAACCGGAAAATTAAATGCAGAAATAATCCCAACTAATCCTAGCGGATGATATTGCTCATACATTCTATGACTTGGACGCTCAGAATGCATCGTCAAACCATATAATTGACGTGAAAGTCCAACAGCAAAATCACAGATGTCAATCATTTCTTGCACTTCACCTAAACCTTCTTGCAAAGATTTTCCCATCTCGTAGGAAACCAATTTACCAAGTGGTTCTTTGTAATCTCTTAATTTATCTCCCAATTGTCTAACAATTTCGCCTCGTTTTGGCGCTGGGATTTGTCTCCAAACTTTGAAAGCTTCTTGAGATTTTAAAATCGCAGCTTCATAATCCGCTTGCGAAGCAGCAGAAACAGATGCGATTAATTTTCCATCAACTGGAGAATAAGAATCAATTTGTTCACCACTTGTATTAAACCAATAACTTCCTGTGGAAGCACCTGGGTTAATGGATTCAATTCCTAATTGATCCAATATTTCTTGAATTTCAAGACCTGATTGCACGTTAGACATTTGTCCTTGTTTTTTAATTAATAGAACACAAAATTACATGAATTATTTAACTCTTTTATTCAATTTTGAGAAATAAAAAAGTCGTGATTTTGCTCATATTTTATAAATATGAACTTCCCTCTTCACTAAAACTGATTCATTTTGTCTTAATCTCTTGTTAATTTTAGTGTTTTCATCACTCAATTGTAATCTTTGGATTATAATTCCCTAAATTTGCATGAAATTAAATTACATAAAGAGATGGGTAAGTTTGGTATGATGGAAATTATTCTGATTTTGGCAATTGTTGTTTTGCTATTCGGAGGTAAAAAAATTCCAGAATTAATGAAAGGCCTTGGAAAAGGAATCAAAGAATTTAAAGATGCTTCTAAAGGAGAATCTACAAGTACTGAAGTTGAAGAAAAAAAATAAGTTCTAAATTTCTATTTCATGTATCACAATTTTGCTGAGGTAAAGATCGCCCTTTCTTCGGGTAAATCTGTTTTGGATATCGTTGAAGACTATCTTCAAAATATTAATCAAAACAAAGATCTAAATGCTTTCTTGGAAGTTTTTGAAGATTCTGTGCGCCAACAAGCCATAGCAGTCGATCAAAAAATAAAAACAGAAAATGCTGGCAAACTTGCTGGACTTGTGGTAGGAATCAAAGACAATATTTGCTTTAAAAGTCATAAACTTTCAGCCTCTTCGAAAATTCTTGAAGGTTTTGAATCACTTTATACAGCCACAGCACTTCAAAGATTAATTGATGAAGATGCGGTAGTAATTGGTCGATTAAATTGCGATGAATTTGCAATGGGAAGCTCGAATGAAAATTCGGCTTTTGGTCCTGTTTTAAATCCAGTCAACAAAAAAACTGTTCCTGGTGGTTCATCAGGTGGTTCGGCCGCTGCTGTTGCTGCACATTTATGCACGGTAGCACTAGGAAGTGACACTGGCGGATCCATTCGTCAGCCTGCTTCTTTTACCGGAACCTACGGAATCAAACCAACTTACGGCAGAATCAGCCGTTACGGATTAATTGCTTATGCTTCTTCTTTTGATCAAATTGGTGTTTTCTCTAATTCTCTAGAAGACAACGCAATGGTTACTGAAATCATGGCTGGAGGCGACGAATTTGACAGCACTGCTTCTTCCAAACCGGTTGGAAATTACTTCCCAGAAAAAGAAATTGGCAAAAAACGCATTGCATACATTCAAGAAAGTTTTGAAACGGAAGGAATCAATCCTGAAGTAAAAAACCGCATGTTGGAAATCATTGAAGCGCTAAAATCGGAAGGACATGTTGTAGAACCTGTCTCTTTTCCTTATTTAGAATACATGGTTCCAACTTATTATGTTTTGACGACGGCAGAAGCTTCATCCAACTTATCTAGATTTGATGGGGTTCATTACGGACACAGAGCAGCCAATGCGCAAGGCGTTGAAGCAACTTATAAACAATCAAGAACAGAAGGTTTTGGACCTGAAGTTTTAAGAAGAATCATGGCAGGAACATTTGTTCTATCTCATGGTTATTATGACGCGTATTATACTAAAGGTCAAAAAGTAAGACGTGTTTTACAAAATAAAACCAAAGAAATTTTCAATGATTTTGATTTTATTTTAACTCCCACTACTCCATCATCTGCATTCGAATTAAATGCTGTTTCAGATCCAATTCAAATGTATTTACAAGATATTTTTACGGTTCACGCTAACTTAACTGGAAATCCAGCAATTTCACTTCCTTTTGGGAAAACAACTGAAAACATGCCTTTTGGAATTCAAGTAATGGCAAAACCATTTGAAGAAAAAGCACTTTATGATTTTTCTTCCTATTTAGAAAAAATAGCGCTTTAAGCGAAACATTAATTAACTGAAAGCATTATCTTAGGCTTTCTAAAGAAGCTATTGTTATGAAATATTGCTTGTCCGTAGTAATAAGTTTAGTTTTCTTTTCTGGGTTTTATGCCCAAACTAGAAAACCAAAACCAGCAGTAAAAGACAGCATCAGCAGTGAAGCTTTCATGCGCGTAATAGACGAAACACTCAATTCATATTACGCAGATTTTGCCAATCAATCCAATTTTGATTCTATCATCAATGCATTGGAATATGAACCAAACACCATTCCACAAGTTTCTGATGAAGTTTACTGTCAACGTTTAGAGAAAATGAATGAAATGACTCCATTTCATTTAGATTGCAATCCAATTTCTTTGTCAACAATTCGTTTTTTTGCAAGCAATAGAAGAAGTTTTGCAAAAGTAGTATTAGGTCGTTCAGCATTGTATTTCGATATGTATGAGGCAGCGTTGGCAAAATATGATCTACCTATTGAATTAAAATATTTATCTGTTATTGAAAGCGGATTGAGACCACAAGTAAAATCTCCAGCTGGGGCATTGGGTTTGTGGCAATTCATGTATGGAACTGGAAAAATGTACGGATTGACAGAAAATTCCTACATCGATGAGCGCATGGATCCTGCTAAAGAAACAGATGCTGCTTGTCGTTATTTGAAAAAATTATTTGGAATTTATGGCGACTGGAACTTGGCTTTGGCTGCCTACAATGCTGGTCCGGGTAATATCAATAAAGCCATTCGCCGTTCTGGAGGAAAAAGAACTTACTGGGAAGTGCGCCCTTTTCTTCCACGTGAAACACAAGGATATGTGCCCAATTTCATTGCTGCGGCTTATTTATTGACTTACCACGCTGAACACAACATTGAACCCGCACCCGCAAAAATTCACTATTACCAACTTGATACCATGTGCTTGACAAAAGGAGTCCACATGTCAACCATTTCAAGTTTAATTGATTGGACAGTGGATGACATCAAGACTTTAAATCCAATTTACAAAGCACAATACATTCCTGTAACTCAACCAAATCAATGTATTACAGGACCATTGACCAAAATTGGAAAATTAGTGAGCCTAGAAGATTCTTTGTATAAGCTAGAAAACAGTTTGTATGGTTCTTCAGGAAAATTAACTCCTCTTCCCGTAGACAACATCATCGATTCTAATGAAGTGGCGCTTATAGAAACACCTGTAAATCCAAACAACAAAGAGTTTATTTACCACAAAGTAAAATCTGGTGAAACGTTGAGTTCGATTGCCAGAAAATACAATGTAACAAATAGTCAAATCACGAAATTAAATAGACTAAGAAGTACCCGTGTTGCACGAGGACAAACTTTAAAAATTCCTCAAAAATCAACAACTGTTGCGCCTCCAATAATTACACCTCCTGTCAAGAAAGACAGTCTATCAATGACGATGGGAACTGTTTATTATGATTCATCAGTAACTGTTTATCACATAGTACAGCGAAATGAAAGTTTGACTGTAATTGCAGGGAAATACAATACCACAGCTGAGAAAATCAGAGAGTTAAATGGATTGAAGGACAATTGGTTAAATATTGGACAAAAACTAAAAGTAAACACCGTTATAAAACTTTCCAAACCGGGATTGGTGAAAACGGAGGTGATAAAAACTGAACCTGTTGTTCCAAAACCAATTGTTCCAAAGCCAGAAGTAAAAAAATATTACAAGGTAAAATCAGGTGATTTGTTTGGAAGAATTGCTGACAAACACGGGCTTACTCCTGCTCAACTTCAAAAATTAAATCCTGGTATCAAACCAGATAGAATCAATGTTGGTCAAGAAATTCGCATAAAATAAGTGGATAATTCGATTGAAAATATCATTTTTGATTTAGGCGGTGTCATATTAAATATTGATTATCAATTAACTGAAAAGGCTTTTAAATCACTGGGACTACAAGATTTTTCGAGCATGTACACACAGGCTGCTCAAACAGGTTTATTTGATAATTACGAAAAAGGCAACAGTTCTACACCGTATTTTATCAACGCTTTATTGGATTTTTTACCTCCAAATACCAGCGCAAATAAAGTTGTAGCAGCATGGAACGCCATGATTTTAGATTTTCCTGTTCAAAATTTGGAACTTCTTCAAAAACTTAAAAGTAAATATAGAATCTTTCTTTTAAGTAATACCAATGATATTCATTTACAGGCGGTAAACAGAGCTTTGAAACAAGTTTCTACCGAAAAAAATCTCGCTGGATTTTTCGAAAAAACATATTATTCTTTCGAAATGGGAATGAGAAAACCTGATGCTGAAATCTTCAACAAAGTTTGTCATGAAAATAGTTTGGATTATCAAAAAACCTTGTTTATTGACGACACAGAAAGACACATTTTAGGTGCAAAAGCACTTGGACTAAAAACCCATTTACTAGCCGCAGGTACTTCGATTAATCAACTTTTTTCTTGACACAATTCCACTAAAATTCCATCTGTTGATTTGGGATGTAAAAAAGCGATGATTTTATTATCTGCGCCAGATTTTGGAGTCAAATTAATCAATTCAAATCCTTCCCCTTTCAACCTTTCAATTTCTGCATAAATATCTGTCACATCGAACGCTATGTGGTGAATTCCTTGTCCTTTTTTGGCAATAAATTTCGCTATCGGACTTTCTTCAGTCGTTGCTTGAAGCAATTCAATTTTTGATTCACCAATTTTGTAAAAGGCGGTTTTCACACCTTCTGATTCAACCTCTTCCATTTTATAGCATGCACTACCTAGTAACTTTTCGTAGATTTTTGCTGATTCTTCAATGTTTGAAACAGCAATTCCTAAATGCTCGATTTTATTCATTCTTTTGAAATTATCCCCTGAAAAACTTTTCTGTTTTATTGTCGAAATTAATGTAATAAGCGCCTTTGAGCAGGTTTTCACAGTCAACTGATGTTCCGCTTCCTTTTTTTACGATATTGCCGTAAGCATCAAAAATTTCATACTTCGTTTCAACCGGTTTTCCATTGGAAGTAAATTGAATGCTCGTTTTAACAATTACAGGTGATTTTTGAACGCCAGAAACAGTTGACTTAAATTTCACTTCTTTTGAAATTCGTTTTTCATCAGTATGATCAACCTGCACCACTCGCAACGTGTTTTCTCCAGAATGCGGTGCAATTTGTAATTCATAATTATTGGGACCAATCGTTCCTTTTCCTTGAATTTCGCCTACTTGAACCCATTTATCCCAACGATATTGTTCCACGAAAAACGGCAATTTACCTTTTTCTCCAGTAGTTGTCCAAACTATTTTTCCATCAATATTCACATTAATTGTAGTTACCACGAAGGTGCTTCTAGGTAATAAAACCTCAGGATTTAAGATTTTTGGCTTACAACTTTCACTGTGTTCAATAACGATAAAAAGGGGTTCACCAATGGCAATATTGAACAATGAAAAATCAATTTCAAATGCACTCGTTCCCGTTCCCCCAGGCATAACATCTCCATTAACAGTCACTTTTGAAACACAAAATCCAAATCCGTCTTCATTTTCTGGATTTTGAACATACAAATTTTTTCCTTGATAAGTCCCTTCTATCGACAAAGTTGCACTTGCAATAAAATTAGAAAATAAAACCAAACAAAAAGTAAAAAGAATTCTCATCAAAAACACTTTGATTATAAGTATATATGAATTACAAGTTTACTATATTTTATTGTAAAACCAAAGAAAAAGAATCTGTAGGCTATATTTATTTAGCCTTAAAAGTAAAAACTCTGCATTTCAAATAATCAGCCAATCAAATTTAAATTATAAAATTCTAATTATCTATCTTCGCAGACAAATTGAATAAGATGTTGGTTTTTAAATTTGGAGGTGCATCCGTTAAAAATGCTGAAGCAATTCAAAATGTTTCAAAAATATTGTCATTATACGCAACAAATAAAAGATTGGTGGTGATTTCTGCCATGGGAAAAACAACCAATGCACTCGAAGAAATCGTTAAAGCGCTTTGGGAAAAGAATGTTTCATCGTATAAATACTTAGTTGAAGAAACTTATAATTTTCACCTAAACATATTAAATAAACTTTTCAAGGAACAACATTATGCTGTTCACCAAGAAGTTGAATCGGTTTTTGACTTTTTACGAAATAAAATTGACCAACCGGTATCTGATAATTTTGATTTTGAATACGATCAAATTGTTTCACTTGGGGAAATTTTGAGTACACTTATAGTGGATGCTTATTTGAGAGAAGAAGGACATTTATCCATTTGGGCAGATGCCAGAAAGTTAATCCGAACTGACCATCAATACCGAGATTCAAATGTGGATTGGACAAAGACACAAGAATTAATAAATGAGCGCTTAATTCCGTTGTATAAATCAGCAAAATTAGTCGTTACGCAAGGATTTATTGGGCACACTTCTGAAGGTTTAACCACCACTTTAGGAAGAGAAGGATCCGATTACTCGGCTGGAATTTTAGCATATTGCACGAATGCAAAAAGTGTTACCATCTGGAAAGATGTACCAGGCATGTTAAATGCTGATCCAAAATGGTTTGAAGACACAATCAAACTGGAACAAATTTCCTTCAAAGAAGCGATTGAATTGGCGTATTATGGAGCTTCTGTAATTCACCCTAAAACAATTAAACCGCTCCAAAACAAACAAATATCTTTGTATGTAAAATCATTCATTGATCCAACTGCTGCAGGTACGGTTATACAATCTTCGATGGATTATGACCATTTAATTCCCTCTTTCATCTTTAAATTAGACCAAGTTTTATTTTCTATTACGCCCAAAGATTTCTCTTTTATAGTGGAAGAAAATCTAAGCGATATCTTTGAAACCCTCTCTAAATCTGGAATTAAAATCAATCTTATGCAAAATTCAGCTTTGAGTTTTTCTTTTGCCGTTGATCAAAATAAAATCAATATTGACCATGTATTGACACTTTTTAAAGACAAATATGAAGTGAAATTCAATGCAAATTTGGAGTTGATTACTATCAGACATTATGATGAAGCAACGATTACCAAAATGATTCACAATAAAACTGTGTTGATAGAACAAAAAACAAGACAAACAGTGCGTTTTTTAGCTAGAAAACTGGATTAATCCCAATTCAAATAATCTTCAATGTCTTTGCGATCGTGTTTGGAAGGTCTACCTGTACCATATTCACGGTAAGCACTTTGCGCTATCTGGTATGTTTTAAATTTTTCAATTTCCTCCAATGGAGTAGCGTCGATAATATATTCGGCAACCAATTTTGGACCTACTCTTTTATCTAACAGTTGGATAATTTTATAGGAAAAAACGGCGGTGTTTTTATAAACATGAATAAAATCTCCAACCTTTACGTCTCTCGCTGGCTTAACTTGAGCTTGGTTCAGTTTAATTTTACCTTTAGATATTAATTCTGATGCCTGCGAGCGCGTTTTAGCTATGCGAACAGACCACACATATTTATCAACCCTGCAACTCATTTTGAAGCTTTTTTGTCAATTTTAAAACCACTTGTTGATAGGAATGATCTATTAACTCGTAAATAAGTTTATCTGATATATCTTCGTTGATTCTCACTGTGTTCCACAAAGTTTTATTCATGTGAAAACCTGGAGTAATTCCTGTATGCATTTCTCTTAATAAAACGGCTTTTTCAGGATCACATTTTAGGTTGATAGACTCAAAATCGTCAACATCAATCAAAGCGAACATTTTAGCCATTACTTTAAAAACCAATGTTTTTTGATCAAAAGGAAAACCTTCAGAAGTTCCCTTCATGTTTAAACAATAAGATCTTAACTCTTCGATATTCATTGTTGATTAATGAATTCCAGGTGCAAAATCATTATTTCCTAAGTTTTTCAACATGATTGTATGTTCTCGCAATGCATCGAACCAAGTCTTTTGGGAAATATAAGGTAAATTGAACTCGTTGGCTGTGTCTCTGACTATTTTCGCCAGTTTATCGTAATGAACATGACAAATATTTGGAAACAGATGATGTTCAATTTGAAAATTTAAGCCACCAACATACCACGAAAAAAGCTTGGCTTTCGGTGCAAAATTTGCAGTATTAAAGAGTTGACTAACAGCCCAATCAGCATCAATATTTCCAGACTCATCAGGTACAGGGTAATTTGAAGTTGGAACCACGTGCGCTGGTTGAAAGATCATTGCCAAAATCAAACCTGCGATGAACTGCATTGCAAGAAAACCCAAAATTGTTGCCCACCAAGGAAGAGAAGAGAAAACAAATGGCAACGCAAATATTACAGCGAAATAAACAATTTTAGATATAATAATTGAAGCTAATAATTGACCATAAGTGATATCTTGTGTTTTCATCAAGTCCATTTTGTTGTATCTCACAGCTTGACGGTAATCTTTTACTGTACACCACATTAATGTCATCAAACAATATAAAAACCAAGCATAAATGTGTTGGTATTTATGCAGTCTATATCTTTTTGCATGCGGAGAAAAACGCATCACTTTACCAGGATTAATATCTTCATCCATCCCTGATATATTTGTATAGGTGTGGTGTAAAATGTTGTGTTGAATTCTCCAATTAACATCTGAACCACCTACGGCAAAAATTATAAAACCCAATGCTTTATTTATAAACTTGTTTTTGGAATAGGCTCCATGATTAGCGTCATGCATAATTGACAAACCAATTCCAGCCATTCCAAAGCCCATTACCAACCACATCATAAATGAAATCCAAGGACTTTCAATAACAGTTAGCAGCAAAACAAAAGGAACGACATACAAGGAAATCATGAAAATTGTTTTGATTACCATATTTGTGTTGGCAAATCTTGATTTTTTAGTGTCTTTGAAATATTCTCTGACACGTTGTTGAAGCGTTTTGTAAAACTCAACATTATGACTTTTGGAGAAAGAAATAGAAGGAATGCTCATAGTTTTCACATTAATTTAACACAAATATAAGAAATTTAAAACTATGTAATCTTTTACTCGATTAAATAGTCCATGGTAAATTGTTCAAAAAATACAATCTAACAATAGCTTAAACATAAATAAGACTAAATTTGTTTCAATAATATGGATATTAAAAAACAAATGGAGAATAACCAAAGTTTTAAAAAATACTGTGTGGATTATTTCAACAGAAATAGATTTGTAACTCGAGAGATAACAATTGGAAACTTGAAAATTGGTGGAAACCAACCCATTCGTCCGCAATCGATGACTACAACTGATACAATGGATACTGAAAAATCCGTTGAACAATCAATTAGGATGATAGATGCTGGCTGTGAACTTGTTAGATTAACGGCACCAAGCAAAAAAGAAGCTGAAAATTTGGGGAAAATCAGTGATATTTTGAAATCACGTGGTTATCACGCTCCGCTTGTTGCAGACATTCATTTTACACCTAATGCTGCAGAAATAGCTGCAAAATTGATAGAAAAAGTACGCGTAAATCCAGGAAACTACGCAGATAAGAAAAAGTTTGAAGACATAGATTTTACTGATGAATCCTATTTAGCAGAACTTCACCGAATTGAAGAAAAATTCAAACCTTTAGTTCAAATCTGCAAAGATCATGGAACCGCCATGCGCATTGGAACAAATCACGGTTCCCTTTCGGATCGAATCTTAAGTAGATTTGGAGACACACCTGAAGGAATGGTAGAATCGGCTATGGAATTTTTAAGAATTTGCCAAAAAATGGATTACCACAACTTAGCAATTTCCATGAAAGCGAGCAATACTTTGGTGATGGTTCAAGCTTATCGATTATTGGTTTCCACGATGCAAAATGAAGGCATGAACTACCCTTTACATTTGGGAGTTACGGAAGCTGGAGATGGTGAAGATGGTAGAATTAAATCTGCAGTTGGAATTGGCGCACTACTAGAAGATGGTTTGGGTGATACCATACGTGTTTCATTAACTGAAGACCCTGAATTTGAGATTCCTGTTGCAAAAAAACTGATAGACAAATTTAGTTTAGAAAACAATGAATTTAATATAAAAACTAATTTATTAGTTAACTATAACCCTTATTCTTATCAACGTAGAAATTCAAATTCAATATTAAACATTGGAGGGAAAAATGTTCCAATCGTATTTGCTGATTTGTCTGATAAAACAGAAATAATTCATTCAAATTTTTATGGATTTGGCTATAACTATTCCATAACATTAGACAAATGGAACTTGCAGGATTTAGCTGCTGACTATGTGTTTATAGGAAATAATGATTTAAATTTTGAAATACCAGGAACTCTGGGAGCGGTGTTCAATTTCAAAATTTGGCAAGAGAAATACAGCAATAAAAAACACTGCTATCCTTATTTAAATATAGAAGAAGCAAGGGATAAAAACTTTGACACTTTGCATTTTGTAGAAATCAACGCAGAGAATATTGATATTGATACTTGTAAAAACAGAACCAACTGTGTATTTGTTTTAAACACTCAATATGACAATAAAACACAACTCTATAGATATGTAAGAACTTTATTTGAAAACAACCACATTGAAAACCCAGTGGTTTTGAAGTATCACAAAAAAACCGAGGACATAGAAAACTTTCAACTTTGTGTATCAAGTGATTCAGGAAATCAATTTATAGACGGTTTCGGCGATGGAATTTGGATCAAGGGAGATCAACCAACGACAATTATCAACTCATTGTCATTTGGAATTTTGCAAGCCACAAGAACCAGAATATCAAAAACAGAATATATTTCTTGCCCCTCATGCGGAAGAACACTTTTCGATTTGCAAGAAACAACCGCCAAAATCAGAAATAGAACTTCTCACCTCAAGGGAATCAAAATTGGGATTATGGGTTGTATCGTAAATGGACCAGGAGAAATGGCAGATGCAGATTATGGGTATGTTGGAACTGGACCAGGAAAAATTCACTTATATAAAGAAAAAGAAATTGTCCGAAAAAACGTTCCCGAAATCGAAGCTGTCGATGCACTGATAGAATTGATCAAAGAAAATGGCGACTGGATTGAACCAATAAAAAACTAAAAATTTATTTTTCAAAATAAATAAGGGTGAAAATGTTAAATTTTTCACCCTTATTGCTTTACTATCTCCTAATAGCTATAGTGTGTCTATACCAAAGAACAGAACACGCGCTTAAATCGCTCTATTTTTCTTGAAAACATAAATTTGGGAACTATATCCGTTATTTTTAGCCTTCAAATTAGACTTTAATCCATTTAGTACTCCTGAAACAATATTTCCTGATTTATATTTTTCTGAAAGCATACTCACGTAAAATGAATCAAACTTCATTGGCAGAATCTCCACACATTCTAAATTAAATTTAGCAAAAAGATTCTTTATTGTTGGTTCTTGAAAATGATACAAATGTCTTGGCACATCGTATGCCGCCCAAAACGTTCCGTAATGTTTTGCATCCCAAGACGACATATTTGGCACAGCAAGAATGAAAACACCATCTTCATTTAATACGCGGACAAATTCAGACAAATCACTTTTTAAATTATAAACATGTTCCAAAACATGCCACATGGTAATCACATCCTTCGAATTTGAATCTATCTGAGCAATTACATTCAAATTATCTAAATTCAACGAAAATTCACTTTTGGCAAACCTCTTGGCATCTTCATCAGGCTCTAAACCTTGCACATCAAATCCAGCTATTTTAGAAGCATTTAAAAAATGACCTGTTCCGGCTCCAATATCAAGTAGGTTTTTGCCTTTAGCCAGACGACTAACTAAATTAACTTTTCGCTTTAACGTGATATTTCTAACAACATTATAAGCTTTGTTTATCAAGCCAGTTTTTGAACTCGAGTGCGAAATATAATTTTCACTCTTATAATAATTTCCAATAACCTCTTCTGATGGTATAGGATTTGTAAAATGAAAACCACACGAATCACATTTAACAATCTTGAAAACCTTTTTGGTTATCATGTGATCTACCACTGTTAAATGATCTGAAAAACCACTTCCATCACAAATAGGACAACTGTTATAATTTTTAATTTGTTCCACGTGAAACTATCTCCCTAAATAAATTAACAAAACAGAAATATCACTTGGTGATATACCACTAATTCTTGATGCTTGACCAATAGTCGCTGGCTTAACAGCAACAAACTTTTCACGAGCCTCCAAACTAATACTCTTCAAAGCACTGTACTCAATATCTAAAGGAATCTTTAAATCATCCAATCTATTCATCTTAAGAGCCATTTCTTCCTCACGCTGAATATAACCTTCATACTTCAATTGAATCTCCGTTTGCACGGGAATATCTTCATGAATTGATTCAAAATGATTTACTAATACATCCAATTCCGAATTCATTTGACGTAACTCATTTAACCCAACCAAAGGACGAGTTATCAAACTTGAAAACTTCACTTGTTGATTAATCTCTGCTGAACCAATGTCTGCAAGAATTGGATTAGCGTCTTTTGGAGTTACACCAATACGTTTAAGTTTAGCCTTAAAATCAGCAACACCATCTTTTTTCAATTCAACTCTTTGCATCGCTTCATCATCCAACAAACCTAATGCATGTCCAAGGGGAGACAAACGTAAATCAGCATTATCCTGTCTCAAAAGAATTCTATATTCCGCACGACTTGTAAACATGCGGTATGGCTCTTTCGTGCCTTTGGTAATCAGATCATCAATTAACACCCCAATATAAGCTTCTGCACGAGATAAAATAAAATCATCTTTTCCCTGGATTTTTCTACTAGCATTTATTCCAGCAATCAATCCTTGACAAGCCGCTTCTTCATAACCTGTAGTACCATTAATCTGACCAGCAAAATACAAACCATTGATTAATTTAGTTTCCAATGTATGCTTCAATTGAGTAGGAGGGAAGTAATCATATTCAATCGCATAACCTGGTCGAAACATTTTAGCGGATTCAAAACCAGGTACAGAACGCAAGGCCAAAAGCTGAATATCTTCTGGTAATGAAGTACTAAAACCATTTACGTAAATTTCACACGTATTCCACCCTTCAGGCTCAACAAACAATTGATGTCTATCACGCTCAGCAAAACGATTAATTTTATCTTCAATACTCGGGCAGTACCTTGGTCCACGACTTTGAATGGCACCATTAAACATAGGAGATCGATCAAAACCTGTTCTTAAAATTTCATGAGTTTGTTCATTGGTGTAAGTAATATGACAACCCCGTTGCTGTAAGAGAGGAGAAGTATTAGAATAACTGAACTTTGATGGGTTTATATCACCATCTTGGACCTCCATTTTAGAATAATCTAACGAGCGACCATCAATTCTAGGAGGAGTACCTGTTTTCATTCTTCCCGATTCAAAACCCAAACGTTCCAAATCTTCAGTAATGCCAAAAGATGCTTTCTCACCTATTCGACCACCACCAAACTGTTGTTCGCCCAAATGAATTAATCCATTCAAAAAAGTACCATTTGTCAAAACAACTGAATCAGAATAAACATCCATTCCAATGGCAGTTTTAACACCTGAAATGGAATCACCATCAATAATCAAACCTATAACGCTATCCTGCCAAAAATCAACATTGGGATTACGCTCTAATAACAAACGCCACTCCTCAGCAAATTTCATCCGATCATTTTGAGTTCTTGGACTCCACATAGCGGGACCCTTAGACAAATTAAGCATCCGAAACTGGATAGCACTTAAATCTGAAATAATTCCACTTCCACCACCTAACGCATCAATTTCACGAACAATTTGACCTTTCGCAACACCACCCATTGCAGGATTGCAACTCATTTGCGCAATAGAATTCATGTTCATAGTAATCAACAAAACAGAACTCCCAAGTTTCGCCGCCGCATTGGCAGCCTCACAACCAGCATGACCGCCGCCTACTACAATGACATCGTATTTTTTAAGCATTTTTTGAATGTTTCACGTGAAACAAAATTAGTTGTAAATAGGCTGAGGAACGAAATGTTTCACGTGAAACAAATCAACTCAAGAGCTTTGTCTTCCTTAAGCCTCATTGCTAATTCATCTTCTTTAGTTTTGTCTTTATAACCACACAGATGCAAAACACCATGAATGATCACACGGTGTAATTCGTGAAAAAAAGAAACATCATAAATTGCTGAATTTTCAAAAACTCTATCAACGCTTATAAATAAATCACCCGACACCACATCATCCACACAATAATCAAACGTGACAATATCAGTATAAAAATCATGATTCAAATGTTGCTGATTAATTTCCAACAAATAATTATCAGAACAAAAAACCAGAGATAATTCATCTAATGTTTTACCCTCAATCTTACAAATTTCTTCAATCCAAGATTCTATCTTCTTAACCGACAACTCTAAATCATCAGTTTCCTCATAATTGATATCAACCATTATGCCCTATCGAAAAATATATTAACCACTCTACCTCCTTCGTCAAAAACCAATTCATCAGCAAGATTCTTAATTAAAAAAATGCCTCGTCCGTTTTCCTTTTCAATATTCTCTGGTGCAGTAGGGTCCGGTAAATTGTCAAAATCAAAACCATTCCCCTTATCTTTTATACTAAAACACAAACGATCATCAATATCAAGCACTTCAACATCAATATCAACTTGTGCATTGTATTGATTACCATGTATAACCGCGTTGTTCACAGCTTCAGTAACAGCAATCAAAATATTACCATAAGCGTCTTCATGAACACCAAGAGAACCACAAACACGATCAATCAGCGACTCCACAATCGAAAGACTCGATAATTCAGATGGAACACTCAATTTTTCAATAACTGTTAAACTCATTTTAAAAGTATTAATCAAAACAATTACAAAACACCATTAAAATACTCACTCGCTTTATCCTTGTAATACTTCCTATACAAAGGATCAACTGAACGAAGTAACTCAACCTGTTTTAGTTTTTGCTGGTTATACTCATCAATTCGCTTTTGGTTACTATAATTGAAATTTTTTCCAGATTTAGATTCCCTTTTTTCCTCAAAACCCCTTTCATTTAAAGCTTTTTCACTTTCTAAAAGGCGAGTTAAAATATCTTGTTGACGTTTAATCATCTCCTTTGAAAAACGCTTATTGATTAAATCCTTTTCTTGTTGCTCAAGTTCGTTAATTAAAGGATTTAACTTATTTCCAAGACCCTTTCCTTCTTTATTCATCTCATTCCTCATCTGTTCTAAGCGCTGACGAATAGCAGTTTGTTGAGCAGCCATTTTGGCAATCTCTTTATTTCCTAAACCAGGCATACCTTGAGAACCTTCACCTTCTTTATCACCAGGAGATTTACCTCCAGGATTGTTGCCTTTTTTCATCTGCTCAAGCTGCTTTTTAAGCATTTCTTTCATATCACCAGCATCATCTCCTGACTTTGGTTTAGAACCTTTACCGCCAGGCTTATCACAACTACCGGAACCGGGCATTTCACTTTGCATCTGATTTTGCATACTTTGAAGACTCTCATTCAACATCAATGCTAAATTGTTATAGGCAGTCATAACAAACTGAAGGTGCTGACCTAATTCTCTCCTTCTGTGCTCATCGATGTCTTCAAGTCCAAGAGCAAAGTTCTGCTTAATATCATTCAATTCTTTGTCAATAAAAGATGCTATTTTGGGCTGACGCTTTGCCAATGCTTGCAAACTATCTGCAACAACCTTAGTGTCATCAATAATATTCCTTTGATTCCTACCTAATTTGCGGTAAAAAGGATCATTGTCACGGACTTTTGTAAACTTAATCATTGTTTCTTCCTGCGTGAAACTTAAGGTCACCAAACTTTCTAGAATAGACCTCAATAAATTAATATCCTCTTCATCTTGTTTCTTGTTCGCGGCAGATTGCATCATTTCCAATTCGTCAGCCATTTTATCCATCTCTTCGGCTGATTTTTTTTGATTCTCGCCCGCTTTCTTATCTTTCTGTTTACTTAAATTTTCTTTAGCTTCCTTCAACTCTTTGGTGATTTCCTCTTTCTCTTTCTCCTGATCACCCAAATTCATTGGTTTATCTAATGCATCATTTAGCTCGTTAAGCTCTTTTAAATCTTCCTTAATTTCCTCGAACTTCTTATTGATATCATCTTGCTTCAATTGGGACTTATTGTCCTCAATCTTCTTGTCTTCAATTGATTCTTTTAAGTCCTTTTGCTCTTTGGAAAGCTCCTTCAACTCCTTCTGAATATCATCTAGCTTCTCGTTTACTTGAAGTTTCTTCAACATTTCTAAACTTCTATCAAGTTGCTTCTTCATGTCTTCAGACTTCATTTCAAGTTGTTCCAACTTTTGATTCATTTGATTTTTGTCTGGGGATTTCATTAAATCTTCCAATTGTTTCAACAAATCTAGCAAATCATCGTCCATCACTTCTTCCAAAAGTTTCTCCAACATCTCTTGTTTTTCTAACAACTCAGGATCCATTTCAGAAAGTTGATTCTTCTCTTCTTGACTTTCTTGCATTTGCATTTGCATTTGCTCGAGCGCCTTTTGAAGCGATTGCTGTTCCTCCTTTAATTGATTGACTTGATTCAATTTATTCCATTCATTTGATTTAGAATTCATTGTTTCTTTCTTTAGCTTTTGAATGTCTTTTTGAAACTCCTTCGTTCTATTTAATAAATCATTCAACTCCTTTTTGGTTTGATTTTGGTTCTCATCTCTTAGTTCATTCAATTCAGATAAAGAAGGTAATTCATAAACAAAGGTCTGAGAACGAGCAGTTTTACTACCATTAACACCATCATTATCAGAAACAACAAAATAATACTCTATTTTATCATTTACAGAAAGTTCTTCACGTCTAAAATCAATAGCAAACGAGAAGGGCATTTCCGTACCATAAGTCTTGGCTACAGATAATTTCTCTTGTTTTTTAATACCTTTCTCAGAAACGATTTGATAATAAAATGTCAGAGAATTTAATCCATAATCATCAGAAATTTGTCCTTCGAAAAATCGAATAGCGTTAGAAATCGAATCAATAACTTCTTTCGCTTGAATGGCAGGAAAAGCGTCTTTCACGACCGAAATAGAATAACTCAAAGAATCTTTCTTGCCTGTAGAAACATTTGTCAAGGAAACCTTTAAATCCGTTGAATTTCTAAACTTTCGTCTCACTTTAAAACCTTCCTCTTTAAAAACCTGAGAAGAATCATTCCATTTAAAAGCAACTGCTGCAGTATTTTTTGTCAAAACACTCCATTCAACTATTGTCCCTTCTGGAATTTCTAAATCGCCCGCATTTGAAACGAGCTCATCTTTTTTCCCTAAGTAGGAGGGAAAGTGAATTGTTGCTTGAAAACGACCTATTGCAGATTTAGGAACAACGGACAAACTGTATTCATCGCTAATAAAACCATTGGCCTCAAAATGAAAAACCGTATTTTCTTTTAGATTTTTAAGAATGTAAAAGCTGGCTATTTTAGATGTTCTATTCATTAAAAATTTCCCTTGTGAACTTACCAAGTAGATCTTTTCAGGCAATTGTTCGCCTTTCAATTTAACTGCAACAGGAACGTCTTGACCTTCCTCAATTCCCGTCAAAGGTGTTGTTAAAACAAAATTAAATGGAGCTTCTATTTTAAACTCCTGATTGTAATGCACAATTCTATCTGTTCCTTGGGAAATCAACTTAGGAAAAGCCAAAGAGATCAAAATAAAAACAAACATAATGGGCACAACAAACTTGGCGTATTTTAAATTTTTTCTAAAATCAATCCCATTGACAAAAGGAACAACTGATAAGTTTTGAGCCCTTTGCACAACACTCGCACGAATCAATTCATAATTTACATCTTGATTTGTTAAGTTATCATTTAATTGCAATGTGTTTAAAAGTCTGTCTGAAACTTGAGGAAAAAAAGTGCCGATAATTTTAGCCGCCTGATATCTATCTATTCTTTTCCCAAAAGATATTAATTTAAGCGAAGGAATAATCAAATACTTAATGAGTAAGAAGAGATTTGTTGCCAAAAAGCTAAAAAACAAAAAAGCCCTAACAGAAGTAGCAAAACGACCAAAATATTCTAAAGATGCAACAATGAGGTAACTTAACAGCAAAACACCTAAAAATAAAATCCCTCCTTTAAGCATTTCATTTTTGTAATACTTTCTTATAAAAGCATCTATCTGATTTAATAAATGTTCAAAAGGCTCCATCTGCACAATTTGTATATTGAATAACTTACTAAAGTAAAACATATTCCTCAAACAACAAACAAAAACTAAACAGTAACAAGAAAATTGATGTTCAAAAGATTATCTTTGCAGTAAAACTAATAAGTATGTCAGACAAACCAGTTCGCGTTCGTTTTGCTCCATCACCAACGGGTCCGTTGCACATGGGAGGCGTTCGTACAGCATTGTACAATTATCTTTTTGCCAAGAAAAACAACGGTACTTTTATCATTAGAATAGAAGATACAGATCAGACAAGATTTGTTGAAGGTGCACAAGAATATATTTTAGATGCACTAAAATGGTGTGGAATAATCGCTACAGAAGGTCCGGGAATAGGCGGAAAACATGGTCCATATATCCAGTCTGAAAGAAAAGAAATCTACAAACCTTTTGCTGAAGAATTGGTTGCGAACGACAAAGCTTATTATGCATTTGATTCTGCTGAAGAATTAGACAATGTTCGCGCACAAGCGAAAGCCATGGGAATGCCAAATTGGCAATACAATACTGTGACAAGAATGTCTTTGAAAAACTCTTTGACTTTGTCTGCTGATGAAGTTAAAAGAAGATTAGACAATGGCGATCAATATGTAATTCGAATGAAAATGCCAAGAAACATGGATGTTCGTTTTGAAGACATTATTAGAGGTTGGGTTGTTGTGAATACCAATAATTTGGATGACAAAGTTTTGTTCAAAAGCGACGGAATGCCCACTTACCATTTGGCAAATATTGTTGACGACCATTTGATGGAAATCAGTCATGTAATTAGAGGAGAAGAATGGTTGCCATCAGCGCCACTTCACGTTTTACTATACGATGCATTTGGTTGGGCTAGTCCGAAATTTGCACATTTACCACTGTTGTTACGACCTGATGGAAACGGAAAACTATCAAAAAGAGATGGAGATCGATTAGGGTTTCCTGTTTTTCCTACCGATTGGTTATCAGCTGATGGAGAGAAATACACAGGTTACAGAGAGTCTGGATACTTTCCTGAAGCTTTTGTAAATATGTTGGCTTTTTTAGGATGGAATCCTGGAACTACGCAAGAATTGTTCTCACTAGAAGAATTATCAGAGTCTTTCACTTTGGAAAGAGTTGGAAAAGCAGGTGCTAAATTTGATGCAGATAAGACCAAATGGTTTCAACAACAATATTTAAGAAATACGTCGAATGAAACTTTAGCTGAAGCATTATCGCAAAAATTAAACAATAAATACGATAAAGAAGCTTTAGCTGATGTTGCAAGATTGATGAAAGAACGTGCAACCTTTATAGATGACATTCTAACTGAGGGTGATTATTTGCTTCACAGACCTGAAAATTTTGACGAACAAACCGTTTCTAAAAAATGGAAAGCTGATTCTGGTGCTTTAATGTCCGAGTGGAATGACAGGCTGAAATCATTGACTGATTTTTATCCCAGTACGATTGAAGTAGCTTTTAAATCATTTTTAGAAGCAAAACAACTTGGAATTGGAGCCGTATTGCCTTTATTCAGATTACTTATTACAGGAGCAGGAATGGGCCCAAGTATGTTTGAAATTGCCTCATTCATTGGACAAGAAGAATGTGTAGAAAGAATGTACGAAGGTTTGGAAAAAATGAAATCACATTCATAGGATGAGACACGTCATCGAAGTAAACGGAATCAAATTGTATGCTTTTCACGGTTGCTTGCCAGAAGAAGGAAAAATCGGTGGAAACTATTTGGTGGATGTTTGGATGGAAACAGATTTTCAGTTGGCTGCAGAAACAGACACTTTGGAAAATACGATTGACTATGTCATCGTAAATAAAATTGTTGCTGAAGAAATGGCAATCCGCTCAAAACTAATAGAGCATGTTGGTTATAGAATCGTTGAAAAATTAAAATCTACATTGATTAACTTACATCAGATCAAAGTGAAAATCACGAAGATTTGTCCACCAATAAATGGTGATGTTGAAAATGTGGCAATAATAATAGAGGAAAGCATCAAAAAGGTTTGATTCAAAAGAAATTTTGCTAATTTTGCAATCCGTTCTGGTCTCGTGGCCGAGCGGTTAGGCAGCGGTCTGCAAAACCGTCTACAGCGGTTCGAATCCGCTCGAGACCTCAAAAACCCGTAAATGAATAACTTACGGGTTTTTTTATGTCAATTTTTACACACAAAAAAGAGGCTTCAAGCGAAACCTCTCTAATTTAGAAATACAGGAGTAATTATTTCTAAGAAAATTATTTGATTGTCAAACTTTTGAACATTTTGATGCTTTTTCCATTCAAATCTGTGGCGAAAATTACATATCCATAATTTCCAGCTTCAGCCATGTTGCCAGCAGCGTCTAAACCATACCATTTAAAATCTTTGTCTGTAGACTCGAAAACCAATTGATTCTTTTCATTGAAAATTCGGATAGTAAAATCTTTTAAATTTTCTGATTTAAGAAAGAAATAGTCATTCATTCCGTCTCCATTAGGCGTAAACACATTGAAAAACTCTTCGATTTTGCCGTCTTCGTATGTTTTAGCTTCAACTGTATCTGGTGTAGCATCAGTATTACTTGCTGAATTACTCGCATCGTTAACACCTACGTTGTCACTAGCGCCATGATCTTCATCCGTAGGAGGTGTAACTTGCTTGCTTAAAATATCAGTACCATAAAATTGTTTTTCTTTCAAAAACCAATCGTCTAGCTGGCTATTAGAAGTCAATTCAATTTGAGGAACAATTGGTAAGATTTGCGTCGCATTTGCGTCGATATCAGTATTATTTGTTACACCTGATTTTACCCCGTTTTTTGTTACTTCTTTGGCATTTTCATTTCCTTTGTTTTGCGCGATGTGAACTTGTTGTTGTTCTTTGCTCTTTCCTGGAGAAGAAGCAATCCAAACAGTAGTTCCAATTACAGCAACAGACGAAGCGATTCCAATCATCCATTTCAAGGAAGACGAGATACCTTTTGCAACAACAGTTGTGGCGGCTGTGTTTCCAATTTGAGATTGAATCCCAGACCATAATTCGCTCCTCACAGGAACTTCATGGTTTGATAGTTTCTCAGAAAACAAATCTTTTATGTAGTCTTTATCTTTCAATTTCTAATTTTTCTAATTGCATTCTTAAATGAGCCCTCGCCCTCGAATATTGTGATTTAGATGTGTTTTCACTCACACCTAATAAATCTGCTATTTCTTTGTGACTGTATCCTTCTATTGCAAAAAGGTTAAAAACAACTTTATATCCTTCTGGCAAGCCATGCACTAATTTCATTAAATCATCTGCTTGAAGTTGGTCTGAGGCAGATTCTAAAGACATTATCTTATACTCTACATCTTCCAATTTAGCATCAGTCAAATATTTTTTGTTTTTGCGTATAGCATCGAGCGAAGTGTTGACCATAATTCTGCGAATCCAACCTTCCAACGATCCTTCCATTTTAAAATCCGACAGCTTACCAAAAACTTTTACAAAACCTTCTTGTAAAACATCTTCAGCTTCTGTCGTATCTTTTGCATATCGCAAACAAACAGTCAACATTTTTGGAGCAAATTTATCAAACAACAATCGCTGAGCCTTGGGATTACATTTAACACATTCTATAACCAAAGTGTTGTCATCCATAACGCTTGCTTGAGTATTAGACATTATTTTTTTCTAAAAAGTTGCATTCTACAATTATTTTAAAGAAAAAAAGTATTTTCGTCATCTGAATCAAAGTTAAAGATGTTTTTAAAATCAACCACTATTTTCTTTTTGAGTTTGTTTTTGAGCTTTTCTACAAGTACAATTAATGGACTTTTTGCGCAATCTAAAATTCAGGCTGGAAAATGGAACGGCACACTGCAATTGAATAAAGAAACTGTTTTACCTTTCAAAATGGAGGTTGAAAAGCAAAAAAAACAATTGGTTTTTTCTATTCACAACGCAGAAGAAAAAATAGTGTTAACTCAATTACAATATGAAGGTGATTCAGTAAAAATTGATTTCCCAAACTTTCACTCTACCTTAAACTTTAAAGTCGTAAATAAAAAATTACTCCTAGGATATTGGAGAAACTTCAACAAAGGAAACCAATATAAGATTCCTTTTAAAGCAATTTATGGCGAAATAGAAAATACGATTCCAGCAAATTATTATGATTTCAGCGGCCGTTGGAAAACTACTTTTGATCCAAAAACAGAAGATGAATCAATGGCAATTGGTGTTTTCAAATCAAAAGACTCTAAAATAACCGGTACTTTTTTAACAGAAACAGGCGATTATCGATTTTTGGAAGGGAAAGTGAACGGAAAAAACTTTACAATTTCTTGTTTCGATGGTTCGCATGCTTTTCATTTTTCTGGCTACTTAGATTCTACAGAAACAATTCAAGGAAAATTTTACTCAGGAAAACATTATTCTACCAGTTGGATTGCAACCAATGATTCTAATTTTCATCTAAGAAATCCTGATTCTTTGACCTTTGTAGTGAAGAAAGAACCTTTCGCTTTCAAAATGAAAACCCTGGAAGGAAAAGATTTTGCATTTCCTAATTCAGATTTCAACAACAAAGTAACCATTGTTCAAATCATGGGAACGTGGTGTCCAAATTGCATGGATGAAACTAAATTTTTCAAGGAATTGTATGCTAAATATCATACGCAAGGTTTAGAAATAATCGCGGTAGGATATGAAACTCCCAATGATTTTGAAGGACAAGTAAACAAAATAAAACTGCTAAAAGAAAGACATCATTTAGATTTTCAATTTTTAGTAGGTGGCTCAGCGAATAAAGGTTTGGCTTCCGAACAATTTTCCATGTTGAACCAAATCATGTCTTTTCCTACAGCGATTGTTATTGGGAGAGACGGAGAAGTAAAAAGAGTTCACACTGGTTTTAATGGTCCGGGAACGGGAAAATTATATGATGATTATGTTCAAGAAATGGATTTATTTATACAAGAACTATTGAAATAATTCAATTCAAAGCGGGACGTTTTTCTGCGTTTCCCAGCATCCACGTTGTGTGAAAAACCATTTTAGAAATCTGCTCTATTTTTTTAAAATTGATGCTTTCAATGTCGTCTGTCACTTTATGGTAATCATCGTGAAATCCACCGAAATAAAAAACGCTTGGAATTCCATTTTTCGCAAAATTAAAATGATCTGAGCGATAATACAGTCGTAAAGGTTCATTTACATCATTGTACAAATAATCTAAATTTAACTTTGTGTACTGTTTATTGGCCAATTCCTGCGTGTTATGCAAATCATCACTCAACATATTTGAACCTATTACATAAACTGAAAATGTGTCTTTTTCGTTTGGTTTCGACGCTCTTCCAATCATGTCAATGTTGATATCAGCTATGGTATTTTCTAACGGAATCCACGGGTTTGAAACATAATAAGATGATCCAAATAATCCCATTTCTTCGCCTGTTAAAGCAATGAATAAAATGGACCTTTTAGGGTTTTTTCCATCGTTCTTTGCTTTTTGAAAAGCTTGCGCAATTTCCAATAACGCGGTAGTTCCAGATCCATTATCGTCAGCACCATTGAATACTTTTCCTTTCTCTACACCCACATGATCATAATGAGCACTAATCACAATTACCTCGTTCTTTAAAACTGGATCGCTTCCCTCTATGAAACCAATAACGTTTTCAGTTGACTTGAATCTTTGTTTTGGATTCAATTTAAAACTTAAATTAAATTTATTGGATTGATTTAAAATCAACGATTGAATGAATTCTGCTGGTAGACTTTTCTTATTCAAATAAATCATTGGGATTTTTACCTTTGCTTGGATCATCGCTAAATCTTTTGTTTGCAGAGATTTGTAATTTTCACTTTGATAATCATTTACCAGAAAAAGTACTCCTTTTGATCTTATGTTTTCAACCAAATCAAAATCAAAGGTTTGTATATTGTCAATTTCAATTAAAACAAATTCGTTGTTGAAATGCGTTTTGGTCGCAATGAGATCTTTCCCTAAAATGTAAAAAACTGATTTTACATCAAAATCAAATGTTTGATACAAACTTTTAAAGCCAAAATCTTGAGGAAAATGATATTTTTTATTTTCAAAAATCATGCTTCCTGCTTTGTTTTTTTGAAGTAAATCAAACATTTGGAAATAATCTTTTCCTGGAAATGGAGCAACTCCTGATTTCTTAAATTGTGCTGCTATAAAAACTGCGGATTTCTTTTGACCTTTTTGACCTGTTTTCCTACCTTTTAATTTATTAGCTGTTAGGTAATCTAAATTGTAATACAAATCAACAGTATCAATGTTTTTTGCGTAAAATTCACTTAAATCTTGCGAAAAAAGAGAAAAAGAAAGAAAAACAAAGCAATAAAAAATCAAGATTTTTAACATGTTGAAATCTTATTTACAAGGTATTTTTTCTATTCTATTCTGATGTCTTCCACCTTCAAATTCGGTAGCAAAAAATACATCTACCATTTCAAGCGCTTCTGATTCAGAAATAAAACGAGCAGGTAAAGTCAAAATATTCGCATCGTTGTGTTGTCTTGCTAATTCAGCTATTTCTTTGGTCCAACACAATGCGCTTCTAACACCTTGGTGTTTATTAGCTGTCATATTAATTCCGTTTCCACTACCGCACAATAAAATTCCTTTTGTTCCAGGATTGTTTTCTACCAAAGTAGCTACAGGATGTGCATAATCTGCATAATCTATGCTATCATTAGAAAAACAACCTTGATCATTTACAGAAAAACCCTTATCTTGCAGGTGTTTAATGATAACTTGTTTCAGTTCAAAACCGGCATGATCACATCCGATTGGAATTACTACTTGTTGCATAATTTAGAATTTTGACCAAAGGTAATGGATATTAACAATTGATACAAATTGCAAACAATAAGGGTTTTTGATTTTTGTTAACTCTTTGGAAACATGCACTTCATTTTATTAATATTTCAACACAAAAAGTTTATAAATTGTTAATATTGGTTGAAAGAAAATTAAAACAAATGCTTGCTTTATTCACATATAATTACAAACCACATCATATTTGAATAATCCTAGTAAAGTTTGAGTCATTTTTAAGTAAAATACAAACCTAGTTATCTACAATTTTGAACTTTCATTTGGTACAAAAGTTATTCAAAAAAGGGTTATTAACAGCAATGTTCATAAACACATATTAATACAGAAAAACAGAGTATTAGAAATATTCGTTATGTTCATAAAATGACTAATTTTGGTAATAACTCAAAAATCAAATAAAAACACTTAATTTTTGTGAACAGTATGAACAGCTATAATAAAAGAAATAAATATCTTTTTAAAAATATCTTTTCTTTTATATATTTAAAAAAGGGATTGACTGTTGTATTTTGTTTTTTGAATTTCTTTGCCTACCTTCAGAAAACAGACACAATTTACCACCAAAAATACTATTATAATTCAGGCAATTTATCGAGTGAAGGAAATATTGAAAATCGCTTGCCTGTTGGTGTTTGGAAAAACTATTACGAATCTGGAACCATCAAAAGTGAAGGAGAAAAGAGAGCAGGTAAATCTGAAGGAAAATGGATTTTTTATTCTCAAAAAGGTCAAATTGAAAAAGAGATAGAATACGCTCAAAATTTCAAAAATGGACGTTATCAACAATTTGATACAACCGGTCAACTTATCTTAGAAAATTGGTATCGAAATGATACATTGATAGGAATTTCAAAAGTTTTTAAAAATGGAAAAATAATCCTTGAATCGATTTATGAAAATGGATTAAAATCTGGTATTGAAAAAATATTCGATGAAAACGATGGAAGAATGGTTGAAACGATTAATTACAACAACAATGAAAAAGAATCCAATTTAGTAATCAATCAATTAGATTCAAAAAAACAAAAGAAAGGATTATGGAGAACTTTTTATTCTGATGGAAAATTGAAAAGTGAATGCTTTTATGAAAACAATCAAATGATTGGCAATTGTAAAGAGTGGACAGAGAAAGGTAATTTGATCGTAGACAGTAAAAATATTGATTTTAAAGATATAATTGACATCAAACAAACCTTTCATTCCAATGGAAAAGTTGCGCGCTTTCAAGCATATTTGGGAGAATATAAAAATGGAGTAAGTTCAACATATGATTCATTGGGAAATATACTCGGTTCAGAGTTATACAAATTGGATACTTTAGTTGCTAAAGGTTTTATCTTATCAAGTGGAATTTATGACAGTAGTTGGATTTATTTTTATCCTAATTCTCAGAAAGCAGCTTCTGGAAAATACAAAAATGGAATAAAAGTAGGCGAATGGATCTATTTCAATGAATTAGGAAATCCTATCCAAAAAGGGAAATATCGAAAAGGAATTATTGATGGAAACTGGATTTGGTATTACAATAATGGTCAAATTAAAAGAGAAGAAAATTACTTGGGAGGTAGAAGAGAAGGTGTGAGTATAGAATATGATTCACTTGGAAATAAAATTACAGAAGGGAATTACATCAATGATATTCAGGATGGAGACTGGTTTTACGAAAAAAACAATTTAACTGAAGTTGGTTTTTTTAAAATGGGTTCAAAAGAAGGCGAATGGAAACATTTTTACAAAGAAAAAACCATTTGTTTTAGAGGAACATTTAAAAATAACATTCCAGTGGGTCGTCATTTTTATTATTTCAACAATGGTCAAGTAATGAAATACGGAAAATATAAAAAAGGTTTAAAAACAGGTGATTGGCGAACATATAATAAAGATGGAGTGTTTATACATACTTATTATTACCAAAGAGGAAAAATAGTATCTGTTGACGGAGATAAATCAGTTAAATATGAAGATTAAAAGAATTAAAAATGAATTCAATTTTAATAAAAAAAGTATTTTTTAACTAAATAACTGATTTATAAGTAAAAACGAAGAAAATTATTTTTATCTTTGGGCTAGAAAATGAAAATTTTATGTTAAAAATAAATGTGCTTGTAGTTGAAGATGAATCAATCGTTTCCAAAGATATTCAACACAGCTTAACTAAATTGGGATACCAAGTAGTAGGAGCTTCAGCTACAGGAGAAAAAGCCATTGAATTAGCCAATTCAGAGCATCCTGATGTTATTTTAATGGATATCATGCTTAAAGGTGAAATGAATGGAGTAGAAGCTGCAGAAATTATCAGAAGAGAATTAAAAATTCCGATCATTTTCTTGACTGCCTATGCCGATGATGCTACTTTGAATAAGGCAAAAATTGCCGAACCATATGGTTATATAATCAAACCTTTCAAAGAAATTGATTTGCACACCACCATAGAAATGGCGATTTATAAGCACCAAAAAGAGAGAGAAATAGAAAAGGAATTAGATTTTTTAAATGCGATGCAGGAAAATAAAAAAGTCCATCAAGATGATTTTATTTTCGTAAAGTCCAACAGTAAGTTGGTGAAACTGAATACAAACAATATTCTTTTTATAGAAGCCTTGAAAGATTATGTGGTTATTAACACTCCTGAAACGCGCTACACCATTCATTCAACGATGAAAGAAATTGAGCAAAAAATGGGAACAAAAGATTTTATCCGCGTTCACCGTTCTTTCATCGTACGATTGGATAAAATTGTGACCATTGAATTTCCTAATTTACATTTAGAAAATGATAAAAAACCAATTCCAATTGGCGGCTCTTACAGAGATGATCTGAATAATAGAATCAAACTGATTTAATAAAATAATTAAGAAAAATAGAAATCCTGCTTCATTTGAAGTGGGATTTTTTTATTTAGTAAAAAGTAGAATTTAATACAATACTGCTGATTAATTGTACACCAACAGAAATAAACAGCATGATGGAAGAAATAATTACAATGTACAAACCATGTTTTCTGTCAGATTCAATGTAACTGTAGACTTGAGTATGCTCATTAAACTGTGTCAAATATTTTTTTTTAGGTTTAATTATAAAAG
>JBBALI010000042.1:0-30113 GCA_040403095.1 Crocinitomicaceae bacterium
TTTTCTCCTTTTTCCATAACGATAAAATTGTGTATCGCTATTTTAGGACTAGACAAAAAAAAGGTTAAAAAGGGGGACTTTGTATTCTTAGACCCTCCTTATACTGTTGCCCACAAACATAATGGATTTGTTAAATACAACCAAAAGATTTTTACTTGGGACGATCAGATAAAACTAAAAGAACTTGTTAAATATCTTGTAAAAAAGGATGTAAAGTTCGTTTTAACCAATGCTTCCCATATTTCGATAGATACATTGTATAAAGACATAGGAAATCATACATTTTTACAAAGAGCAAGTGTAATTGGTGGAAAAAATGCAAAGAGGGAGAACTACGAGGAGATATTAATAACTAATATATAATAATTATTACTTATGGCCCGCATAATAAGTAGAAGAAAACAACATTTTGAGAAAACAATAAAAAGTTTCTTGTATAGCATATTTGGCACAACAATGCCATTTATGCTTGTCGTATTAATTGGATTTCTACTAAACAAAGGGGAAGTGGCAATTAATTTTTTAGATAAAGGAGAAGTATTATTATTTGCTGCTGGACTTTATACTGTTTCAATATACTTATTCGGTGAAAATAAGCCATCCATCGAAAAAACTTATGACAAGATATTAAGTAATATGACGGTGTATTTGCTAATTCTTACATCCGCCTCTTATACCGCAATATACATTGTGAAGGAGTTTAATTTTGAAAGTGTAAATTTAAACATTTGTCTAATTAGGATAGTATCAATTGTACTTTTTATTGTTTCTGCCGTTGCAGTATATAGAAGTGTGTATATTGATTTTAAGAAGATATATCCAGATGTTGATATTACCCAAATAAGTAACGATGGAGTTAATGAAGTGCTCGAACAATTATAAAGAAATCTGATGGATACAATTATTTTTAAATGTTTAAAATGTAAACAACCCATTGGAGAGTTTTACATTGGTATAATGGATCACGATGATCTTATTAAGATTACCTATGCAGATGTTCGTAGATTGGAGCAAAATACAGAAAAAAGAGAGGTAGAAATATATACAGGCATACAAAGAGAACTGTCCAATAGTAGGGTTAGGGAAATTGGTAAATATGTAAACATGGTAGATGCAACTTTTCCCACAGGAGTTATTCTACATTTACATGCAAGAGATATAATTTCTTACGATGCCTCTACCGGTGAAATGAAATTGCCGTTTAGAGATAATATTGCTAAAGTCTTAGATGGACAACATAGGATTGCAGGCTTAGAGTGTTTCACAGGCGCAGACGATGCTTTCCAAATTAGTGTTACAATATTTGTGGAGATGGAATTAGAAGACCAAGCCGTTGTATTTGCAACAATAAATAAAACGCAAACAAAGGTTAATAAATCTCTTGTACAAGATTTGTTTGAATTTGCCACTCATAGAAGCCCACACAAAACAGCGCATAATGTTGTTAGAGCATTAAACCAAAAGGATGGAAGTCCTTTTAAAGATAAAATAAAAATACTTGGTACTGCTGATGATAAGGAGAAGGAAACAATAACACAATCGACATTTGCGGAAAAATTAATGAATTTATATTCCAAAGATTTAATGAGTGATAGAGATATTTATAAAAGAGGTAGAAGACCCGATGTATTTAAAGATAAAGAATTACAAAAGAGGCCATTAAGAAACTTATTT
The DNA here is from genome assembly GCA_040403095.1 of Crocinitomicaceae bacterium. Lineage (GTDB taxonomy): Bacteria > Bacteroidota > Bacteroidia > Flavobacteriales_D > Crocinitomicaceae > JAQVCM01. The sequence continues at coordinate 1,675 of JBBALI010000042.1, forward strand.
ATCAGCGAGGAAGATGCATTAATTGCTAAAATAATTTGGGAGTATTTTGATGCTATAAAAGAACGATGGCCAGAAGCTTGGGATGCTTCTGCAAGAACGGAAAGATTGCTTAATAAATCTACTGGTTTTGTTGCTCTTATGGATCTGTTTAAAGATGTTTATGTTCAAATTGGCAAAATAGGCCAGTTGGTTACTAAATCTGAATACACAGAGTATTTTAACAAATCTAGTTTAAAGGACGAAGATTTTACTAAAACTACATTTATTCCAGGATCTGGAGGACAATCGAAACTTTACAAAATTCTGAAAGATGAATTAGGAGTTTAAAATCTAAAAGCGTTCAAACAATAATTGGACTTTTGGATATTTTAAAATCTAATGATTGACGACATAAATATTTTAATAAAAGTCGTCCAAATAGATTTAAATGGTTTTTTATATCTTTTCTATGGATCGGATAAATTGTGTTTCGAGGGAAACCATGAACGACGATACTTGTTTGTAAAATACTTATTAGATAAAAGAATTTTAGAGATAAGCGTTAATTTAAGAAGGCGGTACCTTGGAAATGATATCGTTAGAGATTTGTCAAGTTAGCAGTATAAATCTTGAGTCGAGAAAATAAGGTATATACTAGGGTTTGCGGATTCCACTTACAATCCAGCCAAAGAAGTATTTTTTTTTGCTAAATACAGCCCCCTTACCAAAGGCAGATATTGTATTTTTCAATTCTCCCCTGACAAGTCGCGAATGGACAAAAATGAGTTATGCATATAAAGCACGAGGTGATGAAGCATATATTTGCTTTGGAGCATTTCAAAATTCAAATCATAAAAAGTTGAATATTAAACCTTCAATAAAAAAACGACCGCAATACGGAGATGGATCTGCCTACCTTATTGATTGCGTGTTTTTAGGTTTAAAATGATGTAGGAACGTTACATTTTATCGCCTTTTAAAATAAAGTGAAGTGGAATTAATATAAACGTAGATGATTGATGAAAAAACAACAATTAAAAAATAAAGTACTGCTTTTGTTCTCACTTTTGTTCAGTATTACTTCATGCAAGAATGAATATTTCGATTTTGCAAAAAAGTTGGAAATTGAAATAAATCAGATTGCAAGTAAAAATGGTTCTAAAGAAATCATTATTGATAGTGATAAGCTTATAATTAATCGCAATGCGGATCCTACCACAATGCGATTAAAGTATGATACAATCGTTGATGAGATAATTAATGAAAAAGATTTTATTGTAGTCGAATATTTAAATAAAAAGCGAAGTTTACAAAGAGTGGAAGCTAATGATTTTAAATTTTCAAATATTATAATTTCGGGGGAAACATATGTAAAAGGAGACACTATGGTAATAAAATGGCTAGGTTGTGATAATGTATCCGATAATTTTTCATGTGAAATAAAAATTAAGAAAAAGTAAAATACAAAAACAATCATTACACCCCTAGCCCCATAAATGCGGCATTTCCCAATCCAGTTAGCAATCGGGACGGGAATACAGCGGTTTGCTGAAAATAGCTTCTACTAAAAATACTTATTTCACCAAAAATCATCCATTTTCACCAAAAAATGCGTTCCTAGCAATAATAAATTTGTACAATCAAAACACTTTTGCTTACATTTGCTTTTTTTAGGTACTAATCATTCAGGTGATTACTTTTTTTATTTTTAGATGACGAATATTTTTATTGCAAATTTAGATTGGGATATTACTTCCGATGACTTAACAGCAACCTTTTCTTCTTTCGGAGAAGTTACATACGCACATGTTGTTTTTGATAAGATGACCAAAAAATCTAAAGGTTTTGGTTATGTGGAAATGGAAACTACTGATGGCGCAATCGCTGCGATTGAAGCGTTGAATGGAATGGACATTAATGGTCGTAAATTAGATGTAAAAATTGCTTCCCCAAAGGGAAATCGTCCTGAGAAAAAAGTTTTTGAAAAGAAACCTTTTGAGAAAAAACCGTTCGAAAAAAGACCTTTTGAAAAAAGACCTTATCCTGCTGGTGCAAAACCCACTTTCAACAGTGAAAGAACAGCAAACACAAGTTCAGAGGAAAGAAAACCATTCAGAAAAAGAGAAGATTAATTTTTCGATTCGCTGAAATCCATTTGCCATTCAGAGTCGTAAGTAGTCTGCTCATTTTCTATTTAAAAGAAAGAATATGATGTTTAAACGCTTAGGTTCAATTTGTTTCGCAATCGCATTTTTATTGGCAATTGTAGTTTTTACAAATTATGGTGCAAAAATCATTCCGCGTGAAATCGCGAAAATTGGAATGATTATCGTCGGAGGAATCGCGTTACTCATGAATTTAATTTCTTTTAGATTTGATAAATCTTCCGAAAATAATCCAGTCTATTGGATTGGAAGCGTGGGTATTTTTGTTGGATTAATACTAAAAATGAATTATTTTCCCTACGATGAATATATACTAATAGCTGGTATTTTTATTGTTGGACTTTCATTTTTTTACAATCCTTTTGCTAAAAATAACGTAACGCAAAAAGACGATGAACTTTTGGATCAGTAAGACACAAAATAAGGTATTTAAAATTTCTCCAAATATCCTTTTTCTCGCAATTTGCTTGGTGTCAACAACATCCTTTTTTGCCCAAAAAGCGGTAAAACTTGATCGACAAAATCCAAATAAAATTGAATTAACCGACAATAATTTTTGGTTTTGGGAAGCAAAATTATCGAAAGAAAATGACTTGAATACTGCGCTAAATGCTGGTTCTAAATTTCAAACCCTGCCCAATCTTTACCCCAATTTTGGTTTTGTGATGCATGACGTTTGGTTTAGATTTGTACTTCGAAACGAAAGTACTGATACCATTCAAACTTTATTAAGTGTGAGCAATCCTAACATGGATGAAATTGATTTATATCAAAAATCTATTAATAGAACCTGGAAAAATATTGCTCAATTAGGCGACAATCGACCTGCTGAAAACCGAAAATTTGTCAATAGAAATTATATCATGCCAATATATTTGTTGCCGCATGCAACAGATACTTTTTTACTTCGCACAAACAATGGTGGCGAGCAATTTCACTTCATGCCTGCATTAGTAACCAATCAATTTTTCTTGCAAGATGATGCCAATACCCAACTTTTCTTCGGCATTTATTTTGGAATAATCGCATTCATCATCATTTTTAACCTCTTTTCTTATTTCGCCTTGAAAGACAAAAACGCACTATGGTATGCGTCTTATGTTTTCTCCTTTGGAATGTTGAATGTTTCCCTGCTAGGCATTGGTTCCTACTATTTTTGGAGTGGAATTTACTTGGTTGACAGAACAAATCCATTTTTTGCATCTACTAGTTTACTCTTTTTGCTCTATTTCTGTATGGGCTATTTGAAAACCAAAATCAATCTTCCCAAAACACACAAATTATTTAGATTTTTCCTTTTTTTCGCTTATGCTTTTGCAATCTGTTCATTAATACCAGGCGAAACATTTTATCGGATTTCTGTCTTAGGAATCAACGGAGTTACTTTGATTTTGAATATTCTAATAATCCCAATCGCTTATGTTGCGATAAGAGAAAAAATTCAAGAGGCCAAATTGTTTTTAATTGCCTTCACAATGCTTGCCATCACCGTTTTTGGTTTCATTTTGAAAAATTTTGGTTTGGCGCCATCCAACTTTTTGACTGATTTTGGTATGCAAATTGGCTCGTCTCTGGAAGCGATTTTGTTGAGTATTGGTATTGTGTTAAAATACAAAACAACGCGTGAAACAGCTCTGAAAAGTCTGAAAGATTTGAATGACTTGACTGAACAAGCGAATGTGGTTTTGGAGCAAAAAGTGACTGAAAGAACACAAGAAGTTGAAAGTCAAAAATCGCTTTTAGAATATAAAAATGGTGAAATTTTGAGCAGCATCAATTATGCAAAACGCATACAAGATTCATTGTTGCCATCCAAAAGTACTTTTCTAAATGCGTTGCCCAATTCGGCCCTTTGGTATGCGCCGAAAGATATTGTTGCTGGTGATTTTTATTGGGTACAAAATCTGGAAATCAACAATCAAAAATGGACATTTTTTGCAGTTGGCGATTGCACTGGACATGGCGTTCCTGGTGCGATGATGAGTGTTTTGTGCTTCAATGCACTAGAATCTGCATTGAAAGAAATTAACGCCCCAAATCCTGGATTATTACTCGAAAAAGCAGCGGTTTATCTAACCAAAAACCTGCACAACGAAAATCAAGATTTGGCTGATGGAATGGATATTTCTGTGGCTTGCATCGATTTTGAAACCAAACAATTATTTTGGGCAGGAGCAAATAATCCACTGTGGATTTTAAGAAACGAAAAAGTCATTCAATACACAGCAACTAAACGTCCTGTTGGGAAAACGGATGTCAAAACGCCTTTTGAAAGTCATGAAATTGAATTAGTACCAAAAGACACGTTGTTTCTATTTTCAGATGGATATGTGGATCAATTTGGTGGCGAACAAAACAAAAAATTCAAACGAAACAATTTCATTCAACTGATTCAAAAACATGCTAAATTGCCTATTCATGGTTTAATGAATCAAATCAAACAAACGCATTTCGACTGGAAAGGCAATGAAGAACAAGTGGATGACATTTGTGTGATGCTTGTTGAAATTGACTGATAATTAAAAATAAATCATCTAGTCATTTCCAAAAAACCGCCTTTGGTGAGCAATTTAGTCGGTGTATTCTCCACATACAAACCACCCGTTCCCAAGCCTTGAAAAAGTAAATTTTCATACGTTGAAGTAAATTGCGCAATGTGATTCAAACCAACGTTGGACTCCAAAGCAGATGTAATCCACCAGGGAATATTCAATTTTTCAGCAATTTCAATCCAAGTTTTTGTTCCTGCAATTCCTCCGTGCAAACTGGGTTTCAAAATGATGTATTGGGGTTGAATAGTTTCCAATAAATTTCGTTTCGCATCCAAATTGTGAATGCCAATCAATTCCTCGTCCAACGCAATCGGCAAAGGAGAATTTTGACACAATTGCGACATCGCTTCCAATTGATTTACTTGAATTGGTTGTTCGATTGAATGAATTTCCAAAGTCGATAATTGAATCAATCTTTCCAACACTTCAGCGACAGAAAAAGCACCGTTTGCATCGACGCGCAATGTCAATTGATCCGCAGGAAAACGCTGGCGCAAAGATTCCAAAATTTCAAATTCTTTGTCAAATTCTATGGCGCCAATCTTCATTTTGATACAACGATATCCTTCTTGCAATTTATCCTCAATTTGCGCTTGCATATAAGCTTCATCGCCCATCCAAATCAATCCGTTAATTGGGATTTTAGTTTCACTTCGGGTAAACGATGTATCGTAAAATAGCGATTTTCCACCATTTCTTAAATCCAATAAAGCGGTTTCAATTCCGAAAACGATAGAAGGAAATTCGACGATTTCTGCACACAAACTTTCGATTGATTCAAAAGTGGAAGTACTTAAATTAATCTGATCGCAACAAGTTTTTACCTGTTTTTCATATTGATCAAAATCAACAAAATCGGGCGAAAGTCCTGGAATAATACTGCATTCTCCCAAACCAATTACAGAAGGATTTTCGGAATCTGAGAGTGAAATAAACCACGCATGTTTTTCGGTCAATACTCCCCTACTCGTTCCACTTGGTCGCTTGAAGTGAAAAGTTTTTTTCTCGAATGTCGCGCGAATCATCGAACTAAAATGAAGCGTGTAAAACAATCGCCACCGCAAAGAAAACGCTAATCGCAAAAGCCGATAAAGCAACTTTTTTTAGTTCAGGATCAAAATTGCGTTCTTGCACAATGCTCATGGCTTTTCTCAAATGTACAATCAACAAAATCAGAGGTAACAAAGCGAGCATCATCCATTTATTTTCAGATTGAAATTGAAAAACAAAAATCGTGAAGCAAGCAATTCCGCCTAAAATCAAAAAAGCGTGGTAAAATTTCGCCCTTTCGCCGCCTAACTGAACAACCAAAGTACGTTTACCAACTTTCGCATCATTCGTTCTGTCTCGCATGTTATTGAGATTCAAAACCGCCATACTCAACAAACCAATTGTGGCCGCTGGCAATAAATTTTCAAATCGAAAAGTCGAGAAATTGAATTCGGGCAAATACAAATGATAAACGCCTAAAACGCTCACCAATCCGAAGAAGATGAACACAAAAAAATCACCTAATCCATGGTAGCCATAAGCGCGTTTTCCAACGGTGTATGTGATGGCAGCGAGTACACAAAAAACAGCCAAGACAGCATAGAAAACCCAAAATGAAAGCGATTTATTCAACGAAGCGAAATAGATCAATGTTCCTGCGGAGATAAAAGACAAAACACTCAATAAAATCACTGCATTGCGCATTTCTTTCAGTGAAATCACACCCGATTGAACAGCTCTTTCAGGACCAACGCGCCCTTCATTGTCAGCGCCTTTCTGACTGTCGCCCAAATCATTCGCTAAATTGGACAATACCTGAAATAAAACGGTTGTTACCAATGCAAAAATGAAAATCGTGGTGTTCCAAAAACCATTTGATTTGGCAACAAAAGAGCCCAAAATAATTCCCGATAATGAAAGTGGAAGCGTTCGCAATCTGCATGCGTGAATCCAAGCTTTTGTTTTTGTCATGCTGTAAAATTAATCAATCTGATACTACAACACAATTTTCGACAATAGGTTTTTTAAATTCTTTTTCATTGAAATTTCCTAAAAAAATCACAATGAATCTGAATTACAAATTGTAGATTCATTTCTGTTTTGTAATTTCGTAGTTAGAAGAAAAAATCTGTTTTCCAATTATTTTTTTCCGAGAAAACAGGTGAATAACAGCATTTGAACAAATTAGATTTTTGTTCAACAAAAGCACAACACATTCATGAAAAATCGCATAACACAACTTTTCAATATTCAATATCCAATCATTCAAGCGGGAATGATTTGGTGTTCTGGTTGGGAATTGGCTTCTGCTGTTTCCAACGCCGGCGGATTGGGAATCATTGGTTCTGGATCAATGTATCCGAATATTTTAGACGAACAAATTGCCAAATGCAAAGCGGCGACAAACAAACCGTTCGCGGTCAATTTGCCCATGCTTTATCCCGATATCGACAAGCACATTGAAACAATCATCAAACACCAAGTTCCAATTGTTTTCACTTCTGCAGGTAATCCAAAAACTTGGACAAAACATTTGCAATCACATGGAATTGTGGTTGTTCACGTTGTTTCAAGCGTAAAATTCGCCTTGATAGCACAAGAAGCTGGCGTTGACGCGGTGGTTGCAGAAGGTTTTGAAGCTGGAGGTCACAATGGTCGCGACGAAACAACGACTTTTTGCTTGATTCCGATGGTTGCTGAAGCGATTTCGATTCCTTTGATTGCCGCAGGCGGAATTGGGACTGGAAAAGGAATGTTGGCCGCAATGACTTTAGGTGCTGATGCGGTTCAAATTGGAAGTCGATTCGTTGCTACTCCAGAAGCAAGTTGTCACATCAATTTCAAAAATGAAGTAATTTCATCGAAAGAAGGCGATACAATTCTGACTTTGAAAGAATTAACACCAGTTCGCTTATTGAGAAATCCATTTTTTGACCAAGTGCAAGAGGCATACAAAAAAGGAACCAACGCTGAAGAACTCGAAAATCTTTTGGGTCGCGGTCGAGCAAAAAGAGGCATGTTTGAGGGCGACCTCATCGAAGGCGAGTTAGAAATCGGGCAAGTTGCTGGATTAATCCATGAAATTAAACCTGCAGCGGAAATTGTTGCTGAAATCATAGCTGAATACAAAGAAACCATTGCATTACAAACTTCAGATAAATTTACATTTTAATGATTCAATTCGAAAGATTTTCCCTTCAAAACGGACTCAAAGTAATATTTCACAAAGACACAACAACGCCTTTGGCAGTCGTTAACACACTATACGATGTAGGCGCACGTGATGAAGATCCTGAAAAGACAGGCTTCGCGCATTTATTCGAACATTTGATGTTTGGCGGTTCAGTCAATATTCCTGATTTCGATGCGCCTTTGCAACATGCGGGCGGAGAAAGCAACGCATTTACTTCCAACGATATCACCAATTACTATGACGTTTTGCCAGCGCAAAATATCGAAACTGCTTTGTGGTTAGAATCCGACAGAATGTTGTCGCTTGGTTTCACAGCAAAAAGTTTAGAAACGCAGAGAAGTGTGGTAATTGAGGAATTCAAACAACGCTATTTAAATCAACCTTATGGAGACGTTTGGCTGAAATTGAGACCTTTGACTTACCACACGCATCCATATCAATGGGCAACGATTGGGAAAGAAATCAGTCACATTGAAGAGGCGAAAATGGAAGATGTAAAAGCCTTTTTCCATAAATTTTACAATCCGAGCAATGCGATTTTATGCATCGCTGGAAATTTTGAATTGGAAGAAGTTAAACGCTTGGTAGAAAAATGGTACGGCGACATTCCAATGAAAATAAAACCTGCCAGAATTTTGGCTGCAGAATTGCCTCAAACTGAATTTAGAGAGCAAATTATCGAGCGCAATGTGCCTTCTGATGCATTTTATTATGCTTTCAAAATGTCGGAGAGAAAATCTGCAGAATATTACATCACCGATATGCTTTCTGACGCTTTGGGACGAGACAAATCTTCTCGTTTGTACACATCGATTCAAAAAGAGCAAAAATTAGTCACTGAAATTGGCGCTTACATTACTGGTTCTTTAGACAATGGTTTGCTCGTTATCAGCGGAAAATTAAGCCCCAATGTGACTTTTGACGAAGTCGATTCAGCCATTTGGAAAGTGTTGAACGAAATTCAAACTAAAAAAATCAGCACCATCGAACTAGATCGACTGAAGAATAAAATCAAAACGGCAAAAGCTTTTCAAGAACAAGGTTTATTGAATCGCGCGATGAATTTGGCTTACTTTGAATTATTAGGCGATGCAGACGGCATAAATCAAGAAGCCATTTTATACGAACAAATTCAACCAGAACACATTTTAGCAAACGCGCAAGACATTCTACAAAAAACAAATTGTTCTTTATTAAAAGTAAAAGCCATTCAATCATGAGTTTAAGAAATACAGCACCCGCGGTTCATCCTTTACAAAAAATCAATTTTGTAGAACCACATATTTTTGACATCACTCCTACCATGAAATTGTATTGGATGCAACCTGTTCCAGACGAAACGATGCGCATTGAATTTCATTTTGACGCAGGAACAATCCGCGGAAATCGCAAAATTGCGGGTTTCGTCAATAGCCTTTTACTTTCAGGAACTGCAGACAAAACTAGTACGCAAATCAATCAGGAACTTGATGGACTGGGCGCTTATTTAGACCAAGAAATTGCACAAGAATTAGCAATCGTAAGTCTATATTGTTTGAAAGAAAACGTGGAAAAAGCAGTCGCTATTTTGGTGAATGCAATTCAGGAAGTTGCGTTTCACGAACACGAAATCAGCGATATGTTGCGCGAAAAAAAGCAACAATTTCTCGTTTCTTCTGAAAAAGTGAGTGTCTTGGTGCGACGAGCTTTTCAAAAACAATTGTTCAGCAATTCAGAAAACTACAATCGTCAGCTAGAATTGATGGATTTGGAAGAGGTTTCTGTACTTGATTTGAAAAGATTTCACAAAGAATTTTACTTGCAAGGTTTGCGCAAAGTAATTGTTGTGGGTGATGTTGAACCAGCTTACATCGATCGCTTAATCGATTCTGTTGGCGCTTGGTCTAAACCAGGAACTTGTGAATTTGAAAAAGATTTCATCAACATTCCAGGACGTTTACACATCGAGAAAAAAGATGCGGTTCAAACTGCGATTCGCATGGGAATTCCTTTGTTCAACAAAACGCATGAAGATTTTTTGGATTTTCAAATTCTACAAACCATTTTCGGAGATTATTTCGGTAGTCGATTGATGTCAAATATCCGCGAAGACAAAGGATATACGTACGGCATCGGATGCGGTGTTGCAGAATCAAACAACGCTGGCTATTTCATTATTGCAACTGAAGTTGGAAAAGATGTAGCAGAAGCGACTTTGACAGAAATCAAAAATGAAATGGAATTGTTGAAGTCAGAATTGGTTCCGCAAGAAGAATTGGATTTAGTCAAAAACTATTTATTGGGACAAATTTTGAAAAGTGCAGATGGACCAAATTCAATGATTGATTTATACATGGCAGCACATTTACATGGCAAAGATTTTGAATATTACAACGAAGCAATTCAAAACATTCAAAGCATTTCTCAAGAGCGAATTTTAGCCTTGGCAAATAAATATTTGAATTGGGATAATTTTACGATTGTTACCGCAGGAACGAAAGTGTAGTTGTACAAATTCATATTTTAAATCAAGCGATAGTATCATAAACTGTCGCTTTTTTTGTTGAACTTTCTTCATAAAAAAAGTCCATCATTTCAAAAACGATGGACTTTCAATATTTGTTAATTCTAACCTTAAGCTACTTTCAAACGCGCAACTTTAGATTTCGAAAATTGTTCTTTGGCATAATCGGCAGAAACCCTGAATTCTTTGATTTTCTTAGATGGTAAATCGAACATCGCATCGTTTAAAATGCCTTCGCAAATCGAACGCAAACCTCTTGCGCCTAATTTAAACTCAATTGCTTTTTCCACGATAAAATCCAACACATCGCCTTCAAATGCCAATTTAATTCCATCGATTTCAAACAAACGAACATATTGTTTGATCAATGCATTCTTAGGTTCTGTCAAAATTCGTTTCAAACTTTTTCCATCCAAAGGCTCCAAGTATGTCAACGAAGGAAAACGACCAATCAACTCAGGAATCAATCCGTATGATTTGATGTCAGTTGGGTTGATGTATTTCAAGAAATTATCTCCATCAATGCGCACATCATCATTGCTACTGAAACCAATGGTCTGCGTATTTACGCGTCTTGCAATTATTTTTTCAATGCCATCAAACGCACCACCGCAAACAAACAAGATGTTTTTCGTATCGATTTGAATCATCTTTTGCTCCGGATGCTTTCTTCCTCCTTGTGGCGGAACATTGACAACCGAGCCTTCCAATAATTTCAATAAAGCCTGTTGAACTCCTTCTCCTGAAACGTCACGTGTAATCGAAGGATTGTCACTTTTTCGTGCAATTTTATCAATTTCATCGATGAAAACAATTCCTCTTTGTGCAGCTTCGACATTGTAATCCGCAGCTTGGAGCAAACGAGAAAGAATGCTTTCCACGTCTTCACCAACATACCCAGCTTCAGTCAAAACAGTTGCATCAGCGATACAAAATGGAACATTCAACAAACGAGCAATGGTTTTAGCCAACAATGTTTTTCCTGTTCCTGTGCGTCCAACCAAAATCACATTTGCTTTTTCGATTTCCACATCATCTTTTGTAACTGGTTGATTCAATCTTTTGTAATGATTGTAAACTGCAACAGACAATACTTTTTTTGCATCTTCTTGTCCGATTACATATTCGTCCAATTTAGATTTGATTTCAATTGGTTTCAAAATGTTCAACGGTGCCTCTTTGAATGCTTCCGTTTTGTTTGCTTTAAATTCCTCTTCAACAATTGAATACCCTTGCGTAATACAACTTTCACAAATATGGCCTGATAATCCAGCGATTAACATTCCCACTTGCGAGCGCGGTCTTCCGCAAAACGAACAAGATGTTTCTTTTTTTGACATATTCTAGTTTGACAAAAAAAGCCATTCGCCAACTGACGAATGACCTTTAAATAATTAATTATAAGTGATTTATTTTGGATTTCTCACCAAAACTTCATCTACCATTCCGTACGCTTTTGCTTCTTCCGATGTCATCCAATAATCACGGTCTGAATCAGCATGTACTTTTTCGTAATCTTGTTTTGTATGAAGTGCAATAATGTCATACAATTCCTTTTTCAATTTACCGATTTCACGAGCAGTAATTTCGATATCAGAAGCTTGTCCTTGCGCGCCACCCAACGGTTGGTGAATCATCACACGTGAATGTTTCAACGCTGAACGTTTTCCTTCAGCACCTGCACACAATAAAACTGCACCCATTGAAGCTGCCATTCCTGTGCAAATTGTTGCAACATCTGGTTTGATATATTGCATTGTATCGTAAATACCCAATCCAGCATATACAGATCCACCTGGTGAATTCATGTAAATTTGAATGTCTTTTTTAGGATCTACTGATTCCAAAAACAACAATTGCGCATTGATAATATTTGCAACTTGGTCGTTGATTCCTGTTCCAAGAAAGATAATTCTATCCATCATCAAACGAGAAAAAACATCCATTTGTGTCATATTCATATGTCTTTCCTCGATAATATATGGAGTCAAAGAAGATTCAATATAACTGTTCAGAGACATACTGCTGATTCCCTGATGTTTTGTCGCGTATTTTTTAAATTCGTCGTTTCCAAACATATTGTTCATTTTTTAAATTGTCATTGAGACGTAAATATACATTCTATTTATAGGATTGAATTCCTTTTAAAGAATAAAATCTTAAATATTTATCAACTTTTGAAAGTCAAGAATGATGCCACTGGAAAATTTCAATTTTTCCAAAGAAACTTTCTATTTTTGACTGTCAGTTTTGCAGTTTTTTAGACAGTTCGACAGTTTTAGTCTCAATTTCAACATTTTTTTATGAAAATCACTTCCATTTCCATTTTAAAAGAACGTAAAAAGGAACTCCTTCGTTGGCTTCGAAAGACTCAAAAAATGAATTTAAAGATTCCCAATTTTCGATTTTGTCTTTCGGTAAAATAAACGATTGATTGGTTTTCAATTTCAACAAAAACATTTCAGGAATCTCAGTAATCGATTCAATTTCAGAATAATTGATTTTCGTTTCCGAAACTTCATCTTTCGCTTTGACCAAAGGAGCTTCAAAACTCAAAGTCGCTGGACGACCAAATTTGTTGTTCATATTCTCTTTGATAAACTTCTGATATTGTCGTTTGTACACATTTTTATCATGAAAAGGATACAGAAAATACCAAACCACAGCCAAGACGCCAAAAGCGATAATCATCGTGATATTTCCTTGGTAAAAAAACGTAACTGCCAATAACAAATAAGCAATCGCAGGTACCAAACGAGAAATAAACCGACGCTTTTTTACAACCGCCGAATTCGACGCGGTGAATAATTGAAACGTCAAATAATCATTTTCATCAATAGAATAGGTGATTTTCATGTAATCAAATTAATATTTTTTCAAAGGTAGGGGCAATTTTTGGAAATGGGAAATTATATGATTTTTATTGGGGATTTGGGTGGGATTGATATAACGCTCCTACGGAGCTATTTATATGGCGCTCCGATGGAGCTTGTTGTATTTCGCTCCGATGGAGCTATTATTGTGGCGCTCCGATGGAGCTAGATGATGGATGAACGGACACCGTTTTGGACTAAATGCCCCAGAGGGGTATTGTCTCATTAAAAAATAACGCCCAATTCCGTTGAGCTCCAGAGGAGCGACATGATTGTACTTTTTTAGACAAAAAGAATTTTGTGATTTAGAAAATAATGCTTATTTTTAGTTAAACAACAATGTGATTTGCGCTTTAAAGTAGATTTTACCGACCTAAAATTAAAACGAAAATTAACCGATTAACAACTTAAAACCAAAAAAAAATGGCCAATACATTTTCTCAAATTTACATTCAAATTGTATTCTCCGTGAAAGGGCGGCAAAACCTGATTGAAAAAGCATGGAGAGATGAATTGCACAAATACATTTGCGGGACAATTTCGGCAAAAGAACAAAAGGTTTATGCCATTGGCGGTGTTGCTGATCATATTCATATTCTTGTCAGCATCAAACCAAATATCTCCATCTCAGACCTTGTGCGAGACATTAAGGCTAATTCGTCTAGATGGATCAACGAAAAAAATCTCGTTGATGGAAAATTTCAATGGCAAGAAGGTTTTGGGGCTTTTTCCTATTCTTTTTCGGCTTTGGATAATGTAATCAATTATGTATTAAATCAGGAGAAACACCATGAAATGCAAACGTTTAAAAAAGAATATTTGGATTTACTGGACAAATTCAATATCGAGCATGACGAAAAATATTTATTTGATTGGGTGTCGTAAATTCGCTTCGATTGAGGGTTTTTGTACTTTTTAATTCCAAAAGAAACCAATATCTTTACACCCAAATTCAAAAAAATGGCAGCAGATATTATCGTAAAAATCATTGACAGAGAAGGCGTTTCACACGAATTAACAGCTCCAACTGACATGAGCATGAACATCATGGAATTGTGTAAATCTTACGATTTGCCGGTGAAAGGTGAGTGTGGAGGAATGGCGATGTGTGCTACTTGTCAGTGTTACCTAGAATCTGATACCAAGCTTGATCCTCAAGGAGATGCAGAATTAGATATGCTTGACCAAGCGTTTTATGTGAAACCAAATTCTCGATTAGGTTGCCAAATTCACATCTCAGAAGAAATCGACGGAATCGTTTTGAGATTGGCGCCAGAAGCTGAATAGAATCGATTTTACTTTTTTAAATTTGCTGGGATTTCACACACTGGAATCGCTTCCATTTTGTGTTTATTTACGGTATTGAATCTGCGGTAAATCACCAACACTTCTTTTTCTCTCTCAGTTAATGCGTTTTCATCGCCACTGAAATCCATCGCCCACTCCAATTCTGGATAGGTAGCACCAATTTGATCTTCATCGCTTCGGCCATCTTCCCACAAACCATCTGTAGGTTTGGCAACTTGAATCGAATTTACAACTTCCAAATATTTCGCCAAACCAAAAACTTCTGTCTTCGTCAAATCGGCAATTGGACTGATATCTACTCCGCCGTCGCCATATTTGGTGAAAAATCCAACTCCAAAATCTTCAATTTTATTTCCTGTTCCTGCAACCAATAAACCGTTGCTTTGTCCCAAAGCATACAAAGTCATCATGCGCAAACGAGAGCGACTATTGGCCATTGAAAGAAAATTTTGTGCTGTTTCTTGCGGTAGAATTGCTTCAAAAGCACCAAAGGTTTCTGTCAAATTCAAATCGATCGATTCAACATTGGAAAAACGAGATTTTAGGTTTTCGATGTGTTCTGTCGCACGTTGAAATTCTGCGACAGTTTGGCGAATCGGCATACTCAATGCGAGTACTTTCTTACCCGTTTGCGCACAAAGCATGGAAGTAACAGCAGAATCAACTCCGCCAGAAATTCCAATGATAAAACCATTCATTTTTGCATTTTCAGCATACTTTGAAAGCCAATTTACAATGTGTTCGTTTATTCCTTTAAAATCCAAAATCTGTTGCTTAAAATAAAACAGAAACTTTCAACATCAATTGAGATTGTGTCGCAGCATTGGAGAAAAATTTATTTCCGTCAATCAAGGAACTGGTATACAAACTCATTTTATCTTCTTTCGGTGAATAATACAAAGGCGTAAATCCATAGTAATAACCCAATTCAGCCATTAAACAAGTTGAACCTGTGAAATTCCACTCTGCTCCTCCGCACAACCCAATTGAACCTTTGTAAAACAACATTTCGTTTTTGCGTTTCATGTTTTCATTTTTGCTTTCCACCGCGGTTCCATTGGCAAAAGTAAAACCTACATCATTTGATTTTGAATCTGCCAAAATACTGTGTCTCAAACCAAATTTTCCGAAATATCTGAAATAACCAATAAAATTGGTTCTAAACAAAAACATCGTAGGAATGGAAATGTATTTCGCGCTTTGTGTTCTTTCAGTCAATTGAAAAACAGAATTATTTGTTCCCCATTCGCCTTTTCTAATAATTTCAGTATCGTTAAATTTGTAGAAAACAGGATTTGCAGAGCTTGCTGCATATTTCGTAGTAGAAATATCAAATTCTAACCCTGTATTGAAAGAAATGTTTTCATTGATGTTGAAGTTTAAATTTGCTCCAATATTAAAATCTCCACCAATTCCATTGGTACTAAGATTCTTGGTTCCCATTTTTTGAAAATTCATTCCGGTTCCGATAATCAAACCAGCTTGTATTTTCTTTGTAGCTGCATCTTGCGCTTTTGACGATAAAGCGATACTCAAACCAATCACTGTAAATAGAATTTTTTTCATCTTATAAGAATTTCAAAGGTTATCAAAAATTTGTTCCTCAGTTCGCAATTTGCGCGAATATGATTACTTTTGACTACAAATTTAAAGAATTTTAATGACCCGTAAAAGCATTTTATCTATTGGTTTCGGAATCTTGTTGCTCAGTGCGTGTACAAGTGACCCTTTGGAGGTGGACTCAAGCAACATTGAAGTGGAACTGAATTTTGTGAATTTAGATTCCATTTTCTATCATGTTCCATCAACCGAATTGAAAAAATCGATTGAATCTACTTCTGTGAATGAGAACGAAATATTGGCATACGAGTTGGGGCAATGCATCGGCGTTGGACCATTTAGTGACTCTGGAACTGCAGCGCGCATCAAGCTCTTTACTTTCGACCAATTTATCAGTCAAATTGAAAAAGAAATTGAAGCTAAATTCAACAATTTATCGCCACAAAAAACGAAAATCACCAATGGATTCAAGGCGCTGAAATACCATTTTCCAGATGGAAAAATACCTCAAAATATTGTTTTCATGAATTCACTTTTCGCCAGCAATGCTTTTGCCACAGAAAATGAAATTGGTATTGGTTTGGAAAGATATCTGGGACCAAAATCACCAGTGATAAAGAAAGTTCCTGACCCTATTTTTCAGTGGATCAAAGATGGAATGGAAGCGAAATTCATGGAACGAGACGTTTTGACCGCCTGGATCATGACGCATTATGTTTCGGAGGTTAAAGGAAATACAGCTGAACAAATGATTCGCTGGGGGAAAATATTGTATCTCACAGAAGCTGCTTTACCTAACGAAGACGAATCCATTGTAATGCGTTACTCCAAAGCAGACTTCGAATATGCGCAAAAAAACGAATATGCTTTTTGGCAATTTTTGGTGAAAGAGAAAATGTTGTTTTCCGAAAAAGAACGCGACCATTCTAATTTCCTGAACGAAGGACCTTTCACAATAGGTTTACCACAAGAAAGTCCTGATCGTATGGGTCAATTTATTGGTTGGAAAATGATTCATTCATACATGACTGAAAATCCAGACATGACTTTGAAAGACTTAGTTGATTTACCTTATACAGAAATTTTACAAGCCTACGAAATCGCAGAATAATAAATATCAATTGACAGATTCAACAAACAAAAACAAAGATAAAACACTGATTATCTGTCAAAAAAAATCAAATCATCATGGAAGAAGAAAAAAAAATAGTTAAAACCTCAGAAATTAAAATCAACGTTGGAGTAAACGAAAACCACGTGCCAATGCGCATGATGTGGAATGCCACCGACGGAAATATTGAAAATGCTGAGGCACGTGCTTTGTTGCTTTCAGTTTGGGATCCAAAAGCGAAAAACACATTGAAAATTGATTTATGGACAGACGAAATGTCTATCGAAGAAATGAAACAATTTTTCCACCAAACGCTTTTGACCATGGCTGATACATTTGAAAAAGCAACCGGAGAAACCAAAATTTGCGAGGATTTGAGAGATTATTGCTTTCATTTCGCAGATAAAATGGAGATAATGCCAGAGTGATTTTTGGTGAAAGCCACGGATTCACGGATTTAGAAAAGGATTTTGATAAAAGATTTTTCAAAAAATAATCCGTGCATCCTTGGCAAAAAAAACATCATCCTTTCAATCCAAAAGTTAAATTTTAACAAATAAGTTAATTACTGAAATTTTGAATCATTTTTTGATGTAACTTTGATTCAGTGAAAAAGACAATTGCCATATTATTTATTAGTCTTTACGTGCTTTCCACCACGGAGTTGAATCAATTTTTCAAACTTCCAGTTCTTTTTGAGCACTTTTCTGAGC
Source organism: Crocinitomicaceae bacterium (assembly GCA_040403095.1). Taxonomy (GTDB): domain Bacteria; phylum Bacteroidota; class Bacteroidia; order Flavobacteriales_D; family Crocinitomicaceae; genus JAQVCM01. The sequence continues at coordinate 19,623 of JBBALI010000042.1, forward strand.
ACAAAACGGAAAACAAAAACATCACTTTTCTTCAATTTTTAAAAATCCACTACCAAGGAAATCACGCGCCTGACAGTGATGATCTAAAAGATAAAAGATTGCCTTTCAAATCTCATGGAAATTCATTTTCTACGCAGATTTTTGCGGTTTTACCTGCTTTTTCTGAAATTGATATTCCTGTGTTTTCTGATAACAACAAAAGTGTAGCCATACACAAGAATCAATTCATTCCAACACTTCAACTAGAATCTATCTGGCAACCGCCCAAATCCTGTTAATTATTCAGTGTCAACACTTGTAAGTCATTTCATATAAATGTTTTGAGCGATTGCAAGGTGTTTTTATTCACCAATAATTAATAGAATTTATGCTTAATAAAATCATTGAGTTTTCTATTAAAAACAAATTAATCGTTGGGATTTTTACGATAGCTTTGTTTTTGTATGGAATTTTCGAAGTCACCAAACTGCCAATTGATGCAGTTCCTGACATCACCAATAACCAAGTTCAAGTAATCACCGTTGCACCTTCTTTTGGCGCGGTTGACATTGAACGTCTTGTCACTTTTCCCATCGAACAAGCGAGTAACAACATTCCCGGATTGAAAGAAATTAGAAGTTTTTCTAGATTCGGATTATCCGTTGTCACCATCGTTTTTGACGACGAAACCGACATTTATTTCGCCCGTCAGCAAGTGAATGAAAGACTTCAACAAGTGCAACAAGATATCCCAAAAGGCATTGGAACGCCTAAATTAGGACCAGTATCAACAGGTTTGGGAGAAATTTATCAATATGCAATCCGAACAGAGAAAGGTTACGAAGATAAATACAGCGTTACCGATTCAAGAACGATTCAAGATTGGATTGTAAGACGGCAATTATTAGGCGTAAAAGGTGTTGCAGAAGTCAGCAGTTTTGGTGGAAAACTCAAACAATACGAAATTGCCATCGACCCCAATAAACTGCAGGCTCTTGGAATTACCGTTGATGATGTTTTCAGCGCCTTGGAAAAAAACAACCAAAATACTGGTGGCGCTTACATTGAAAAGGGGGCAAGTGTTTTGTATATCCGAAGCGAGGGATTGGTCAAAAACATTGCGGACATTCAAAACATTGCTGTAAAAAGTTTGGAAAATGGAACACCGCTTTTTATTAGAAATGTCGCAGAAGTAAAATTTGGTTTCGCAACGCGTTATGGCGCAATGACTTTCAACGGAGACAAAGAAGTTTCAGGTGCTGTGGTCATGATGTTAAAAGGTGCAAACAGCAACGAAGTGATTCAAAGCATCAGAACACGTGTTGAAGAAATTCAGAAAATTTTGCCAGAAGGCGTTGTGATTGATCCGTTTTTGGATCGCACAAAAATGGTCAATAATGCGATTGGAACAGTTGAATCAAACTTGCTAGAAGGTGCGTTAATTGTGATTTTTGTTTTAGTGCTTTTTCTTGGGAATTTCCGTGCTGGATTATTGGTTGCGTCTGTCATTCCTTTGGCAATGCTATTTGCAATCATTTTAATGAATATTTTCCACGTCAGCGGAAACTTGATGAGTTTGGGTGCATTGGATTTTGGTTTGATTGTTGATGGCGCCGTAATTATTGTCGAAGCAGTGATGCATCAATTGCACAAAAAAAATCAATTGTCTAACAATGATTTCAGTCAACTGGAAATGGACAGTCAAGTAAAGAACGCGGCCGGAAAAATGATGAATAGTGCCGTTTTTGGTCAAATTATCATTTTGATTGTCTACTTGCCCATTTTCACTTTGCAAGGAATTGAAGGAAAAATGTTTAAACCAATGGCGCAAACAGTTGGATTTGCTTTACTTGGCGCGTTTATCCTTTCATTAACATACATTCCAATGATGAGCACCTTGGTTTTGAGCAAGAAAAAAGGACACAAAGACAATATATCTGACAGAATGATGAATCGTTTGGGCAACAGTTACCGCTCAAGATTAGCAAAAATCATTCAATTTCCAAAAACGGTCATCGCAATAGTTTTAATACTTTTTGCATCTTCAATCTATATCATGAGCACCTTGGGTGGAGAGTTTATTCCATCGATTGAAGAAGGAGATTTTGCGATTGAAGCGAGGGTTTTACCCGGAAGTAATTTGAATACTTCCATTGAAAACATCAATAAAGTTGCGAAAATTTTGAAAAATCGCTTTCCTGAAGTGAACAAAGTGGTCACCAAAATCGGAAGTGGTGAAGTACCAACTGACCCGATGCCAATGGATTGCGGAGACATGATTGTTTCGCTGAAAGACAAACATGAATGGACTTCCGCAAGTTCTTTCGATGAATTGGCTGAAAAAATGACCTTAGCTGCACAAGAAGTTCCTGGTGTAACAACAAGTTTTCAATATCCTGTGCAAATGCGATTCAATGAATTGATGACAGGAGCGCGACAAGATGTAGTTTGTAAAATCTACGGAGAAAACCTAGACACTTTGGCCCGTTATGCGAAAAAGCTAAGCGAATTGGTTAAAACCGTGAAAGGAACGGACGAAATTTATTTAGAAGCTTTGATGGGCTTGCCACAAATTATAATCGATTACAACCGAGATGCGATGGCGCAATACAATATTAACATTTCGGATGTCAATCGGGTAATTAACACTGCGTTCGCAGGTCAAAGCAGTGGACTGATTTTCGAAGATGAAAAACGTTTTGACTTAGTTGTAAGATTAGACAGCAAAAAGCGAGAAAGTTTGGAAGATGTTCAAAATCTGCTAATTCCAACACCAAGCGGATCACAAGTCCCACTCTATCAATTGGCAAAAGTCGAATTGAAAGACGGACCAAATCAAATTCAGCGTGAGGATGCCAAACGGCGTGTGATTGTAGGTTTCAACGTGAAAGACCGAGATGTGGAAAGTATCGTAACTGAATTGCAACAAAAAACGAATGAAAAGTTGGAATTACCTGATGGGTATTCAGTTCAATTTGGTGGCGCTTTCGAAAACTTGAATGCAGCGAAAGAACGATTGACGATTGCAGTTCCCGTTTCTTTATTTTTGATTTTCTTACTGTTGTATTTTGCATTCAAATCGATTAAACAAGGATTGTTAATCTATTCAGCGATTCCGCTTTCTGCCATTGGTGGAATATTGCTATTGGCTGCGCGTGGCATGCCATTCAGCATCAGTGCAGGAGTTGGTTTCATCGCCCTTTTTGGAATCGCAGTGTTGAATGGAATTGTGCTCATTGCAGAATTCAATCGCATCAAAGAAGCCGGCGAAACTTCTGTCATTCAAATTGTGCTCAACGGAACGCAAAATCGTTTACGACCTGTTTTGATGACAGCATTTGTGGCATCACTTGGATTCTTACCAATGGCATTAAGCAACGGTTCTGGCGCTGAAGTTCAACGTCCTCTCGCGACGGTTGTAATCGGTGGATTAATGATTGCTACTTTCTTGACATTGTTTGTCTTGCCAATACTTTATATTCTTTCGGAAAAAGGATTTAAAAAACCAAAACACATGGAGAAAATCGTTGCAAGTTTGATTTTCATCGGCGCAATAAATTTTTCCCAAGCGCAAAATATCAGCTTAAATGCAGCAATCGATACAGCTGTGAAAAACAATTTGAATCTGAAAAGTGAAAAATTGAAAGTTGCCTATCAAGAAGCATTGCTAAAATCTGGTGTGAATATTCAACCCACGAATTTTACGGCAGAATACGGACAAATCAACAGTGTTTTCCAAGATTCAAGAATCAATATTGGACAAAGCATTCGTTTTCCTTCAGTTTATAATAATCAAAAAGCAATCTTAAGTGAAACATGGAAAGAAAGTCAATGGGGACAAGCGATTCAAACTGCTGAATTGGTCAAACAAGTCGCTTTGACATATTATGATTTGCAGGTAATTTATTCAAAAGAAAAATTGCTTACCAAAAATGACAGTATTTACGCAGAATTTTTGCGAGTGTCAGACTTGAGATTTAAAACCGGTGAGAGCAATTTATTAGAAAAAACAAGCGCGGAAACCCAACGATCTCAAATCGCAATGCAATTGAAATCATTACTGCAAGAAAAGGCGATTTTACAATTGAAATTTGACTGGTTGTTGAATGCAAACACTAGCTTACGACCAGAAGAAAATCAGTTGAAATCCAATTTATACGGTGGAGAAAATCTTCAAAATGGTGCGCATCCGAGAATGAAATTGTTGGAACAGCAAAATAGCACCGCATTGAGAGTGACAAAACTCGAAAAATCCTTGTTTTTGCCCGACCTCTCAGTTGGCTACAACAATATGAGTATGGTTGGAACCGGCGCAAATAATTTAACCTACGACCGTTCAAAACGATTTCAATCGGTGCAAATTGGTGTTGGAATTCCAATATTTTACGGGGCACAAAAATCAAAAGTGCAAGCGGCAAAAATGAATGAATTGTTGACACAAAACAATTTGAAAGCAGGACTCAATCAATTTGAAAATGAATGGAGAACCAATCAAATTCAATATTTGAATGCATCTGAAAATGTTCAAAATTTTGAACAAATTTTATTGCCAAATGCAGAGAAAATTTCCAAACTCGCCAGTGAACAATTTGTCAAAGGTGAAATCAATTATTTAGAATGGTCGATGTTGACTAACCAAGTGGTAGAAATTCAAAGTCAATATTTGAATGCTGTTCAATCCTTGAATATCAGAAGCATCGAACTCAATTACTTATTAACGAAATAAGAAACAAACATGAAAAAAATGATCATCGCTCTGTTACTTCCATTATTGGTTTTTGCCTGCGGAAGTAAAACAGAAAAAGTGGAAAATACGGAAACCACTATACACACAAATTTGGTTGAACTATCTGATGCACAGGTAAAATCAGCAGGAATTACATTTGGACAAACTTCTATGAAATCAATTTCAGAAGTTTTAAAGTTGAACGGTAAAATTGATGTCCCACCACAAAATTTGATTTCAGTAAGTGTTCCTTTGGGTGGATATTTGAAAAATACGGAAATGTTACCTGGCATGAAAGTAAGCAAAGGTCAATTAATTGCAATCATTGAAGATCAACAGTTTATTCAAATTCAAGAAGACTATTTGACTACAAAGGAACAACTTTCACTGGCAGAAAATGAATACAATCGTCAAAAAGAATTGAATCAAAACAAAGCGACAAGCGACAAAGTTTTTCAACAAAGTCAAGCTGATTTTAGAAGTAAGAAAATCGCTGTCAATGCCTTGGCTGAAAAGTTGCGATTGATTGGAATAAATCCACAAAATTTGCGCGAAAATAATATTTCACGGAATATCAGAATCACCTCACCAATAACGGGATTTGTAAGTAAAGTAAATGTAAATATTGGCAAATACTTAAATCCAGCGGATGTGTTGTTTGAATTGATCGACCCACGCGACATCCATTTGAATCTCAATGTGTACGAAAAAGACCTGGAAAAGCTTTCAATTGGTCAAAAGTTAACAGCTTATACTAACAATCAAACGGATCAAAAATATCCTTGTCAAATCTTATTGATAAGCCGAAATCTAAGTGCAGAACGAAGTGGAGAAGTTCATTGCCATTTTGATCGCTACGATGAAAAATTATTGCCTGGAATGTACATGAATGCAGAAATTGATGTGCAAAATAATTTTACACAAGCTTTGCCTGAAAATGCCATTGTTACTTTCGGCGAGAAAAATTATGTTTTCATTGGAAAAGAAAAGAACCTTTTTGAAATGAGAGAAGTAGAAGTTGGAGAAACAGAAAATGGTTTCACACATGTCATTACACCCTTAGAAAATCAAAAAATTGTCATGACAGGAGCTTACTCGCTGTTGATGCAATTAAAAAACAAAGAATAAAAGAAATTTCAAGAACTGCGGTTTTTGGAAATCAGAAATCCTGTGGCGATCAATTTATCATGTTCATAGTTATCAATGAAAATAAATCGCTGCAGGTTTTTGAAAAATAAGTAAATTGCATATAATTAATTTAAAACTTAAAAACATGAATGACGCTCATTTACACATGATTTTTAATCATTTGCCTATCATCATTCCAATTATTGGAATTGTAATATTAATTGGTGGCTTTATTACCCGCTCAGAAATTGTCAAAAGAACAGCCTTTTTGGTTTTCATTTTAGGTGCAATTTTTACCATTCCTGCGTTTATTACAGGTGAAGGTGCGGAAGAAATAATTGAGGAGATCGGTACCAAAATCGACCATCATTTCATCCATGAACACGAAGAATTAGCAGAAACTTTTGCCTTGCTTTCGTATGCATTAGGATTCATTTCAATTGTTGCACTTTGGGCAAATTACACCAAGAAATCGTTTTCAAACTTAATTGCCATCATCGTTTTGGCTAGCAGTTTTGTTGTCGTTTTCTTCGCTCAAAAAACTGGAACTTCTGGTGGCGAAATAAGACATACAGAAATCAGAAATGAAAAAGGAAGCACAAGCAGCATTGTTGATAATGACGAAGACTAATAATTTTATTTCAAAATAATCCAAATGCGTAATTGCGGGCTACACTTTTTTAGTCGAAATTTGTGATTATGGAAGAAATTAAACTCGTCTTGGTCGACGACAAGGCTTACAATATTCAAATATTAGAAGAGAAATTAGCGCCAAAACCTGAAGTGAAAATCTTGTTTACGGCATGTAATGGCGCTGATTTTTTAAATAAACTAAACGACGCTGCCAACTTACCAAACATCGTGTTCATGGACATCGACATGCCAGAAATGAATGGTATAGACGCTGTTCAAATTGCAAAAGCAATATTTCCAAGCATTCAATTTGTGATGATTACCATTTTTGATGACGATGAAAAAGTTTTCAAAGCCATTCAATCTGGTGCAAGTGGATATCTGTTGAAAGATGAATCAGCAAGCAATATTCACCGTGCAATTGATGATATTATACTATATGGCGGCGCTCCAATGTCTCCTCAAATTGCAAGAAAAGCATTTCAATTTATACAAAACCAAGCGCCACAAAAAGACGAAGATTTGCCCTTAAGTTCACGAGAAATGGATATTCTTCGAGAATTGGCAAATGGTAAAAACTATATCGCTGTGGCAGAAAAACTATTTATAAGCCCTCATACAGTTAGAAAACACATGACAAATATCTATGATAAGTTGTATGTTCATTCAAAAATAGAAGCTGTCACAATGGCTATGAACAAAGGTTGGATCAAATAAAACACCATCAATCAACTCAGACTTTTTTTGTTCAAATGATTCACATATACAAACTGATTTTTGAACTATATCATTTTAGCAAATTCCTAAATTCTTTTTCCCGTTTTGCGTATTTTCTGTGAAAATTATTCCCCAATTTTACACATCGGAAATCAGTGAACCGAATTGTAAATGTTACGCAATTTAACTAGTTGAGTTATGGAATCAGAAATCAAAGAAGCCAAATCAAAGTCTGCATATCGCATTCAACATGCCCAAAGCATTCAGCAAAAAGAATCTTTTTGGAAAAAACAAAGTGATTTACTTTCTTGGTTCAAAAAACCAACTAAAATATTAACCAAAACAGGTGATTTTACTTATGATTGGTTCGCAGATGGCGAATTAAATACTTGCTATTTGGCTTTAGATTTCCATATCGAACAAGGTCGTGGCGAACAATTGGCTTTGATTTATGATTCTCCTGTAACCAATACAATCAAAAAATACACTTACAACGAATTAAAACGACAAGTTGCCAAATTTGCTGGTGGTTTGATTTCCAAAGGAATTTCCAAAGGAGATACAGTAATTATATACATGCCGATGATTCCAGAAGCCGCAATTACGATGCTGGCTTGTGCAAGAATTGGTGCGATCCATTCCGTCGTTTTTGGCGGTTTTGCACCACATGAATTGGCCATCAGAATCGACGATGCACTTCCCCGAGCTATTATCACTGCATCCTACGGAATTGAAGTGGACAAAAAAATTGCATACAAACCATTGGTTGATGAAGCAATTGAAGAAGCTACTTTCAAACCAAAATTCACCATTCTTTTTGATAGATTCAATGATCATCATGAGATCTACGATGACGAAACACTTGATTTTCAAGCTTTGTTAGATAAATCCTCAGAAACAGGTTGCGAACCAATGAAATCAACCGATCCACTTTACGTTTTATACACTTCTGGAACAACCGGTAAACCAAAAGGCATAGTGCGCGACAATGGAGGTCATGCTACAGCTTTGCGCTTTTCGATGGAAAATGTTTACGGATTGAAAGCAGGTGAAGTTTTTTGGGCGGCGAGCGACGTCGGTTGGGTAGTTGGACATTCGTACATCGTCTATGGTCCACTTATCAATGGAAGCACAACGATTTTGTTCGAAGGAAAACCTGTAAAAACGCCTGACGCAAGTGTGTTTTGGAGAATCATTGAAGAACACAAAGTGAATGTGATGTTCACCGCACCAACAGCAATTCGAGCAATCAAAAAAGAAGATAATTTGGGCGAAATGATTACCAATTTCGATATTTCAAGCTTGAAAAAATTGTTTTTAGCTGGCGAAAGATGCGACACTTCTACTTTTGAATGGATTTCAGATTTGATCGAAAAACCTGTCGTTGACCATTGGTGGCAGACAGAAAGTGGCTGGCCGATGTTGGGAACTATGTCTGGAGAAATTGAATTGACTTCTAAATCTGGTTCAGCGGGATTGCCAATTTTAGGTTTTGATGTTCAAATTTTATCCGAAGATGGAAAACAACTTCCTGCCAATCATGAAGGTTTAGTAGCACTAAAATTACCCTTACCTCCCGGTTGTTTATCAACTCTTTGGAAAAATGACCAAGGATATATTGATAGTTATTTATCTCTTTTTAATGGTTATTACATCGCTGGTGACAGTGGCTATTTCGACCAAGATGGTTACTTCTATATAATGGGTCGTGTGGATGATATCATCAATGTGAGTGGACACAGATTGAGTACTGGTGAGATGGAAGAAATTGTAGCGAGTCATCCTGCGATTGCTGAATGTGCGGTTGTGGGAATTCACGATGAATTAAGAGGACAGATTCCAGTTGGACTGGTTGTGTTGAAAGACCGATTTGAGCTTGAAGAAGATAATTTAGAAAAAGATTTGATTGCGTTGATTAGACATCAAATAGGTGCAGTTGCGGTTTTCAAACACGTTGTTTTGGTTAAAAGGTTACCTAAAACAAGATCTGGAAAAATCTTAAGAAAAACGATAAGAAACATTGCCGACGGTGCAAACTTCCAAATTCCCTCAACGATTGACGATCCATTGATTATTGATGAAATTAAAGAAGCTTTTCAACATAGAAAAATCGGCGATGCCTATATGCATTGATTTGAAAAGAAAAGCTTGGATGAAATCCTGATTTATAATTGGGATTCTATCTAATTTTCACTCCCCTACTGGTTACCAACTGTTCTTTTGGAGTTTTGGCTGTATCTAAACTGAAAGCAAAGGTACTTCCTAATCCAACAGTACTTCGAACTGTGATGTTTTGTTTGTGAGACTCGATGATGTATTTCACAATTGCCAAACCAAGCCCTGAGCCACCTTCATTTCGCGTTCTACTTTTTTCAACGCGGTAAAATCTTTCAAATAATCTTGGCAAATGATGTTCTTCAATACCTGGACCATTGTCGGAAATTTCAATCAAAATCAAATCATTCATTTCATAAAAACGAACATTTGTTCTTCCACCTTCATTTCCGTAGTTGATTGAATTATTGATTAAATTTATCAATACTTGGCTGATTTTGGCCCTATCAGCATGAACGACAAAGTTTGTATCCTTAGGAAAAGTTAAATTGATATTCTTTTCATTCGCTTTTAACTCCAAAGATTCTAACACTTCTTTAACCAAGTCGCGAATGTTAAAATTTTGCAAATCTAATTTGAATCGGTTGGCTTCCATTTTGGTGATTTCATCTAAATCTTCCAATAAATTTACCATTCGATCTACTGACAAAGAAGCACGCTCCAAGAACATCCGATTGACATTTGGATCTTCTAAACCACCATCCAATAAAGTCAAAACGTAACCTTGAATCGAAAATACGGGCGTTTTTAATTCATGTGCCAAGTTTCCTAAAAATTCACGTCGATATTCTTCTTGTTCTTGAAGTTTTGAAATTTCAACGTGACGCTCTTCTGCCCATATTTTAGTAGCTTTTTCAGCTTCAGCAAAGACTTCATCAGTCATTTTAAATGAATTTATATTCCCTTTGGTAATTTTTCCTTTTCTAATCGATCGATAAAGCACTTTAAGCCTGTCGTTAATAAACCTTTCAACAAAAAAATAGAAAATACCAAAAGAAGCTAATCCCAATAATAACGGTAGTGAAATTTCAACCCACAAAGGGAAATTAATTACCTGATAATCTAAAACTAAAACAATGATCAGTGTAATTGCAAAAATAATTGCGCTTCCACCGAAAATCATATTTACTGGCTTGCTATTTTTCACTGTCTACAAATGTATATCCAACACCTTTTATAGTGCGAATATAATC